>CAXXRT010000024.1:80000-226035 GCA_963666945.2 Marinifilaceae bacterium
AATCCCCCATATGATTTTTATTGGTTTTGTAGTCCCTCGCAGACTTGAACTGCGGACCTCTACATTATCAGTGTAGCGCTCTAACCAGCTGAGCTAAGGGACTGTATATATAAATAATAAGCACAAGACAAAATAAGTGCAGATAATTAATCTGCTCCAGAAAGGAGGTGTTCCAGCCACACCTTCCGGTACGGCTACCTTGTTACGACTTAGCCCCAGTTACCAGTTTTACCCTAGGCCGATCCTTGCGGTTACGGACTTTAGGTACCCCCAGCTTCCATGGCTTGACGGGCGGTGTGTACAAGGCCCGGGAACGTATTCACCGCGCCATGGCTGATGCGCGATTACTAGCGAATCCAGCTTCATGGAGTCGAGTTGCAGACTCCAATCCGAACTGTGACAGGCTTTGGAGATTAGCATCACATCGCTGTGTAGCTGCCCACTGTACCTGCCATTGTAACACGTGTGTAGCCCTGGACGTAAGGGCCGTGCTGATTTGACGTCATCCCCACCTTCCTCGCACCTTACGGTGGCAGTCTCGCTAGAGTCCTCAGCATTACCTGTTAGCAACTAACAATAGGGGTTGCGCTCGTTATGGGACTTAACCCGACACCTCACGGCACGAGCTGACGACAACCATGCAGCACCTTGTAAATAGCCCCGAAGGGAAAGAATATCTCTACTCTATGCAATCTACATTTAAGTCCAGGTAAGGTTCCTCGCGTATCATCGAATTAAACCACATGTTCCTCCGCTTGTGCGGGCCCCCGTCAATTCCTTTGAGTTTCATCGTTGCCGACGTACTCCCCAGGTGGATCACTTAATACTTTCGCTCAGTCACAGACGGTGTATCGCCTACAACCAGTGATCATCGTTTACGGCGTGGACTACCAGGGTATCTAATCCTGTTCGCTACCCACGCTTTCGTGCATCAGCGTCAGTTACGGTCTGGAAAGCTGCCTTCGCAATCGGTGTTCTGTGTTATATCTATGCATTTCACCGCTACATAACACATTCCGCCTTCCTCGTCCGCACTCAAGCCCTTCAGTTTCAATGGCACGTTTGTAGTTGAGCTACAAAATTTCACCACTGACTTAAAAGGCCGCCTACGCACCCTTTAAACCCAATGAATCCGGATAACGCTCGCATCCTCCGTATTACCGCGGCTGCTGGCACGGAGTTAGCCGATGCTTATTCCTATAGTACAGGCAAATACCTACACGTAGATATAGTTCTTCCTATAGAAAAGCAGTTTACAACCCATAGGGCCGTCTTCCTGCACGCGACATGGCTGGTTCAGGCTTTCGCCCATTGACCAATATTCCTCACTGCTGCCTCCCGTAGGAGTCTGGTCCGTGTCTCAGTACCAGTGTGGGGGACTATCCTCTCAGAACCCCTATCCATCGATGCCTTGGTAGGCCGTTACTCTACCAACTAACTAATGGAACGCATGCCCATCTCTTACCGCCGGAACTTTATCTGAATAACCATGCGATCTTTCAGAACTATGAGGCATTAATCCGAATTTCTTCGGGCTATTCCTCTGTAAGAGGTAGGTTGCATACGCGTTACTCACCCGTGCGCCGGTCGTCAGCAAAGAAGCAAGCTTCTTATCTGTTACCCCTCGACTTGCATGTGTTAGGCCTGTCGCTAGCGTTCATCCTGAGCCAGGATCAAACTCTTCGTTGTAATAAAAAATTAAAATATTATTCCTTATACAGATTAATATCTCCTAAATCCTCAGGTTACACTTACCTTGTTTTTTGTGCTTATTAAATATTATCAAAGAACGTTATATTGCTGACTTATCTCTCCTACTCAATCCTTCTCTTTGTCAGTAGTTTTGCTTCCCTCTCTTTTCGGTCCGTTGACCTTCTCTATCTCTCTATTATCGTTTGAAAGCGGGGACAAAAGTATGTCTTTTTTCTTTTCACTCCAAATGTTTCTGAAGTTTTTTTCAAAAAGTTTTTCGCTTTTGTCTTTCAGTATTTCATATCATAAAAAAGTAAAATCTGATTACTGTTGTTATCTTACTCTTTAGTGATATTCTCAACATTTCAACTCCTCTATTCTCCCTCTCTGTCTACTGCCCTCTCTCTCGAAAGCGGATGCAAAATAAGAGCATTTTTTCCAAGTCTCCAAATATAATAAATACTTTTTTTGAAAGTTTTTACTAATGCATTGATTCCTTGGATAATTAATTTTAAATTTTCTTTATGGTCTTTTAAATTTGTCCATGACAAAAAAAAATTATGCCAATAACACCCTCCATTATTCGATAATAAAATAGTGATTTAACCCAATAATAGTACCAATAATTCAAACAACCTCCGGAGAATTCCTATTTGTTTTATCAACTGAGAATCTTTTTAAAGCTAAAACACCAAATAAATTGAGTCAAGAAAAGAAAGCCTTCCAACAAATTGGAATCAGATAATTTTTCGTGCTGTTCCAATATTATTAATAGCTATTTAAACTGAAGATTTAAGAAAGATAAAACAAATAGCAATCTACTTTGAAATGAATTAACTATTCCTAAGAACATACCATAATACAGGCCTTCATGAAGTATTACGGTATTATTACTCCGGTCCATCTCCCATTCCAACGGCACCTTTGCCCATACTTTATCTATATATACACGCAAAAATAACCAGAGAATATCCACCAAGTATCCAGAAAGAGGAGACTTGGTATAGCCTTGGTATAGGGATGGTATAGGGATGGTATAGCCACAAGATAGAGATATTGAGTCATGACATAGAGATATTAAAGTCATACCACATATCTCATATAGCTATATTGCGCTAATTCTTTGTACCAACTATATATATTATTGATTGCAATTACACAGGAAAAAAACACAATACATACAGGTGGCACAACTTAAGTATAATAATGAAAAGATACAAAATACAATTTTTAAAAAAAGGATGCCCTTTATTAAAGGACACCCTATTTATGAATCTAAGACCTAAATATTACTTTAATACGCAATACTTATTTATTCTGCAGCCCCATTAAGGGCATTATCTTCTCAATTAAATCTTCCTTAATTTACAATATTCATTTCATCTATAAGATATGATGCATTAGCATATTTGTCGATCACCCATAAAACAAACCTAACATCAACACATACCGTCTTATTATATGAAGGATGAAAATACAGATCCCCAGCCATTGACTCCCAATTCCCATCAAAGGCAAGTCCTATTAATTCACCATTACCGTTTAACACAGGGCTTCCCGAGTTTCCACCAGTAATATCAGTATTTGTTACAAAACAAGTATTAAGCATTCCATCATCAGCATATCTGCCAAAATCATTCTCCTTAATAAGTTTTTTCAATCTTTCAGAAACAAAAAACTCACTATTATTATTATCTTCCTTTTGCAAATATCCTATTATCTGAGTTTTATAATCGTACATCACTGCATCGGCAGAAGAATACCCCCCCACAGTTCCATAAGTTAATCTCATTGTAGAATTAGCATCGGGATACAACTCCTGATCAGTCTGCATTTCAACCAAAGCCTTCACATACTTGGTTTTGTATTCACCAAGAGATTGCTCAGTTTTATGAGTCTTTTCACGTATTTCGTATATTTTGTCCAATATGCTGATACATATAATATAGGCAGGATCTTTTTCCAATTTTTTAAGACTTGCATTATCCAGGAAGTTATAAAGACTTTCCTCAGTAGTCATAAAAGATTTAGAGTACACATATTCGGCTAAATCAGCGTAGTTACCGTTAAATTTCTTAAGCATCTTATTCAAATATTCCGACTGTCCTTCCCCTACTGCATTATCCACATATACTTTAATAAGAGCCTGAAATACTTTTTTATCCACATTAACATCGTAATCCTTAAAAAAGACTTCAGAAGATCGTTTTAAGCAACAGCATTTATTTTTTGCAGAACATGTTTTATCTGATTTATCTTTAAGAAGACAAGTATTCAATCCTTTTAACCTCATTGCCATAAGCATAATATCAGAACCACCAATAATAGCCTCCTTAAAGTAATTTAAAGTAGCATCATATTTCTCAAGATTTTCATAGCAAGCCTGAAGGTTTTTAAGCACATCCCCATACTCTGCTTTTCTTTCAGCATTGGCATTAATCCATTTTATTAACTGAGCTTCCTGTTGACGCTTCTTATTAACTACATCGTATTTTTTAGTATACTTATTCTCGCCAATCAGAAATTTATACACATTACTACTACCAAAAGCCTTCGATGCGTATTTAATTCTTACCTCATCGCTTTTATTCATTTCTTTTTTGAGAACATCAAGCTTAGCCTCACGAGTTTTAATAGTAGGGATATTGTCGTACTTAAGTTTATGTTCAACACCAAAAGAAGACATATAACGCTTAGTCGAGCCAGGATACCCCATAACCATACTAAAATCGCCTTCCTTCACCCCTTTAATAGAAACAGGCAAAACATATTTTGGTTTAATAGGAACATTATTGGGAGAATAATTAGCAGGCTCACCATTCTTATTCCCATATATTCTATATATAGCAAAATCACCTTTATGCTGAGGCCACATCCAGTTGTCTGTATCCCCCCCGAAAGCACCAATAGAAGAAGGAGGAGCCCCAACAAGACGGACATCATTATATGTTTTGTAATAATACAAATAGTAATTTACCCCCCTGAACATTCCGGAACATGAGAGTTCAAGATCGGTATCTTTATTATATCTTTTTTCAATGCGATGAAAAATTCTTCTCATCATAAAAGAATTATTTCCCCCTTTTTTGGTTTCAAATTCTATTTCTTTCTTGACTTCTTCAGTTACATCAACAACTTTTTCAAGGAAGGAAACACATTTCCCCATGATTGGAATTTCTTCAGACTGAGACTTAGCCCAGAATCCGTTTTTAAGATAATCGTGTTCGACAGTACTAAGCTTCTGAATATCGTCGAAGGCACAGTGATGATTAGTCATCATAAGCCCCTTAGAAGACACAATTTCCCCCGTACAGCAACCATGATCAAGAGCCACTACAGCATCTTTGAGACAAGCATTATTAATATCGTATATATCAGAAGCAGAAAGTTTCAATCCCTTGCTCTGCATTTCATTTACTTTCAGTTTGCCAAGTAAATTGACCAGCCACATTCCCTCATCGGCAAATGAGGATTGCCCTATAGACAGCAGCAACAGTAATATTATTATTCTATTCATTTAAGTTTTAGTTTTAGTATAAGTTTTAATTTAAAATAATGCACAATTCATTATTACATATTCAAAAGCATTTAGCTTACAAAATTATTGCACAAAAGCATATACATAATTTTATTTAACATAGAAATAAAATCAGTAAATTATCTTACCCGGATTTTAGAGCAGTTCTAAGTATTAGATAAAAACAACTCTAAAATCAAGGACTTTAATATTATTGAATTTAAGAACATGCGGGATAGACACCGCACATTCTTAATATAGTCCTTCAATCTGATATTACACTATATATTTAAATACAGCAATTGTATTTATCCACAAAACAAGCATAATAACATTATATTTTATAGAACATTATGAGTTTTCAAGAACCTTACCTTTAGTCTTAAAACCGAATTTAGGAGATTCCTCCTTTACAGATCCATCTTTGTAAGTAATATGCCATTTATCAGAAGAAATTCTTTCCCAAAGAGCATCTTCAGCAATCACATCTTTAGCGAAGGATATTTGCATTACAACAGAATCATCATCTTTCAATACAATCTGAAAAGCCAACACACCATCTATACTAGAAAGGTGACTTGAAAAATACGGGAAATTCCTTGAAATAATAGGTTTTTCCGCAGAAGGAAAAGGAATCTCATAGACAGCATGAACATTGTCCTTATATTTTTCCTGCATCTTCTTATATTCATTTTTGAACCCTTTAAAGAAATCCTGCATGAAAACAGGACGAGCAACTTCCCCTTCCAGCTCCTTAGCATAAACCAATTCAAAATCAAGTTCTATATGTTTTTCAGTATTATGGGCCTTAAAAACATATTCTTCAGACTCCACAATTTTCTTTAACTCATCCTTATCGAACTTTTTATTAGCATCCATAAAAAGAGTTATCTTAACAGGACATCCATACTCAGAGATAAGTCCATAATACCCCTCGTACTGGCGGAAAACCATCATTAGGTAATTCACATCCATCTTATCGAAAAGATTCTCAACACCAAGTTCCACCTTCTTAATATTTTCAACCTCACGAGGCGGATTAGCAATTTTCAGCTGAGAAGGAGTAAATATTATTTTCATTATCATTTCTTCGTTAAGCAAAGACGGATCGTAATAAATTTTTGCAGTATGAGATTTCACATAAGTAGCCACCCCAAGAACACCGTTAACCTTCTTCATTTTAGCCGCAAAAGCCTTAGAACTACCGTAGCACTTAATATTTTTCAATCCATCTTTTTCAAAAACTTTAGCATTATCAATTTGCTGCTCAGTACCCCATTTCTCATCAATAGTAGCCACTTCCATAGTAGAACCAATATAAATACCAAGAACAACAAGCAGAACAGTTACTATAGCAGGTACCATTGCCGACCTGAATCTCTTGTTAATAGTAAGAGCACCCTCTTTAGGACAAGCAGTTAAACACTCACCACAAAGATTACAGTCAATATGCTTTACCACTTTAAGACTAGCCACATCTATAGCCTGAGGGCATTTTTTAGAACACAATCCACAGTCGATACAAGTATTCTCATCTCTTGTAATTTTAAAAGCAGGAAATAAATTACTTTTTAAATAAATAACCTCAAATGCATAAGACAAAATACAAGTAATAGCCAATGGCCATAACCAAGAGATTTCCAGTCCAGCATATATCAATAAGAAATACACACCAAAGACAGCCGCAAAAGTAATTAAGAATTTAAATATGTTGGAAACAGCTCCAAGAGGACAAATGTATTTACACCAGAACATACGAACAAATACAGACCCAAGGATTACAATTAAAGTAGAAGTAACAGCCATCCATGTTGTAACATCGTGTCCATAGCCACTAACGGCAGCAAAGAAAGGATCGTAATTTTTACAGAAAAGCTCACTTGCCCCGACAGTAAAATAAAAAGTCACAAATAGCAATACATACTTAATTACACGAAGAATCATATCAGCAATACCTTTAACAGTAACCCTCACATGAAGTTTATCCCCCAATTTTCCCAACCATTCCATAATAGTTCCAAGAGGACAAATAAAAGCACAAAACAGCTTACTAATCAATACAACCCCAACAAACAACATTAATCCCATTACAATTTGCACACTTGTCATAGAACAAGCAAGAGACCCCCTAACCAGGTAGCTTGATAAAGCCTGCAATCCACCCATAGGGCAATAAGCCTCAAAATCCACCGAATAAGAGCTATCCACCAACACCCTTATAATAAGAAATACTAACCACCCCAGAACGGAGAACTGCAACAAGAGCCTCCAGACATTAAATTTTTTCATGTTAATTTATTATTTTGTTAATTTATTTTCAAAAATCAATAATCGTTAAAACCTATGAGATATTTTTCTGTTTAATTATTTAAAATATTAATGAAGAGATCTAAATAAGGATAATTCCAAAATTTCCATTTTTTATTATAATTTGAGTCTATTAATTGTTTTAATAGCCTCGAGCCTTATCACCTCAGGAAACTCCTTATTACCAACCACCTTTTCACAAGTTTCAATAATACAATCCTTATTAACGGAATGAGTAAACCACCCCAAAGCCTCAATCATCAATAATCGTAGATCATCATTTTTAGTATCCAATACAAATCGACAATAATCTTTAGCATAAAGATGGAATGGTTTATTTCTTAGATTTCTAATACTTAAACCTATATCTTTAACAGAAGAAGCTTCAGATAAAATCTCCCTTGTACATCTTTCAGCCGACAAAGTTTGACTTTCAATTAGTTTAGAGAATGACTCCCTTGATTCTTCCTTATTAAGAAAATATTGGGAAGAATCCAGCTGTTTATTCAATTCTTTCATCAACATATCCTTATTGAAAAATGCAAGAGCATCTCTGAATACATATTTAATCCTTTTAGCCTTATTATTTTTAATATTCACCTTTATTAAGGCAGGAATGCAGCGCTCATCTCCACAATCGGCAATAAAATACCCTGCAAATCTTCGTATTAATTCATAAGAATCTTCAGAAGCGGCACATAATACCTTAATAAAATCATCGTTGTTATAGAAAGAAAGAATCTTCAAGCATTCCATCCTAACAGTATTAAACGGTGATTGGAAATATTTATTGGCAGCTAAAGTTGTTATTTCTTTATAGTTATTATTATGCAACATTCTTAAAGCAAGACATTGCACATCAGGCAAATTGTTATCAAGCAACCTCTTCCAATAATTAATATCATTTCTTTTTAAAACAATATCTCTATTTAGATTCATATTACAACCAGGAGTAAATTGAAATGTAGGATCTCCAATAATATGAGTTTCCAGAAAACAAACATATTTAAATATACTACCTACTCTAGCACCACAGTCTAAAAGTCCCAGCATCTCGTCCGGCCATTTATCCTGAATAGTATTAACACTATTAGCCATTGCTACAACAGTCCTCCCTTCACTAAAAACATATCTTCCAGCCAAATAATCTTTTCTATGAAAGGATCCATTGAAACAAGCATCAAATATTATAAATCTTGCATTTGATTTATAATTATCGAGATCTTCAACATAAATATCAAGATTAGCATTAATTATAGAATCTTCCTTTATACTTTGGTTTTTGTCCCAGCCATTAAACCATGAATTAGGAACACCAAGACTTTTTCTATATCCGGCAATAGTTTTATTTACATCTTTTTTCCTGCTTTCTGCAGTTCTTACTTTTGAACGAAGGTAATATTGAATATTTGATACACACGTTTGAACATCGCTACTTTCCGGCATTCCATTAAGATATTCAGCAGTCGGACCACCATGGTGATGAAGAATAGCAATATCCAAATCATTTCTTTTTAACTCTGAGAGCAATCTGAACTTAATATTGTCGTTAAAAGAGTAATCAATGAATTCCACCCCATTCTTTTGTTTATTTAAAGAAGGAAATTGCTGAAGTAAGGTAACCTTTTCATCAATTCTGGCAACCATTGATTCAGAATTGTATCCATGTCCTGCAAAAAACAACAAGTTATCTACTTTATTTATCTCTTTGTGTGCTTTAGTTACTTTTTTAAGGTAGGCCTTAATTTGCTTATACTTATCTAACTTTGCAGGAACTATAATTCTTCCCGTATATATTTCCGGCTGTAATTTTTGCTCGGAATCAGCAAGTAAAGAATAATAGTGATACAATGGATTATTTTCATCTTTTTTAAGATACTTAAATTTTAAATCAAAGTCATCGTAGAATCTATCTGAAGGGACAGATGACCGGTTCCACTTATATTTGTCTTGATTCATTTTAAAGGCACTACTAAGATGCTGTGCATCTCTAATCATAGGAACAGGAATATCACCAATAAAGACCGCCCCTTCCAAAGGGGTAGAAGAATGATAAAGTGTTACCAATTTAGCTTTTATAGAATCAGGCACATTCCACTTATCGACAACAATAAAAGTTTTTAATCCCTCTAACTCCAGTTCCTGGGCATAAGCCTCTATCTCAGATTTTGCCTGTTTGTAAGTCTCCTTATCAACAACAATTGCAAAGCCAGTTTGTGATTCCTTCTTTACACAAGATGTAAGAAATAAAACTGACATTAAAAATACAACATATAAACTCTTCATAATACAACTATTTCATCATTTAAATTCAAAAAACCAGGTACAATACACCCCCATTTTAATCTAATATCCCGACATTTTTCAAGTAAAAATATTTACTTCAGTCGGGATATTAGAATAATCGTTTCCCTTCTATATCTTGTATTAAAATACTATACCAAGAGTAGCCGTTAAATTAGTTCTGTTCTCCCCATCAAACATTCCACTATTTACAGTAGAATAATCTGCCGACAATTTCAAGTATGTTGAATTTGACCTTTTACCAAAATTAGTATCAACCGCATACTTAATAAAACCACCAAGCTGAACAACATCATTCGTAGCCCATTCATTATCTGTTTTAACAATATTTTCTACCATAAATTCAGAAATATCATCAATAAGCAGAGCATCCTTATTCGAATCATTAAGGACATATAATTTATTATCAAGATTAAATCTATAACCTCCATTGAGATTGATAGCAATCATTGATTTTTTACCCATCGTAAAATCTTTAGTAAAAGCAGCATTTATATCCATATTCTGAAAATCTTCCTCCAGCACTTCAGGGTCAAATTTATACTTTGAGTTATGATCGAAATATTCTGCTTTAATTTCAGCCTTCCAATTCTGGACATATTTTGACTTCATATTAAAAATTGAATAATAAAGAGAAAGGTTATTTACCTTTTGAGTGTAATCCCTGTTTTCACCATATCTTTTCCATACATTAACAAAACCCTCCAGCTCTTTTCTCTCAACATTAACGGTACCAATTCTATCGTAAAACTTGCCACTTAAAACAAGATTATGAATAAAATTGTCATTTTTATAAATGAAGTTTGATTCAATACTAATATTTTCTTCTTCAAAAAGAGCAAAATCATTAATAACGCTAGACCCATCTTCAATCTCATCATTTTTATAAAAGAATCCCAATTCCGTAATGTTTTCAATGGCACCAATACTGAATCCAACCTGCATATTCCCTCCATACTTATTTGAGAAATAATTTCTATCGAAGTCAGTTACCTCATCAAAAGTATATAACCCAAAACCTCTGAATTTGTAGATCTTATAATTTTCATTATCCACAAAAGCCTTTATATCAACTTCTTCTTTGGCATATGAGTAATCAAAATTAAAACCTAAACGAATATCATTAAAATCAAACAATATGCCTGGTTTAATTTCAGCCTTCATAATTTTATTCAAAGGACGTGGATCATTATCCTTTCCACCTGTTCCACTTAAATAGTCAACACCAACGCCCCAAATAAAACTATCTCCGAAAAGAGCAGATGAAATTCCACCTGCCAGATGAAAAAACTCTTTATGAAAGTCTCCCCCAACATCGTCACCCAAAATAAAAGGATTCCCATTATACGGATTCATAACGTCACACCATTTTACATTATCTTCATAAGAGTTGATATACTCAAATTTCCCATATAGTCCCATTTTTTTATATTTCTGAAAACTATATGTACCAATAGATAATTGATTAATATCAGCAGGATCCATACTCCTGACATAATCACCGTTAGTATTGTTAAAACCCACAACAATTTCAGATATCTTTTCCTGACCATAAAAATAAAGCCCTGAATAATTATGAGTAGCTATCCAAGGATTATAAATTGTAAGCAAATCCTCAGAGAAATTTTTCTTATCAATATCATTGTCTTGGCCCATAACACTAAAGGACAAAAATGTCATCAGACAGATACTGAAAATATATATATATTTTTTACTGTACATATTTCTAATTTTTTTTCGTGTAGTTATAAATAAATTAATCAACACTAGTAGGGTGATCCCATGGAGTTGGAGTCGTAACTACTATAAAGTCTTCAGTAGAATTATTAGAATCCTGATAGATAACCATACCATCCTTTATCTCTTTAACTTTACGACGAATACTTTCCCCGACATATGTCCCAGAGCAAAAAATATATCCAGCATCCAAGTCATTAGGCAAGCGCTTATAGTTTTTCGCTTCACTTCTTACACATTCAACAGCATCAATAACATAGTCTTTCGGTATCATAAGATATTTTGTAGAAGAAGTCGAACTCGGCTGAGTCATTAAATTATCAGGATTATTAACAAACTCCTCCCAAGGAATCGGAATCTTAAATAAAATCACCGCAGATCCCATTGTTGAATGCAACCAGTCTGTCATTGCAGTTGAGTTAGTCCATATCATTTCCAAGTTAGGAACAGAAGGACTATCAGTATCTTTACCAGAAAGATCGAAATATGTTTCCCAATCCGCATTTGACATATCTACAGGAGAATTAGGATTTCCACTAGGATCTTCCTTGTGATTTATACCATCCTGAGCAATAACAATACTTTCACCTGGTTGTAAAGGGAAATCTGTGCCATTTCCAGGAATTCGCCATGCCATAAAATTCACAGGTAAAGAAGTCATTAACTCTCCATCATCAGTAACCCATTTACTTGGAGAAGAACTAGTAGGCTGCAAAACACCAAGGCATAATCCATCCAAATATTGAACTTGTGAAGAGTTGTTGTAAATTTCATGAAACTGATCGGCATAATAAGTTTTATTTGCAGGAGTTCTACTTCCTGAATAATAGATTTCCTTAAAAATCACAGGCGACAGAGTACTGAAAGTCATATCCATATCTATACTTTCACCACTAGTTTTTTCTGTAACCACAATATCCTGTATATTACCATTAAAGACACTATAATTATCGAGATTATATGAACAAGTCACATTATATATACCACCTTCAACAGAGAATATAGCCAAACCATTCTCATCTGTTTTAACAGAAAATTTTCTTCCAGAAATCCTATTAATTAATAAAACATCAATGTTTTCAGGATCAGTATCTTCAAATTCACCGTGAAAGTTTAATTTAACATTTAATAAGCCATGTTCTTTAGTATCATCATCCATACAACTATTAAACGCAAGAAGAATGGATGCACAAAAAATCAATATATATTTATTCATACTTATACAAATTATGCGTTAAAACTTTAATTTCAGTTCAGCTCCAAAATAAAACGGAGAATTTCTTCTGATGTAAGAATCGGATCTATCCAATTTAACCAATGGCCTATGATTAAACACATTATTAGCAAAGAAAGAAAGACTTAAATTATTCCCAATTTCTTTAGATAATCTCATATTAACCTGAAGAGTTGTTGGATATGATTCTTCAATATATAATTTAGGTTGATCAGTTTTAATAAGTGCATCAAAAATAGGATTACTTTCATCAGGCTGCATAAAAGAATAAATCTTTCCTGTTTTATCCATATATTCAATAGGATTAACAAACTTGCCATATTCAGTATTATTATAAACCTCATCACCAGTAATTCTATTACCTTGAGCATCTATAATATAAGGAATAACATCTCCTTTTGAATTTTCATAAGTTTTCTGCATTTTTTCCATCCATACAACCTGAGCGGTAACAGACAACACCATTTTTACATCAGGGACATGAGTCACAAACCTAAAATTAGTATTAAATCTCTTACGAATTTCACCTTCGCCACCCGCATAGATACCAACAAATGGGTATATCTTACCTTCCCAAGATGTATTAGGGTAATAAAAGTTATCTCCTTTGGTAATTTTCTCAGTTTTAAGATAAGCACCATCAACTATTAAAGAAGTTCTTATAGCATCAAACCTACCAAAATCGATATAATATTCTAATCCTTCCTTTGTTAGAGTATAGTTATTCTTAGGAGTAGTATATTTATTAAATACAGTATCCATGGTATACGTATGAGGACTACCATCAATCATAATCTGACCATTCTGAAATACAGGATACACGACAGAAGCGATATCATCATATTTTTTGTACTCCATTATATCATATACCTCATCGAAGCTAAATCCATTCTTAAGTTTTTCTTTAAAACCAGTTAAAGAAACACTAACCTTATTTATTTTAAAATCTAACCCCAGTTCCTTTTTAGTGTTTTTAGCCGGCTTTAATTTAGGATTGCTTGTATTGTCAATAACTTTTGTTGTCATAACGACAAGATTAGTATCTCTGTTATGATAATAGTTAAAGCCTATCTTATCAAAATAAGCCTGATCAGGATAGAAATGTATCAGGGTAGGATTTTTCACATTAATACCATAACCAGCCCTAATACTTAAATCATCGAATAATGAATTATTCTTTCTATTTAGTATTTGATATTTCAAATTCAATCTAGGCTCATAAGTAAATTCAAACCGTGTATCGAATAATCCTTTAGGTCTCAGATTATTAACCCTAATACCAGCCTGGATATCCAAAGAAGTAGTCGCAATAGGCAATTTTATTTTTTCTTCAGCAAAAATTGAGTACTGATTAAGGAAAGGAATATCATTATAAGAACGAGGTCTAAGTGCATTAACACTTCCAGGACTATAAGGGGTATTCATATCAAAAGTACGCCCTTCTCCATCGTTACCATTAGTCCTCCATTCACAGCCCACCATGAATTTATTGTATATATTACCATATTTCCCGGCAAGATTCGCAGTAATTTGTCCAAAAAGGTTTATTGGCTTTCCATCGATATTAAGTTCGCTATAATAACCATTTTCAAGGTACTTACCCTGATTTTCCCCAGAAATAAGTGCAGTAGCAGCAGGAGTGGCCCCGTTAATCGATTGCAATCTCTTTACATAACTTTCCTGATGCGAGTAGCTAGCACTAAGACTATATTTAATATTAGTAATCCAAGGCTTATTTAAAGCCCAGTTACCATTAATATTCAATGACGCCCCCTGATCTTTAGATCTTTCTTTTTCCTCCCTGACCATATCTTTATCCTGCTTATGCTCATCTAAAGTTGAATGCAGAGAAAGCTTAGAATTAAAACTTAAAGGACAATTTCCCTTAAAAAAGACATTAGAATAAGCTAATTGGCCTGTTAATCTTTTATACCCCTTGGAAGTAGTTCTTATATCGTTATATGAATTAGTATAATCTAAATCGAAATTCAAAGCCCCTCTATTTCCACCAAGAAGAAATCCCTTACCAGCATAAACCTGCTTAGTGTTTGCATCGACTTTTACCTTAGCCCTCAAAGGAGATTTACCAGCCTTGGTGTTTACGATAACAGCCCCGGAAGTCATTTCCCCATATTCAACTGAAGCTATACCCCTGATTACTTCAACAGATTCTATATTATCCGTAGATATTTGTCTCAAATCAATACCCCCACCAGCAGAAGAATCGAAAGTAGATCCAGTACCGGATTTTGCAGTACTAACCAATTGAAGGTTTGCGTCGTTAGACATAGGACTACCATTAACAATAATAGCCGTTCCTAAAGCACCCATTTGATCCGGTCCATTTTCGCCGTATATTTCCCTAATAGAAATCTGATTAGCCTTTCCAAGATCCGGATTTAAGGAAACTTGTCCTGGCACCAACTGCATCACATCGGTCAAGCTCATTGGCTGTATGTGTTCGAGAGCCGATTTTTCAATCTTAGAACTTGTTCCATTGCCTTTTCCTTCCTTGGCAGTAACAACAACCTCTTTCAAAGCCAGACTTCGTTTTTTTAGCATTAACTTAAAAGAATCAATGTTACTTTTTAATTCAACTTTTCTAAGATAATCTTCATATCCAAGGCAAGAAGAATAAATAGTGTAAGAACCAGCAGAAAATTTCTTGAAAGTAAATTTTCCATTTTTATCGGTTGTTGTCCAAAGATTTAATTCTTTAATACTTACAACAACCATTTCCAACGGTTCCTGTGTTTTGGAATCTAAAACAGTACCAGATAATGATACCTTACCTGACTGACCATACACATTGGTAAAGCCTGTCAAGAGCAACACGATTAATAATAATTTTGTAGTTTTTTTCACTCTTAAGTAATTTAGACGTTAGATTTACATTGTAAAAATATTCTGATCAACATTATGGTTTTCCCTAAATCTTCAACCATAATATTGTTAACAAACAACCATTAAAACATAATGTAATAAAAACAAATCCCTACAACTCGTTTAATATGTGGTATTCCACAGATTCGTACTGCATTTCATTTAGGCAACAATTATCAAGAACATCTTCCATTAGCGACATCCTTTTATCCACACGAATCTGTTGCTGAACTATTCCTCCAATAAAAATCCCCAATAGTAACCCTGCAGCAATACCAAATGAAATATGAAATCTCTTAATTTTGAAAACAAAAGTATCACATCCTTCATATTCAATAATTCTTTGTTTTAGTCTTGAATAAAAAGAATCGTCGATATTCTGTATTTTATCCTTATTAATAATATTTTGTATTTCTTTAAAGCTATCCATAAACAACATTTTTATTATATGACACCATCAGAATTAAAAACTTGCGTTTTTTTAGAAAAAAAAGAAATTTTATTTAAGTTTTGAGTTTTCACACTTCTCTTTGCAATACTTACACTGGTTATTAACCTCAAGAATTTCCTCAAAAAGTATTCGTAATTTTTCTTGCTGGTCCTGTGTACAAACCTTTTTAATATTTAGAAGATGGTTTACCGTCTGTCTTTTTAATGCAGTATGAAGATGTCCTATACGCAATGTAAGTTTATTAATAGCCTCCTTATCCGGAGTGTTTTGCGATAATTCTTTTAACAATAATCGCCTATTAGAACACAATAACCGCAATATTCTCTGATAATTTTCAAAATTGATTTGATCTAGTCTATTTATAGAATCGAATTGCACCTGATCAAGACTTAATTCCTTTTTTAAGAATTCATTTGAATTAAGTTTTAATTTAGGATCCTCAGAAGATGAAGCAGATATCATTATCCATATAACCAAAATGGCTATATTTATCGCCAATAAGACAATATTAAGACGATAGAATTTCATTAAACTAGCATTATTATTTTTCATAACTAAAGTTAAAGTCTTTTAAATATTTTTTCAAGTTAATCCTCGCTCTAAACAACAACGATTCCACACTGGAAACCGTTGAATTTGTAATATCCGCTATTTCTTTATAATCCAGACCCTCGTAATGGAAAAGGACAAAAGCAGATTTTTGTCTTTCCGGTAATTTTGCAATTGCCTTATGTATAATTTTAATTTTAACGCTAAGATCCTCATTATCTTCAGTATTAAAATCAGAACTATAATTAAATAAACTATCTTTTATTGTTTCCAATGCACAAACGACAGCATTCTTTTTATTTTGACGTAAATAGTTCAAAGATTTATTAACAGCAATTCTATATATCCAAGTAGATATTTTTGATTCGCCTCTAAAAAAATCAATTTTTTTCCATACTTCAATAAAAACATCCTGGGCAAGATCTTCAGCATCGTCGATACTATGCACAAATCCATAACAAGTATTTGTAACCATAATTTTATAGTTACCAACAATCTCTTTGAAAATTTGTTCTTTATTACTTATTATGACTTCTGCCTCAGATATCATTTATAAATACGTTTTATATATAAGACACCGATAAAAATAAAAACTTGCGCTACAACCATTTATTTTTTCAATTTACCATTTAAAAAATTCTTTTCGTCAAAAAAGTTTATCTCAGGATAATTATTTTCCAACTGACAAATTTTATATAATTGATTTTCCAAAAAATCAAGATAAGTCTTTGAATCGGCAGAGAAAGGTCTGTGAGCTAAAGCTTTTTTAATTTTTTCTATCTGAGCCATTACTGATTGAGATTGCTTGTCTATAAAAGTATCTATAAATTTTTGCCAGATATAATCCACTGCTTCATCCGATATGTGAATCATATCCCTTGAGTAGAACCGGTAATCCCGAAGATCGTCCATTATCAGTTCGTATGAGGGGAAATACCATACATTCTTATTATTATTGATTATCCCATCGATAGAAAGGAGCAAGACCGCTTTACTCAATTGATTTCCATGAGCACCATCTTTCCAATGCCTTACCGGACTTACTGTAAAGATAATCTTTATGTCAGGATTAATACCCCTCACTTTTTGAATCAAATCATTGTACAATTCCACAATATAGTCAACAGGCAGACGATAGCGCACAAAATTATTTGAAGGTAATTTATGGCAATTTGATACTATCTTACCACTACTTTTATATTCATACACCCACGATGTACCAAATGTTATTACAAGGAAATCGGTTTTTTTAAGAAAGTTATTTGAATTAAGACAAGACTCATTAATATTTTTCAGACAAATTTCTTTATCCTCATGAGAGAATCTACCATGGTGGAAAAAACTATGCCACATATTATTATATACCAGATCATCTTCCGTAAACCTCTTATTATCAATGATCGACAACATTGTATTAGCGACAGAGACAGGGTTATAAACAATTCCAAAAGGATTTATCAAAGAGTTAAATTTGCTCTGCAGCAATTTATTCCCAATATTTTCAGCGAAACAAGAACCAATAAACAATATCTTATTTCCATACCCTATTTTACAATTATTCTCTTCAATCTCAACTACAGTTCTAAAAAATGACATAGTCTGATATTTAATTACAATAACACCTTTAAATCTTATCAACGAAAATCTCCACCCTTGTTCCCTTTGGTTTACTGTTTTCTTCAAGATCGATAATAGATATACTCATATTTCTTTTATCTTTTTTATTAATTATACTAATATAATCATTTACTAACTTTATTCCTTTGCCAGTTGATTTAAACTTACTTTTTGCGGCAGCTTTTCTTCCAATTCCATTATCTTCCACAATAATTTTCACACCATTATTCCAAGAAATAATATCAACAATAATTTTCCCACCAGAACCCAAATCATTCAATCCATGTTTCATTGAATTTTCAACAAATGTTTGAAGAAGAAACGGCATAACCTTGATATTATATGCAGAGGGGTTATCGACATTTATTTTATAATCGAACCTGTCTTTAAACCTGAACTTTTGTATTTCAAGATAGCTGACAACAAAATCCAATTCTTCCTTAAGAGTTCTCTCCAATTTATTTGCATCCACCAATGAATTTCTAACCAACTTCGCAAGTTTACATAAATAATCGTATGCAGTTTCCCTGTCTTCTTTATATATATAAGAAGCAATCGAATTCATGGCATTTAATGTAAAATGGGGAGACATCTGATTGCTAACATTCTGAAACTTCAGCTGGGCAATAGTATTTTCGATAACATATTTTTCCTCAACACTTTTAGTCACAAAATACCTTATCCACCATATAAGAAGAAAAACAACCAAGAAAACACCCAATACATAAAAATATTTTACCCACACGTGTTTATCCCTGTGATAATTAATAAAACAAGTTAAGCCTTTAAAAGAAATCACAACATTTTCAGGTATTACCTTTTTAGATCCAAACTCTTTAAAAGCAGATGTTCCGCGTATATTCTCATATATATTTCTGACTATCCTGCTATCCCTGTAAGAAGAATACGGTTCTGGCATTTTAAAAAAAACAGGGTCAGAAAAATCTTCTTTAACAAATACATTTTCTTTAAACCCTTTGCTTTGAAAAAATATTTCATTTTTCCCGTCATTATCAATATCACCCACAAAACTATAAATAGGTTTATCAAGACCTCCAGGAAAAAATTTCCCTTCATAAACCAATTCAGAATTATATTTCAGCAGTCCTCCATAATAAGAACCAATAAATATTTTTGAGTCTTGATCATTATCAATAGCAAAAAAACTATTTCTATTAATTAACAAATCAAAAGGGACATTAACTTCATTTACTTTATTCCCAAAATAATCATACATCTGAATTAATGAAATATCCTTTTCTTGAGCTGTTCTAAGCGAACAGTCACCAACAACACATATCCTATCCTCACCCCTATGCTTAATATTCATACAAACCAGACAATAATTTGATTTCTCCATACATAAAGGGTCAGCAACCTGATTTAAGTTTTTATCCAGAATAAATCCCCATGCGAATTTTTCGGAATAATTTGCTTTCCGCTCGTTTTTTGTTGGAAATGATTTTGTAGTAAGTACAATTTTAGGATCATCAGTTGACGGACTTAAATATACTGTTCTTATTCTCGCATCCAAGCCACTTGTTTTCTTTAAAACATCATTCTTAATATCATATCTGCATACAAACCTAATATTCTCGAATCTTCTAGAACAAACCCAGAAATAAAATTCCTTACTCCCATCATTATTTGCATCAGCAAAGCCAAGATATCCGAAATCATAGGAACTATTATCTTTACCAAGAAAAACATTTCTTATTTTATTACACTTAAAATCCCATACTGAAAGACAAATTGAATCCTTAGAATTTGAAATAAAATATAGTTCTTTAGCCTTATTTCCATCACAATCGGCAATAAACGGATATTTAGTAAAATTAGGAATTCTTTTAAACAACTTATTCTTCCCACATGTTTCAATCTTATATTCATTGCTATTTTTGACTTTCAGTATTTTGAGAACATCGTCCTTTCCGTCACAATCCATGTCCGCATAAATCTCCAGAGCATCCTCTTTACACAGCTTTAATCTATATTCTATTTTGTATTTATTAAACAAATTGGGAGACATAATCACATACAACACAGTCACTATTATTGCTATCACCCAAGGAGATGTATACAAATAATAGAGGTTTTTTTTATTAAAATATTTTTTAAGCATATTTTATTTAATTATGATATATGTTCATCAATCAGATGCATTCTTGCTTTTGATACAGGTAAATCTTTAGTTTTTCCATCTATAACTAAAGTACATGTTCTGGTTTTCTTATCCAGTTTAGTCAAATATTTAAGGTTTATCAATACAGATCGTGATATCCTAAAAAAACCATTAACATTCAATTTTTCCTCAAGTTTACCTAAATGTAAACTCGAAACCTCTTTTCTCCCTTCCTTCAACACTATAGATGTATATGCACCATCAGCCTCAAAATACACTATATCATCAGGATTAAAGAACAAAGAGCCAAAGGTCACATTAATTTTAATTTTATTTACAGTATCTAAAGTTTTTATGAAATCATTATAACTTATATTTTTACTCATATCCTGCCTGTATCGGATTAACGTTTCCTGAAGTTCAATCCGGTCAATAGGTTTAACGAGATAATCGAAAGCAGAATTTTTTAAAGCATCGAATACAAAATGATCGAAGGCAGTCACAAAAACAACCCTCACATTCAGATTCAGGTTATTTATTTCTTTTAAAACTTCAATTCCTGACTTATCCGGCATATTTATATCCAAAAAAATCATGTCAGGTGTTTTATCAATAATCTCCCTTACAACAAGGTTAGGATCCTTAATTTTACCCACAATTTCAACATCTTTTGTTCTAAACAACAAGCTCTCCAACATATCCAATCCTTCAACCTCATCATCTACAAGCAGGCATTTTATCGTATTATTTTCCATTTTTTAGTACTTATTTTACAAATAACTGTGACCATACAAATATATGGTTAAATAATGTATTTACATAATTGTTGGGTAAAAGTAAAAAAACGCCCATTCATTTGCAAATTTGGGCCATTCATAAAGTGAACAGACTTTTTTACACTAAATTAAAAGAAAAAACGCATATTTGTAATGTAAAAATACTCGTTTCCCGTTTCTTAAAATTTAGACAACAAAGGGTACCTACTATCTACAGGTACCCTTCCCTTTTTTTCTAAAAGGAAAATATTTGTAAAAACAGCAAATTGTCAGTTTCTCACTATCGAATTAGTAAAACAATTTCACTTTGCTTTCGTTAATATATAGCAACAATTACCCAATACATCTTCTCAAAAAGTAATTTGCTATGAAATATTTAAACTTCGATAAAACCCAATTAATAAACCTTGAATATTCGTTAAGCAAGGAAATCCTAAGGACAAACAGAGGAGGAGCTTTTTCCCTAACAACGATTATAGGATGTAACACAAGAAAGTACCATGGACTTCTGATTTGCCCCATACCCGAGCTAGAGAAACATAGATTTGTGCTGTTATCATCACTGGATGAAACAATTATAAATAGCAATTCTGAATTCAACCTAGGTATTCACAAATACGCTGGTGATAACTTTAGTCCCAAGGGTCATAAATATGTTGATGATTTCTACATAGAAAATGTTGTAGGAACAATTTACAAGGTAGGAACAATTACATTAAGGAAAGAATCGATAATGATAGATCATCAGGATAATATATTAATCAAATATACCTTAGAAGAATCCCCCAATACAATAAAATTAAGATTCCAGCCTTTTTTAGCTTTTCGAAATATACACCAATTATCAAAAGCAAACCTTTATGTAAATACTAAAATTGAAAATATAACCAATGGTATAAAATCCCGTTTATATGAAAAATTCCCCTACCTGCATATGCAATTTTCCCAAAAAGCAGAATTCATTCAAGTACCCGAGTGGTACTATAACATAGAATATATAGAAGAATTAAAGAGAGGATATGACTACAAGGAAGATTTATTTGTTCCAGGCTACTTTGAATTAGAGCTAAAAAAAGGGGAAAGTGTTATTTTTTCTGCATCAACAGAGGAAATAGATCCAAATGAACTAAATGAAAAATTTTCTTTACAAGCCGCAAAAAGAATAAAAAGAGAAAACTTTGAAGACTGCCTGGAAAATGCAGCAAACCAGTTCTTTATCGAAAAAGGAAATAATATTGTTATAAATGCCGGTTATCCATGGTTTTCTGTTTGGGGCAGGGATACCTTTATAGCACTACCCGGATTATCTTATTCATCCCCCAACAAAGAAAGTTGCAAGCAGGTTCTTCTTTCCATGGTAAACAATTTTTCAAATGGATTATTCCCCAATTTAATAGAAGGAGAAAGCATGGCCTATAACTCTGTAGATGCCCCATTGTTATTCATAATGGCATTACAGTCCTGCAATATTTCAACAAAAAAAGAAAAATGGGAAATATTCTGCGAAGTAATTAAAAACATACTTTCCTCATATAAACAAGGTATTCCATATATAAAGATGCACAATAACGGATTGATTTATGCAGGAAATAAGAAACTAGCATTAACATGGATGGATGCACAGGTTGACAATATTCCTGTAACTCCAAGAACCGGCTACCAGGTAGAAATAAATGCACTTTGGTATAACGCAATAACATACAGTCTTGAGATCGCAAAAGAAGCCAACGACAATCAATTCATTGAAGAATGGAAAGATCTTCCTAAATTAATTAAAGAATCCTTCATAGAGACATTCTGGGATGATGACAAAAAATATCTTGCCGACTTTGTAAATGAAGAAGGGAAAAACTGGCAAGTAAGACCCAATATGATAATAGCCTCTGCACTACCATTCAGTCCATTGGATAAAGAAAAAAAGACATATATACTTGATATATGCACAAAAGAACTCCTTACACCCAAAGGATTAAGGACACTGTCCCCAAAGGATCCCCAATACTGTGGTATCTACAAAGGAGACCAGAAAGAAAGGGACAGAGCCTATCATCAGGGAACTGTATGGCCATGGCTTTTGGAATATTATTGCACAACCTACCTTGATCTCCATAAAGACACAGGCATACCTTTTATCAAAAAGATAGTAGAGAACTTTGAACCCGAAGTAAAAAACCATGGCATAGGCACTATTTCCGAGATATACGATGGAGATCCACCGCACAGTGCACGAGGAGCAATATCACAGGCATGGAGTGTTTCCGCTTTATTAAAGATTATAAACATGATAAAAGAATATAATTAAAATGAAAGTATTAATGTTTGGATGGGAATTTCCCCCTCACATATCGGGAGGATTAGGAACTGCTTGCTACGGGTTGACAAAAGGATTAGTAAAAGTTGGAGGAGTAGACATTGACTTTATAATACCCAAAAAATTTGGAGATGAACATTTAGACGACGTAGATATAAAAGGTGCTGATACTATAGAAATAAACCAGAGATTAGTCGTTCTAAAAGAAATTCTTGAAGAAGTAAAACTAACAGAAATAGAATCGTATCTAACACCATATTGCACGCCTGAGGAATATTTGAAAGAAAGCAAAACAACAAAAAATCATAAAACCCAGATAAACAAAAACAAAAAAGGAAAATTTCAATTTAAGGGCGGATATGGGAATAATCTATTTCAGGAAATAGCAAATTACTCTTTAGTTGCAATGGAACTTTCAAAACACCGTAACTTCGATGTTATACACTCACACGACTGGTTAACATATCCAGCAGGTATAGCCGCAAAAAAAATAAGTAATAAACCGTTTATAATTCATGTACATGCTACAGAATTTGACAGAAGCGGCAATAATATTAATCAGACTGTATACAATATAGAAAAGGCAGGCATGCTAAATGCAGATAAAATAATAGCAGTTAGTGATTTAACCAAAAATATAATTATAAATAACTACGACATACCACCAGAGAAAATAGTAACTATACACAACGCCGTAGAGCCATTTATAAATGAATTATCAACCAACAGCAGTATAGATGGTAAAGTAGTAACATTTCTGGGAAGGGTAACCCATCAAAAAGGCCCTGGGTATTTTATAGAAGCAGCCTATAAAGTTCTTCAGAAAGATCCCAATGTCCATTTTGTCATGGCAGGAAGTGGAGACCTGCTGAATAGTATGGTATTATATACTGCAAGATTAAAAATAGGTCATAAATTCCACTTTACAGGTTTTCTTAAAGGAGAAGATGTAAAGCGAATGTTTACCATTAGCAACGTATACGTGATGCCCTCCGTATCCGAACCTTTTGGCATATCACCACTGGAAGCAATGCATTCTAATGTCCCGGTAATCATTTCCAAACAATCTGGAGTCTCAGAAATCCTAAAATATGCCATAAAATTAGATTATTGGGATATAGATAGTATAGCAGATTCAATATATGGAATTTTAAACTATAAAGGAATACAGGAGATGTGCAACAAATACAGCAGGCAAGAGGTAAACAATCTTAAATGGGAAAATGCAGCAAGAAAAGTCAAAGAATTATACGAATCTGTTCACAAATAAATATCAACACTAAGCCCCAAATAAAAACCTGAAAAACATAACAACAGATGAAACATATATGCCTATATTTCCAGGTACACCAGCCTTTCCGATTAAAGAAATACAGTTTTTTTGACATAGGAAACGACCACTATTACTATGACGACTACCTCAACGAGTCAATAATACAACGAGTTTCAAATAAATGTTACCTGCCGACAAATAAACTTTTAGGAGATCTTTTGGATAAATTGGGAGACAAATTCAAGTTAGCCTTCTCTATTTCCGGAACAACAATAGACCAATTTAAACTATATGCCCCAGAAGTAATAGAGAGTTTTAAAAAACTTGCAAGTCATAAAAATGTGGAATTCCTTGCCGAAACATATTCCCACTCCCTTGTTGCGTTAAAAGACAATGAAGAATTCGAAAGGCAAGTTAAAAAACACGCAGCAACAACCAAGAAATACTTTGGCAAGGATGTTTCCGTATTCAGAAATACAGAATTAATATATTCCGACAAGATAGGAGAATTAGTCGCACAAATGGGCTTCAAAGGAATACTAACAGAAGGAGCAAAACACATATTAGGATGGAAAAGTCCTAATTTCCTTTATTGCAACCCCATTGAACCCCGTCTAAAACTATTATTAAAAAATTTCAGATTCAGCGATGATATAGCATTTAGATTTTCCAACAAAACATGGGATGAATATCCATTAACCACAGAAAAATTCGCAAACTGGCTTAATAACGTCGAAGAAAACGATGAAATTGTAAATCTCTTCATGGATTATGAAACTTTCGGTGAACACCATTGGGAAGATACAGGTATATTTAATTTTTTAGAGAAACTGCCGGAAACAATTCTCAATAACACCGATTACACATTTATCACCCCCTCAGAGGCCATAAGTAAACTACAGCCCATATCATCTATCCATGTGCCCTACCCTATTTCCTGGGCAGATGAAGAAAGAGATACAACGGCGTGGTTAGGGAACCCCATGCAGGAAGATGCCTTTGACAGACTCTATTCCCTGAAAGAAAAAGTAGAAAAATGCAATGACAGTATTATTCAAAAAGACTGGGACTACCTACAAACCAGCGATCATTTTTACTATATGAGCACCAAATATCTTACCGATGGAGAAGTTCATTCATACTTTACCCCCTACAACTCACCATATGATGCATATATAAACTACATGAACATATTAAGCGATTTTTTCATAAAGATAAACAATTCACTCAAAGACGATTAGCCATGGATACCATAAATGATTCAATAAACTACATTTTTGAAACCAGTTGGGAAGTCTGCAACAAAGTAGGCGGCATACACACAGTAATCAGTACCAAAGCCAAATATGTAAAAGAATACTCAAACAAAAATTACATCTTACTAGGCCCCGATATATTAAGACACGATGTGGAAAATTCCGAATTCATAGAAGACAGGAATCTGTTTACAGGATGGATTAATAATGCAATACCTGTTGGACTGAGAGTAAGGGTGGGAAGATGGAATATTCCAAGCAGACCAAAAGTTATTTTAATTGATTTTTCAGGAATAACAGAAGACAAAAACAAGATATTTACAGACCTTTGGGAGACATACAAAGTAGACTCACTATCAGGACACTGGGACTACATTGAGCCCACCATATTCGGATACGCAGCAGGAATGATAATAGAAAGCTTTGTTAATTATTACATTGACCAAAAGATAAGACTTGTAGCCCACTTTCACGAATGGATGACAGGATCGGGGATTCTATATCTTAAAAAGAACCTGCCCCAAGTAGGAACGGTATTTACTACTCATGCAACAATAACCGGAAGGACACTGACAGGTAACAATCAAAAGTTATATAAAAACCTCACTCTCTATAACAGCGACAATGTAGCCAGAGATTTTAACATAGTATCAAAACACTCTATAGAAAAAACCAGCGCACAGCAAGCCGACGTGTTCACTACCGTCAGTGAAATAACAGCCAACGAATGCAAGTTATTACTAAATAAAGATGTTGATGTAGTAACTCACAATGGCATAGACCCGGACATGATTCCCGATTTTGATTCATTAAGTGAAAAAAAACAAGTTGCCAGAAAATTACTCATAGAAATGGCAGAATCAATTACCGGGCACAAAATCGCTGACGATGTACTTATATGCGGAACAAGTGGAAGATACGAATTCAGGACAAAAGGACTGGATGTATATATTAAAGCACTGGGAGAGCTCAACAAAAAAGAAGACACCAACCTGCTGGCATATTTTTTTATTCCTGCACACAATTACGGGCCTATCTATGAAAAATTTAAAACCCTTGATTTTTCTAAACGAACAGAATGTAAAAACTACTTAACACATAATCTTCATAACGAACAAAACGACCCTATATTAAATGCTTTAAAAGATGCAAACTTAACCAACTGTAAACAAGACAAGGTAAAAGTCATCTTTGTGCCATCGTATTTATTTGGTTATGACGGAGTATTCAATATGGAATACTACGATCTGCTAGCAGGTCTTGATATTTCCGTCTTTGCCTCCTACTACGAACCCTGGGGATATACCCCCCTTGAAAGTCTTGCTTATTGCGTTCCTTCAGTAAATACCACTTTATGCGGTTTTGCCCACTGGATAGACGATAATTATCAAGGAGATAGGTCAGGAATAACAATTATAAACAGAAACGACGATAACGACACAGAGGTCATAACGCAGATATGCGATGCAATAACCAGGCATGCAGAGGCAGATGAGACTGAAAAAATAAAATTTCAAATCTCCGCAAGAAACATCGCAATGGAAGCTTCATGGGACAATCTTTTTAAAGAATACATTAACTCCTACCAGAAGGCAGCAGATATCGCAATTAAAAGAAAATCAAGAATACTTGTCGCCCCCTCAATTTCAACAAAACTAACGGCAAAAAGATTATCTCACTATGTATCAACCCCCAGATGGAGAAATGTGATAGTAAAATTAACTATACCAGAGAAGCTAAAACCACTGCACGAAATAGCAAACAATATCTGGTGGAGTTGGAATGACTGTGCCAAGGAATTATTTAAGAATATGGATCCTGAAATATGGAAAACAAGCGAACACAATCCAATAAAATTATTTAACCAGATAGACTACAAGAGGCTTAAAAACTTAGGATCCGATTCCGTATTTATGGAAAAAGTATCTCAAGTATATTCCGAATATCAGGACTATATGAACGCAGATATTTCAAAAGAACGACCACAGGTAGCTTATTTCAGTATGGAATATGGATTTCATCAATCCATAAAAATATATTCCGGAGGTCTTGGCATACTTGCAGGAGACTATATAAAAGAAGCCAGTGACAGAAAGGCAAACATAGTTGGTATAGGTTTAATGTACCGATATGGATACTTCAAGCAAAAGTTATCTTTCGACGGAAGTCAACAAAGTGTTCTGGAATACCAGCACTTTACAGATCTTCCTATTAAATTAATGAAAGACGAGCATGGAGAGCCCATATATGTCCACTTAAATTTTCCAGGAAGAGTAGTTCATTTAAGAATATGGGAACTAAAAGTAGGAAGAGTAAATATATATCTTCTTGATACTGATTTTGGAGACAACCACGATGAAGACCAGAGCATCACCCATCAATTATACGGAGGAGACAACGAAAACCGCTTAAAACAAGAGATAGTACTTGGAATAGGAGGCATAAGAGCCCTAAAAGCATTAAAGATTATGCCAGATATTTATCATTTAAACGAAGGGCACAGTGCCTTTATTGCATTCGAACGCCTAAGATATTTTATCCAGGAAGAAAACCTCACATATACAGAAGCAGAAGAACTTGTCAGATCTTCATCATTATTTACAACCCATACGCCCGTTGCCGCCGGTCACGATGAGTTCGATGAAAGTCTTATAAGGATATATATGTCGCATTACCCATCAAGGCTTAATCTTAGCTGGCAACAATTTTTGGGATTAGGAAGAAGCAGTCACAGAAATTCTTCAACAAAATTCAATATGAGCTTCCTTGCCTGTCACCTTTCGCAAGAAGTCAATGGAGTCAGCAAGCTACACGGAGATGTCAGTAAACGGCTATTTGCCGGTCTTTGGAAAGGATATCTACCCGAAGAGCTCCATATTAATTACGTTACCAACGGTGTACACGTACCATCATGGTCTGCAAAAGAGTGGAAAAAAATCTTCATAAATCAAAACAACGGAGAAAAAGTTGACTTCAGCAGCAAAGAATGCTTTAAGATGATAGACTCAGTTCCCTCAAATCAGATATGGCTAACCAAACAATATCTAAAAAAGAAACTCATAAAATACATACGTACAAAACTTCAGGACTCACTTATAATGAGACAAGAAGACCCCAAGGCAATAGTTAATATGCAAAACAAGCTGGATGAGAAAATATTAACCATAGTCTTTGCAAGAAGATTCGCAACATATAAAAGAGCTCATCTTCTGTTCCATAATGAGAAAAGACTTGAAACCATATTAAATAATCCCGAAAGACCCATACAATTAATATTTGCCGGGAAAGCCCACCCCAACGATAAAGCAGGTCAGGATCTGATAAAGATGATCATAGAATTTTCCCGCAAGGCTGAATTCCAGGGAAGGATACTATTCCTTGAGGACTACAACATGTATCTGGCAAAACTACTTGTTCAGGGAGCAGACGTATGGCTTAATACACCAACCAGGCCACTTGAGGCATCCGGAACAAGCGGTCAGAAGGCCGTAATGAACGGAACCCTGCATTTCAGTGTATTAGATGGCTGGTGGGTTGAAGGATACAAAGAAAATGCCGGATGGGCATTACCAATGGAAAGAACATTCGAGAATCAGGTATTTCAGGATGAATTCGATGCAGAGTCAATATATCAGATAATAGAACAAGAAATTGCACCAACTTTCTACGAATACAAATATGGCGAATCAGGATATTCCGAGAAATGGGTCAGCTACATAAAAAACTCATTTTCCCAGATAGCACCAATGTTTACCACAAAAAGAATGCTGGACGATTACCAAAACAAATTCTACAACAGGCTTTATGAAAGATACGAACAGCTCAAAGAGAATAAATATGAAAAGATTTTTGATCTTTCTGAATGGAAGCATAAACTACTGCGTGAGTGGAAGTATATCAGAATTCTAGACTTCCGTCTTATTGGTAATGAAGAGAATGAATTTTATGTAGGCAACGTATATTCCGGCGAGATTGATGTAAGGATAAAAAACTTAAATCCGGAAGACATAGGAATTGACCTTATTGTGTCAAATTGCAAAGGAAAGATTGTAGACACCTATCAGGCAGAATTAATATCAATGAATGAGGAAAAATCCACCTGGGGAGTTACCGCAAGTCTTTCCGCAGCAGGTTCGTTCAACCTGGGATTCAGGGTATATCCCCGAAACCCACTTTTGCCAAACAAAATGGACTTTCCATTAGTAAAATGGATTTAGTATACTGTTCTACTTTTCAATCTTTTAAAGACTATACCAGTGCGAGCCGGCAAATATATTTTAAGATCGGCTCCACTGGAATAGTACAACATACTATCGTCAACCCTGCCATGTCCTCCAAACATAGTACTATCTGTATTTAATACAATTTTATATTTACCCGGTACCACTTTTATGCTCAGATCCTTAAAAGATCCTACAGGATTCAGATTAATAACAAACAACAAATCACCCCTTGAAAAAGCAAGCAGCTGAGCCTCGCTCATCTCAAAAACTTTAACAGGCCGGGTTGAATTAATAAAAGAATAATTCATTTCCAGCTCCAGCATTTTAACATCAAAATCAGCCAGAAAATGGTATTTTAAAGTTTTATCTTTAAGCAGACTCCATTGTCGTCGTGCATATCTGAAAGACCAATTGTTACCCTCCCTGGGAAAATCAATCCATTCGGGGTGTCCAAATTCGTTACCCATAAAATTAAGATATCCCCCACCTGAAGTCCCAAAAGTCATCAACCTTATTATCTTATGCAATGCCATACCCCTGTCAACATTTAGAGAAACAGTAAATTTACTCATCTTATCGTACATATCCTTTCCCAGCAGCCTAAATATAATTGTCTTATCCCCCACTAAGGCCTGATCGTGCGACTCGCAATAACTTATTGGCTTCTCCTCGTTCCTGTTATTTGTTAATTGAAAGAAGATATCCCCGGGATTCCAGTCCTCATCTTTACACTCTTTAATAATCTTTATCCAATAATCGGGTATACCCATAGCCAGACGGTAGTCAAATCCATAGCCACCATCCTCAACCTCAGAACAAATTCCAGGCATACCACTCATCTCTTCGGCAATCGATATTGCATCGGGATAAACCTCGTGAATCAACTTATTTGCAAGAGCAAGATAAACAAGGGCATCCTCATCCTGATTACCATCATAGTACATGTGGTAAGAAAGAAAATCTTTCCCCAGACCATGATCTTTATAAATCATACTGGTCACCCCGTCGAACCTGAATCCATCTATATTATACTCATCAAGCCAATACTTACAATTGGATAACAAAAAGTGCAATACACAATTCTTTGAATAATTAAAGCACAGGGAATCCCAGGCCTTATGAATTCTTCTGTCTCCAGAATGGAAAAACAATTCCGGATCGCCATCATAATTCCCTATCCCCTCATTTTCGTTCCTTATGCTGTGCGAATGAATAAGGTCTATCACAACGGCAATTCCAAGTCCATGAGCCTGATCGATTAATTTCTTCAAGTCATCAGGAGTCCCAAACCGGCTACTGACAGCATAAAAGTTTGCTACATGATAGCCATAAGAGCCATAGTATGGATGTTCCTGAATACCCATTAACTGAATAACATTATAATTACAATCTGCAATATATGGCAATACGTTTTCCCTGAATTCATTAAAAGTGGTTATTCCTTCACCCTCCCCGGACATTCCAATATGAAGCTCATATATCAAGGGAGTTTCTATTTTCACTCTGGAATATTCCCATTTATATTCTTTAGGAACATAAAGACTGGCATTAAAAAGAGTAGTTTCTTTATTCTGAACAACCCTGCGGGCATATGCAGGTATACGCCTGCCCTTTCCACCCTCCCAGTAAATCATTAACAGATACTCATCCCCCTCATTTACCAAATCATTACATAACTTCAATTCCCATATACCATTGTCAAGATACAGGAATTTAAACTCGGATTTCTCCTCCCAGTTATTGAAGTCACCTATTAAATAAATTGATTTTGCATTTGGGGCATATTCCCTGAAAACGAACAAATTATTTAGCCGTTGAACCCCATAGTATAAATACCCGTTGGAATAGGAGCCAAGAGATTTTCCGCCACACAATTCATCTTCCTTGCTAACAACATGTTTACATCTGTTTCTTATATTCTCAGAGAAAGGAAGTAATTGATTATCTTCCCTAATAAAGCTATGTTTCTGAAAACTATTGCTATCCTGAAGGTGGAGTTTTTTCATGAAAAAACATTAAATTCATATGGTAACTGACAATTACCATATAAATTTAATGTTTCTTTTAATTCTTTCAAAATCAGAGACTAGGAAAGATTGTTATTATAGCAATAATGTAATAAGTAATGAATTCAATTATTCTTCTATAAAAAACCAAGTTCCAGTTTAGCCTCTTCACTCATATTATCAGGAGTCCATGTCGGTTCAAAAGTAAGCTCAACATCTACCTTGCTGATTTCAGGAATAGCCAAAACCTTATCGTGAACCTCCTGCAGAATCTGATCAGCCACAGGACAACCAGGAGCTGTAAGAGTCATAACAATCTTCACCTCATCCTTTTTTTCGAATTTAATTTCATAAACCAGACCCAGCTCCCATATATTAACAGGAATCTCCGGATCGTAAACCGTTTTTAATACCTCAACTATTGCCGATTCCATAAAATTCAAAGACATAGATATATTGTTATTTATTTATTTGACTATAAGCCAATGCGTACAATTTAATTTGCTTCACCATAGACAACAGTCCATTTGAGCGTGTCGGAGACAAATGCTGTTTAAGACCTATATCGTCTAAAAACTGCAAATCAGCATTTATAATATCCTCAGGCTTCTGCCCGGAAAAAACTTTTATTAATATTGCAGCAATACCCTTAGTAATAATAGCATCGCTGTCGGCCTGAAACTTAATCAAACCATCTTCAAAAGATGCATGAAACCATACTTTAGACTGACAACCTTTAATCAAATTATCCTCAGTATGGTATGTACTATCAAGAGAAGGAAGTTCAGAACCCAGCTCTATTATATAAGCATATTTGTCCATCCAATCCTCATAAAGAGAGAATTCCTCAACTATCTGTTCTTGTATCTCATTAATTGTCATAGAACCAAATTATATCTTAAATATTTTGCAAATCTTCTCAATCCCTGCAACCAGTATATCTATTTCCTCTTTAGTATTATAAAAAGCAAATGAAGCCCTGACTGTTCCGCTAATTCCGAAATGCTGCATTACAGTTTCCGTACAATGAGTTCCTGTTCTGACTGCAATTCCCATCTTATCTAGCATAGTGCCCATATCGTAGGGATGAATCCCCTTTACAAGAAAAGAAATAAGAGAAGCCTTACATTTAGCCTTTCCAAATATTTCCAATCCCGCAATTTTGCTAAGTTTCTCCGTTGCATAAGTCAAAAGCTCGTGCTCATAATCAGCAATATTATCTATTCCAATATTCTGGACATATCTTATTGCTTCACCAAGAGCAATATTACCCACATAGTTAGGAGTTCCTGCCTCAAACTTAAAAGGCAATTCATTATATGTGGTTTTCGCAAAAGAAACCTCACTTATCATTTCTCCACCGCCTTTCCATGGAGGCATTTCCTCTAGTAATTTTTCTTTACCATATAAAACCCCCACTCCAGTAGGAGCATATAATTTATGACCAGAAAAAACAAAAAAGTCACAATCCAGTTCTCTCACATCAACAGCAATATGTTGTACCGATTGAGCACCGTCAATAACTACATGTACATTGCGTGAATGTGCATAATCAATAATTTTCTTTATTGGGTTAACAGTACCCAAAGAATTCGAAACATGATTAACACAAAGCAATTTTGTTCTATCTGTGAAAAGATCACTAAGCTTATCAAGGATTAATTCCCCATTCTCATCAAAAGGCAAAACTTTGAGAACAGCCCCTTTCCTCTCACAAAGCATCTGCCAGGGAACAATATTAGAGTGGTGTTCCATTTCTGAAACAATCACCTCATCACCCTCATTTATAAATTTATAACCAAAGGAATTAGCAATTAGATTTACACTCTCGGTTGTTCCACTTGTAAATATTACTTCACGTGTTTTCTCAGCGTTGATAAAAGATCTCACAATCTCGCGAGCTTCCTCATTAGCATCTGTGCATTTATTACTTAAATAATGCACACCACGATGAATATTGGAATTATATTTAAGATAATACTCGGCAATCTTGTCAATAACCTGTTTTGGTTTTTGAGTAGTTGCCCCGTTATCAAGATAAACTAAGGGTTTTCCATACACTGTTTCACCGAGTATAGGAAAATCTTCCCTAATTTTTTTTACATCAAGCATAATCCCTTAAAATTTATTTATTACAATGCATAGCACAGTTAGTACATTTCGATAATTCCCCTCTTAATCTCTTCTCAACCAACTCCCCTATTCTATTTTTTATAGGTTCAATCCTTATTTTACCTATAATCTCATGAGTAAATGCAAACATCATCATCATCCTTGCCTCTTTCTCTCCAATACCCCTCGATCTTAAATAGAATGTAGCATCCTCATCAATCTGACCAACTGTTGCACCATGACTACATTTTACATCATCAGCATCAATAACAAGCTGAGGTTTGGCAAATACTTTTGCAGTATCTGATAACAACAGATTATTATTATTCTGGAATGCTTCAGTCTTTTGAGCATTAGGTTTTACATTTATTCTTCCCGTAAAAGCAACGGTAGACTCATCATCCAAAACCCCTTTAAAATGCTCGTTACTAATACACTGAGGAACAACATGATCGACAACAGTAAAGTTATCAACATGCTGATTCTTATCGGTAAGATACATACCGTAGGTTTCATTCTCTGCCCTTTCCCCTTCAAGAGATACGTAAATATTGTTACGTATAATACCTCCATAAAGAGAAACAGTGTTAGACATCACGTTAGAACTCTCATCCTGACGAATAAAGACAGAATTAACCTGAGTAGCACTAAGCTGCTGTGACTGAAGACTGTATATGTCGAAAAAAGCATTTTTCCCAACACTCACCTCAGTAACATTATTTGAAAGGAATTTTTGGTCGCTCAGAGTATGATCGCACAAAAGAACCTTTGCCTGTGCATTATCTTCAATTATTATTAAATTCCTTTGAAAACTCAATAGGTCTGAATTAGCCCTCATCAGATTTACAACCTGAAGAGTTCTTTCAAGAACCACATTCTTAGGCACATAAACAAATATTCCATCCTGAGCAAAAGCAGTGTTCAGGTTAACAAGACTATCGTCTGCCTTGGCATATTTTGAATAATGTTTTTCAAATATCTCCGGATATTTAACTGAAGCTTCCTGCAAACTACAAACAATAACACCCTCAGGAAGTCCCTGAAGCTTATTATTTCTAAGATAATACCATCCGTTAGTAGTCAGAATCATATGAGTATCCAAATCAGGAACCTCACACTTAAAAACCTCATTGAGATCAACATCTTGTTTATGATATTTAAAAACCACTTTATAATCATGAGCAAAAGCAGTTCTTAAATCAGTATATTTATAATTCTCATGCTTATAAGGTATTCCTTTATCAAGAAAAGATTTAATTGCATCATTTCTTTTCTCGTTCATCAAAGGGTGAACTCCTGTCTCAAGCAGCTCTTTACCAGCATTAAACAGATCTTCGAAATCTTTATTTATTGTATTTATATCACCCATATCTATGCAATTAAAAGCATTATTGATTGTCAACCTCTTTCTTTATCCAATCATATCCCTTTTCCTCAAGCTCAGCAACTAACTCACGTCCGGCTGTCTTAACAATTCTTCCGTTATATAATACGTGAACAACATCAGGAACGATATAATCCAATAATCTTTGGTAGTGAGTAATCACAACAGTAGCATTCTCTGGTGTTTTCAACTTATTAACACCATTGGCCACTATTCTTAGAGCATCTATATCAAGACCAGAATCTGTCTCATCAAGAATAGATAATTTAGGCTTTAACATAGCCATCTGGAATATCTCGTTTTTCTTTTTTTCTCCCCCGGAGAAACCTTCATTTACTGAACGGTTCATAAGATTAGAATCTATTTCAACAAGATCTTTCTTTTCTCTCATCAATCTTAGAAAATCTCCTGCCGACAAAGGATCTAAACCGTTATATTTACGATGCTCATTTACTGCTGTCTTTAAGAAGTTAACGGTACTAACACCGGGAATTTCCACAGGATACTGAAAACTTAAAAACAATCCCTCTCTCGATCTATCTTCTGCCGGCATTTCAAGTAAGTTCTTTCCCTGAAAACTAACTTCTCCTTTTGTTACTTCAAATACCTCTCTACCTGCCAAAACAGATGCCAAAGTACTCTTACCTGCCCCATTAGGACCCATGATAGCATGAACTTCACCGGGTTTAACTTCAAGGTTAACTCCTTTAAGTATTTCTTTCCCTTCAATTCTTGCATGTAAATCTTTAATAACAAGCATATCTAATAATTTTCTTAGAATTTAAAATAATTTAACCCACACTTCCTTCCAGGCTTATCTGTAATAACTTCTGAGCCTCAACTGCAAATTCCATAGGCATTTTATTAATAACCTCTTTAGCGTATCCATTAACAATAAGCCCGATGGCATCTTCAGTTGAAATCCCTCTTTGATTACAGTAAAAAATCTGATCTTCACCAATCTTGGAAGTTGTAGCCTCATGTTCAACTTTAGCTGTTGGATTTGCCACCTCAATATATGGGAATGTATGAGCTCCACACTCATCGCCCAGCAATAAAGAATCACACTGAGAAAAATTTCTTGCATTCTGACAGTTTTGAGCCACTTTTACAAGACCACGGTAACTATTACTGCTTTTACCTGCAGAAATACCTTTCGAAACTATAGTCGATCTGGTATTATTACCTATATGTATCATTTTAGTCCCGGTATCTGCCTGTTGATAATTATTAGTAACAGCAACAGAATAAAATTCAGAACTACTATTATTTCCTTTTAATATTGTACTTGGATATTTCCATGTAACGGCAGAACCAGTCTCCACCTGTGTCCAGGTTATTTTTGAATAATCGCCCTCACATATTCCCCTTTTGGTAACAAAATTATATATACCACCCTTACCATCTTTATTTCCAGGGTACCAATTCTGTACTGTGGAATATTTCACCTCAGCTCTTTCTTTAGCTATGATTTCCACAATAGCAGCATGAAGCTGATTCTCATCTCTTTGAGGTGCTGTACATCCTTCAAGATAACTAACATAGCTGTCATCTTCCGCAACAATCAAGGTTCTCTCAAACTGACCTGTATTAGCGGCATTGATTCTAAAATATGTAGATAATTCCATAGGACATCTTACCCCCTTAGGAATATAACAAAACGAACCATCACTGAATACAGCGCAATTAAGAGCAGCAAAGAAATTATCTTTATAAGAAACCACCGATCCCAGATATTTCTTTATCAGATCAGGATGTTCCTTTACTGCTTCAGAAAAAGAACTAAAAATGATTCCTTTTTCTGCTAAAGTATCTTTAAAAGTTGTTTTAACAGACACACTATCCATAACAGCATCAACAGCCATTCCGGAAAGAGCCTTCTGCTCATCCAAAGGTATACCTAACTTATCGAATGTAGCTTTTAACTCAGGATCAACATCGTCCCAGGATTTGGCAACTTCCTGCTTAGGAGCAGCATAGTATATTACATCCTGATAATCTATAGGTGGAATATTCAAATGAGCCCAATTGGGAACTTCCAATGTAAGCCAATGACGGTAAGCCTTTAGCCTATACTCTAACAACCATTCAGGTTCACCCTTCTTGGCTGAAATCAAACGAACAACATCCTCATTCAATCCCTTCCCTATAGTTTCTGTGTCAATCTTGGAAACAAAACCATATTTATACTCTCCGCCGGTAACCTCTTCTATTATATTATCTTGTTCACTAGCCATAACCATTTATTTAGGTCAACAAAGGTAAAAATTTTTATTCCTAATAAAATAAATTATTAGTCTTTGGACAACAAAAATACAAATATTTTTCCATATAGTTTTATTTAGACCACGTATAAATAAGAAAAAATATAAACTCCAGTGTATAGTGAAAATAACCCAGTCATTCCACCATTACCTACACCTCCACCCATTTCCCTCTGATTATGTACAATATACACCAATACTTCAAACCAGGTTTATACTATTGAGCTAGTAAAAACCTAGTACAAACCTAGTATAAACCTAGTATAAAGTCTGGAGTTGTTATAGTACAATTATGGTTAAATAGCGAAGAATAATTACATCAAAAAGGATTATTATAAAAATAGCGAATTGAGAAGCGATATTTTTCCTCTAAATTAAAAGTAATATTCTTATTCAAAAAAAACAGCTTCCAAAATATCTTTTCCGTACCTCATACTGTAATTGTTCCACCTTATTTAAAAAGAAAATTATAAATTTGCATTTCATTAAAAAATCAAAGAAATGATTAAAGATCATACAAAAGGAACAAAACTTTCTGAGCTAGGAGAATTCGGCTTAATAAATCATTTAACAGGCAGTCTAAAATTAAAGCACAAATCTACTGTAAAAGGTATTGGAGATGATGCTGCCGTTCTTGATTATAAAGACAAGAAAACTATAATAAGCACAGACATGTTAATCGAAGGCATTCATTTCGATTTGACATACACTCCTCTAAAACACTTAGGATACAAAGCTGTTATTAGCAATCTGTCGGATATTTGTGCAATGAATGCACAACCAAAACAGATTACTGTTTCTATTGCTATATCTGAAAAATTTTCTTTGGAAGCTATGGAAGAAATTTACAAGGGGATATATCTGGCCTGCGATAATTATAATATCGACCTTATTGGGGGGGACACCACATCTTCTCTTACAGGGATGTGTATTTCCATCACCGTTATCGGAGAGGGTGATGATGACAAAATCACATACAGAAATACGGCAAACGAAAACGATCTGATTTGCGTGACAGGTAATTTAGGTGCGGCATATATGGGATTACAGTTGTTGGAGAGAGAAAAAAAATTATTTAACGAGAATCCTAGTGTTCAGCCTAATCTTGACGGTTTCGATTATATTCTTGAAAGACAGCTTAAACCGGAAGCAAGACTTGATGTTGTGAAGATTTTGGAAGAAAAGAATATCACACCAACTGCAATGATAGATATATCCGACGGTTTAGCCTCTGAGGTAATGCATATATGCAACGATTCCCATAAAGGATGTGTTATTTATGAAGAAAAAATTCCTATAGACTACCAGACATATAAAATGGCTGAGGAATTCAATATGAGTTCTACCATATGTGCCTTAAACGGTGGGGAAGATTACGAATTACTTTTCACAATACCTTTGGATCAACATGACAAGATCAAAGATTTACAGGACATAAAAATCATTGGTCACATCACTTCCAAGGAAGAGGGTTGCAAACTACAGACAAGAGACGGAAACACTTTAGAGCTTAAAGCCCAGGGCTGGACAAACTTTAGTGAATAATATAAAGTCCATTTTAAACTGCAATAAGATTAGTGCTTATAATTAATTATATTGCAGTTTAAAAAACTAACCATAAAGATTTAAAGAATGATATCTAAAGACTATTCCGAAAAGATTGATCTTTGCTTAGATTTGAATGAACAAGGCAAACATTCCGAATCACGAAAATTATTAAAAGATATTTATAATAATCGTCACCTCATAATAAAAAACCTCAATAAAGCTTCTTCGAATAAGCTTGCCAAATGCCTTACCCAGGCTATTCAGTTAGAAATACCGCAAAATGAGGATGAAGAAATCGATACTGCTTTGATTATTTACTATTGCAGTTCAAACATAATAGAAAACAGTAACGATAATGAATTGATTATAGATGCTCTAAGAAATAGGGTGATTCTACTTTATTTATACGGAGAACTTCTAATAGATAGTCTTATCTCAATAATCTTTACAAAAGAGACATATCCGGAGGAAGCTTTAATGCTACAAAGAAATATATGTCTGGAATTAATTAACAAGATGCAACTTGTTGATATTTACAATATGGATGAGCGTAGCGATGACACTGCAAACGATCCTGCAATAGATCAGATTTGTAATTCTCTTGAGGCAAACACAAGTATTGACAGCGAAGAATATTCGAATGCGGAATTAATGCAAAAAGTTGTTTACAACTACATTAAAGCGGCTTTAAAATTATAATACATTATTTAAGGAGACCATTTCTGATAATCTTACCTGAAGTGGTTTCTTTAAACTCATTTACAAAGACTATCTGTTTGGGCATTTCATACCTGCCTAGCTTAGTTTTTAAATTCTCCTTTAAAACTTTCATATCATTCTCTGGAAAAGGTTCTGATTCTATTACCAAGACAAGCTTTTCGCCAAGATAATCGTCTTTAACGGAGGTAAACACATACCTGTCCTTCAGAAATCCGGATATTTTTTGCTCCAGACTTTCCGGAATAAGCTTTATTCCACCACTGTTAATAACATTATCGTAGCGTCCCTGCCATATAAAACATTTGTCGCCAACTATTTCTACCAAATCGTTGGTAACAATATTCTCGCCTCCCCATGATTTTATGACCAGACATCCCCTCTCATCCAACGATATTTCAATGCCAGGCAAACACCTGTAGAAATCATCTTTACCCCCATTCAACCTCATAAGTGCAATATGAGACATAGTTTCTGTCATCCCATATGTGGAATAACATTGGGTTTCTATTCTTTGAATCTTCTCTAACAAGTCAGAACTCACGCCTGCACCACCTATTATCAGTGTTTTAATTTGAGAAAATATATTGGGGAATTTTTCCAATGACTGACTTACCTGATAAGGGACCATTGCACAGAAATCAATCTCTGCTTTTATCTGACCAAGGGCTTCTATTGCTGGTTCACAAAGAACAAGGTCGAGTGCACTTTCCAGTGCCCTGACAACCATCATCTTTCCGGCTATATAATTTACGGAAAGACACAAAAGGGCAATATTCCTTGCTTTAAGATTAAAGAATGTGACTGTACTAATGGCAGATTTTCTCATTAGTTCTTTAGGGAGTCTTATTTGCTTAGGCTTCCCTGTTGTTCCTGATGTATGGGCACAAACATAAGGGGTGCTATCGAACCATTGCAAAATGAAATTATAAACATCTTTTTCCCACTGAGGGACAAAAGAATCAATTATTTTTTCTTTGCAATAGTTCAACAATTCGTCTTTGCTAAACTCTTTTCCCGATATGTAATATCTTTTGTGCATTTACAAACTTCCCCACTTGCTGTTTGTATGCCACAACCTACCATTCCTGACTTCCAACGGAGAGTCTATATTGTTGGTGTAAAGACTGCCGGTTCCAAGTCCCTGTGGCACACTAACGCCTAATGAATAAGTCCACTGGGCTATGTAATTCAATCCTATGTTACCTTCAAGGGCAGAGGTAATCCACCAGCCTGTTTTTCTATCTTCCGCCAGTTTTATCCATTCTTCACATGCATTAATACCTCCCAAAAGAGATGGTTTTAGAATGATGAACTGGGGCTTAATGGTGTCTAAAAGTTGTTTTTTTTGCTCTATACCTGATACCCCTATCAGCTCTTCGTCTAACGCAATAGGCACAGGTGTGTCTTTGCATAACTCCGTCATTTCTTTCCAGTTGCCCTGCTTAATAGGTTGTTCTATAGAATGAATATTATATTGACTTAATATCTGAAGTTTCTCCTTTGCATCATGGAATGAGAAGGCGCCATTGGCATCCACCCTGAGCTCTGGCTTATTAAAATCTCTGGATCTGACAGCTTTTATTATTTCCAATTCCTTATCGAAACTAATGGCTCCTATCTTCATTTTCAGACAATCGAAAGTGGATATCTTATCGCTTATCTGTTCTTCCATAAAGGCCTCATCGCCCATCCATATAAGGCCATTGATATATATGGAATCCATGCCTTTTGTGAAATCGGAATCGTAAAAAATCTTTTTGCCCCCTGTCTTTAAGTCAGCCAAGGCTGTTTCCAATCCAAACAATATCGATGGCCAGTCCTTTTGCAGCTCTCTTTGATACGATTCATGATTACAAATGTCGGAACATAGCTTTCCAAGTATATCTTCATAATCGGGCCTGTCGTCAATGCTTAAATTTGGAATAACACTACATTCCCCTACTCCTTTTATTTCAGGATTATCTGTATCCCAGACAAACAGATACCACGAATCTTTTGTACTTAAGACACCGCGGGAAGTCCCCGCAGGTCTTTTAAATATTAATGTATGTTTTTTAAAGTCTGCTTTTAGCATATCTCTTTATGGAAATTTAGGATATTTTTTAAAGTCGGGATCTCTTTTCTCGAGAAATGCATTCTTGCCTTCCTGTGCCTCATCTGTCATGTAATACAATAAAGTAGCATTACCGGCTAATTCCTGAATGCCTGCCTGCCCGTCAAGTTCTGCATTAAGACCTGCCTTTATCATTCTTATGGCCATAGGACTACGCATCATAATTGTCTGACACCAGTCAACCACCTCATCCTCAAGATTCTCTAATGGCACTACCTTATTGACAAGTCCCATTTCCAAAGCCTCCTGAGCTGAATACTGTCGGCATAAGAACCAGATTTCCCTTGCTTTCTTCTGACCGACAATTCTTGCCAGGTAAGAAGAACCGAAACCTCCGTCGAAGCTGCCTACCTTAGGACCGGTCTGACCGAATATTGCATTGTCGGAAGCAATAGATAAATCACATACTACATGAAGCACATGACCTCCACCAATAGCATAACCGTTAACCATGGCAATAACAGGCTTAGGCAGCGATCTGATTAATTTTTGCAGATCCAGTACATTTAAGCGGGGCACACCATCTTCTCCTATATATCCTGCCTTGGATTTTACATTTTGGTCTCCTCCACTGCAGAATGCCTTGTCGCCTTCTCCAGTAAGAACAACTGTGCATATATCCTGACACTCACGACAATAAACCATGGCATCGCACATTTCCATTACTGTTCTTGGTCTGAAGGCATTTCTTACATGCGGTCTGTTGATAGTAATCTTAGCAATTCCATCGAAGAACTCAAACCTGATGTCTTCGTATTCCTTAATAACTTTCCATTCTCTTTGTGACATATCTATTGTTTTAATTATCTACTTAAAAATCTTAAAATACTCCCTTAATATCTTATCGTTCTTTTCCCTGGGAGTTTTTATTTCCAATATAGAGGCACAATCGGCATTAAAAAAATCTGTCAGAATCTGCCTAAGTTCATCTTCATTCTCACAATAATTATAATCTAAATCGTATGCCCTGGCAATAGACTCCGCATTTCTGATCTGGTGATTTTCGAAAAACTCTGTCAGTTCACCATGACACGATGGACCTTCAATAAACCTGAAGATACCACCTCCTTCATTATTTATTAAGATTATCCTTAGTCTTTTTGATATATATTTATTCCATAATGCATTTGAATCGTAATAAAAACTCAGATCGCCGGTAATAACCAAGGTAGAGTTCTTACTTACTACTGAAGCACCAACTGCTGTAGACAAACATCCATCTATACCGGATGTTCCCCTGTTACAAAAGCAGCTTGGCTGACTGTACTCATCAAATAACTGGGCATACCTGACAACTGTGCTATTGCCTAAATGCAAATCGTAATCTTCCGGCATAAATTCCTTTATTACAGAAAATGCTTTTAAATCCGACCATGAAGAATTTTCCAAAAATTCATCGTGTTTACGGTCTATAATCTGCTTTCTTATTTCCCACTTGGTTTTATAATCGCTTCCAATGAATGGCCTGGCATTTATACGGGAAAAAAGATAAGCCGGATTTACTTCTATCAAACTGGTTATCTTTTGAAATAAATCGATATAATTACCATCGTGACTAATATGCCAATGCTCTTTTATCAGGTCATTATCTATAAATTTCTTTATCTTTCTGGATATTATAATATCTCCTAAAGTAACGACAAGATCCGGAAAATAAGAACTGTCAGTCTCTATGCCTGAAATAAATTTATCTACACCCGGAAAAAAGTTTTTTCCCTTAAGATTGTTTATGGTTTCTGTGAGTACAACAACCTGTGGCAATTCCGATAACTCCTCCAATGCCACAGATAATCGTCTGTTCAAACCGGTAACGGCAGGTATTATCAGTATTTTCTGATAACTATTAAACCTGTCGCTCAAATGATTTATTTCTTTCTCTCTAAGCAGTTTTTCCGCAGAATAAACCTTAGTGAATTTATATGAATAATTATAATCCTGAGTATCATAAAGAGGCTCTCGAAGGGGTACATTGACATGTACCGGGCCTCTTTTATCTTCATACATCATCTTAAATGCTTTCTCCAACAGACACTTTGCATGCCATATATCCTCTTCATCCTCTATTCTTGGTAAAGAACAGGAGTATTTTGAAATATTCGACAAAGCTCCCTCTTGCCTTATCATCTGCCCGTCGCCCTGATCTATCTTCTCTACAGGTCGGTCGGCCGACATAACAACAAGTGGAATCCCCTTATAATAAGCTTCTGCAATGGCAGGGGAATAATTAAGCAAAGCGGTACCGGATGTACATATCAGACCAACAGGTTCCCTCAGTCTTTCAGCCATTCCTAGTGCAAAAAAGGCAGCACTTCTTTCATCGGTTATACTATAACACTCGAACTCTTTCTTTCGGGAAAAAGTAATTATTAGGGGCGCATTCCTGGATCCCGCCGATATAACTATCCTCTTTACTCCTCTTTCTACACATATATCTGCCAATAACTTAACGACAATATGACTCGATAATTGTATTCCCATATTATAATAATTTAATAAGAGTATCTGCTTTTAATTCTGTTTCCTCCCACTCCTTCTCGGGAATAGACTGACCTGTTATTCCTCCTCCAACATATAGACATAAATTGGAGTTATAAAATTTAGCGCAACGAAGATTAACAAAAAGATTCCTTTCTGACTGAATATCAACAGGACCTAAAAATCCTGTATAATAAGACCTGTCATGTTTCTCTGCTTCTTCGATTATATGAAGAGCCTTATTCCTTGGTGTTCCACATACCGCAGGTGTAGGATGAAGCACATCTACTAAATCCCAGAAGTTTTCTTTTTCTCCTTCTATAGAGTATTTTGTTTTTATATGAAGAACTCCACCGGCCTTTACTGTCAATGGAACTGACTTCTTATAATTAAAACCAATATTCCTGATTTCCTCTTCTATATGGTCGCACACGAAGTTTTGTTCCTCAATTTCTTTCCTGTCCCATTCAACACCTTCAATATTACCCCCTTCAAACTTCTGGGTACCAGCCAAAGCAACCGTTTCAAGTCTGTTGGCATGACTTTTAAGAAGTAATTCAGGAGATGCTCCACACCAGGAAAAAACCCCGGGAAGATTCACCAAAAAGACAAATGCATCGGAATGCTTTTCCTCCATCTTAAAGAACAAATCCCTTAATTCCTTCTTTTTAAAAGGGGCAATAGTCTTTGTCCTGGAAAAAACAACCTTACTCAGATCACCTTTATTTATCCTATGAACTAAATACTCCACCTTAGATAAATAATCCGCTTTCTCAATATCTTCTTTTACGGAAACTAAAACATCTGTGTCCTTATTAATTTTTAAACCATTTACAATGTCTATAATATTATCAGGAACAATTGTGTCTTTTGACGACAAAATAATATCAGCCTTCAAGAACCATATAGGATTTTTCTCAGATTCCTTAAATGGATGTAATACAAATCCTTTTTCAATATGTTTTAAGCCGGATAATGAAAGCTTCTCAGGAGCACTTTCAGAAATCAAAAGCAATATCTCATTTTTGCCTGGCAATCGGTACAGAGCCATAGGCAAATCGCCTTTCAAACAAATATCGACTAGTTCTACAAAATCCATTTTTATTATTTCTTTGGAAGAATAATATTCGTGATCCTACAAATGGAAACCTGATTATTGTTCTGGTCAACTATATTTATACCTACTACCTGAGTAGTCCTTCCTTTATGTATAAAATTAGCGGTAGCTGTTATATAACCATCCTTAACCGATGAAACATGATTACCATTGATCTCTATGCCAAAAACATTATACTCACTCTCTGGCACAGACATATAACTGAGACAACTTCCAACTGTCTCACCAAGAGCCATACTAGCACCTCCATGCAACATTCTTCCCGGACGCATTGTCCTGCTATCCACGGCCATCCTGGCAACTATACTGTCTCCTGTATAAGCAATAAATTCTATACCAAGATGCTGAACTAATGTATTCTCACAAAATTTATTTATTCTTGCCAATATATCCTCTTCCATAACTTCTACAATATAAGCATAATTTAATTTGTCAAATATACAAAAAATACCGGTTAGACTTATTTAGACTAACCGGTATATACTATAGAAGATTATATCTCTAATACTATTTTATCATTTCCACACTTCTTTTCACAAACTTGTTAAGTGCTTCTCCTTTTAATAATCCATTTGCCAATAAAGCAAGATCAACCAACTGACCAACAAGATTATTATCTTTTCCAAACGCCTCAAGAACAGCATCCTTTTCTGATCTCAATTCCTGTATCTGCTTGCCCAAATCGTTTAACTTATCCTTGTCTGCCTGAGGAATCTCTTCATCCTTTTTATCCTTATTTGTTTCCTCTATCTCATGCTTGGATTGCTCTAATTTATTTATCTTAGAATTTATATCACTTAATTTATCCGATAAAGAATTTGATTTTTCTTCAACTATTTTATCTACCAAGGCATGATCGGTATTAATAACAAGATTATAAGTATCAGGCATATTTCCATAAAAATTCATTCCTGGATTCATTGCTGACATCTCTTTCATCCTTCGCATAAATTCTGCCCTTGTAATAACAACAGGAGAGGAGTTTTCTCCCAGTGCCTCAAAACTTACCATAAATTGAGAATCATCCCTCTTCAGTCTTGATAAAAATACTGGATTTAATTCCTGACGCTCAGACTCACTTAAATGAGTTTCTTTAACATCATCTTTCTGAATAAGCTTATCAACAACATCAGAATCCACCCTTACATATCTTGTATTGCTTTCTTTTTGCTCAAGGTAGTTAATAAAGTGTGTATCCAATTGACCATCCATCAACAATACATCATAACCTTTATTTTTAGCTGCCTCTATATAAGTAAATTGCTCTTCAATATCAGTGGCATAAAGACATATTAAATTATTCTCTTTATCTGTCTGGTTATCTTTGATTATCTCAGCATATTCTTCTAATGTGAAATACTTACTATCGGTATTTTTCAACAAGAAATAATCTTTAGCCCTTTCAGCAAACTTCTCTTCAGTCAAAATACCGTACTGTATAAATACCTTGAGATCGTCCCACTTTTCTTCAAACTGCGTTCTGTCCTTTTTATAAATATCATTAAGACTATCAGCAACTTTTTTTGTTATGTGGTTTGATATCTTTTTCACATTTCTATCACTCTGAAGGTACGATCTCGATACATTAAGAGGTATATCCGGAGAATCGATTACTCCATGTAAAAGAGTCAAAAATTCAGGGACTATACCTTCCACAGAATCTGTTACAAACACCTGATTGCAGTATAGCTGTATCTTGTTTTTCTGGATTTCTATATTATTCTTGATCTTTGGAAAATACAGAATACCAGTAAGATTAAAAGGATAATCTACATTTAAGTGAATATGGAAAAGAGGATCATCGCTCATAGGGTAAAGCTGACGATAGAAATCGGAATAATCCTCATCTTTCAAATCAACCGGTTTCTTTGTCCAGGCAGGCTTAACATCATTTATTACATTATCCTCAGCAGTCTCCTCCTGTTTCCCGTCTTTCCATTCTTTCTTCTTTCCGAATACTATTTCTACGGGCAAAAATTTACAGTATTTATTTAATAACTCTGAAATTTTACTTTCTTCAAGAAATGACTTTTCCTCATCATTTACATACATTATAATGTCTGTTCCCCTGTCCTCTTTCTCCGCTGGGTCCAAGGTGTACTCAGGACTTCCATCACAGCTCCACTTAACAGCCTTAGATCCTTCTTTATACGATTTTGTAATTATCTCTACCCTATTGGAAACCATAAATGAAGAATAGAATCCAAGTCCAAAATGACCGATTATAGCATTTGCATCATCCTTATACTTTTCCATAAATTCCTCTGCACCGGAAAAAGCTATCTGGTTAATATACTTATTAACCTCTTCTTCTGTCATTCCGATGCCTCGGTCAGAAACAGTTATTGTACCTGCATCTTTATCAATACTTACCTTTACAGATAACTCACCCAACTCACCTTTAAATTCTCCACTTGAGACTAACGTCTTTAACTTCTGAGTTGCATCTACAGCATTAGATACTATCTCCCGCAAAAAAATATCGTGATCAGAATAAAGAAACTTTTTAATAATGGGGAAAAGGTCTTTACTTGTAACACCAATCTTACCTGTAACCATTTTATATTATTTTTTAGTTATACTTGAATTTTCGCATTTCTTTTAGCAAACCCTGTGCCATCAAATAAAACTGTCTAAATGACATTTTTAAATGTCAATATTTCACTAAATACTAAAAAAGCTGTCTCCAAATTTATGGGACAGCCTTTTTTATATCTTCTAATATTATCACTGTTTCTTTCGTGGAAGATAATTAATAATCACCTTATTCATGATTCTCTTAACCGGATAGCTATTATAATTCTTATCCTTATAGGGCGATTTCATATAAAACCAATTAATCTGTGCCCAGCTATTTTTTGCAAATTCCGGATCTTCACTTTTCTTCTTTTCATATTCTTCTTTAAGCTTTTCATCGTTTGCCAGCATTTCTCTTGCCATCTTTTCCATGACATACGACTCGGCATACTCTTTTTGCTCGAATATTGAATTAAAAAATCCCCAATTAACGAAGGAATCAGGACCATATGGTTCAAACAAATGCGCTATTATTCTTGAGTTCCTTTGGTTGACAGGAACCACATAATCTCCATCTTCTACAACAATCTCAGAATTTTCTCTATCGTATTCAAATTTCATAATTGTCCTTCCTTCCCTAACTTTCGGCAAAAAGCTAACATCCTTAAAATGTGTTAGCTCTGCTGTGAAATTATATTTACCATCAATTCTGAAGCATTCTATTCCATGAGTTTTGAGGCGTTCAACCACATCAGAATAAGCCTGAGGGACAATATATGCGGCAGGAAGATCTACCCTATGCACTGGCTTTTGAAATTTAAACATTGGCAAACTAAACACGGCTGGTTTTTCTTTATCATATTTAAACCACTGTCCTCCTGTAAGATCACTTTCTTCGACAGTATACTCAAATCCCTTAAAGTCAACCATTACGCTATCTGTCATATCAACTTCATAATCCAAAGTATAAAACCTCTTGGTAAATTCTTCTGAAGCAGAAAATTCATCGGCTTCATCAATAAGTGCCTTTAATTTACCGGAACTCTTGTCTAGAAATCTCACTGTATATTTCAAGGCATTATAAACAGCCTCTACTCTTTCCGGGTATGGCTTTAACATATGTGTCTCCAACAACAAAGATGGCCTGTTTCTAAGTGCAACATAACCATGAGAGGTACATGGCTTTGGTATTTCTACCTTCAATCCACTTCTGGGATCGTGCCAATTTCTAAAAACCACATACTGAAATATAGGGTTATCGGACTTATTCATATTTTTTTCAAAGAAAGGAATAAACTGTGTTACCTGCCAATCTGTCAAGCCTTTATCCATATTCCCATTTACACACATCTCATAAGTTACCCCATACTGATAATCAGCACCGTCACTTGAGTGACAATCCACAAAAAAATCAGGCAACCATTTATTAAATAGCTTATGCCATTCCTTAATTTCTTTGGAATCGGCTTTCATATAATCCCTGTTCAAATTAAGGTTCTGAGAGTTTGTCCTCCAGCCCATCTGTTCAGGACCATTTTGATTAATACGGTTAAAAGCAGAAAAATTCTCATGCCCATCAACATTAAAGATTGGAATAAAAAGAATTGTAACCTTTCTTCCAAGACTAAGGAATTTATTTGCCGCCAAATCTCTTAAAAACAAAAGACCGGCATCTTTTCCGCAGGGTTCTCCGGCATGAATGCATGCCTGAACCAACAGCACTACATTTCCATTTCTTTTAACCGATTCAACATCAAATTTTTCATCGGTGTCAAAAATCAACAAAGGCAGTTCTCTTCCCTCTGAACTCACACCAAAACTTTCATACTTAATTCTTGGATATTTCTCTGCCAACTTTTTAGCATAAGCAATAGTTTGGGCATAGGAAGGCGTTTGTTTCCCCTCTGACTCCTCGAATAGTGTTTTTAGATTTTTCTCTTGTGCATTTAAATTAACACAAATAATAAAGGTTATTAAAAAGCATAGTAGTTTCATAGGTCTAATTTTTATAAAAACGAATATTCTTTACCGTAGCTAATCATTTGATCAATAAAACTCTTTGGATAACAAATGTTTACATCTATTATTTTATCTCTGTCTTTTATAATTTTATATTCTGGATTAATAAATCCTGAATAAGGAGCAATATTCAACTTTTTAAATCTTTCCAACACTTCCCTATGTAGTTCTGTATCTACTTTTACTCCATAACTTTCAACCAACTCCTTTGCCCCCTTATAATCACCTTCCGATTTTATCCTTTGGATTTCAGAAAGTAATTCTCCAAAATAATTCCTTAATTTTTCATAGTTATTGACAACAAAAAAAGTCTTTCCTTCTTTAATTATTCTCTCTATAACATTTTCTTCCTTACCTTTTTCATAAACCCATCTGGAAATAATCTGACGGTTTCTCATATGTGACTCTTCAAGGTCTTTTCCCATTTCTATCCTTGTTAGCTGAGTCATTAAACCATTACGAATATACGAATTATATTCGGATTTTGCCACATCTTCGTCTGGCACTATTCCCAATTCTATTAACTTGGGGTCCATAATATAGTATAATGCAAATAAATCTGCCCTTGCCTCTTCTATGGTAGAATGGTAACTTTTTAAGGCATCCGGACCAACTCCCGGAAGTAATTTCCCTGACCCATGCCCTAGACATTCATGCAAGTCTGTATGAAGATTACCTCCCAGATATCCCCACTTCCTCTCAATTTCCCTGTCTTTTTCTGAAAAGACAAATTCATCTAACATTCCTGAAGTCAAGGATGCCATATGATAAGCATAGGTAATATTTTCAATAGTAACTGACTTACTTCCATATTCTTCTCTTATCCATTCGGCATTAGGAAGATTTATACCTATAGGAGTATGTGGATAACAATCACCCCCCAGGATTGCAACATTAACTACTTTTGCACTAACACCCAAAACATTATCTTTTTTAAACTTGCTGTCAACAGGGGAATTTTCCTCAAACCATTTAGCATTTTCAGATAAAATCTGTGCCCTTTTAGTTGATTCATCATCTCTGATATTAACTATCGACTCCCAGCTTCCCTTATATGCAAGAGGATCACCATATACTTCAATAAAACCATTTATAAAATCGATAGGAGAGCTTAATTCCTTAACCCATTCTATGCTATATTCATCAAAAATATGTAAGTCCCCTGTTTTATAATACTCTATTAACAAAGAAATAACCTTCTTCTGTAATTCACCGTTAGCATACTCTTTAGCTTTATCGAGCCAATAAACTATCTTCTCCAAAGCTTCTGAATACATACCTCCCACTTTCCATACACTCTCTTTTAATTCTCCATTTTCTTTATATAATTTAGAATTCAACCCATACGAAATCCTGTCATCCGATTTATTCTTAAGTCCCAAATAATATTGCTCCACCTCTTCCTGATCAACTCCTTCATAATAATTATTAGCTGAAGCTAAAATTAAATCCTCAGATTCATCCAACACCACCCTTTTTTTGCCAAGCTCCGGATTAAATATCACAGAAGTTATTTCTCCAATATAGTCTTTATAATCTTGTCCTTCCCCTATTGGTAAAAGAGATATATCTGAATTAGAAATCAGATTATTGAAATATTCCTCAGAAAAAACAGGAATAATTTTCTCCATAGAGTAATGATGATGTATTCCATTCGAAAACAATATTCTTTTAAAATAAATAAGAAAATCATTGAATTCTTTTGCCTGTCTATCCCCGGAATACGAATGATATACAGCCTCTAGTGTCTTTCTTATTCTCAGATTATACTTGAAATTCTGATCCCATAAGATATCCCTCCCACATAATGCAGCCTGGCTTAAATAATAGATAAATAGCTTATTTTCAAGATCCAATTTCTCGAATCCAGGAACTTCATATCTTAATATTCTTATATCTGCGAACTGTTCAGCTACATATTCAAATTCAGTTTCCATAGTCTTAATATATTTAAATAATAAACGTACTACCTTAAGATAGTACGTTTACTGTTTTATAAAATCGATTTGCTTAATTTATACTAATGCGTCAAAATGGCAATAAATATTACCTTGTAATTATATTTAAATCTTTTATCAGCTTTTCTTTATAAGATTTCCCAATAGGGATAGACTTAAGCCCACTCTCAGTCCTGACAACCACAGAATTATCTTCTATTATCTCAATTTTACTTCTATTGACAATAAATGATCTGTGTACCCTGACAAATTTATGCATTGGCATTTTCTTTTCTATTGCTTTCATTGTAAAATGAATAACAAACTTATTATCAAAAGTTTTAAACCATAACATAGTTTTCTAAAGCCTCAATCCATAGTATATCATCATATTCCAATCTAACCAATGCTGAATTACTCTTAATAAATACCTCAAGGTCTCCGGTTCCTTCCTGAAATTTACTTGTATGATTTTCGTAAGCCTTATTTACAGCTTTCAAAAAACGAGAATAATAAACCGGCTTAAGTAAATAATCCGTAACAGCATATTCGTAGGCATCTATTGCATATTTCTCCTTTGAGGATACTATTATGATCTGAGGCATATTATCCATTGTACTCAGAAACTCCATACCTGTCATTTCAGGCATCTCTACATCCAGAAATATCAAATCAATAGTTTCCTCAAATTTTGGAATAGCATTTGAAGCGTCTATTGCATTTTCAAAAGTCCCTAATAGATCTAAAAAATCAACCCTATTAATAAACTTCTCTAATACTTCCCTGGCTAATTTATCATCATCAACAATAATACAATTCATATAATTTGCATATTATCCGGTTAATCAATTCTCAAATATAATAAAATCAAGTGAACAATAAAAGAGATTCTATATCCTTTTACATACTTTGAAGAATAAAAATCAAATATTTTTACGCAAAAATTTATCCACTAATTCATCCCCCGATTTTATAGATTTTCTTAACCATTCGATTTGAATATCCTTAAATTCTTCCTCCTTTAGTCTCCAGTCAATATTTGATCTTCTTAATGAGCCAGTCAAATGAGACATTACCAGGGCTGCACATACCGAAATATTGAAACTCTCGGTAAATCCATACATGGGGACAGTAACAAATTCATCTGCATTATCAAGTACAATATCCGACAAACCTGTTAATTCTGTACCAAAGAAGAATGCAGCCTTCCCTTTACTTAAATCAAAATCATAAAGCTTCGTTTCGCACTCTCCAGGACTGGTTGCCACAATTCTATAGCCATCTTCTCTTAAAGAATTAATGGCCGTTAATGAATTATTTTTTTTATTATCATATTTATGTATATCCAACCACTTATTTGAACCCATAGTAACGTCAGGATTAATATTATACTCATTTGAATTCTCTATTACATGTACGTCCTGGATTCCGAAACATTCACAAGACCTGAGTACCGCACTAGCATTCTGTGATTGGTAGATATTCTCCAAAACAACAGTAATATACTTTGTCCTTTCTTTTAAAACGCTATCTATAAGACCATTTCTTCTTTCTGTTACAAATGCTTTAAGGTAATCTATTAATTCATCTTTATACATAAGTACCCCTATTAATAATGAAATAAAAGGGAGAGCGTCAAAACACCCTCCCCCTTATTGTATTGTTGACTAGCTTAATTATTTAATAATATCAGCCAATTCAGCTCCAGCTTTAAATTTAACTACCTTCTTAGCAGGAATAGTAATTGGAGTTCCAGTCTTAGGATTTCTTCCTGTTCTTTCTGAACGTTCAGATACTCCAAAAGAACCAAAACCAACAAGAGATACTCTATCCTCGTTTTTCAATGCCTCACCTACAGATTCAACAAATGCATCTAATGCTTTTTTTGAATCAGCTTTTGTTAATCCTGCTTTTGTAGAAATTGCGTCAATCAATTGAGCTTTGTTCATAATATTAAAAATTTTTAGGGTTAGAAATACTTATCTATTCAACGTTTACTACGCAAAATTAAAGTTTTTAAGCACTTTTCCAAATCTAATGAACAAAAAAAATTACTAATACCCCCTATTTTCTTAAAAAAACACCATTTTCTTAAATAAAGAACCATTTTATTATTAAAAAAGCAATATTAAAGAACCTATTCCATATATGTTTTTTTTTATTTATTCTTCAGATTTATTTTTGCATATTAAAAAAAATATTCTACTTTTGCTGCGCATCTGGAGAGATGGCAGAGTGGTCGAATGCGGCGGTCTTGAAAACCGTTGTACGGCAACGTACCGGGGGTTCGAATCCCTCTCTCTCCGCAAAAAAAAGCTCACAAGTTTGTGAGCTTTTTTTATATATATAAATCATCCTGATAAATTCCCTCTCATTTAAAAATAATCTCAATTATAATATTATATTTTTCATTTTATATAATTGATTCAATGAACTTTCAGATACCATGATGGGTATAAATAACCTAGCCTCTATTATTTCCCATAAACACCCTCTAGTAAAATTAGCTGCTCTTTAAGTTTAAGCTTATTTTCCTCATTTAATTCATTCTTAACGGCAGCCTTCATATCCTCTATTGCATCTGTTCTTTCCAGATAGACAGTAAGCTTGGCTGCTAACAGCCTCACATCAAAATCACTATCCCTAAGCATTGGAGGGATCCATTTTTTTGCAGACCAAGCACACATATCCACTATATCCTGCATAGCCTTAAGTTTGTGCTCCTTAGATTTTATAAGATTATTATACGCTTGTCTTTGTCCTTCCAATCTTTCCGAAGTAAAAAGTATTTCATTTTTATATATATCAGGCCTTACTACATTATTCCCGTAAGGAACTATTTTCTTCCCGGCAACAATACGCACCAGTCGGGGAATCATCCAACGCATACCCGCAGTGCATTCAGGATGCCCAACCACGGATGCTGTTTTACCTTTCTCTACATCTGTGATAATAATAAATGGACGATTATTTGTCATTCCCTCTGGCGAACCCTCAACAGTATGCACATCACTCAGCATTGTTGCCAATTCCTTATATTCATATTTAGAGTTTTTAGCTGGAATCAATACAGGTCCCTCATAGTATTGTGAATAACAAATATCACGATCTTTAAGTTCCGGAAATATTTCTTTTCCTTTTTCAGTAAGCGAAAACCTGACCAATCCATGCCCCCTATGGTCATGCTCAATATCTATAGCTTCAGCTGCACTTAAGTCCAGAGAAGGATAATCTGGTGTTTCCGAGAGTATATATGCGCCCGCACAAATACCAACCACACCTTTCCCACTCCTCTTGACAAGATCTATAATTTTTTGTTGTCCCAACTCTCCTAAATTTCCTGTCTCACTTCTTCCGCTGCCCCCTGGAAATAAAAAAACATCAACATCATTAGCATCACCTGACACAATATCCGCTGCAGATATTAACCTCGGTTCAATACCTCTGTCAATTTTTAATGCCTCAATGGCATCCGTTATACAATATGGACTATCTCCATTTTTATCAAAGACTCCAACAACAATAAGATTATCTTTGACATCTGGTTTATTTTGACAAGAGCAAAAAATAAAAACAAAAATAAAAAACAGGTCAATAATTTTTTTCATATAATAATGAATTTCAAATAATTTAACTTCAAACCCGACAGCTGTAACAATATAGATCTTTAATAACTTAATCTGTATTAAAAACAAATTTTACACTTGCTTCTTTTATTTACAAAAATCAAATTATATAGAGTCCTTGCTCTCAAAAATACATGGTAATTACTAAGAAAACAAATTTTCTTAACAACATGTTTTTATTTAGAAATACTTTTACTAGCTTTGTCCCCCGGAAACTGGAGAGGTGCAGGAGTGGCTGAACTGGCTCGCCTGGAAAGCGTGTATACCTCACAAGGGTATCGAGGGTTCGAATCCCTCTCTCTCCGCTAAAACCCAGACACTTACAGACGTCTGGGTTCTTTTATTTAAAACATTTTACCCCTTAAATACTCGAAGAATACCAAATATTTGGTACTTTTAACATCAAAATGCACGTCAAATGCACGTCAAAAATTTTTACTATGAATTTCAAAGTCGTAATACATCCAAAAAAGGTGACAAAAGAGGGTAAAACCAACATCAAAATAAGATTTACCCACAAAAGAGATGTCAGGGAACTGGCTACTAAATTCTATATTGAACCTGATTGCTTTGATAAAAAGACGTGCAAAGTAAAAAAGAATCACCCCAATGCTGCGTTCATTAACCTTGAACTAAAAAAAGAACTTCTTTCTTATGAGGAAAAGATTATTAGTGTAGATATGTCCTCCTGGAGTTCTGCCCATGTTGTCAAATTCTTAAAAAAGCCGGTTAGTACAGAAACAGATTTCTATTCTTATTATAACGAGATCATCGAATTGAAGTCGAGAAAAAACAAAAGAACCAGCGAAATATACAAGAGGACATATGATAAGGTACAGGATTTCTCTCCAGGACATCTTTCTTTTGAAGAAATTGACATTAATTTTTTAAGAAATTTTGAGGCACACCTTATTAATATAGGTAACGATACAAATACCAGAGCAATCGACTTTAGAAATATGCGCCATATTTTTAATTGTGCACTAGATGATGAAATCATCACTCATTACCCTTTTAGAAAATTCAAGATCGAGAATAAAAGAGAATCCAGTACCATGCCCTTATCAATAGAACAGATCAAAGCCATTCGAGACTTTAAGACAGACAAGGAACATTTTCAAATAGCAAGAGACGTCTTTATGGCAAGCTTCTATTTATTAGGTATTAATATATCCGACCTATACGAACTAACAAAACTTAGAAGAGATGGCCGTATATATTACGACAGGAATAAGACTCATAAAGGCTATAGTATTTTTGCACACAGGGAAGTACTTGAACTAATGGAAAAATATAAAGATCCTGAAAGACTATTTAATTTCTACCATACATATACTAGCAGAATAACTTTTAAAAATCAAATAAACCTACACTTAAAAGAAATAGGAAAAAACCTCGAAGATAAGAATTTGAGAGAACATAAATTAATAATGTACCATGCCCGACACTCGTGGGCAACTTTAGCCTCCAGTATCGATATTCCAAAAGAAACGATTTCCGCAGCTCTTGGGCATAGTAATAAAAATGTTACTGACATATATATAAGGTATGATTTTAAAAAAGTTGATGAAGCCAATAGGAAGGTTTTGGATTTGTTGATAAACCAATAATATTACCAACTCTATTAAAAACAGTTATTAAAATTCTTTATAAATAGTAATTATTTCAACATAATATATAGTATATAAGACTTTTTTATTTAAATTTGCACTATGATGAAAAGAAAAATTGCATATTTAATATTTGTAATCAGTTCTTATTTATTAGGTACTGCTTTTTATTTTGGGATCATTTATTTTCCTTTTCATTTATTCACTAATGTCTCTGAATATCCATTAATTTATTTGTCTCTAATTATTAGTTTCATTATTTGCATTATTAATTTCAAAAAGATCCTTAAGGCCATTAATTGGTTTACCTACAACACTTTTGGCCTCAGCTTTAATTAATTTTCTTATATCCTTAGATGGATCAATTTCAAAATGTTTCATCTGCTTTTGCAACTCCACTATTCTCTCAGCTCTTTCAACCTTTGACATTTTGTATTGTGCAATTTTATCTAATAAACTATTAGGTTTAATTTTAAGATTCACATCTGCCCCAAGAACTTTAAATTTTCCAGAAAAATCTCCACCTGCTAATACTGTTGCAGCACCTAATCCAATAAGTCCAACCGCAATTATACTAGCAAAGATAATAGTTCCAGGAGATTGTAATTGGAACTTTACTGTTAGATTATCATCTTTACCATTAGGATCTTCAAATAAATTGAAATCTTGAATAAATTCAACCATATTAGAGTAAAAATCACTCATCTCAACTGCACTTATATCTGATTTCTTTTTTACTCTTAGAACCAAATAGGCCTTACTTTCATTAAAATAAAAATCATAAAGTATACTATTAATCTTCTCTGAATACTCAGTTATATTATTAACAGTCTGATGAGAATGAATAAATTTACACACACTATAATCATAACTTGCTCTTATCATATCCTTCTTAATCCAACGTATACTTTTTCTTTTTTCATAATCACATTCTTGATCGGATTTTAGAACAATAGGCGTTTCCTCAACAACTCCAACAGATAAATAAAAAGATCCATTATTAGGTATTATAACAATATCTCCCTTCTTAATCTCATAAGCAAATTTCAACAATTGTTTTAAGGATCTATTTCTGTATGTATTTCTACTACGTTCATTGTAATGGGCAGGATAATTTATTTTACATGCTAATTTTCTTTTTAATTCCTTATTATTAGAATCCTGATGAAGTTGATTTAATTCATATATAGAAATTTCATTCCATCCAATAGCTATACAATTATTTCGAACAAAATAATCATAATAATAACCACTATTTGTTCTTATTAACCAATACTTTGTTCTTTTAGAAATAAATGGTAAATCTTTCAGTATTTCCTTATCTAAGTTAGTATCCATATTCTCAATTATATTTTAGCATTTTACCTCTGATGCTGCCAACAATACCGACTACCGGCAGCAGCTTTTCTTTTACATCTTGTCCCTTTCTTAGTAGTAGCACAGCACTGTCCGGAATAAGTAGTCTTAGTTTCTGCCTTCTTATATCCCGGAGCCTGAGACTGGTGAATATGACAATAACCGTTTTCATTCTTTGTTTTATTCTTACATCTCTGTCCTGTGCTTTTAGCAATTCCTTTGCATTGATTAGCCACAACAGCATCGTCTTTCCCACCAGAACTACGATATTGTTTCCACTCCCATTTCCCAATATCTGACTTTGCTTCAAGTTTATTCTCAATCTCATCATCCAAACCTTCAAAGAAGTCAATGCCTGTGATTTCTTCAAGCTTATCCACAGAGACAACAAAACTACTAAGCAACTTAGAGCTTTTCTCATTCTTCAGAATAAGTGCAATCATTTTCTTTTCTCCAGTCGGATCATAGATTGCCTTATAATAGTAACCAGGAACAGTAACCTTATTTCTTCCTATTATTCCAAGATTATCCTTAAATATAGGACCAGTTACAACATACAATTCCTTTTCCTTTATAACCCAGTTCCTTACTACCCCTTCAAGTTTCTTCCAAATTCCACGATTAAAGTAAGGTTTTTGAGGACTCATATTGCTCATGAAGAAGGTTTCACTCATTGCCTCTTTGCTAATCTTCATTGCAGCAGCTGGACAAAGGTGTCCTCGATCATAGCCTGAACCTTTGTAATCTGCAAGAGCTGCACAATCAGAAAGCATGTTATTAACTCTAAAATCGTCAGTTCTTTTAGCATTTCCGTTTATATATTCCGGAGTTAATTTGTAATATACCCAGTTCGCTTGTTTGTGCTTCTTGTTAAAAGAAAAGATATAGTATTTATACGTTATAACTTTTCCTTCTGATTTTGGAAGCAAGGTCTGTGCATTTAGTATGCAGACCGTGAAAAGTAGCAGTAGGGTTAGTAGTCTTTTCATTTTGAGCTTTATTGGATTGGTTATTAACACATTTTTTTCCTATTAATATTATCAACAATTATTCGTTCAACCTTAATTGGATTATCACATCGCTCCGACTCATATTCCATAAATTCACATCTAGGACAATCAACCAAAGGGCATTGATGGCCAGTGATAATCAAAGGAGTACCACAATTAGGACAGTGTGCATTCAAATTTTTCACTTCCCATTTCCCATTATAATTCTTGTTCCAATCCCAACTCCATTTCCAATGTTTAAAACTATCTGTCCTATAATTTAAAAACTCAGGCAATTCTTCTTCCTTCTCACTGATCTTATCTATAAGATAAAGAACTAAAACCAACACTCCAAGTCCCAAAAACACCCACCACAACCTAAGTTGAAAATTCAGTATAGAGATTACAAATTCCCAAACACTAGCCAGAACCTCCCATATAGTAGTCAATATAGGTTTATCTTTAATCAAATCAATTATAACAGTAATTATGGGTCCTAATACGGCAGTAGTTATTCCAATAGTCCATGGTGATTTAAACCAATTATTTTTCTTCATAATCTCTATATCTCTATTGTATTATAAAGATCTATTATCTTTCCGAGTTTTTCCCTTCGTTGAGGCTGCGCATCAAACTTAGTTAATCCTTCTAACTCTCTTTTAATATAATCCATTCCTTCTATCATTCCCTTAAAAGTAAAATGCTTGCCGTCAAACAATTCTTTCTTTTGAGAAGGATTGAATTTAAAATACAGTAGCAACATTTTCAATTCATTCTCAGTTATACTGTATCTTTTTTCTTCACATGCTGACCCTTCGAATATTTCGATATTTTCATAATTGAAATATATCTCAAATTTAGAACTAAGAGATGTTTTGAAAGTCTTCTTTCCCTTACCCCTGTTTATTTTATTACTTGTTTCAATAAAGCCATGAGCTTTCAATACTGCTTCCAATTCTTCGTCTGCTGTGTATATACCTGTTGTATTTTTAGGTTCTATCTTTGTATTCATTTTATTACTTTTATATTCTTTATTTTCCATCCTAAGCAGCGCATTCTCCTGCTCCAAAGCCTCACATTTACTTTTCAGCTTTTCGTATTGATGCTTAATAGAAGCAGGTGTCTTTTCAAAATCTATATAATCAGTCATCATATATTGTTTTAGCTTTGCATTTTTATAATCCTTCAATAAAAAACACATTTTCACATCTACCCAATTGTGATCAATTATCTTTTAGTTTTTAATCCCATAGATGCACTTGACGCTTTAATATCTCCTTCCCTCATAGACACTGTATCTCTAAGCTTTTTTAACATATCCGCCAAAGGTGCCAATCTATTTGTTTTTAATGTTAATATAAGGGCTGTGCCATCAATTGGAGTATTCAAAAACTGTTCCCTATCTTCATTTATCAATAAACCCTTACTCCCACTCGCAATAAAAAAGCTTCCTCCCATTTTACAAATATTACTAGTCATAAAAAGACCATATCCTGAATTAACCCAATCTCCTTTTTGTTTTCTTTTCTGACCTTTAAAAACCTTTCCTGATATACCAGGAGCCAAAGCATTTAATAACGCATCTTCATCTGAAGCTAGTTTAAGATTCGGATTTGTAGACAAACCTTCTCTTATTCCTATTCCTCTATCTAAAATTGCTAATTCTACCTTTTCCCTAGTAGGCCAATATTGTGCACAGAATCCAAATCTCTTTGATTTACTATGCTCTATTACATTCCTCAAAATCTCTCTAATAGAATATGACAATACATCATAAAGATCTCCATCTTCAGCCTGAGATAAAACCCTACTTATTTCCATGGATTTTGATTCCAATATTTGCCCAGGATGAACCATATATTCTTTAGCCTCAGCCAATATCCTTTCAGTTTCAAAAATGGTTATGGGCACATAAGAATCTCCCCCAGGAGCCTCTCCCGGTTTTTTTCCGTAATTAAGTCCAAATGCTTTATAAAATCCCATATGGGCAGCATAAGTACAATCTCTAAAATTCTGTCCACTAAACTCACTTCCATTGTGCGCTTCTCTAAACTTCTTTATTTCACTACTTAAAAAAAGTAATACAAATGGCTCTATTCTTATCCTACTTGTGAGTTCAGCAAAATCAAATACATACTGTTCTGCCTCAGGAGATTTCCACATTTCTATAAAAAACTCAAACATTCCACTTAATGTTAATTTTCTCGGCACCTTTATTACATATATAATCATCATATTCAAATTACATCAACATTGATAAAACAATACTTGAAACAATAAATATTACTATCGCAGAGACACAACCACCCTTACTACTAGTATCTTTTTTATCTACACCAACATTCTTTGGTCTTAAACTAAATACATAATCCTTTGCCTCAGAAAGACTACAATTTGTATTATCTTGATAATATTTTACAGCTGTTAATATTTCATCTTTTCGTATATATTCTTTAACTCTGGATTCAATGTTTGAAATAGTATTATTCCCCTTTCTCCCTTCTCCTGGCTTAAATTGCTCACCGCAGCTAAGACAAGTAATAACAATATTATTGCTTCCAATTGTCCCTGCAAGAAGCCCAACTCCACCAGTTAGCACAGCACCAGCAACCGCATTTTTTCCGCTAAATCCTTTTTTATTAGTAGTTAATTGTGTTGAATTACACTTTGGACAGTGAATTAAATCTTTGTCTGAAGAAGATACAGAAATTCCATTAATTGGGCTTCCACGATCAGAACAGAATCTAACTCCTTCTTGAAGTTTTGAACCACAGTTTGAACAATAATTCATATCGAGCAACTTTATTATTAATAATAGTTACTCATTTGGCGTTTCCTAAAAAAAGACTTTTCCCCTTGCACATTTAAAGTCGATGCCAGACTTATATCTTATTCTTTAGTAATAATTTTATCCCCTAATGAATTATACAAATGGGTTTGAGGCTCATCTATATGCCTAATATTTACAGGACACATAATTTTTTGCCCATTGATATATGATTCTTTACTAAATATTCTAAATTTTATATCGTCAGGAATTATATAATCCGGTAAATTATATATTCTATTTACCAGCCATTTAAAATCAAACAAAGGACAATAGTCTACAAAAGAATTTTCAATACATGCTTTTAATTTATCAAGTAATGCCTCTTTATCTATTACCCATTTGTCGCCTATGAATTTTCCAAAATTATACCAATACCTATATCCCGACTTATAATTTCCTTTGCCAGAAAGATAATAAGAAGGACCTCCAATCATCACACAACCCCATCCTTGAGAGTTTTTCCCACAGTTATTCTCAGATTTACATCTTTCGTAACAGTTTCTTATTACATAACCTGTTTGAAATAAAAATCTATGTCCGTTGTAAGTCTTTCCCTTTGACTCAACTACTGTTGTTTTCCAGTTACCCACAATCATTAATAAATCCAGAAGTTTTTCATATACATAAATCACCTTATCATCCGGGATATCTAAATAAGCCCTCACCCCGTCAAATTCTCCTCCTAGTTCCTTTATTAATGAAACTGCATACTCAAACTTTTGTGATTTTGATGAAAATGATAAGGTTGGCATAATTATAAACCTATATTACATTCTTTAATATCTTGAAACAATCTCGATATAACAAGTATCGGTCTCACCGCACTCCCAATCAATAGCAACAATTTGTCCTCTTCCAATCTTTTTTCCTGTCACTATTGCTGTCACCATCCCAGTTTCTCTTCCTGAGTCGTTTTCTTGTTCTATATCAAAATACTCCCTATCTCCACTTGCAAAAGCCAACCATTTAGAATTAGTTTCACATCTAAGAGTATAAGCCTCCCTAACTTTTAAGATTAATGAATCCTTATTTAACCTTACGTAGTTTTTTCCCTTATTCCTGTCGTCATCACTATCTGAACAAGAGAAGAAAAAAAACAACAATAAAAAAAATATATAGAATATTTTATTCATTTTATTTCTGTTTATATCGCACTCCTTTCTAAGTGCCCTTTAACAACATATAATTCAACAATATCCCTTTTATCAATCTTTAACTAATGCCAACTGCTTACTTAGGTTATTTGTTGGCATGTGGTTCTTTAAATTGTGATATGGTTAATCTTTAGCTTTTACTTCAGTATAGAATTTAACCTCTAGGTTGTTTCCATATTCCTTGTAAGTCCAGTATTTTATTATTGCCCTAGGCGTTTCAAACTCATAACTGAATGAAAGCTGCTGATTAAACATCTTTACCCCTTTCTCATCATCAGTTCCAGTGTTATCCCCAATTATTTCCTCTTTTGTGGGGTTACCATATCTTTCTTTTAAATTATCCAACACACTTATATGTTGACGATAATGTCCCCCCATTGAATTAGGATCAGATAAACTAATAGTAATTGTTGATGTTCCAAAATGGAATTTATTGGATGCGAAAGAGTAATAATTTATTCCATTATCCACTACCTTAATGTTAGGGCCAATCCTATCTCCTAAGTCAATTCCTTTTTCCTCATACTCTAATATATCCTCCTTAGCATCTCCTATAAATGCAAATCTAAAATCACAATATTGAGCTGTATATGTTACAGTCTTTTCAACAACCTCACCTTTATTATCAGTAACTGTTACGGTGAATGTTTTTTCTCCAACTTCTTTTGGTGTCCATGTGACAGAATCCACTCCCTCTATTTCTTTTACTCCGTCAGACCATTTGTAATGTAATTCATCTCCATCACTATCAGTTGCGTCACATTTTAAGACATATGTTTGCCCTATGCCAAAAAGATCAGTATTTGCACTAATATCTTTGATTACAGGAAGAGTATTAACTTCGTCATCACTACCAGAACAGGCAGCAAACAAAGCAATAGTTAGTAAGTAAAAAAGTCTTTTCATTTTATAATTAGTTTTTAATTTATAATTCATTAAAAACCCGTTTCCTTTCCAAAAAATAGACTATCCCTTACACATTTAAAGTCTATGCCTGACTATATTTTATATCGCACTTCTTTCCAAGTGCCCTTTAACAACATATAATTCAACAATATCCCTTTTATTCAATTTAAAAGGCTTATAGAACGTGTTCTCAGATTCGCACGAAACAAATTCATCTGAATCACTTGGTTGTAGGTATTTAATCATTTTATGATTTGTCTTTGTAATGATTAAATATATATATCCGTATTCAATAAATGACTCTTGCCATCTTTTCAATAGTATTATCTCACCACTTTTCAATACTGGCTCCATCGAATCGCCCCATACATTTAACGCTATATTGCAATCATTAAATCCAGGAACACATAAATCTTGATAAGCAAGTCTGCTTTGATCGTTAAACATTTCTATTGGAGAAGCTGATGCTTCTGCGTCGTAGTATCTTATAATGTGGGTTCCTTGCGGTGTTTTTTTCTCCTGCTCTTTGCTTTCTTCTAAAAACATCTCTCCTTCACCTGTAAGTAACCAATCCGCATTTACATTTGGATAAGCCCCAGTAATCATTCCAGTCATTTTTCTACTAAGACCGTTTTTTCTATGAAGCACATTATATATTCTAGTTGCACGATCCAGTCCCATGGCTCTAGCAAAGCTATTAGGCGTTTCATTCAACTGTTTTATCAATTCTTCTAATCTTGCAGATGCATCCATTATTTAAAATAATTCCAAATTAAGCAATATATTGCACTTATTCTTGCTTTATATTGCAACTTCTTGCACTTTCTTTTTATATTTGTACTACGTAACAACATTAAATGTAATACAAACAGTGTAAAAGTACACACAAACGGTTACACTGACAATAAAACAAACATATTATTATGAAAAAACCCGATAAATTTAAATTAGACCAAATAAAGAAATATTTACTACGAGGTGATCATAGTATCATCGCGGAAAGGGTTAAAACCAACCACGGTATTGAGATAACAAAATTTGCAGTAAGAAGAACCCTAAGTGCAAATGATGCTTATTTCCATGAAGTAATCTACAACGAAGCGTTAAAGCTTTCTATTGAAAGAAAGAATATGGCAGAAGAGAGTAGAAACCTAGAGAAAGAACTGTAACCATGGAACTTAATAACGCACACACACCTGCGGGTTTTGGTAAGTCAGAACGGGAGATCTATTATAAAGATGGTGAAGCGAGCACCATCCAAGCGGGCACTCATTTAAGAAACATTAATCTGCCCTCATGGGCTGTAATCGAGATTCGGGAAACAATTTACAACAACCAGAGTGCCCGCAAACTTCTTTCTTCAGGATATGGAATTAGCACTGAAGAGGGACAAATACAGCAATGGACTGTCTGTAATCTTGGAGGTTATGATAACAAACCCGATATCGATGACGAGAAAAAGGTTATCAACCGAGAATACTGGGAATGTGGACACAGAGGAAAATGTGAGCTAGAAAAAACCGGTTGGTGTTTTCATCCTGCAAATCTATCATACAGAGAGATAGAGGTTTTGAAACTTATTGCAAATGGACTACTTGATAAAGAGATTGCCGACAAGCTTTATTTATCTACTAATACAGTGGTAGTTCATAAGGCAAATATTCTAAAGAAGACTGACTGTCATAACAAGTCAGAGTTAACAAAATGGGCAATTCACAACAATATTATTCAGGCGTAATATGACTATCGAAATCAGCATACACCAGCTCAGTAAAATTATGGAGGCAGCAGCCAAAAGAGGAGCATCTAAAGTTCTGACAGAAACAGGACAACAAAAAGCTATTATCACTCTTGCGGAAGTTAGGAAGTTGTATGGAAGAAGAGTTGCTGAGGAATTAAGAATGACACCTAAAATTAGCTGGATGCCATTAGGTAAAGGTGGAACCAGCTCTGGTGTGTATTGTATGAGAGAAGATCTTGAAAATTATTTAATGAATAAAAGTCTTAATGATGTGCTTAGGTAATACTCCCATATCAGCAGAATACTGTTCAGATACACCTTGGTTGTCACAGAATGAATATGAAGAACCTGAAAGATGTGAATACTGTGAAGAAGAGGGCGAATTATTTGAGATGAAATACAGCTACAAAGGACGTAAATATAAGGAATGGGTATGCAAAGATTGTCTACTAGAGACAATTAAAGAAGATGGTAGCCTAAAAAATTACTCTAACGGATTACTAATTCAAAAACAAATACTATGAACGCATTAACTAAAGGCCTTTGGCAGATGGAAATTAACGGTCACTTATGTGTTTTCAATACAATAAATAATACCATCAAGATCAAACTTCCTTCTGGTAATCTTGTTACCAAAAACTACACTGAACCGATAAAGCTAACGGATGTTGAGATTTTACAAGCAGAGTTAAAATAAAAAAGCCCCTGTTACCAGAGGCCGAAGTAAATAACGAATTCACTTTAAAGCATAACAAAGATATGGAAAATAAATTAAGTATTAAAGAATTGAACACCCTAAAACCACTTGATGTCGTGGATGACCCAAGAGTAAGGGAGAGGTTTGTGAGTCTTTACAACAAGATTCATAATACCGAAACAGGAGAAATGTTCTATGAAAGAGAAAAATACAACTTTCAAAGAATTATCCAGAACAGTGCAGACCTTAAACAATGTACCTCGTTTTCTATTTATGGAGTATTACTAGACATTGCATCCTATGGCCTTAGTCTTGATCAGGCAAGCCAGCCTCTTATGTATGTGCTTTTCTATAATTGCCAGGTTGGTAAAAACTGGGAGAAAAGAGCAATCATAGAGATTAGTCCTTATGGAGAATTGGCTCTAAGAATTCAAGCAGGACAGATATCCTATGCTGACAGACCGGTGGTAGCATTTGAAGGAGATAAATTTCAGCCATTAGTTAACGATATGGGAAACAAGATTGTCCTCTACAAAGCTGCAGTCCCAAGAGTCAGTAAGACTATTATAGGTTCTTTTATCAAGCTTGTAAGACCTAATGGTTCATTTGATTTTTTCTGGATGCTTCCAGAGGATGTAGAAAGACTTTCAAGATACTCCGAAAAGAAGAATAAAAAGACTGGTGCAAACGCTCTTTATACTTCAAACGGAGGACAAATAGATACTGGATTTCTAGAAGCAAAGACTATTAAGCACGCTTTTAAAACTTTCCCTAAGCTTAAGCTAGGGCAGTTCTCTCAGCTTCAACAAGAAGACACAGTTCAAGCAATGGACTACGGTCTTAATGAAGAAGTACACTCTCAAACTCCCGTACAGGAGGCAAAAGAAATTCAACCTGAGGAAGAAAAACAGGAGCCTCAATCATTTGATCAGGCACCAGTACAAGAACCTCAGGGAGTAACAGTAGAAGATGACGACGAAATTTTTTAAACTATGGAAACAGCATTAGTAAGACAAGAGCAAATCACAGAAGTAGTAATCAACTACCAATAATAAATTAACTCAAAACCAACGCTTCGTTACAAAAAGCAAAGGGTGCAGGGGTTAGCGCTAATAGAAAAAGTTGAGCAGAAAGGTTTTAGTGACGAGATAGACCAGGAGTGTAACAACTACCTTGTTAAGGTTAAAAAAACCCTAAAGGCCATGAGTGAAAGAAGGAAGCCTATAACTCAATTTTTTGACCAGGTAAAAAGTCACTTCACTTCTATGGAAAATGACCTAGACCCTAAAAAAGGTGAAGTATATGTACGCATACAAGGATATCGTGACTCATGGGCAAAACAAAAGGCAGAGGAAGCAAGAAGGAAAGAGGAAGAGGCTCGTCGTAAGCTTGAGATCGAAAAAGAAAAAACAAATGTTGCTGCTGATATTGAAACAAAGTTGAATGTTTATTTCAATGAATGTTTGTCAAATTACATCGAAAGAATACAAAATACTTTTGACTCTATTACGTTAAAGGATATCACAACAAAGAAGGAAACTATTAAAAATTTCCCTACTGAATATCCGTTAGATCATTTCAACAATTTCAAAACCAGTGTAAATGCTATCTACCTTACTAAAGAGGATAAAATTGAGATCAAAGCAAAAGTAATGGAAGGTAAATTTCCATAAATTCTCTGAGCAATTTAAGGCAGAAGTTAAAGACCTAAAACAGTCCCTACTTGACCGTATTCCTTCTAAAAAAGAAGAATTAATAAAAATATCAGAGGCAAATGCAGCCGAGGCAGAGAGATTGCAAAAAGAAAAAGAAGATAGGGAACGCAGAGAAGCCGAGAAAAGAAGAGCAGAGGCAGCCGAGAGAGAACGCAAAGCCAAGGAGGAAGCAGACAGAAAAGCAGCAGAGGCAAACATGAACAATCTTTTCAATGCTACAGTTGACATGTCCGGTGCAGAGTCTCAGAAAATCTAAAGTAAGAACCACCTTAGATATTAAAGTTACTCACCCTGCTGGGTATGTACAAATTTTCTCTTTCTGGTTTGAAAAAGAGGGAATGAATCTTGGAACCGACAATATCGAAAAGAAAACTGTTGCCCAGATGAAGAGATTCTGTGCAGACTGGGCAAACAAACACGGAGAGGTGATTGAGAGTGACTATATCAAATACGAAGAGTCTTATAAAGCAATTGCTAAAAGTAAGTAATTATGGATTATTACGCACGTCCTGAGGTTTCAAACAGCGACTTATCTGCCCTTAAAAAACAGCTATACGGTGGGATTGATTATGATCCCACCGAAGCCTATAAATTCGGCAGCTTAATCGACTGTATGATAACCGAACCCGAAAAAGTTAATTATTACAACCTGACTTGTGATGGAGAGTTTTACACAGAAGATCAGTTCAAACAAGCTATGGATATGAAAAAGAGCATTCTTAAAAAGACCCCGTCGCTAGCAAGATGCTTCCAAACTCAGACACCCAAAAGATAATGATTAACCAAACTCAGTTCTTTTGACTATGATATTCCCTTCTATTTACCAACAAGATGTAAGTGGGACTTATGGATGGAAACATACGGTTGGGGTGGAGACATTAAAAGTACAACAGCTACTACTCAGAAACAGTTTGAAGATGCAGTAAGATACTTTGATTACGACCGTCAAAGATTCTTCTATATGAACATGGCAGGATCCAACCAAGACATTCTTATCGGGATATCAAAAGTAAACTTTAAAGTGTTCAAGGTACCTATCCAAAGAGGTTCCGAGCTGTGGAACTCCGGACGTGATAAAACAATGGAATTAGCATTCAAATACTGGATGATGTTTGGAGACTTAAAAAATATGGCATGTTAGACAATATACTAAATATAGAACGATTAGAAGAAGAGGCTAAAGAAATAGACAGCTTCCTTAATATTACTTGCTCAGATAATCCTGAGGAGGTAGTTGAAAGAGGAAATGACCTTGCTGTCTATATATCGAGAACCGGCAAAATGTTAGCTGATGCAAAATACTGGAAAGACAAAGCACTTGCAGAAAGTATCATAAGAGAACTAGGAAGACAGGCCGGTTGTCCTGCCTCTGTCCTTAAGCAGCTTGTAGATGCTTCTTGTAAAAGAGAAAACTATCTTGTCAACTGGCTCGAAAGATTAAACAGGGCAGCAACTCACCAGATGGATTGGTTAAGATCGGTTCTAAGCAAGACAAAGGAAGAATTAAGACTTTCAGGAGGAATGAGCGGTAAGCCATATATTCCAGCTCCCACGGAAAAAGATTATTCACCCATATATTAAAAAACAATCATGGATAAAAAGATTTTTCAAGAGTATTCCGAAAAGGAACGAATTGAGATGCTAGATGCAAATGCAGACGCAGTTGAGGAAATGAATTACACAGATTTCCTTACCAAAGAAGAACTTCAGGAAAGAAAAGACAGCCTTGCTGAAATTTCTATTGAAGAGAGTAAAATTCTTGATCACAAAAAAGAGGTTATGGCTCAGATCAAAAAGGACCTTGAACCTATCACCCAGGAGAAGAAAACACTCCTTACTGAGATTAAGCATGAGTCAATAAATGTAAAAGATAAGTGCTATAAACTCATCGAAGGAAATACAGTTGGTTTCTATAGCAAGAAAGGAATCTTAGTATATGAGAGGGCTGCCCGTCCAGAAGAGAGACAAGGCACTCTAATGCAATTACAGAGAACAGGAACAGATTTATAACTTTCAAAAAAATCAGTGTAGATGGAAAATTTAAAATTAAGTATTGAAAACGGAGTTAAAGAACTAACTCTAAGACAAGGTCAAGCGCCTAAAGTACTTGACCCTAAAGAACCAGGAATAATCGATATTACTGGAGTAATAACTTCTCCTTTGGATTGGTTGGAGAAAAGATATTATAAAGATGGTTTTACTATTGACGGAGAAGGAGTCGAAAACTGCCATGTAATAGTAGATAAAGATAACCTTTCTATTACTCTTAAGATTAATGAAAAAGACTATTACCATTCAACTATTACCGGTAAGCTTAGTATGCATCCAAAGTTCGAGGAATTTGGAATAAATACAAAAAAAACTTTCGAGCCCGAAAAGCTTGGTCAGTTCATGAAAATGAATCGTGCCTTTTTTATGAGTAGAGAGGAAAACATGAAGATTGTTACCGCTCTTAAAATCTTGAGGTTAGAACAAACCAGGAATTAAACAAACAAAAGGATGACAGAGGCTCTTTCAATGTTTCTTTCAAACAACAGATTATTGAATCTAACCTTCCGGACAGGTTTGCTCTTCAAATCCCTGTATTCAAAGGGATACCACCTCAGATGATAGAAATAGAAATCTATGCACATATCGATGGAACTGACACTTTTTTAAGTCTTGTTTCTCCTGGAGCAAATGAGGTAATAGAATCTCAAAGAAATATGTGTATTGATGATGTTGTTAGTAAGATCAAAAACTTAATTCCTGACTTGACAATCATCGAGGTTTAATGAAGAATGCTATTAAAAAACTTGACCGTATTTTCTCTGAATTCATAAGACTAAGGGATGCAAATAAAGATGGGTATGTGAGATGTATCTCTTGTGGAAAGTTAAAGCATTGGAAAGATGTAGATAATGGGCATTACATCAATAGAAAGCACATGAGTACAAGATACAGTGAAAAGAATTGTAATGGACAGTGTAGGGCTTGCAATCGCTTTGACGAGGGGAATATGATCGGATACACAAAAGGACTTATTAAGAAATACGGTCAAGGAATATTAGAGGAATTGGAGGTATTAAAATTCCAAACATCAAAATTTTCAAAGTTTGAACTTGAAGTTCTTGCTAAACACTATAAAGAAGAAGTAAAGAAACTAAAGCAAATCAAAGGGGTATGATTATAAAAGAAGTAAATAACGAATTCGTCATATCATTTCCTTACAATCCTAAGCTTGTTAATGCTGTTAAAAAGCTAAATGGTAGAAGATGGGATCCTGCAAAAAAAGCATGGACAGTTCCTATGTCAAACAGAGATGAAATCAATAGGTTCGCTCATTCATATGGTTTTTGCATTGGAGAGCCAAAACCAGAACCTAAAAAGGAATACACTATTCCTGAAATGCCTGAACTTGACATAGATATTCCTTTAAAGCTAAATCCATATCCTTATCAACGAACTGGTATTGCTTATTCGCTAAAGAAGAAAAGACTAATCATAGGTGATCAGCCAGGGCTTGGAAAAACCTGTCAGGCAATTGCAACCATTACGGCAGCAAATGCATTTCCTTGTCTTGTAATATGTCCTTCTTCATTAAAGCTAAACTGGCAAAGAGAATGGCATATGTGGACTAATAAAAAAGCCATGATTCTTAATAACACAAATAAGAGTTCTTGGCATATGGTTGCCACTGGACAAAGTTTATTTGGAGGAGAAGAAGGCTTGGCTCAAGTTTTCATTACCAACTATGAAAGCTTAAAAAAGTATTTTATCTCAAGGATTGACAAGCCTGAAGGAAAACCTTTACGAATAAACCATATTACATTCAGAGAAGAAATAAACGTCTTTAAATCTGTTATCATTGATGAAAGCCACAGGGTAAAAGACACCAAGACACAACAGACAAAATTCACTAAGGGTATTTGTCACGGTAAGGAATGGATATTGGCCATTACCGGTACACCAGTGGTAAATAAACCTAGAGATCTAGTTGCTCAACTTGGAATAATTGATCAACTAAAAGCTTTTGGTGGTTATAAAAGGTTTATAGATAGGTACTGTGGTGGCTATGATGGAGCAGGAAACTTAGAGGAATTGAATTATCTTTTAAACAAGAACTGCTTTTTTAGAAGAGAAAAAAAGACTGTATTAAAAGAACTTCCTGATAAAATGCGACAGATTGTTCTTTGTGATATCACTACTCGTAAAGAATATAGAGACGCATTGGCAGACCTTGAAAAGTATCTTAAAGAATACCGAAAAGCCACAGACGAGCAAGTACAGAGAAGTCTTAAAGGTGAGGTTATGGTTCGTATTGGTATCCTTAAGAATATATCCGCTAGAGGTAAGTTAAACGACGTATGTGAGTACATAAAAGACATTGTGGAATCAGGAGAAAAGATTATTGTATTTGTTCACCTTAAAGAAGTAGCAAGTATCTTAAAAGCATTTTTCCCAAAGTCTGTTACAATACTTGGAGAAGACGATACAGCAACCCGTCAGGCAAATATCGACCAATTTCAAAATGACCCAGAGACTCAGGTAATAATTTGTTCTATTAAAGCTGCAGGAGTTGGAATTACCCTAACAGCCAGTAGTAGGGTTGCATTTGTTGAACTTCCCTGGCATTCTGCCGATACTGATCAGTGTGAAGACAGGGCTCACAGAATTGGACAAAAAAACAGTGTACAGTGTATTTACTTCTTAGGCAAGAATACTATCGATGAAAATATCTACAAAATTATTGATGAAAAAAGACTTATTGCAAACACCATTACAGGGGCAAAAGAAGAGATTGAAGAAAATGTAATGGATTCAGTTATTAATTTATTAAGTGAAAGAATATAATGGAAAAAAAGGGCAAAATAAATATTTACGAATGCGATAACAGACACAAAACAGTTACTATTAATAGAAATAATGGAGTTACTCCATTTGTTATCGGGTGTCCAATATGTGGTTTTGATTCAAGATCTCACTTCTATCATGTAAACCAAAACCATACTCCCACTCATGAATGGTACAAACCGGGCTTTTTTGAAAGATTAAAACTCTCAAAACATGAACGTTGTCATGTTAAAATGGGAGGATTACTCTTGAGAAAAATAAATAAATTAATACAACCTGCTTTTAAAATCTAAATTATGAATGAAGAAGACAGTAAGAAGATGGAAATAGTAATAAGACTATTCCATAATTTAAGCTTAGAGCAGCTTCAAGAGATCGATAAGTTTTTAAACACTACAAAAGAAAAAGATGGTAAATAAAGTAATCTTAGTTGGTAGAGTTGGCGAAGACCCAACTATCAATGTTTTGGAAAACGGTTTTAAGGTAGCTAATTTTTCTTTGGCTACTAATGAAAGCTATAAAGACAAAGAAGGCAACAAACAGGAAGTAACAGACTGGCATCATATTGTTTTATGGAGAGGTTTAGCTGAAATAGCTGAGCAGTATGTAAATAAAGGTTCTCAATTATTTATAGAGGGCAAAATCAAAACAAGGTCCTATGAAGATAAGGATGGTAACAAGAGGTACGTAACCGAGATTTACGGCAATTCCTTTAAAATGCTTGGAGGTAATAAATCAAATTCAGCCAAAGCTGAACAACAGGCCGAAACTATTGCAGAGATAGATAATAATAACCCTGATGATTTACCTTTCTAAGATATGGCAAGACCTAAAAGAACCGGAATAGACTATTTTTCTTTAGATGTAGATTTTTTCGATGATGAAAAAATATTGCCTATATCCGTTCCTTTTGGTGCTAAAGGAGAAATAATTGTTATAAGGCTGCTTTGTGCGATATATAGAGAAGGATATTTCATTCAGTGGTCAAATGGCTTGAAATTTAAGATTGCAAATCAATCGAAGGTATCTGAAGACCTTGTTTCTGACGTGGTTTTGAAACTTATAAAGTACCATTTCTTTAATGAGGCATTATTCAAGCAATATCAAATTTTAACCTCTGTAGGCATTCAAAAAAGATGGAGTGAAGCAACAAGAAAAAGAGTTAAGTCTGAAAATCTTGAATATTGGTTATTGTCAGAAAAAGAAGAGTTTCAGGCGGAAGAAACCCATATTTCAGGTGGAAGAAATACGGAAGAAATACCCCTAACTCGGTCGGAAAGTACACAAAGTAAAGTAAATAAAAGTAAAGTAAATAAAAAGAAAGAACCTAAGGTCAATTATGAAGAAATTAAAAATTTCTTTAATGAGACTTGTGTCTCACTCCCCAGATTAGAAACCATAACTGAAAAAAGAAAGAAATCTATAAATGCCAGAATTAAGCAATATGGCATAGATAGGGTTAAGCAAATGATTGAAAATGCTTCTGAATCTAATTTCTTATCTGGGCAAAACAAAAGAGACTGGGTTGCGGACTTTAACTGGCTTTTCAGACCTGAGAACTTTGCGAAAGTGTTAGAAGGTAATTACAAAAACAAAACTGCAAGCAATGGAACAAAGACAAAACAAGGTGTTGACAATTCAGGACCTAAGCAGCCTGAGCAAGAAGCACAAAAAGACTATTCAGAAGCCTTTTAATTACGATTTATCTAATGAAGAGGAGTATTGTAAACACTCAAAACTTATTTATCAAATAGGGCAAAACTACTCTGATATTGAGTTCCGTAAGTTTGAGATAGACGAGCATAATCAGGACATTTTAAGGTTCTTATTGTATTATTTCAATAATTGCAAATTGGCTTGTGATATATTTCCAGAAAGAAGTTACAAACTACACAAAAATCTATTGTTAGTAGGAGAACCAGGAACGGGAAAAACAATGATTATGCAGATCTTTTCTGATTATTTGAGAGAAACAAAGAATCCTAATTTCTTTCATAACCTGAGTCTTACTCAGATGGTGAATTACTACAAGATTAACGGACACATCGATCGTTATACTTTCAATGAACAAAGAAATGATTCTTTTGATGGTGTTCCTTTCAATATCTGCCTTAATGATATTGGATTAAGAGCTGATAAACAGAAGCATTTCGGAACAGATATAGAGCTCATTATTGAAGACTTTCTTTTTGCCAGATATGAGATATTTCAAAACTACAGAATGAATTATCATCTAACGAGCAATCTTTCTGCAGCAGATTTCAAAAAAAGATACGAAGAAAGGATTGTTGACAGATTTAAGAGTTTCAATGTAATTCCCTTACTAGGTAAATCACGAAGAAAATAGTTTAAGATGAAAGCAATAATACTCGAAACGATAAAAGAGATCCAGGAAGAGAAAAGAAATAATAATCAAGGTCCTGATCACTGTTTAGATACAGAGTTATTGTCACAATTAAGGGTGAAAATTGAAAACACCTTACACTATCTAATAGCTACAAAAGCTATAAAAAGCGGAAATACTATTAACAACAAATACTACAAAATCAATGACTAAAGAAGAAGTAAATAAAGCGGATATCAATTTTAAAGTAAGAGCACATTTAATGTTTGTGCTAGCAGACATAATAGACACCTTAGTTGGTGAATGTGAAACCTACCTTCCTAAAAATATTGTCATGAACAAACAGGTAAAGTCGTCCCTACAGAAACTAAAACAGCGTACTGAGAAAACCGTCCAGTTCGTGGACAAGGTAGTCAGTTATGACAACGCAGTAGCGTTTGGAGATGATTCTGATTACTTGCGTGAAGTAATACTAACCTTAACTGATCGGGTTGGCGACGATAGAGAACTTGAGATAAAAGCCTTATCGATGATTAAAGCAATGAAATCGCAAGTCAATCTGGAGATATGACCAAGGAACAGATAAGGAATTACATCTTATCTCTTAAGCCATATGACAAATCTAGAGAGATTATGACCGCTGAAAGCCTTCCTATTCTTCAAGAGATTTATAATGACTTTTTAAAGGAAGGCAAAGTGGTATTCTTCATCTGTAATGTCTACACAAATACAAAAGGAACAGGTCATATGCTTAGGAGGGTTTCTGAGAAAAAAGGAAAAGAAATATATAACCGACTTAAAATAATATCATGAATGGAAGCTCAATTAATCTACATGTCAATATCATGCTCAATTGCAGCGTTAATATTCCTTGCTGCAGTAATCCTTGCTAAAAGGAAGATCAGAAAAAACGATAAATTAAATTTCTAGAATCATGGAACTATACCTACCACCTATTATCAAATCAAAAGAGAAAGTTTTTCGCAAAGGAAATATTCCCTGGAATAAAGGATTGAAAGGCGTTTATTTTGGAGGGAAAGAGACTCAGTTTAAAAAAGGAAATGTTCCGCATCACACGCAATACGACGGTGCAATAAGCCTGAGAAAAGACTCTGGCAGAGTATATAAATTTATAAGAATTGCAAAAGGCAAATGGATACCATTACACCGCTACATATACGAAAAAGCTCACGGACCAATACCTGCAGGTATGATTGTGATCTTCAAGGACGGCAATACTCTCAATTACATCCTTGATAATCTTAAAGCGATTACCAGAGCGGAGAATGCTATAAGAAACACAAACAGGGAAAAGGCTGCGAAGTCGATTTCCGAGACTTGGAGAAGAACCCGTGCAAGATACAAGGCAGGTTTTTCCCCAGTAACCAAATGGGGAGAACGAGCAGAATCAGGGGAATTAGTAATAAGAAAATAATACTGTTATGGAACTATTCTATATAGATCTTTTTTGCGGTGCCGGCGGAACAAGCACAGGCATACATTTAGCAGGCTCCGAGGTTATTGCCTGTGTTAATCACGATGCAAAAGCTATTGCGTGATGAAAAATACAATTAACATATCAGCACTACACATCAATGTTTCTGAAATAGAATTCGTGAAAACGGATATCAAAGAAAGCTGTTACCAGTGCTTATTCTATAATAAGCATTGCAAATACTACTGCAAGAAAAAAATCATTGATGCACATGTAAATATACATATCAATAATACTATTGGTGTCTGCTTTCAAGACGGCGAAAGACTAGGATACTACAAGCGTAAAAATAAAACTGTTGAAAACAAAAATCAATTAACACTTAATCTATAACTATTTAATCTTAACACTATGGCAACAGAAACAGTTCATATGAAAGTTGCAAGAGCAACAGAAAAAGAAATAGATAACGTAAGAGATTTGCTAAATGAGATAGCTTCATTAGATCAAGATTTTCAGCATCAATATTATTTTGATGCAATAAACGAGAATAAAGAAGACTTTCCTCTTTTGTCAAAGATTGTCACAGACGACAGGGATGATTTTATTGACAATCTTGCTAGGCTTGTGAATAACACTTTTTACGATAAAGTATTATTTAATCTCAACACTCTTATGGAGAATTGTGCTGACATGAACGCAGATACTCTTGAGTTCAATGAGAGAATAACCAAGGGGCTTGAATTACTTGAAAGACAGCAGTGGATAAGTATTGAGGATAAAATGCCTGATTACGATGGAGATTATTTGTGTAGTATTAAAAATCCCCAACCCTGTGGCAATATCTGGAAATACTGCAAGGTAGTTAACTGTAGTATGAATAAATGGATTATTGAGGATGATGGAGAAACTGTTACTCACTGGATGCCACTACCTGAATTACCAAAAGAAAGCGAGGCAAATAATGTCTAGAAATATTAAATATAGAGGATTCGATAAAATAGCAGATAGTTGGGTTATTGGATCTCCGGTAAAAGATAAAGACATAAAAGGTCGTTGGTGGATAATGATGAATGAAGCAGAAGGAGTAATTATTGATAATCCTAAAACAATTGGTCAATTGGTTGATATTTTCAACGGAGAAGAAAGATATGAGGATGATAAGTTTAATTACGAAGATGGTACTTATGCAGGATATCTTTGGTATGATACAGAGAATCATATTTGGTATGTAGGTGATTTTATCTATGGTTATCACGCAGATGAATTTATCAAGATCGGGAACATCCACGAGAAGGAGGTCAACAATGAAGCCTAGTAATAACAATCTTCCCGAACCTCAAAAAATCCCTATGGAAGTCTTATTAAAATTTGCTCACAATACCATCAAGAAAAAGGATATCGAGATCGGGCAACTAAAGTCAAGGATTGACGAACTGGAATACTTAAATAAGAAGCTGAAACACTTAAATAAAGCTGAAATCATGGAGATAAAAGCACAGTCATATTATCAGGAATTAAGAAGTCATATAAGAAAATTAGAACACAAATTAAGAAACCTGAATAAGGAGAACGAGAGACTATTTATTAAGAGTTTAAGCAAAAACTAAAATAAGGTTTCCCCCTTGTTTTAAAAATCAGTCGAAAATTAAAATAAGAAGATACAATGAGAAATTTAATAGAATTTTCACAAGAGTATTTAATTGAATGTGATAATCCAGAATGTAACTATAAAGTAAAAAACAAAAGGAATAGCACTAAGGATGCGGGATTATCAGAAATCGCAAAGCATGTAAATGAACCATGTCCTTTATGTGGGCAAATCTTACTTACCTACAAAGATTACATCGCATATATCAAATTAATAAGAATTGTTAAGTGGATTAATAAGTGGTTTAGCTGGATAACTGTTTTCTATAAAAAGAAAGAGACCAAAGAGATAGAAGTTCACGTGTATGATGGCATTAAAATCAAGGAGGAATAATCATGTTCAAAAATTCAGACAACATAGTAACAATAACTTGCGACAAATGTGGAAAGCAAGAAACAGCCACTCCAAGTAATTACAATGATGTGTTTTACAAATCAGGATGGAGTATAAATCCTTCAAACCGCAAAAATATACACTTGTGTAAGAAATGTACAGACAAACAGCAGGAAAGAAGAGGAGAAAAGAAAGTAGTAGGAATAAAACTAGAATTATCGCAGAAAGAAATTAAAGCAATTGAATTATTAGGCGAAAATGCTATGAGTCTATATGGCTGTGCAGAAGACGAATATTGTGATGAGACACTCACTGCGGTTAGAATTGTGAATAAAATGTTTAAGAAAAATAAAATCAAAAATAGAATACGGGAGCAATAATCATGGTAAAATTTGAATATAAAAGAAAGATAATAATTAATGAGTTCCCTGAGGATACGATAATTAAAGAACTAAATAATTTAGGAGAACAAGGTTGGGATGTTATTAATATACACCAACGTGAAAAAGGATTAGAAACAAAGTACAATGTTTATTTAAAGAGAATTAAAAGAACAATTAAGGAGGATAAATAATGAAAATCTATATTGTTACCTATTGTGATAAATTGGAAGATAGGGAAGTAATTGTATCATACCACAGAACTCATAAAGGTGCTAAAAAGCGTCTCAAACAAGAAATTAAAAAGAATAATTTTATATATGATATTCAAAAAGAAATATTGGAGGATTAAATAATGGAAACAAATATAAAATGTCCCAAATGCAGAAGTAATAATTTACTTATTGATGAACTTTGGATTAATAATAAGGTTCAATTTATTCAAGATAACGGCAAGATAAATATAAATGACACAAACATGGAAGCCGGAGAGCCATATAAAATGGTTGCATCTTGTTGTAATTGTAATCATGTATGGACAATAAGAAAAGCTAAACAAATAATTGAATTAAAGGAGAATAAATAAATGTACAACCTATCAAAAGACTACGAAAAACTATACGAGCTGATCTGTCAAGGACAAGAAGTGGCTTGTTATGTGAATAGTGAAAACAAACGAGAGTTAGCAAAATTTTACATGGACAAAAGAGGAGCTATACAAGCATTTATTGGATCAAGGTTCATAATGGGTGTTACAGAAGATTGGAAAGAATTCTTTTTGGAATGTTGTTCTGATTTAAAACTTGAATGGATAGACTCACAACCTAAAATCCAGCTATTCGACCCTAATATCAATAAGCCTAAGAAATCAGAAAAGTACGAAGACAGGAGCATAACAGTAACCACAATTGATTCAGATGGATTAGTGCAGTGCGCTTATTATTCATTTTCCGAAAAGGAATGGTGTTTCCTTACTTTTGCCTGTGCTGATGAAGATGAAGGAATAAATTATGAAGTTAATTGGAAATGGTTTTATTCTCCTGTTACTAAAAAAGATCTTGTATAATGACAGAAAATAAAATCAAAGCCCTGTCCATAAAACAACCATGGGCATGGGCTATTGTAAACGGCTATAAAACCATTGAAAACCGCACATGGAAAACTAAATTCCGTGGAGCGTTCTTAATCCATGCTTCAAAGCAATTCGATAAAAAAGGCTATGAGTGGATTAAGGAGAATGCTTCCAAGTTGGTATTAACGAGCTGCCTAAACCTGATGAATTCCCTAAAGGCGGAATAGTAGGAAAAGCAAAACTAACCGATGTAGTTACTGAAGCTTCATCACCTTGGTTTTTTGGTCCCGTTGGGTTTGTTCTTGAAGATCAGGAGACAATGCCGGTTATTCCTTGTAAGGGGAAATTAGGATTCTTTAACGTAGATCAAAATGTACAAGAATGATAACCGCCCCTTAAAGGTCAAAGCCCTAGAACTAGCAATCAAAGAAATAAAGGCAGCAAAGACAAAGGAACAGGCTAATAAGGCTTTTCTTAAGTGGAAAGTCTTTGAAGACGAACCGGCGTTTATTGCTGCAATTAAAGAAAAACAAAAAGAATTTAAAGAAAATGGAAACAATATATCCAAAGCCCTTAAGACTAATCAGTCCCCAGGAGCTTGAAAAAACACTACAAGAGAAAGAGACCAAAAGATGTGAGGGTAATATGTTCTTTGTTGACTTGAAGAAATACTCACCTCAAATAAGCATTGAGGAAGATAAACTTATAATTAAATTGGAGGATAAATATGAAACTACAAGTAAAAGAAGAAACCAATAATGGCGAACTGACCGACATTTATTACGACATAACACTAATCGTTAATAAGTCAGGAGAGTTAATAGTCATAGATAACACACAACAAGACTGTACTGATTTTGTTGACTGCGGAACAGTAATTATGACATCACTCAAACTAAGACCTCAACTGGGATGTATATTGAAAAGCCCACTTCAAATTAATGAGGTGGGCTTTCTATTAATATGTATTGTTATTTCCTTAATATATCTTATCTTTACATAAAGAAACAGGGAGTATTTTAAAGCAGCGAAATGACAAATATAGACTACGAGATCTTAGGTAAAAAAGTACTTGAGAAGTATCCTTATATAGCAAAGGAGCTGATAGAAACTCCTACCCTTAATAATTTAGAACTACTACCCGAAATACTCCAAACAATACAAGAAGAGAAAGGCACTCCAATAAGCAAGAAGCAACACACTGATTTTAGAATGATAGTAACGGCCGTAATAGTCAAACTATACGACCCTGAGATATTTTCAGGCTACAAAAGAAACTTACGTCACGGACTCAGGCAATCCCTTTCTAATCAAATGAACTGCTCTCCTACTCAAATTTCTCACCTTTTAAAAAGTGTGAGAGATTACCTAAGCATCTACTCAGATTTTGCCCAAGAGGTAATATACCTTTATGAGAAAATCAGGAAAGAGTATGCAGAAGAAGAAAGGAAATAAGCTAACAGCCAAACAAAGAAGATTTTGCGAAGAATATGTAACTGACCTTAACGCCACTCAGGCAGCAATAAGGGCAGGATACAGTCCTAAACGTGCCTCTGAACAAGCCTATCAACTCCTACAGAAAACTACAGTTCAGGCACTTATACAGCAACTACAAGAAAAGCTATCAGAGAAAACACAAATCTCCGCAGAAAAAGTAATACATGAATTTGCCAAAATAGCTTTTAGTAATCCTAAAAAGCTGTATGATGCAAGCGGTAACATTATTCCTATTAATGAACTTCCCGAGGAAGTAGCAGCAACCATAACAGAGATTAAGACAAAGCACTTCAAATCAAAACTTAAAAAAGCACAACTTATAGAAACAACATATAAGCTACATTCAAAGACTTCTGCACTCGAAAGCCTAGGTAAACACCTAGGAATATTCGAAAAAGACAACAAACAAAAAGGAGAAAGTTCTGCTGCATTATTCCTTGAACTAATGAAAACTGCAACAGCTGAGGATGGCAAAGAATAATGACATATCAGTATTTAAAGCATGGCAGGAAGACTGGTGTAAGTTTGCTAAAGATGTTCTAAAAGTAAACCTTGACAAAGAACAGCAGGCAATACTCCGCTCTGTGCAATTCAATCGAATGACAACAGTAGCATCCGGAACAGCAAGAGGTAAGGATTTTGTTTCTGCCGTTGCTGCTGTTTGCTTTCTTTATCTTACTCCAAAATGGAATGCACAAGGCGAACTAATAGCCAATACCAAAGTAGCAATGACCGCCCCTACCGATCGCCAAGTTGGTAACATCATGTTTCCTGAAGTATCAAGGTTATTTGGTAGAGCCAAAGTATTACCAGGAAGGTTGACCGGTTATGATATAAGAACCGACTATGAAGAATGGTTCCTTACAGGCTTTAAAGCCGATAAAAACAACCATGAGGCTTGGTCAGGTTTTCACGCTGCTAATGTCCTATTCGTAGTAACAGAGGCTTCAGGAATAGAACAAACTATATACGATGCCATAGAAGGTAACTTACAGGGTAATTCCCGTATCCTCATCGTATTTAACCCTAATACCCCAGTAGGATATGCAGCGAAGTCTCAGAAGTCTCCAAGGTGGCATAAATTCCGTTTAGATTCTCTCTCCTCTCCTAACGTAGTCGCTAAAAAAGAAATTATTCCCGGGCAAGTGGATTATGAATGGGTAAAGGATAAAGTCGAAGCTTGGTGTCAAGAGATACCAGCTGACCAATTTAACGAAGGTGAAGGAGATTTCCACTGGGAAGGTAAAACCTATCGTCCTAACGATCTATTCCGCATAAAGGTAAGAGGAATGTTCCCTAAGGTATCAGAGGATACTCTTATCCCTATTGAATGGATAGAACTTGCCAATAAACGTTGGGAAGAATGGCAAAAGAACGGTTGGAAGATACAAGAACCAGGAAGACTTGGAGTTGATGTAGCCGGTATGGGTAGGGACTCATCTGTATTATGCCCTCGTCATGGTTGTATTGTTCCAAATTATGAACAATACCAATCAGCAGGGAAAGCAGAGCACATGAAAATAGCAGGAATAACTGCTAATTATCTTACGAATAATAAAGATTCAAAGGCTTTCATAGATACCATTGGAGAAGGTGCGGGAGTTTATTCCAGACTTGAAGAGCAGGGATATAACAATGCTTTCTCTTGTAAGTTTTCAGAGGGAGCCAATGGACTTAAAGATATTACAGGAGTGTATGAGTTTGCAAATATGAGAGCTTATTTATTTTGGGCTGTCCGTGATTGGCTCAACCCAGCTAATAAGACAGGTGCAGCTCTACCTCCTTGTGATTTATTCACTGAAGAAGCCACAGAGATAAAGTGGAAATTCAGAAGTGACGGAAAGATCATAATCGAACCTAAGGAAGATATTAAAAAGAGGATAAACCGCTCTACTGACTACTTTGACTCTCTTGCTAATACCTTCTACCCTCACGACCATGTAGTCCAACAAGGTAATGATATTAATGTTTTAGTTGGAATGTTTTAAATTTTAAGAAATGGATATAAAAGAGTTAATGACCCAGGATTTTGATCTTATAAAAAAAGAATTATCTCAAAAGCCAAAAAGAACTATAAGTGTTGAAGAATGCCTTAAACAATACGACCCTAAAAAACATAGTGTTTTTGACGAAACAAAAAGACCTAAAAAAAAGGTTACGAAAGCCACCGATCAGAAAGACGACAAAGGGAATATTATTTACAGGGAGTCTATGGAAGAGGTTGCTCGTATTGCTGTTCCTTTCCAAAAGATCGTTGTTGATCGTGCTGTGGGCTTCTTGTTAAGTAACCCAATAGAGCTAAAAACCAAATACAAGAACGAGACAGAGACGGCCAAGAAGCTTTTTACAATGCTTGAAAAAGTTTGGGAAGACAATAAGCTTGATTTTGATAATTGCGATATTGCCGAGATCCTTTTTTCAGAATGTGAAGTTGCTGAACTATGGTACTTGATTCCTGCTGAAGATGGTTATTGGGAGAACTCCAATGGTAAATTTAAACTAAAGCTTAAGATACTCTCAGAGAGTAGAGCAGACAAGCTATATCCACACTTTAATAGCATTGGCGACATGGATGCCTTTAGTCGTGAATATACTTTAATCGTTAACGGCCAGAAAGAAGAGCATTTCGACATTTACACAGCTGAGGCAACTTACAAATATTACAAATCTGGTGATAAATGGGATTTATTTCCCATAGAAGGACAACCAAATCCTATGCCTAATCAATTTCAGAAGATTCCTGTCATTTATTATAAACAAGATCAGCCAGATTGGACAGACGTCCAAAGTATGATTGAAAGGTATGAAACAAGTATGTCTAATCATGCCGACACTAACGACTATTCAGGTTCTCCGATAACTGTTGTTAAAGGGCAAGTTACAGGTTTTGCAAGCAAAGGAGAACAAGGAAAAGTGTTGACTATTGACAAGGAAGGGGATATTAAATATCTTGAATCTAAGAATGCTCCCGAATCTGTTAAGCTTGAAAGGACTGATTTAAAAGAACTCATACTAACATGTACTCAAACCCCTGACATTAGCTTTCAAGCTATGAGTGGTCTTGGTAATATATCAGGTGTAACCCTTAAAAACATGTTTCTTGATGCTCACATGAAAGCCAACAAGAAGGCTCGTAAGGATTTTGGAAAAGGAATACAAAGAAGAATAAACCTTCTTAAGGCTATCATTGGAAAGGTTATCGATTCTTCTCTTGACAAGGAAACAAACAACCTTTCTATTAAGCCAGTATTCACTCCTTACTTACCTAAAAACGTCAAGGAGTTTGAGGATATGATAAGGGATGCTGTTGCCACTGGATATATGTCTAAACAAACAGGAGCCGAAAAGTCTAGTCTTATAGATAATCCTGAGGAAGAATACGAGAGATTAAAGGGACAAGACATGGAAAATATGGGCGCAAGCTTTGAGTAAATAAATATTCAATGAACGTGAACGCTATTCTTTAATAAAAAACTACAAAAATGCCAACGAAAGATTTCGATAAAAAACATCTGAATAGTGTTCATGACTACTCCAAAAAGACAGGCAAAGCTTTTGGTAAAGTAATTGATGATATTTCTAAAATAGCTGAGGACCCTAAAGCTAAATTTCAAAAGTCATTTAAGTTTGCCCACAATCCTGCTATTGAAGCAGCTGTAAATACAAGATTGGAATATTTTGCCAAAGAACTAGAATCTATAGTAAGTGAGGGAGTAGAAACAGAGTGGGCTCTCTCTAACGAAAAGAACGACGCACTTGTAAGAAGATATATCCGTAATGCCAAAGCCTTAGAACTAGCACAGCATTTAACTAACCACAACTTTGATGCTTTAAAAACCTTTGCAGGAAGACAAGTTAAAGGCATGAACCTATCTGATAGGGTTTGGAATATATCCAATCAGCTTAAATATGAGTTAGAGACTCATATCGGAATAGGTATAATGAACGGAGATAGTGCAGGGGTTGTCTCCCGTAGAGTTCGCCAATACCTTGAAAAGCCTGATGCATTATTTCGCATGGTCCGTGATAAAGATACCGATAGGCTCTTTCCTTCTGGTCCCATGAAAGCATATAGTCCAGGACAGGGAGTTTATAAGAGTGCATACAAAAACGCTATGCGTCTCACCCGTACGGAAATAAATATGGCTTACCGGGAATCTGATCACCTGCGTTGGAATCAGATGGACTTTGTTGTTGGGTATGAGGTAAAGCTTTCCAATAACCATCCAGCAACTGATATATGCGATAGTCTTAAAGGGAAGTATCCTAAGGACTTTAAGTTCGTAGGTTGGCATCCACAGTGCCTTTGTCACGCTGTACCTATAATGCTATCAGACGAGGAATTTGACGACTATATAGACAGTATCTTAGAGGGAGAAGAGTATCAACCTAAGAAATCAAAAAAGGTTATTACAGACGTTCCTGATAATTTTAAAAAGTGGCTTAAGGACAACAATAAGCGTATGGAAGGTTGGAAAAGCACTCCATACTTTATTCGTGATAATAAGAAGTTCGTGAACAAGGTCCTTAAAGAAGATCTATATGATGGCTTTATCGATAAACTTAAGAAAAACCCAGTATTTACTGAAGATTATCCAGTATTTAAAAGATTGATGAAAGATAGAGACCTTTCTGACTTTTCTAATCTTGATGAGTTTGAGCAGTTCTGTATATACAAATACACTACATCTTTCCATAAAGGCCTCAATGACTATATGTGGAAACAAAAGATTAATAACCCATACTATGAAGCTTACGATTATGTGCTAAGACATGCTTTGAAGAAGTGTAAGAAAGTAGAAGGAATTACATTCAGAGGAACTGGTCTTAATGATAAGCTGCTAAGAAGATATAAAGGCTCGTTCGAACACAATGGGGTTTTATTGGAGAAAGGCTTTTATTCTACATCTAAGGATGTTGGTGTTGCAAGGAATTTCGCTCACAAAGGAAAAGATAATAAATGCATATTCGTGGTCCAAGGTAAGACCGGAGTTAATATTCAACCATTATCACACTTTCAAAACGAAAAAGAGGTTCTGTTTAATTCAATGAAAAAGTATAAGGTAATTGGCTTTGAAGATTTGGACGACTTATATAAGATAAACCTAATAGAAATCTAACGCTCTTCTGGAGGAACAATCTGCGATTTGCATTTCTCTCCAAAACGCTTAGCTGTTTTCTTAAGTTTATTTCTCTCTTCAGGAGTCATGTTAGCCCATTCTTCATCGGCTTTCTTCATGGCCTTTTCAAACTCATTATCCATCTTTTTAGAGAGTTCTTTGTCTTTACTATTTATTCTTGATATTCCCATAGTCAGTTTAACGGATTAGATTCTACAAAGTTAAGAATAATTATGCAAATAACCGACAAAGAATATCCCCTTAGTCAAATAGCCAATACTTTTACTTCATAAGTGTGTCATTAAAAAATTTTCTCACAGTTTTAAAAGTGTGAGAAACCGACAATTAAAAACCTTTTCTACCCCCCTGCCCTTTCATATTTTGCAGTTCAAAGAATTAGTTAACTAATGCACGTGTAAAAATGAAAGAAAAAATTTTAGCAGCATTGAAAATTCGCTTTCCGAAGGTTCACGCTGAACTATTAGACAGGGTTGCCGGAACACTAGCAAGTACTGTCACAGACGAATCTACTATTGAAACCGTTGTTCAAAGTGACGGGGTCAACAACCTTGTTTCGTTTCACATAACAGAAACAGACAGAAGAGCAACAGAAGCAGCCAACAAAAGGGAAACTACTCTTAAAGACAAGTATAATCTTGTTGAAAAAAAAGTGGAGAATCCTAAACCTGTAATTCCTGATGATGCTCCTGATTGGGCAAAAGCAATCATCAAGAAAAACGAGGAATTAGAGGCAAGGCTTGCTACGAAAGATAAGAAGGAAAATCATGAGACATACTTGTCTACTGTAAAATCCAAGCTTATCGAAAAAGGTCTTAAAGAAGAAGACATTAATGACTTCAACCTTTTAAGCGGTCTTTCTGTGAATAGTGAAGACGAAATAGACGGCTTGGTTGCTTCTGTAGAAACCAAGTTTAATGAATCAAAACAAAACCTTATCAATAGAGGGGTTGTGGTTGATGTTCCAATTAATTCACAAGTAACGCCTGATGCTGTCGAAGCCGACATAGAAGCATGGGCAGGTAAAAAATAATTTTTATGGGATTTGGATTTAAATCAGAAACTGTAAGTGGTGGAGCTCCTGTTTTCCAAAGAGAGTACGAAAATGCTCAGGGGGGTTTCACTGTTGATATTACAGGATTAACTGCCGGAGTTACTATTCCTGCTGGTTCTGTAATGGGATTTGACGAGGCTACTCGTCTTGCTAAACCCCTTAAGGTTGCCAAGCTATATGAAAATGCTGCCGCTGATGCAGTAGTGTACAAAATAGAGAAAGGGCACTTATTTAAGGGAGGCGAAAAGGTTGCTGCTGTTGTAGGTGGTAAATCTTATGCTATTTCAGCTATTGACACTAGTAATGCAAGTTACGATGCTGTAACAGTTGCAACTACTCTTGGTGCTTTAAATAAAGGAACCATTCTATTTGAAAGTACTGGCAACGGAGCAACTGCAGGTGCATTAGCTGTAACACCTAAAGGACTTCTTTACCAAGAAGTAAAAGCGGAAGCATACACTTCATGTGCTGTTGTTACCCGTGGTACTGTATATGAGAGGCGTATTCCAGTAGTTCCGACTGCTGTTAAGGCTCTTATTCCTAACATCATTTTCTCACAATCTTATTAAGGAGGTAAATCATGAGTAAAATACAATCCATATTTGGACCATATGCTGAGAAGATGCAAGTAATGATTGACAAATCATTAGAGAAGTTCGAGCCTGTATGGTTTAAAAAATATTTCGATTATGGTGTAACAACTACGTCGTTGAACTTTACCACTGTTATTGGTAGAAGTAGAATTGAGGCAGCGGCTTCAGTTGTTGATCGTAATTCTCCTGCTCCTTTGCGTGGTAGGGCAACACTTGAAAAGCTAACAGGTTCAGTTCCTGCCATAAAAGAAGCTTTCAAGTTGAGTGAAGAAGATTACCGTAACTACCTGACTATTCAGGCAATGAACGTATCTGAAGCTGCAAAAAAAACACAGCTTCTTGACCTTATGTTTGGAGACGTAAAAAAATCTGGTCAATCTCCATTGAAGCGTCTTGATATCATGTGTCTTCAGGCTGTTTCAAGAGGTGTTGTAGATCTTGGAGCTACAAACAACCCAGACGGACTTGCTCTAGGAGAGATTTCTTTGTTAATGAAGGAAGACAACTTTAAGAAAGTTGTTGAAAAATGGTCTGTTCCTGCTACTGCAACCCCAATTACCGATATTAAGAATATCGTTGAGGAAGCAGAAGACAAGGGATTAATATTTGAAAAAATATTAATGACTCGTAATTCGTTCTGGAAACTACAGAAGTGTGATGAAACCATGAAGATGGTAGCAGGACATTTCAGAATGGCTACAAACCAGAAGCGTCTTGGAACACTTCTGGAAATCAATGAAATGCTAGAAGCTAACCAGTTTCCAATCATTGAGATTGTCAACGAGGTTATCGGTATAGAAAAGGATGGAGCAATCACTCCATATCGTCCTTTCAAAGATACTTCTGTTTCTTTCATTCCTTCTGGCAAACTTGGAATTATCCACAATGCTTATGCAATAGAGCAACTAGAACCTGTTAAGCATGTTGATTATGCAACATACGAAAAGGTTCTTATCTCTAAGTGGAGACAAAACGATCCTTGGGGTGAATTCACTGGATGTGAGCTTAACGCTTTCCCAGGAGTTGAAGCTATCGACCGTATTTTCATCCTTGATGTAGAAACCAAGGCTGAATAAATTATAGAGTAATGACAAACCTTGAAGCACTTAGCGCAAACATTAATTATCCCTTAGAGGATAATAAACTTGAGAAAGCTCTTTTTGATAGAGAAGTGGATCCTACGAGAAACTACTCTCTTGAAAACAAAAAAGCTGTTGATCTGGCTACTGCTGATATATATGTTGTTTTGGTAACCTCCGCTAACATACAAGAGGGAGGTTACCAAATCTCTTTAACTGACAAGAGTAATTTAATCAAGTTAGCTAGAGCAACATTTAAAAAATACGGAGAGCCCGACCCTTTTGATGAAACACCTAAAGTTGGTTCAATAAGTCCATGGTAAAACAATATCCACATACGATCACGGTTTCTTGGAAACCAAAGGCCACTCAAGACGAAAATGGCAACTGGATAACTCCTGAGGGAGATTCAGTCTTTGAAAGTGTATGTAGGGCTGAACCTAACGGTAAAGGGCAAATCTTAAGAGGTACAGACGGAAGCGAGATATATTTTGCTTACACTGTTTATATGCCAAAGACATCTGTAATCATCCCTAAGGATGCAAAGGTAGTTATTGGTGAGATTACCGGTAAAGTTAAACGACATGAGAATGGTCAATTAAATTCAAGATTATGGCTTTAAAACCAAAGTTTAAACCTAGCGACATTAATAAGAAGCTTATGCAAGATGCTCTTCGAATTGAAAAGGCTATGATTGAAACCTTGAGGCGTGCCGGAGAAGAGTTTGTAACAGATGCCAAGAATAAAGCCTATGTTAATCTTGCTTTTAGAAAAGGTGTTTATGATGACCAAACCTCAAACCTTAAGAGTTCCATAGGTTATTTCATTGTGAAGGATAACAGGATTATTGACTACACCCTATATGGAGAATCTCAGGAAGGATTAGCTGCTGCTAAAAATGCTTTATCTGAGGTTGAACCTAGAAAAGGAATAAGGCTTATTGGTGTAGCAGGAATGAACTACGCAGCTTATGTCGAATCCATGGGTTACAATGTTATTTCATCTCAAGCAATGGTAGCTATTGACGTTGTTGGTGAACAACTAAAGAAGCTATCCAAGAAAACAGGTAAGAAAATGGGGCTATCAGGTTCCGGTGTAAGTTATAAGCTATGATGACAGATAAACACGCAATACAAGCAGTATATAATCAAATCAAAGGGCTATCCCTTGGATTAAATCTTTATAAACATTCAAGTCCAGAGGATTGTCCTGATGAATATATAGTTATAAACACTCTTCCCATTGGTAGTGGTATTATTCAAAAATGTATTGTAAATGTCAACATCCACATAAAGGATATTGAACCAGGTAAAGCAGATACTGTCCGACTTGACCAGTTGACTGAGATTGTTGTAAACCACTTTGAGGAGGCTGTTTCAGAAAACATATACATGTATTACCAGCAACAAAAAACGTTTGCCGAAAGTGCTTTAAAAAAGCATTACTCTAATATCAGAATTGAAGTAATAATGTTAAACGAATAAATTTTAAAAATATGGCAGAAAAAAGAACCATAGGATTAAAATCCATTAAAGTCGGTGATGTTGGTGCCGACGGTGGTATGGGAACTGTCCTTACTCCTCTGGGAGTAACCTATAAGGATTCTGCGACTCTCACAAAGGAATCGGATGCAGTTGAGGAATTCTTTGCTGAAGAGGTTGACGACCCTATCGAGGTAGAAGTCACCAAAGGTAAGACTACTATCGAATGGGCTATTGTCGATTTCGCACCTGATACTCTTGCAAAAGTATTAGGAGGAGAAGTAACAGGCGCTGGAACACCTGAAGATCCTAAAGTCTGGAACGCACCAGCACAGGGTGTGATAATAGAGAGATCAATAGAGATGATCACAAAGAGAAACGTTAAGGTCGAAATTACTCGTGGTTCTCTTTCTACTTCTATTGATTGGTCGCTAGGTAAAAGTGCTATGGGTCAGGTAAAGATCAAAGCGCAAGTTCTAACTCCTACAAAAGAAGGAGAATCTTCCATGAGAATATCATAACCAAAGCCCCTTCGGGGGCTTAACTTAAAAGTATATGAGCAAAGAAATTCAAAATAAAGCAGCTGATACCCTGATTAACAAAGGGGTAAAATTCACTCTTAAGATATTTGGTATAAAAATCAAACTAAGCATCAAGCCGTTAAAGCTTGGAACCCTTATTTATATTTCCAAAGCTTCTCTTAAAATTAAAGATATTCCTCAGGATGATATGCTTCAGGTTATAGGTTCATCCAAGGAGAATGCTAGACCAATGGCAAGCATAGCGGCCTATGGAATATTGAACGGAAAGCTTAGTATCCTATTTTTAGGACGATTTTTAACCTATATTCTACTTTGGAAGCTTACTCCTAAAGAACTTAGTTCATTACTCTCCTTAACGATCAAACAGTCGGAGGTAACTGATTTTTTCGGCTGTACCGTCTTGACAAAGGGAATAAATCTAATGGAAGTCAAGGCGGTCACCTCGAAGGAGACAACTCCATCTGGGGAACAATCGGAGGAGTAGTTAAAAACTTCCGTTTTGATTACAACTATATCCTATGGAAGATAAGTTGGCAAAACTTAATAATGTTATCGGCCGATATGCCACACTGGGAATACGATAACAAAGATGAAGAGAAGGAATTAGAAACTAAAGATGACTTAGAAGACTTTTTATTATGAGCGACACTGGATCATTATACTTCGAAGCTGGAATAGACTCCGACAAGTTCTACGCAGAACTTAAGACCATTAACCAAAGGTTAAAACTTATGGGTGACACAGCTGTCAATCAAGGACAGCGGATGGACACAATATTTAAACGTGCTGGTCAGGCATTAGGTGCTTACTTAAGCATCGGAGCTACCTCAACGTTTTTTCGTGATATGGTCAGAGTTCGTGGAGAGTTTCAACAACTAGAGGTTGCGTATGAGACCATGCTTAAAGATAAAGCAAAGGCTGACAGGTTAATGAACCAGACTAAAGAATTCGCAATGGTTACTCCATTTGAACTTAAAGACGTAGCCAAGGGAGTAAAGCAATTATTAGCCTTTCAGGTTGAAGCAGAAAATACCATTCCTACAATGCGAATGCTTGGAGATCTTGCCTCAGGACTTGGGACAAATGTAAACGACCTAGTACAGGTCTATGGTAAGGTAAAAGCCAAAGGCAAACTACAGGCCGAAGAAATGAACTTATTCCTCGAAAGAGGTATTCCTTTGGTTTCTGAACTTGCTAAACAATTTGGAGTAGCTGAAGAGAAAGTTTATGATATGGCCTCTAAAGGTCAGGTTCGCTTTGAGAATTTGGAACAGGTCCTTAAGAGTCTGACCAGTCAGGGAGGTATGTTTGCCGGCATGATGGAGAAACAATCCAAAACCATCACTGGCCAGATAAGCAACCTTCAGGACGCTTGGGATAACATGATGAACTCATTAGGTAAATCTAATGAAGGTACTATTTACAACATGATTGGTATCGCTAAAGATCTTGTTGAAAATTATGAGACTGTTATTGATATTATAAAGACTCTCGTTGCTACTTATGGAGCTTATAAGGCTGCTGTTATTGCTGTCAATATTGCCCAGAACACTCAGAATATCATTGGTAATGCAAAAGCATGGTTTGAATTAGCCAAAGAGATTAAAACAGCTAAGGATGCTCAAGTTGCTTTCAATCTTGCAACAAAGGCAAATCCGATAGGTCTTGCAGCAGGTGCAATTGCTTTAGTAGTTAGTGGGCTAGTGTTATTCAATAAGGAAACATCAAAGGCTGCTAAGTTTAGTACACAGTTTTCCTCTGAACTTGAAGAAGAAACTAAAAAATGCAATGATCTATTTTCAGAATTAAAAAAGACTAAAGAAGGAACAGACGCAAGAACCACAGCAATAAAGAAAATCAATGATAAGTATAAAGATTACCTTCCTAATCTTATAAAAGAAAAGGATACTCTTTCAGAGATAGCTGAAGCACAGGACAAAGCAGTAAAAGCAATTGCCAAAAGTCTAGCATTTAAGACACAACAAAAACAGATTGAAGACTCAAAGGACGAGGTAGATACGAGGAAAGAAAATTTCTATGATCAACTAGAGGATTATTCCAAAGGCTTAAGTGCGCAACAAAAAGGTAAGCTTAAAGCTATAATTGAGGAGTACAAAGAAGAAATTAGGAAATCTTACGATAAACTGGGATACTTTTCAAGCTCGATCACAACAGAACTTATGAGAAAATTCAGGGAGGTTTCAGGAGGTAAATCCGTAGGAGGATTAAAAGTTACTGATCTCGAGCTTGCTATAGAAGGATTAATAATTAAAGAAAAAGAATTTGAAAAAGTAACCAAAGAAGTTAAAGAATCTTACAACGCTTATCTCACTGAATTATTTGGAGAAGGTAAAAAGAAAGAAACTACCCCTAAGTCTTTCGACAAAGAAAAAGCCTCTATTCAGGAACTACAAGATCAGATAAAAAGACTATCTGAAGACAAGGGGAAAGACAACAAGGCAGAGATAGCAGACCTTGAACAACTTATTCTCAAGAAAGAAAAAGAACTTCAAGTAAGAGATGAAATTAATACCAGAATTAAAGAACTAAAAACTCTAAGAGGAAAAACAAAAGCTGGTAGTACAGAAGATAAGGCTTATGAAACAAGAATACATGCACTAGAAAACAAGCTTGGAAAGAAAGAGGCCAAAACAAAAGAGGCTTCTCTTAAAATAGCTAAACAGCTTTCAGACCTAGAGTTTGATATTTGGAAAACAGCACAAGAGAAGCGCATTGCCTTAATGAAAGAAGGCAAAGAAAAGCGCAAGGCCTTAGCCCAATTGGAATGGACAGAGGAAATGCGAAGAATAGGTAATGAACAAGAGGAATATTTAAAAAATCTTAACGAAAAGAACCAGAAAGAATGGGAGGCTAAAGGCAATAAAGGCAAGGCTCCTTTGATTGAAAAATTACCTGAGAATGTTAGCGCAGCTTTCCAAGCTCAGATTGATGCTGTAAATAAAGAATTACAGAAAGTCATTAATCCAGATTATGAGGCTCTTCTTGAAAAATATAAGACCTATGCTCAACAGAAACTTGAAGAAATAAAGAAACTTCAGGAAGATGAAAAACTATTAAGAGAAGCTGGACATGAAGAGGAAGCAAATGGAATAAAGAAAAAGATCGACAAGATAAAAAAAGAAATGAATCAGAAAACCCTTGAGTCTTCTGATTTATGGAAAAGATTATTTGGGGATATTACAGAATATTCTTCTTCTACAATAGATAAGATTATTGAAGATGTAGAGAACTACATAAAAACTCTCAAGGATTCAGATAAGGCTATTAGTGTTGAGGGTTTAAAGGCGATCATGAGCCAGCTGAATAAGTTAAAAAGCTATCAAAGAAAAGACAATCCATTTAAGCAACTTAAAGCTGATTCTGAAAAATTCTTTGATGCTCTGAAAAAAGGCAGCAAAGAAGATGCTGGTAAATCTCTTGAGAATATGAACAAGAGCTTTAAATCTATTTCTGATCAGGTTCTTGAGATGGGAGAAGCTCTTGAGGGGGCATTCACAGGCGGTGCAAAAGAAAACATGGCAGAGATTAACGAGAAGCTTCAAGGAACTGTTAAAACACTGCAAGGCGGCAGTGAGCTTGCTGCAGGAATATTGACTGGTAATCCCATGATGATGATTCAGGGAGCAACGGATATGATAACAGGACTTGGAAAACTCTTTAGCAAAAGCGACAAGGAAGCTGAGAAGGCAGCAAGGAGAGCAGAAGTTTTATCTCAGACCAATGAAATTATTAATAATCTACTCGAAAGAAGAATAGGGCTTCTTAAACAAATTCAGGGCTTAGAATATAGTATTCAGGAGGCTACCACTAAACAAATGCTCAATAATCAGAAGGCTTTCCTTGATCAGCAAGTTAAGAATAGTATTGCTTTCTTACAGAAAAATGGAAAAAATAACAATCTGAATTTAAAAGATCTTGGGATATTTAGCGGCGAAGATGCCTGGGATGCGTTCTATGGAGATAAAGCAAAGGAAATTCTAGATCTTTTGCAAAACAAAGGCTACAAATGGGAGAATCTGGACGAAATAAAAGCTATTGCAGATGCCTACGGCGAAATATTAGATGCACAGGAAGAATTAGAAAAGAATAATCAGGAAATCCTTACCGGCTCAAACTGGGAGGAAGCAGTAGACACCTTTGTGGATAATTTCCTTGACGGCAGCAAGACAGCTGCAGATACTTTTGAGGATATGCTTAAGAACGCTATTAAGCAGGCTCTGATTTATGGCGAGATGCAGGAGGCTATGAAAGAGTGGTATGACGAATTTACTGATTATGTTGACGGTGTTAAGAACGACCCAAACAATGCAAGCGAGCAGGCTGTTGCATACAATCAAGCAGAAGAAGCATACAGTAAAAAACAAAAAGAGCTTCAAGACATCGAATCTAAGATAAACAACTTTCAACACGGAAGCTCAAATTACTACATGTACAAGAGGCTACTCGCACAGAAAGAAGCTATTGAAAATGAGTTAAAGGAAGCTGAAAAAAATAAAAACGAGGCAAAAAAGAACCTTGATGCAGCACTTAAAGACAGTGATGAAGAATATTACGAAGAGAAGAAAAAAGAACTACAGGACAAACTTGAACAGATACAGGAAGACACAGAGAAAAGAAAAAAACTACTAGAAGACGAGTTCGGCGTTTCTCTTGATTCTGACAAAGAAAAGAAAGGTAAAGCAGGAGCATTAAGAGCAGAAATGACAGAGGAATCTGCTTCCGAATTAGTAGGGCTTTGGAATGGAACTTCCCTTGATATTCGAGAACAGTTAAATATGCAAAGAAATATGGTTTCCTCGTTATTTAAGATTGAGGCAAATACAGCCAATACGGTTGTTGAGTTAAAAAATGCAGTCACAGAACTCAAGGCAATTAATTCAAATACTTCTTCCAGTTCCTATTCATCAAGTAGACGAGATCAAGGATATTAAAATTTAAGGCTATGTATAAGATCAACGATACAGATATAACAACATACGGGATTCTCCCCTCTCCTTCTTCACCTGGAGACTTGGCTTTGTCAGGTGCTTTGGATTTTCCTAAACGATTAGGGACTACAGAGTATAACTGGGGAAACGAAACCGAGGCTTTTGTCGATGCAGAGGACATTGAGTTTGACGGTAGAAATTTGACTTTTAGAGGATTCTTAAAGGCTGCTGATAGAATTACCTTCCTTGCTAAAGTGGAAGCATTTAAGACCGCCTGTATAGCCTGTACGATATTCTCTACTCCTCTTGGAGACTTCCCTGTTATCCTAAAGGACGAAATAAAGGTAACAGAATATTTGAATTCTAATGTAGCAATTATAACAGTTGAGTTTTGGCAGGAAAACATAACATTTGGTTCTGCCGGAACATCCTCAGGAGGAATCGGTTATAAATTGGCAGGCTACAACCTAAAAAACGATTTTGGAATAGTCGTTGAGAAAAGGGCAAACGATCTTGATGTAGCCAAGAGAATTGAGGTTAAGACTACCGGTCTTTACACGCAAACTGAACACAGAGGACCACGGGACATTCAACTTAACTGTACAATGATTTCAGATAACCTAACAGGGCTTGTAACCAACATGAATAAGTTCCACGCATTACTGGCCAGCGAGGGAATGAAAACCCTTGCTTTTCCTGATGGCAAAACTCATGAGGTCTATATCAAGGACGGTTTTCAGGCACAAATTAAGGGAAATCGCATCGCTAAATTCTATTTTAAATTAAGAGAGGTTTAAGATATGATACTACAGATAAAAAGACAAGTCGGCGCAGCAGTAGAGACAAGAAACGTTGAGATTGACAACAAAACTCAACGTATTCAGAAGTTAATGGAGGATGATAAGGTAACTGTTCAGATAGTAACAGATCACGCCTTAGACTTGCAAATTAACGACTGGATAGAATTCGACGGGGATAAGTATTACCTAAATAGACCATCCGAACCGACTAAGGTTAGTAACGTTGAATACCACTACAGTATTACCTTTGAGGGGAACATTTACAAGCTACACAATAAGACCTACCGTCTAAATGGTGCGTCTAAATTCCATCTTGTAGGAACTTTAGACGACTTTGTGAATCTCCTTCTTGAGAACATCAATACAATCAATCCAGGATGGACTAAAGGCTCTATCTACGGAACTGAAAGAAAGAACATCTACTTTGAAAGTATCTCCTGTAGATCGGTTCTTTCAAAACTTGCTAATGAGTTCGGTGTTGAATTCTATCTTTCAGGCAAGCAAATAAACTTTGTAGAAAAATTTGAAACACCTACAGCATTAACCTTTGAAGTTGGCAAAGGCAAAGGATTATATAAGCTTAACCGTAAGAACGTAGACAGTGAGAATACTGTTACAAGGGCTTATGTTTTCGGAGGAGATAAGAACCTTCCTTTAGACTACAGAAAGACAGATAACAACGGTATTCCGCTTAAGAACTTAGTGTTTCAGGAAAGATTCTTGGAAGATACAACAGAGCATTCGGAGATCGTTGAAAAGGATGTTTATTTTGAGGATGTATTTCCTCGATTCCTTGGAACAGTAGAATCAGTGAGCGGTGCAGATCATGAGAAGATTATTTGCTCGGCAATTGACTTCGATATAAACGAACAGCTATTATCAGGATTAACGGCTAAGATCAATTTCCTTACTGGTGACTTGATGGGCAAACAGTACGAGATTGAAGAGTACAACCATACAACCAAAGAGGTCACCCTTATTCCTGCAGACGACGGCACAGGGATGGTTTTTCCTAACGCAAACTTTTATCCTAAAGTTGGGGATAAGTTTAATTTCCTTGATATTGAAATGCCTCAAACCTACATTGATAATGCAGAGGCAGAACTAAGAACTAAGGGACAAAAGTGGCTTTCTTATAACAAACAACTAAGAGTTAAATATGATCTATTCCTTGACAATCGTTATTTAAGACAGCAAAATAAAAGCCTTAAGGTTGGTGATTTAGTAAGAATTAAGGACATCGACCTAGGAATAGATAAACTATTAAGGATTATCTCTATTACTCAAAATGTTGAAGACCCTTACAATATCAAATGTGAGGTTTCCAACTACCTTGAAGAGAGCTGGGAAAAGGAAATAACTGCAAGGATCTCTGCTACTAATGCGAGTGTGGTTCTACAGAAGACAGAGCAATTATATGACTTAAATATCACTCGTGGTTGGATAGAAAGAAACTTTGCAAAGGTTGTAGGAGATAACACCTATCTAGGCAAACAAACAATTAACGGAGATATAGATCTATACGGAAATCTAAATCAATACGGCGAACTAAAAAAAATAATAGCCGAGCACGTCTATGTGAAAGACGAATTTGTCAATTTGAGGGACGGAGCAACTGTGGCAATCGGTCCTGGAATGTTATCGGGCTTCAACATCGCAAAATACGACGGCGTTAACAATCTGCTATTCGGAGCAGGCAACGACGGTGTAGGAAGAATAGGTCATGAAGGCGGAGAGCTACAGGCACTATTAACAAGAGAGGACAGCCCTGCAAGGGGATTACTTTGGTTCGACGAGACTACTAAGAAGGCAATGGGGTGCGGGATACTTACTAGTGATCTGCACCTTGCTAACTGGGACGAGGCATTTGAGAATATGGGGAAAATCTATTCAACATCTTATGGAAGTTACTATGATTTTTCAGTTGCTGCTGGTGGAATAGATTATGCTGCAAGTGCTACATATATACGTGTACAAGGGAATGATGGAAGATATTATAATCCTCGTACTATGGAGGCTGATAATTCCATGTTGTTACAGGGTCATAATGCATCTTACTTCGCTAAAAGAAACGGAGATGCCGGGGAAAACTTTAATATGTCTATTGCTCAATGTTTCTATGAAGATGGAGCAAAAAGAACTGTTATTAATGAAGGTAAGATATATAACATAGCTGCGGACGGAAGTGTGGCACATTCTTTATATCTGAATTTAGGTAAAACTATTGTGGCTCATCACAATGGAACAATTCAGGCACCGATTGGGCAGTTTGGCAATATCTTAATTCACAATAACAACGAAATAAACACAGATGCCACAGGCTTTTGGCTAAATTACAGAAATGGCGATGGTTCTGTTACTAATTATAAAAGTTTAATTATAGGAAATGGAAAAAATAACTCTATTGCAACATTTTATGGAGAGAGTAAATTAGCTAAATTTTACGGAGATATACAGAGTGATAATTATGCTACAAATGCAGGATTTAAGCTAACACAAGCAGGATACGGAGAATTGCAGCATTTAAGAGTTAATGGCTCATTCACTTGCGTAGATTTGATTGCGGAAAAGAAACGGGCAGTAAATGGCGGCTTAAGGATTTGTAAGGCAAGTGGTAAAATTAAAGAAGTACACAGAGAAAATGATACAAGTACATTGTGGATTGTAACGCTTGAAAATGAAAATCAATTTGCTGTAAATGATTGGGTTATTTGTCAATACTATAATGGTGGAAATTCTAACAGATATTATAGGGCAAAGGTAGTATGGGTGGATAGCCAAAATAGATATTTTGCATTAAGTGACTTTAACGACGAAACTCGTCCTGCAGATGGGGACGATATAATCGCAGATAACGGACACTACATAGATTTAGTAAGCACAGAAAACGGAGAACAAAGGCAGTATATTACTTTTGTAAATAATAACCATAATTACTTGCATCTTGGTAAGTTGAATACTTATGGACTTGGTGGGGATGCTTATGGAATCGCAAGTAAAGATACGAGTGGTAATACTATATTCCAGCTTGGTAGCACAAACCAAATAACAGGATTTAATTTTACAAGTAAATATCTAAATAAAGGCACAGGTTCGTCAAGTAATGATTTTGGACTTATAATAAGTACAGAAAATGTTCTTGAAGATACCAGCGGTATCATCTATAATCATTGTAGAAAGTTAGCAGGATATTCTCTTACTTGGCATAAGGATAGTAATGCAGGGCATATTGTAATGGGGCAATTGGCATCTAATGCCAATACTTTAAAAGCCGGATTTATGGGAATTCAAATGATGAACCATTTAGGCCAAGAATTTTTTGCATTATCAGCTAAAACAGATAAAGTAGGGGCAACTGAATACTATTGCAAAATTGCAGGATGTAATTATAATCATAAAAATATATGGACAGATGGATGGAAACTTATGTACGATGGTTCTGGTAACCTGGCAAAAGGTAATATATCTTGGGACATAAATGGAAACGTTACTTTCACTGAAAACGTTAAGATGCAATGGCAAACAGGTGTTGTTCACGATGCACAATTTGAATATGGCTTGGATTATTGGGGAACAGGTTGGGAGGGGTTGTTGTTGCCAAAACTTACAAAAGGAAACGTTAATCCTAATAATAATGTTTATAGTACTCCAGCTAGACAGGTAGATATGTATTCGCGTAAGCCCGTTCCTGTAGACGTGAATAAAACTTATAAGATGCGTATAAGAGTTAAAACTAATAATGTTGCTGCAATGGGTAGAATGTATGCCGGGGTAGCAACTTTGGACGCTAATTATAATAACCTTACAGGAGGAGCAGGGACACATAGATATTTTTGTGTCAGTTCACTAGTATTACCTGACACACAATGGCACGAATACGAGGGAATAATACAAGGCGTTGGTGATAATTCACATAATTTTAGGACAGGAACAAAATACGTTCGTCCGTTGCTATTGCTGAATTTTGGCGGTGGAACTTCTATTATGGATATTGATTATTGCACATTCGAGGAAGTGGGGGTATCGTCTTGGACTACTACAATAACAAACAGTACTATACAAACAACAAATGTAATTGCCCAGAACCTTCAGGTTAACATGGCAAACATACTAGGAGAATTAAATGCAAGTAGATTAACAGCTGGCAGTATAACAACAAGCAAATTAGCAGCAACTTGTATAACAGCAGATAAGATTGCTGCAGGTGCAATAACAGCAGATAAATTACACGCTAACGCGATAACAGCAGATAGAATTAATGCGTTACACATTACAGCCCTTGGTGCCGTTACCGCAGCAACATTCGCTCTAGGAAATGGAAACTTCAACGTCGATGCGCTAGGTAATCTGGCAGCGAAGAACGCAGTAATCGAGGGAATCATAAAAGCAACTACTGGCAACATGGGGAACTGGTTATTGACAGGCGACAAGTTATCGAGTGTCAATGGTAAATTGATTTTCGATTCATTTAATGAGTTAATTCAATTTCAAGGAACGAACAGAACACTGGCTATTAAGAAAGGCGTACTTACTCCTCTATCTACTTCAACTTCTACTCCAGTTCCTAGTCAATATGGAACTAAGAGTACAGGTGCAGTCCCCTTGACCGCAAATGAGACCCGTACCTATACTTTTGTTTTGTCAAGTAGTTTTACTTTGACAGCAGGCAAAAAGTATGAAGTTGATGTACGTGATGTAGCTATGTACGCTGAATTAAGTTGCAGAAATGAAGCAGAAGCAACCTTCAGCGCTAAATTTGTCGTACGAAAATTAACAGGTGAATATGTAACAAGTGTTGACTATTTTACTTATTCGGCGTTGTTGCCCCCTGCGCCAAACGAACTAGCCTACGACGAATTCACACGTAGCATGTGGGATAGAAAAGCACTATTTGAAGTGGAATCTACATCAACGTATAAATTAGAACTAGTACTTGAGATACACGCATCAATTGCGGGGTATTCAGGTGTAATAGATAATCTGAATGTTGGGAATTTTTCAGTAACATACGGATATGTAAGTATTAATTCAGTTCTCAATTTTGCGGAGCTGAGCCCTGACGGGTTTCAATTTATCAATTCTGCAACCAAGTATGTAAGGACAGATATTAATGCTACCAATGTGCTGGAAATTGGTGGAGACGTGAAGTTTAAGGACGATCTTTCAATCGGAGGTAATTTAGCGTTAACTGGGACAATTAATAATATCCGGTTTGTAAAAGGTTCGTTCACATCTAGCGTGGATGGAAATCAGTTTGTTTCTGTCCCTGGGCTAACAGTATGTTGTGGTGCGGTTGTTGGAGTTAATGCTTCAGCAGATTACGGATGTGGCCGACTAGGTGAAACCTGGGGAGGCAAAAGTGGAACATCCGTAGGATTCTGGTTTAACAGGGATAACGCTCACGATAATAGTTTTACATGCTATTATGTAGCATTCGGATATTAATAATTCAAATTATATTTTAATAAAACTAAAAATTTAAAGAAATGGCAAAGACAGAAAAAGAATTTCAATTCGATGTAAACAATGTTGAAATTAGTGATCTAGAAGGAAATAATTTCAAGAATATTCTTGAAAAACAGAGTAATTCAACACTACCTAAAATGATCGGAAACTTTATGTATACATCTACCCGTGATCTGGGAATGTTTGAAAAAGCACAGAAAATATATAAGTCTCTTCCTGTATTATTTTCTGAGTCAGAAAAAGAATTATTTGTTGAGGCAATCAAGCAAATGGGATATCCTGTATTTGTTCAACAGGGAATTATTTCAGTAATTAAAGAAAAAGGAAACTAAGGAATAACCTGTTAACTAACTAAGGCATGAACAACGATATAACTACAATAAAAACAGCCGTCTATCTGATAGGCGGGCTGTTCACTATAATTGGCATCCTGATGGGTATTATAGGCTACTGGGTGAAGGGATTTATTTCTGCAACCAAGACCTTGCAAAGCACTGTTACAGCAATGAATACCACTTTGGAGGTACAGAAGGATAGACACCTCAATTTCGTTGAAAACTACAATAAAGAACAGGACGTTATAACCAAGAGATTAAATGCTCATGCCGAACGGTTAGATGAACATAGTAAAGAAATAGTTTGCTTAAAAACTAAAGTAAATGTATAAACCTAAACACTTTATAATACAAGAGTTTGTTTCCCCTGCTGTCTACCGCAGATATGGAGAAACAGCATGGCAATTCCTAGACCCTCGCCTACTAGTTTTTATGGATTGGTTGCGTGAAAAACTAGGAAAGAAGATCACTATTAACAATTGGCACTGGGGTGGAGAATTCACCCAACGAGGACTTAGAGAGAATTTGTCAGAAATTGTCAAGACAAAAACGGACAAATCTGTCCTGTATCTATCCGGCCACGTCTTTGGCCAAGCTGCCGACTTCGATGTAGAAGGAATGAAGGCTGGCGAGATTCGAGCATGGTTGATTGAAAATCAGGAGGAATTACCTTGCCCTATCAGAATGGAAAGTATGGTTCACTGGAATCATATAGATGTCAGGGATACCGGTAATCAAGTATATATATTTCAACCTTAAAATTATGAAATTCTTAAAAAAATTATTCGGAATGGATACAGAAAAAATAGTCGAGACAGGAGCAGATGTTGCAAAAACTTTCTCGAACAAAGAACAAGGCACCAGGAGACTGCAAATAGATATGTTGTCTGATACTCCTTTGTCAAAGAATATTAGGCCGATCATTGCGATATGGTCCATGTTGCTACTTACACTTATGTTGGTCCTTAAATCTTTCGGCATTGAACTGGATCCGGAAGTCAAAGAAACAATCTTCTGGGTAAGCGTTATTGTCATAGGTTTCTACTTCCCTGGGCGAACAGCTGAAAAGTGGATGAAAAAGAGACAGTAAATTATATTTTAAATCAAAACTTCGAATTATGAAAAAGCTATTAGTGTTATTAATTAGTATGCTGCTATTACCTATTGCAGCGTTTTGTCAAGAATTGAGTGTTATTCCTGCTGTGGACTTCTCGGGTTACTTTGCCTCTCTTATTGCTTTCTGTCCGCTAGTGATCTTTATCACTGAGTGGCTGAAGCAACATATAAAAGTATCAGGAGGATTGAACCAGTTATTTTCTTGGTTAGTCAGTATCGGTTTAGCATTTGTGGGTTGGGGATTAAATTTAGGTATGTTCAATAATATAGAGTGGTATGTGGTTATTGTTTATGGATTAGCAGCTGGACTTGTATGTAATGGAATCTTCGATATAAAAGTAGTACAAAGTATTCTTAATGCCATTTTTAAGAAGCGGTTAGTGTCATAGTGTTTGAATTTAGGTTTTTATTTTGTCCCCTGTTTCTCATCGTAGAGACAGGGGATTTTTGTTGATTGTTATTTAGAATTATTATAAATATACGCATTATCGTATATTTTATTGCAAAACTATTCGTATATTATACGGTATTGCGTATATTTGTAACAGAAACAAACAATAATACTAAAAAATTCAAGTCATGAAAAAATCAAGAATAACAATTAAAGGAAATTACAGATCAGACGATACAGTAAGTTTTGAGGTAATTAAAACTGTTTTCACAGGAGAAGGTTCTTTGGATTTTGAAAACACAACAATAGATAAAGGTGTTACTGAACAGCAATTTCCTAACGATGATGATGCTATCGAATATTTTGAAAATAAATATTCAAGTGATGAGTTTGATTTTGATTTCGATTTCATGGTAGACTAATATAAAAAAGAGAGGACACTGTGCCCTCTCTCTTCAAATGAATAATACGTTCATATAAGAACGTATTGCAAATATATAAAATAATATGACACTTAGAGAACAAATAATTCAAGAAAGGAAAATGCAGGGGATGACACAGTCGGACCTTGCTGAGAAGGTAGGTATTAGACAAGCTACAATATCTGACTTCGAGAAAGGAAAGTCTAATCTACGTTTTGACATATTAGAAAAAATTATAAATACCTTAAGCATTAACATTATGGACACAATTGAAAGAAGAAAATATCAGTTACAAAAAAGTGAAGAACTTGCAAAAATTCTAATTGAAAAAGGAGTTGAAGACATTGACAATATATCTAAAAACAAACTTATCGAACTTACAAATGATAGTTATATCAGTATGCTTCCTTTTGCCGAAGATAAAGAATACCAAACACCCCAGGAGCGAAAAAACGATGAAAATACCTTTGAGTATTTTATGATCTTACTGAAGTTTGACTTTGTATATTTGAAGCACAAGCAGAATGTTTAATTTGAATTAATATATTTGTCCCTTATTCTAACATTTGAATAAGGGATTTTTTAATACTTAAAATAGTGTTATCTTTACAGTAGAAATCAAAGCAAAATCCACAAAAGCACGTCACATGCACGTCAAAAGATTTTTAACCATTCCTTAAAACATTACTAAACAACTGATTAAACCCCTCGCCTTTCTCATCTGGAAAGCGTGTATACCTCACAAGGGTATCGAGGGTTCGAATCCCTCTCTCTCCGCAAATAAAAAAAGCTCACAAAATTGTGAGCTTTTTTTATTTCCTTTATCCTCTAATACTGTCCAATCAATTTTTCAAGTTTATTATAATGTTCTGTGCTGACAGGAGTCAACGGAAGTCTCAAATAATTCTGTACTATCCCTTTAATGCTAAGCACAGCTTTTACTCCAGCTGGATTACCTTCTGCAAAAATAGCTGAAATGATATCGGATAATCTGAAATGGTAAGGTAAAGCCTCTGCAAATTTACCTTCTCTACAAAGATTTACCATAGTTGAGAAATCGGCAGGAAAAGCATTTGCTATAACAGAAATCACACCGCTTACTCCTAATGATATCAATGGCAATGTAATACCATCATCTCCGGACAATACATTAAAATCCTCAGGCTTATTCTTCACTATTTGTGTAACCTGCTCTACATTACCTGAAGCTTCTTTTATAGCAACTACATTATCAACCTCTCTGGCAATCCTGACCGCAGTGTCAGCATTTATATTAACGCCTGTACGACCCGGAACATTATACATTATAACTGGCACAGGGGATGCCTCTGCCACTGCTTTATAATGCAGATATAATCCTTCCTGTGATGGCTTATTATAATATGGTGTTACAGAAAGCAATGCCTCTATATTTTTAAATCCCTCATATGCTTTAATATTGTCGACTACATCTTTAGTATTATTACCTCCAATTCCAAGTATAACAGGAAGCCTTCCATTTACAACATCCACTATAAATTTCACAACCTTATCCTTTTCTCTGGAAGATAAAGTTGCAGTCTCAGCAGTAGTTCCCAAAGCCAACAAATTATCAACTCCTCCGGAAATACAATATTCAACAAGATTTCCAAGAGAGTTATAATCAACCTCTCCCTCCTTGTCAAAAGGAGTAACTAAAGCTACACCCGTTCCTGTTATATTTGCCATTTTATGCCTTTTTTAATTTTTTTAAATAATCAATAATATTGTTAGAAAAAGAAGATATATCATTAGCTGTATTAAAAGTAATATCATTAACCTCAATACTAGTATTATTACCAACCGAAAATTTTCTCTTAACACTCCTGTGAACATAGTCCGAAACAACACATGCCTTATCTCTCAAATCAAAAAGAACATCATATTCACAATCCAGAAAACGACTTAATGCGGCATCCTTTGGAACACCCATAACATTTATGTCTCTATCGCTGAAATAAACAAAGTCTTCTCGTAGTATTGAACCTGACTTACCCTGGAAATATGAAGCAACGGCACAAAAAATATTCATAGAACTCAACCGGCCCATTAATTCTCTTACAATCTTTTCATTTTCACCACTATAATCCAAGAGAATAGCAACTTTCTTTATTTCATCAAACCCACAATACTCTCCTCCCCTTGTGGATTGAGATTTCATCTTATTAAGAAAATAATATTGTATGCTTTGTTTTACCAATTTTTAATTCTAATTAATTATACATTCTTTAACACAAAGGTAACAAATACAGCTTTTGATATACAATATTATTTATTTTTTAGAAAAATCACAAAAACACAATAATAAAACAAACATGTAAATCCCACTAAGTCAAGAAGATTAAAATAAAGGCAATATTTTATCCAATAAAAAGGCCTAAAACTATTGGTTCATAAAGATAATCTTCATATATTTGCACCGCAATTAAGGAAAAATGGACGCGTAGCATAACTGGATAGTGCACCTGGTTACGGCCCAGGAGGTTGGGGGTTCGAATCCCTCCGTGTTCACAGAGAGGTCAGCTAAAGTGGTTGACCTTTTTTTGTTATTATATTGAATTTAAAACAGTTACGACACTGTTTTATACGTTCTTTGACGTGATTATTTGTGTAAAAATAGACCGAATTAAGTCCGAAAGATTTAATACGGTCCGAATTATGGACGAGAAAATTTAATTGATATGAGGAAGTTAAATGTTCTACAAGATACGTTCTTAAAGAAAGATGGTACTGCATCTATATATATAGTAGTTTCCATACGTGGAAAGAAAACTAAATTCAATACTGGAGTATCTGTCCCACCTAACTCTTTCAATACTGAGGACAAAAGAGTCAAAGGGAAATCTCAACGAGCAAAGGATCTTAACCTCATAATTGATGACACTATATCTAAGATTAATGACATATTCGTCCGATACCGACTTCAACACAAAGAACTCACGCCAGATCTATTAAGACAGGAATATAAAAACCCTTCTTTATATATAGACTTCTACAAATTTCTTAAGGAAGCAATACATGAGAGAAAAGGAGAAATTGCAAATTCTACGATTAATCAACATCTTGTATTACTTCACAAACTGAAAGAATTCAAAAAAACACTTGCTTTTTCTGAAATAAATGTTGACTTGTTAAAGAAATTTCAACGCTACCTAAAAAATAGTTTGGGGAATGATATCAATACGATATATAATAATATGAATAGGTTTCGAACCTATATGAATATCGCAAAAGGCAAAGATCTAATAACAAAAAATCCCTTCGATGATTACTCGCTGACTAAGGCAGCAACAGATAGGATCTATCTGACAGAGAAAGAACTCAATATTCTACAGACTAGATACGAAGACAATACGTTGAAAGAAAGTTTACACAAAGTACTAAGGCATTTCCTATTTATGTGTTACACTGGAGTAAGGATATCAGACTTCAGACAATTGAAAAAGGAGGATGTAATTTCTGACATCTTAGTTTTTGTAATGCAAAAATCTAAGAGACATAAAAAAACTCAGGTGAAAATACCACTATGTCGGTTTGCCAAACAGCTTATAATAGATGAAGACAGTAAAAACTGTCAGCTCTTTAATCCCATATCTGATCAGAAAATGAATGAGCGAATCAAGGACGTGATGAAACTCTGCAATATCAGAAAAGAAGCAACAAACCATTCAGGTCGGCACACATTTGCGACAATATTCCTGGAGAAAACAAACGATCTCCTGGCATTACAAAAACTCCTTGGCCATAGTAAAATTGAAGACACAATGAAATATGCCCATATCACCGATAAAAGTATCTACAATCAAATGGCAAAATTTGATAATATGCTATTCAACAAAAAAGAGCCCGTAGGCTCTAATATTAAAATTTAGGGTTAGAAATTTCTTCAAGTCAAAGATAATTATTTTACGGGAGTTTCCTTCACCTCTTTAACTTTATCCTTATAAATAACAGGAAATATTGCAGCAAGATCAAGCCCTTGAACTACCCCGATTTTCGATAAAGGTAATTTTGCCTCAATCTCGAAGCTGGTTTCAATCTCGTATAGCTTTTGTATCTTGTCCTGTGCGTCCTTGAATATACTCATAACTCTTTCCTTGTCCTCTGTGGATACAGTAAGAAGGAAATCGTTGTGTCTTCCTTGTTCTGCTACAAGAGCGTTCAAAATCTTAAGATCGTTCTCATCGTTGATCTGGTAAGTCTTGATAGTGTTTGTTAATTTTTTGTACGCAGCATCTGCGGCTGATTTTACGCAAACTACATCGAAAGTAAAATTTACGTCATCGTAACGTTTCTCACGAAGGATGTTTTCTAACGATTTAACTAAGTTTTCTAACTCTAAATTTGTTAATTTGATAATTGTCTTTGCCATTTCTTTTAGTTTTATTTAAAACATAATTCTATTATCCCAAGTATGAATTAACCCCGTTTTTCCTCACTGTAATAAAGTGAGTTGCAGTAGAACGGGTATCTATTCTAACATAGTTGTTTGCATCACGTATGAACTGCATGCCTTCTGGAGTGATCTCAGAAAAGCAGGTTACTTCCCTGAGGGTACAAGTATTGAAATTAACAGAGCCTACAGAAGTGAAGGATTCAGCACCTGAAGAGAGTACTATTTCAACATACAACTTCACTGAAGTTGTTGAAGAAACAGTGAACAACTTCTTAAGATGCGTAGCCGTCTTATCTAAGTTTACTAAAGCTTGTGAACCTGAAACGTCTGCGGTATTGCTAGTTATAACCTCTGCAATTACAGCAGATGTTGTTGCATTAACTATCTGGACCTTTGCAACAAACTTCCCCCAGGATAGCGACATTGCGGGCAAAGTAAGAGACAAAGAAACTGCAATAGAAGATACATCTAGCTCATATTTTTTACCAGAGTAAAGGGTTAAATTCGCAAGACTTGTCCTGAACGTTGCGCCAGTGTAGTCATAATTTCCGTCTAAGTTATAAATCTTAGAAGGAGCAGTTAACTGTTGAGCAACACTCATAACATCTGACAAAGTGCCTGCATTAATAAGCATTGTCCTGTCTACATTGCTGATTTCAATTCTCTCCTCGTTTGCGTCAATTTTGAAATTGCCGGAGACGGATTGCATAAGATTGCTGAAGATATCCCAACCGCCCATTTTGCCAGTTGTTGCGTTAATAACTCCCTCGATTACTGCGTTCTTCGCGGCCAGATTACCTGCTGCATCTACGTTGAAGTTGCCATCGCCTAATTGAAAGGTTGCTGCGGTAACGGCACCGAGGGCAGTAATGTGTAACGCATTAATTCTATCTGCTGTTATCGCGTTAGCGTGTAATTTATCTGCTGTTATTGCACCTGCAGCAATCTTATCTGCTGTTATGCAAGTTGCTGCTAATTTGCTTGTTGTTATGCTGCCTGCTACTATTTTACTTGCATTTAATTCTCCTAGTATGTTTGCCATGTTAACCTGAAGGTTCTGGGCAATTACATTTGTTGTTTGTATAGTGTTGTTTGTTATTGTTGTGACCCAAGTATCACTCTTTGAATCAATTTGTCCTTGTACGTCTTCTGGTGCAGGCGTCCAGTCTGTTGCTTTGTTTCCTTTTTCTAATTGCAATTCCTTAATAGTTGCAACTCCATCAGAAGTCCATTCTTTTGTTGCATAAATTCGTATACTGTTTATATTTAATGCAGCCGTAAATGAAATAGGAGTATGTGGCTTTGTTTTATCAAAATAACAAACGGAATAACTGTTTTCACTTGCATCCAAAGCATAAACCAGTAATCTATTATCTGTCTTATTGTTATTTATTTCACTAAAAGATAAAGTGAATTGCTCTCCTTGAATAATAGTTTCAGCCAGAGGCATATTAATATAAGAGTTTACATTAATCAATTTACTACCTCTAATTAGGTTTCTACCTCCAATTTGAATATTATTAATAGCATCCTGACCACCGATAACCTGATTCCAGTCTATTGTCGCAGAAGCATCCATTCTTATACCACCTGTGCCTACGAATAATCCTGATACGTCTATCATATTAGCCGTGATTGCCTTAGCTGCAACAAGATCTGTATTGATTACTCCGCCCTTGATCAGAGTGTTGCCGTTGATAGCCTCGTTCATCAATGCGTTGTAGTTAGCGTAGCCCAGTTTGCTTGCTAACAAATCCTTAGTAGACGTAGCAGAACTATCTGTATATTCCTTAGTTGCTGCATTACCACCAGTTACATTAATTTCTCCGCTAACCTTTACATTTTCAAAGTAACCTCCATTTGTATGTATACCATATCCATTTAATTGACCGAATGTAGGACTTAAAATTCCGTCTAATTTTCCAAGCCGTGCAACAGACTTGCTGTTCATACTGTTATAGATAAGACTTATCTTGATATTATCAAATACACTGTGCTTATTTTCCGATCCACTACTATGGTCAGCAATCCACCCTTTAATTTCCACTAATGTTTTGTCAGGATTCGGGTGAGCAGAACGCCACAAAGAGTGGTAATTCCCATCTTTTATATGAGAAATAAATATCGCAGTTTCTGCAGAACCATCACTATATTTAAATACCACAGTCGTACGAGGGGAAACTGTTCCATCATCTAGATACAATAAGTAACTCCCAGACAAATGAACTGTTTCTGGAATTTCTCCTGTTATAGGAAATGTGTAATATTTAGCATCAGAACCACCATTAAGGGTAAATGAATTATTATAAGCATAATCACCACCAATACCATCAATGATATCAATATATGGAGAATCATCATCATTAGAAGTAATATATACAGCACCCTGTCTATTAGCATCCAAAACATTCCCTATACGTACTAATTCATCTCCTAGTTCAGGTACTCCTGTTCCCGCCTTACTGCCTGTTGCTGCCTTGAAATAACTTCTTGTTGCGTCGTTTAAAATATCTTCAACGATAAGAGTATAATATTTAATCCCTTTACCTGTCCACTGTTGACATCGCACAATATCTCCTTGGACAAAAGGTTCTGGCATATTCCCTCCATCCGCATCTTGCCCTATTCGATAGTAACTAGTATTACTTCCATAATCTACTGTATACTTCATTCCATCGCTAAACCAGTAAGACCCGTTTCCACTACGAATTTTATTTATAATTAATTCGTAGATGTTCATTGTTTGTCTAACTGTTAGATTATCTAAGGTGAGACTTGCTGTATTATGATCTAACAAATACCCATGGCCACCGAAACCACTTACGTATGATTCAGAAGAAAAATTACCGTACAGTGTTAGATTTCTAGCAACAAAATCTACATCAGATCTATTAAGATTATCCTTGTGCCAGTAGTCTGCTGCTATACGTCCGCCTAATCTTCCTGCATTATCAGCATAACCTGCTTTAATCTTAAAAATACTTTCTCCAACTTTATATGTAGGATATACTCCTTCTGCAAATGTTGTTAGCTCAAAATCATACCAATTACTACCAGACTTGATTTTCCCCATATTGCTATAAGTCAAATCCCAGTTAGCAAGGTGCAGATCCTCCACCAAAATACCGCTACCCATAGCCTTCTTAGTCTCCGGATCATACCAAGTCAACCCCTTTAAAGGATTATCCTCACGACCCATTGCTGCTACAAGAGTACCTCCTTCGTGTCCAAACCTAAAGACAGCATCAGAAGTCACCCCGTAAATTACATTGTCAACTGCATTGGCCTTTAATATACGATCACCAGCAATAGATCCTGCTGCGATTGCCGAAATTGCTCCCTCCTGTGATTTATAAAATCCTTTGTTGTATATATATGTTCGGCGTGAGTTTCGTATGCTGAACCTTCCTGGAAGATATTTCCTCCAAGGTAAAGATCTCCATTTAAAAAATGCCGCCCATTTATTGTTACATCACCGTCAAATACATTATTCCCCCAGGAACAAATTATTTGAATCCAATTTTACATTTAGCGAAGATCTGCAAATGTTTTGTTGTAAAAATTAGCTTCTACCCAATCCTCGTTAACAAATCCGTGTGAGTTAGCATTTGCAGACACATTTTGCATTAAAGCATTAAGGCTCATTTTGCGCCAGAAATCTTCTGTGGGAAACCGAACAGCAAGACAAAGAGCCTCGTCAAAGCTTGCTGTCGGTAAAGAAGCGAGTGTATCAGTTAGAGGAGGAATTAACTCATGTGAAAAAAAAAACTCTCCTAAATCGGAAAAATCACGGTTTAGATTCTGATATCTTGTTGCATCAGATATTATAAACTCAAAATCAAAAATATTAGGTGTGTCTGGCTTCTTATCGACTGAAGCTCTATTTAAAGAAATTCTCCGAATCTGGCCGTTAATTACATAGTAGCGCTTAGTACTATTAATAAACTCATCAACTTGCGCCTCCAGTCTTTTGTTCGCGATGTATCCAGTAGATTGTTTATATACAGTTTTGGGGTCATTGTCATATTCATACTCACCATCTTCCCATTGTCCAGAATAGAACTCAATTGCATTTTTACTAGTCTGTTCCCCGTTAAAAACAATAGATTCCACACCTCCAAGACTATTAACAAACAAGAAATAATTGTCAGAACTTTCAGCATTTCTAATAAGATAACGCTGTGTGGTAGCTTATTTTACCGAGATCTATACTTTGAAACCATACATCATAACCTTGAACTGTCTTTGCAAACTTTGAATTTATTGTATTAAAATCAACAGGGATACTATATAATTCGTTGTCCACAATATTACCCTGCAAAACAACCTCTGAACTGGTACCATCTTCGAAATAAGCTTTACACATAAAACTACCGGTAGTAGCCGCCATATAAGTCAACCACTCTAATTGCTTCGTTGTAATTATTTTCTCCTGTGGTTGCCAGGTAAGGAAATTCTTTTTAAAAAACTCAGATGCCAATTCATCCAATTTATCCACGCCCCCTTTTACAGCCCTAAACGAACATTCATGTGTAATACCTGTTGTCTCTTCTTTAATAGATACAGTAAAAACATTTTTATAATCAGAATAAGAATGGATTATAATAACCTTGCAGCCGTATCAGGAATATTAATGTCAATAAAATCCCTCAATAATTTTAGAAACATCAATATTAAACACATTATTAGAATCAGGAACATAAGTGTCTTCAAAAACAACTAAATTATTATTCTTTATTGTAAGAATAATAGGATTACTACCATTAATTCTAAAATACTTTAGATTCCCTGTAAAATTCAACGCATCAGGCTGTAGAACAACTTCCATACTACTTATTCTTTTTATTTCCGAAAAGATAGGTTAACATATAAGGGCCAAAATAAAATCCTGCAACCATTATCGCCATCGTAAACAATTCCCCGGATAATTGGAAAAGGAATTTGGCAGTCTCAATATTAAAGAATACTGTGACTGCCGAGGAAACAAACAACCCTAAATACACATACACAATGGCCCAATGCCAAATATCGTCTCGTTACACTCCTTACAGAACTTTCTCCAAGAGTATTTTCAACAAACTTACAGACACCGTCCCAGGCTTGTTTAAGATTCTCTGCTTTCTCTTCTTTAGTAAAAAACAGTTTATCCCCAGCCTCTTTTACTGTGTTAAGAACAAAATCAACGGTATCTTTTTTCTTTTTACTTCCAAATATATTAATCATACACACAAGTATAAACACGTTTAATCCACCCGTTTAGAAACACTTTTAATGCAGGACGACGCTCAGCAATATAATTGTAATACTTAATGCGTTCACGTCTATACTGAATTCCTAAAGTCCTCTGTGCTGCTTTATTAATGCAACTTAAAGTATGCGGCCCCATAATGCCATCTATTGTTGTATTCAATAAAGATTGCAGAATCTTAACCGCTTTCCCACGACCAGCATTTACAGCAAAATCAAAGAGATGCAGAGCAAGATAATCGTCACGAATCTCTTCACATCTAAGCTTTTCACCAAAAATCTCTAAAATAGATCTCCTTGGCCATGGCAACAGTTAAATTCTTAATATCAAGATCAGGATAAGATCTCTTACTAATCCCCATATTAGTTTCGCCTCCTGGATCCGCAGGATGATTAACATATCCGCCCTCATGCGCCAGTATAATCCTTACAGCTTTATTGAATTTTTCTGTCATACCTTAACGTTTTTTCCGAGAATCTTTAATTTTCTGAATGCACCAATCAACAACCTTTTTAGCCAGATAACCGAGCATAGAACCAAAAAACACTGTAGCCATCCAAGATATTGTTTCGCCCTACTTGGCACTTAGTTATAAGAGCTGTTATTGCTCCAAAGCAAGGTGTAAAAACTCTGTCTGTTAATTGCGGTGTTACTAGTTCCGTTACTTTGCTGAAAATTGGTTGTCATTCTTTAATTTTTTATCCAAACATATGACCATAATTCACCGATTTTAAAGGACAATTATTTTTTATACAATGTAATCTCCGTCTTCTTTACACCATTATTACATACATCCATTCTTATCTTATCAATCAAATAGGCTTTATTATTAAGAATTATTGAATCGAATGATTTTATCTGTATCAATCGCGTAAGAGGAATTACATAATCAGAAGTATCTTTAATATAATTACTATCAAGAAACTCAATCCATTCTTTATAAACAACATCATAGATATCCCTTGTCCTTAATGATAATACCGGATCTGTTCCGTCATTTTTTTTCATAGGCTTAGAATATCCATCTCCAAAATAAGTATACTTATCATAGCTTGAAATTGGAATAAGTATAAGCAACTTCATATTCCGTTTCAGTATTCTTTCCCCAATAAAACAAGAAATACAGATCCAATTCATTTTCTTGTTTTACATTTCTAATTAAATTTACATCCTGTCCACTAAGGCTTGATGAGCCCAGGTGTTCCTAATGTAAAGTTCCATTCTCTTATTGTTGTTGTTCCATTCGTGTTATTTGTTGTTGTTTTAGTCCGTTTTGAATAATTCGATATCATTAATGTTTTTGAAGTAAGTTCTATTTTTTTAATTCCTATCCCTGTATAAACATCATTCATCTCTGCCACTAAAGCTTTATAATAGACAGTTCTATCATCTTCATTCACATATGTTTTGTATTCAAAATATTTTCCGATATTTTTAATGTAATATAAAGTATCCTTTTTCCATGGAATTGTTTCGACCAGAAACCGGATCATATTCCTTGTCATTAATATCTTCCAATTCAACAACAGGCAATCTTTCCATCACCTCCTTACGGATTTTAGCATACTTAGAAAAATCATCATCATCGTTTTCTTGAGTTAATATGTGCCCATTCTTGGGTTCTTCATACGATATTTCATTTTCCTTTAATCGATTCCATGTTAAATCAATTCCCCCTGGAGCATTCAATACCGACTTATTAAACTTCAACTACTACCGTTTTGCTAGATTCATTAATATAGAAAGACATACAAAATCTCTTACATACCTCAATAAGAAAATCCTTTAATAAAATATGCGGCAACGATTCCCTATATTCTATATTATCAAAATCGGAAACCCTGTTTATTGACAACACGTAAAGATTATTAAGATCAGGATACAAATCCATTTCATTCTCCACAATCTTATATCCATTATTTTCAAAGATAGTATCAAACAGATACCTCATATAAAAACACAGAACAATTGTGTTTTTCAAAGTCTGTTGTTCTGTAACCCCGTCAACAGTCACTTCCTCAGTAATTGTTTCCACCAGCTTATTTGTTGTGACATCATACATATTAATCCTGTCACGGATATATCCCTCCCCCTTATCCATATCATAGAACGATGGCATATAAATAGGAGGGGTTACATATTTATATTGAGGGTAACAACCATCCAGAGTATTATCAAAGTCATTGATTACAGATGAAACAGATCTCCCCACATTCGACTCAGAACCAAAATCAAAACCATCCATATACACATCTTTAATCTTTCCCCAGAAATTGCAGTTTCCGGACTTTAGAAAAATTTCGATACTATTCTTCTTTTCCTTAAATTTCACCGCAACACCATGAAATAAATCGATACCATTAACAGAAAACACTGCTGGATACTCTTTCCATTTAGTATCAAACAATCTCCTATTTTTTGCTGAAGCCGGGAGTGTAAAAGGATAGCTAAAATTATCCTCCTGGTGAAACATTGGGTTCTGAAAATTTATTGCAAGATTCAGATCTTTGGGGAGATCCACAACAATACTTTGTTTCTCTCCCCCAGTATATTCTTTTTCTATAGTAAGTTTAACCATTACCTCTAATATTATTTTCCAATAATTTTGACTCATTCATTTTTTTCCTGAATACCATTGTTCCCGTACCAGGAAACATCTGCTTTTATTCCTCTCTCAAGCAATCCTGTTAATCTCTCAAGTAAAGGATACAACGACTGTATTTCCTTCTCAATTATTGAATTATCAGGAATATTAGTTGAAGATTCATAATCAACCGATCTAGACGGATAACGACCTTCAGCAAATTGAGGAACACCTCCTGCAGAAATAGTTCTTATAGCATTATAGATAACAGGATAATCAAATACAAGCTTTCGGGTAGTTGGTCCATCAACTACCATCTCCGGTTCTTTCTCCGAAAACAATCCAAGAGAAGCATTTTTATAGATACCGGTCTTAGGTTTTCCTACATAGCCAGACTGATATACTTGTCCATCATCTGCACCTTGTACAAGGTAACGACCTTTAGCGAACTGTTGCGATTTAATAGTAGCAATCTGAATAGCATTAGTTGCAGCCTGGGCAACAGTAAGACCTGTTTTAATAATTGTGTCAATCAAAGGATTCTTAGACACCGAACCTGCCCAAATTCTCATAATAGCAAGAGCTCCGGATGTTATTGCCTGGGCAATAGCCATAGCCTGTTCTTTTTTAGCATATTTACGGCGGATCTTCTCCTTTTTTCTTCTCATTATCACCTGCTGCGGCCAATTCTTTTTCTTTCATTCTTGAAAAATAATCTGCACCTGCCCCAAATAATTGATTAGCCGCATTAAGAGCCATTTGAGCTATCTGTCCTCGTTGCTTTGAATATATTTTTTTGTGATTTCGGTTTTTTTCCTTTCAAACTCTTCATAAGACAGATACCCGAAATTATAATAAGTCTGTAATTTCTCTATCTCCATATCCATCTGTTCCTGGGGCGGAGCAATCGAAAATTTATTATTATATGATTCCTCCTCCTCTGTCTCAGCCAATCCTAACGAAGATCTTACACTCTTTTTCTTATTATCATCATTACTTTTAGTCTTGTTAGCTCCAGAAAGAATATAACTACCTGTTGAAGAAAGATTTTTAATATCATCAAGAATTTGTTTGTATTCCTGATCCAATTCTTCACCAAACTCATCATCAAGAATCTTGATAGCCTTCTGAACACTTTCTGCAATCTTTATTTTTTTATCAGCAATAGCACCCTCTAATTGAACCCTTTTCTCTGCGGTTAATTTTTCATTATCCAGTCTGTGTTGCAAATGAGTCAGTTCCAAGACATCAAGCTTCCCCTCATACTCTTCTTTAGTTATTTCAAGATTTGCATATTGTTCCTTTAATTCATTGATTTTTGTTTGAAATTCAATATTAACAGGATTATTTACATCCCCATTGTTCTCATTTTTATCCTTGTCTTTATCTTTATCTTTTTCCTCTTGCTCTTTTATCTCTTTTAATAATTTGACTTTCCTTTCTAAATATTTTTCATCAGCTTTTGCTTTTGACAGTAGATCATTGTAATATTTAATACTAGTTTCATTATTTTCTTTTTTAGCTTTAGATACTGCCTTTTCTGCCCCAGCAATATATTTTTTCACGCCGTCTAATTCATCTTTATAATATTGCAAAGAGCCTACGTTGTCAATTTCTGAAGAAAGTTTATTAGCTTTCTCAAGTAATTTATTTCTCCTTGATTGATAACCATTAATCTTATTTGTCAGTGTAGCATATTCCTTTTCTAATTCAATTCTTTCTTCATCAGCTTTCTTCCCTAGTCGATATCTTTCCGACTCCAAATATTGCAATCTATCTTCTATTTCAATCCTTCTTTCCTCAGCTTCAGTTGATTTGTTATCATATGCTTTTATTTTTGCCTGGAGTGCAGACAATCGAATCTTTTTATCGTACTGTTCATTAACTTCTTTTAATCTTCTCAGAATATCTTCATTACTTATTTTTTCTAAATCTAAATTCTTAAGAAAATCAGGATATAGTTTATTGAGTTTTTTTATCAACTTCTTTCTTAATTCTGTCTTTTCTCCAACCTTAGTAATAACAGAAACCAAACTATTCAGCCCCCTCTTTTGTTTTACTATTTCCTCAGAATAATTTTTTGTTGTCTCTAATACTTCCTTTTGTCTTTTATTGTAGTTATACAAATAAATAGCTGCTGCAGCTATCCCCGTAGCAATTGCTGTCCATGGATTCTTTAACAACACCTTCCATAGTTTATTTAAGCTTTCTATTAATTTATTTTGCCAGAAATACTTAAGCTTATCAGCAATTATTGCCCTATTAACTATTATTGTATATGTTCCTATTACTCCACATACATATAATAATTCCTTTCCATATTTACTTAAAAAATCAACAGTAGCCATCATTACTTTCACAAACACAGAAAAAGAACTTGTTGCATGAGTCATTATAGGCTGCAATTTCTCTCCCAACGAAAGCAATATATTATCAAGTTTTTTCTTTGCTTTTTCAAGTTTTGCCGCGGCATTTGTATTTTTAACATTGAATTCTTCGGTCAAAGAAGTACCCTTTTCGAACTCACTATTTGCCAATGCTTGTTGTTCCCTTAAAGTCTTAGTATTGTTCGCCAACACTCCAAGAACACCAATACTTCTTTTCCCTTCAATTCCTAATGTATCAAGCTTATTGGTAAGCGTTGCCATTCCCTCATTGTTTCCATTTAAGCCTTCAAGCATTTTAATAAATGCTTCGTTGGCATCTGATTTCAACAATTCAGAAAATGCTTTGGTTGACATTCCTGCCACCTGTGCATATGTCGCCGTATCCTTAAACATATTAGGAACAACCTGAGCAAAAACAGTACTAGAGACTTCACTTGTCTGTCCGAGTGAATCAAGAGTAGCACCAAGTCCCATTATATTTTGCATGCTTATATTAGCCAAAGGAGCAATACCCGCAGTCCTGTTTGCAAATTCAACAATATACCCCTCATTAGCCGTTGACGACGCACCAAGTGCATTAATTGCTGAGCCTGTTTTTAGTAGTGCCTGTTCCAGTCCTAATTCATCCTTTAAATGAAATATATCTACTAACTTACCGACTCTCCTTATCGCTTCTTCAGTATCTCCCCCAAGATCTTCCTTTAATGCAACATTAATTTGATCGGCAGCCCGGGCAAACCCTTCCAGATCCTTTTTCCCCTGCACTCCAAGTTTACCACCGATTCTGACAAGTCCAAGCAATTCACTTTGTGATGTCCTGGTATCTATACCCTTTAAGTCTTCATTAAGACTTCTTATCTCATCATCCAGCAAACCCGTCGTTTTCCTTGCATCCGCAAGTACATCTGAAAATTCAATCCATTTTTTACTAATTGATTTTAATGACAAAATAGCACCAATAAAAGTAGCCACTGCCGTTGCCGCCAGGTTCCAGTATTTATTAATCTTATCTGCAGCCCTACACAAAGAGCCCCCTATATCACTTCCGGTACTCCTGACTTTTCGCATTTGTTTCCCAACTTTTTTAAGTTGGTCGTCATAATTCTTCCATGATGCAGTCCCAGGAGTAGCAATATCCCTTAATTGTTTTAGCTTATTATATTCCCTCTTCAAATCACGCAGAGACATTTTTTCAAGATCCATCCCCTTAATTAATGTAGCCCTCCTATCCTTTGCCAATTGAAGAGCGTCGTTGTTCTTCTTTATCTGAGCCGTAAGTTTTTTATAAGCATCTGTTTCTGTTTGTCCTGCTTTCTCCATCTTCTTCATTTTTGAAAGCAGTTTTTCATTACTCATCTCAAGATCTTTAATCGTCTTATCCAGTTGAGCAATTTCCTTTTTCCCTTTGTCTCCGTTGACAATGATGTTAAGAACAAGATTTTCGTCTTTGATTGTTTTACCCATTTATTTTTCTTTTTTAAAACGATTTCTAATACTCTGAGCTACTTCCTCCGTAAAACCATACATTAACTGATTGGCAATAGAATAGTAATGCCCAAAAACAAAACGGTTATGGATATTATATCCACGCTTCGTTCTCTGACCTGTACCACGTTTCCTCTTGACTTGTCGTTTCATGTCAAGAAAACGCTCCTTTGCTGTATGTTTAAATGATAATTGTCCGGAAAGAGGTTTTCCAGCTAAAGAAACACTTATACTCCTTTTTTCCTTTATGGATCCTGTGTGGTATTGAAGACGTTTGTATAATACCGCCCCCTGATTTTTTAACAGACGGTTACCCTCCTCATTGAGCGTATCTCTTATGAACTTACTTTTTACAAACTTATCTTTCATGGAGGCAAGATATAGCCCCCTATTTTTTTAAGAAAGGACAAAAAAAAGGGATAATCACTTATCCCTCTGCTATGCTACCTATTATATAGGCTACAATACCTATTATGCCAAAGATTAATAATACGCCTGCTAACATTGCTAATTACTTTTATAGTTAACCATTAAAACAAAGATACTAATAATTAAGCTATTAACAATAATTATCCCGAAATAAAACTAAAAGCCAAAGAATACCCACTCCATCCCCCTGCAATGTTATAATCAGGTTCAATTTCTATACTTGCACAGTCAAGATATTTCATTATTCCCAAACTGTTTTTCTTATCATCTTTCAGCTTATTTTTCAGCTTATCTATTGCTATGCCGGTGCGGTCGTACAAATTAATTTCAGACTCTTCGCTATTGTCCAATGCCGATAATTTCTCAAGTACAGAAATAATCACAACATTCCTGTCTTTTGGAGTATCCTCGTCTGGAGACTCATCCTGTGCAGAAGGATATACACAAGAAAGAATTGTACCTGTCTGATTGGCTAATTTTTTAGCCAAATGTTCTTCAAGAACAACCATTAATAATTTGTCTGCTGAAATAAGCGATTTTAGCGCTTCGCAATAAGATTTATATTCCAGTATTGATACCATCTAAAGACTTTTTAAGTTTATCCGATTCTTTTTTAGCACAATACATCTTCAGTAAGATGTCATACAGATTAGCCTCATTTACCCCCTCTATTGGGCCAAATGTTCCGCTGTCTGCAATATTATACATTATTGCCGTAAGACCTAGCTCATCATTCTTTGCATCGTCATTGCCCTCGCTTTTAAATAATTCCCCCAGATTAATTGTCTTTCCATCAACAATTAATTCAGCCGATTTAATATAATTATCACAAGCACCAAAGAAAATAAATATAGCATATTTAACATGTGCCGGTACGCTGTTAAACTTATCAGATCTCCTCCCTGAAAGTTCTCTGTTAAATGGCTCCCTTATCTCCCCTTTATAGTTAGGATCCTTTAATAGCTTTTTGTATCCTTTTATCCATGGGCGGTAAAGAACAGAACAAAGGTTATTAATATATACCTCTTCCCTTTCTTCCCTGAATAGCCTGAAATACTCAAACGCCGCCATATATTCGCCAAATGTACAATTTAATAACGCCTCGGCCGGACCATATATTTTCCCAATGCCAGGAACTTTAATTTGAGGAACAAGATTCTTAACGCAATCATAATTAAATACAGGTTTACCCTCATGCTCTGTAAACATGAAGTCAATAGTAGGTAACAATCTGGCAATATTATCATACTTCTGTTCCCTTTGCTCTTCTGTCAAATACTTTGCATCCTTCTTATTATGCTTTTCTGTTCTCTTAATCCCCATCAGGTAATACAAAACCTTAACCTTAAAATCCATTAATTGGATTTGACCGGTAACCAGAAACAATGCTTGTTTCATTACAAACAGTATTTGTTCCTTAGTCATTTCGCCCCATTCTGAGGGATATCTACACGATTTATTTATTTCAGGAATCTCAACTATATTCATTAGGTTGTAAAGAATTTGTTAGACGAATTATTACTTGGACCAACTTGTATCTCTTCCAGATCTCCTTTAAGTCTTCTTACAAAATCAGCAATTCTATTACTGCATCTTTCTGCATCAGAAAGAAATGTTTCTTCCGCTTCATTTATTAGATCAATAGTTGCAGGCGTTGTTGCCTTAGATGTTTGTCGTTCTGAAAAGAACTTCTGAACAACACCCTCTGGCAAAACAGACAGAGAAAGCCGTTTCACGGCCATGGCCATCACGTACCAGGGCACTGTGTCCTGAATAAGACTTATTAGTTCTTTTTCTTCTCCATCAAGATCTGCCGACTCTTTAATTTTTCCCTTTAAAATGGCGAATCTATCTTTACCCAACAATGGCAGGATCCTGTCCTTTTCAACTTTCCTGTTAAAAGGAAGAGTCTTTAAGAAAAATCTACGACTATTATCTATCGGAAAAACATCGTTAAAAGTTTCTGCATCCTTAACAAACAGAGAATTTATTTCTTTTCTCTGTTCAGAATCCCTCCATTCTGTTATTACATCAATATTACTCTCCAGATAAGAAATAAGTCTTTCTGTTGCATTATTCCCTTTCCTTATTAATGCTGCATCATCACGGTCAAGCATCCACTCCCACGGCAATTTTTCGCCCTCTCCGGATATCTTAACCTTACGGCCTGTCTCTTCGTGTGAAACATCTCCATTCTCAGAAAAACTCTTGTATGCAAATATGGCTACTGGCAACTGAATGTAAGAAACAAGATCATCCCAAACCTCCTTATTTTCGCCAGTGGGAGTCTCGTAATGAGAAACAGCACGATCATATACAGATTTTCCAATATATTGAACTATTTCTTCTGTAGCCAGTTCAATATCCATCCTTATAGCATCAAATTGCACAGATGAATAAAGCCAACCTATTACCTTCTTTAACTCAGCTGTAGATTTAAATAGTATCTTCATTATATATTATTTTTTGCCCTGTCAGACGGTTTAACATCTTCCTCTCTAAGAACAATCTTATGGTAGAATCCAGCCTTAATATCCTTATTAGGGAAATTAATTTCAATAGCCTGGTTAAGTGCTGCCAAAACAATTTCTTCAGGAATAGTAGTATCAGAAGCAAGATAAAGTTTCAAAGCATAAAGCATTTCGCTTCCCGAAGAAAGTTTTCCATCAACCATTATATTACTCAATGCAGGATGAAGACCAATACCTGAAGTAGTTGCACTATCTGCCTTTTCAGACACTTTTATTTGTGCCTCTATAAAATCCTTCACCTTCTGATCGATCGGAGTAATTTCCCATTTAACCAGGTTCCCATCATCATCATACATTGATACAGTATGAAAGAACTTCCCAACATTCTCCTTACCGGCCAATACTTCAGACAGTTTTTTTAGAATTTCTTCCTTATGGTCTTCAAGCATTTTAGGATTATATTCAATATTTTCATTTCTGCATTTCTCCTGCAATTTTTCCTCTTTATTCTCCCAGTATTGCTGTGGAGAAGAAATTTGAAAAGCAAGATTAAGAGAGTTATCAGTAAGATACTTTAATATTTGAGGAATATCCGAACTACGAGAGATCCAGTTAAGAGTACCATAATAACCGGGAACAGAATACAGATTTCGGGCAAAACTATAAGAATTGTGATAACTCATAGCTACAGGATAACGGAAAGGATCCTTAGCATCAAAAACATTATATGTCTTGATACCAGTACCGCAATCATTCTCAAAATCACCCACATATATATGCTTAACATCTTCTAGTCTTCGGGAATTTACCCACTCAAGTCTTGCATCAGTACCAGGAACAACCTCAAGCTGATTTATCATTCCCTTACCCCCTATTCTTACACCTCTATTCCTGTATTTCTTAATAAATATACCTTTAAGATACTTATACTCTGTTACCGCCATCTCCAGATAGCGCATATAATCCCAATCTTTCAGAAAACGCCATATGTCCTTATCATCTTCCCATACACGCCTAACTTCACCATTTTCATAGACTTTTTTATATAATTCCAGACCTTGACCGAACAACAATCCTTTTTCCCTTTCAAGTATACCAGGAGCAAGGTTATTCTGATCCATTATATTTCTGATCTGTACAGGAAGATTATTTCCTTCCCCGTAAGGAACAATCTTTTTCCCGGCAACTGTTTCCGGTTCAGCTTCCCAACTTACTCCCTTTGCCCCATCCAAAGGATTAGAAGCTGTAACACTTCCCCGGTAAACACCTACTCCCACACCAGGAAGATTAATAACATGGGAATTACCTATCTTTTTAACTTCACTCATACTAAATCTACTTTTTGTCCGTTATATGCCATTAAAAGAGGAATCCAAAACTGTTTGGGTTGCATCTCATCAAAGTCAAAATAACTTAATTGGTATTCATGATTTTTATTATCAGCTTTTACTGGACGCTTGCGAAGCCTTGCATTTCTTACTGATACAATACCATCAGAATGATTTTTAGAGCTATTATAACTCATGAAAGTAAAACTAAAGAATTCTTTATTCTTCGACTTTCTTCTCATATCTTCTATTGCTTCATAAACTGTCATAATGCAATATTATATGAGAATACACTATAGGGAAAGGACAAAAAAAATCCCGACATAAAATTCGGGAGCAGAAATATGTTTAGAAAAATTTCTTTAATTAAAATGTAAATCTAAGTACAATCGTTGAAATAAATCAGTAGCATTAGCTTCCATCTCAGGATGCTCTGCCAGATATTTTTTATTAAAAAGAATATATGCACTTACTTCCGCCTGTTCCCGATGTTCGAATACATCTGTAGATATATAGTTTGATACAATCTCACAGTATCTTCTAAATCTTTTAGTATTAGCTTTGTCTTCGTCTTTTTTTATAGTTTCTGCTCCAATAAAACCAAAAGAAAATTCATTATCTTTTATTAATAAATCCAATAAAATTCTGGCACATGTACATACAACATTTCTAACCTCTCTATTCCCTGTCAATAAGTGGAACTTTATTTCTGATTGACTATGACTTTTCAAATAAAACTTCAGTACTATTATTTTATCAGGATAATACTCTACCTCGACAATATAAATTTGATTAGATATAGTAGATCTAAACTTATACTTTTCTTTTTTAGTGACTTCTTTGATTTCCGATTTTTCGTTCATAATGAACGAATAGGGATAGCTTGGTAAGTTGCTATATGGCATATTCGTACAAGCTACAACGTCTTTTCTGTAATTCTTCCTTTGTTACTGATGTAAAATTTGCAACAACTTTTTTCTTTACAGAAACAGTCTTAGGATGTTTTGAATCCTTTTTTTTATCTATTAGGTTATTAATAAAAACGCCCATAATAACGATCCTTTTAGCTTGATTCTATGATTAACTTATTAAGTTTAAACTTAACTACACTGCAAATATTGAAAAAAAATATATAAATTCATATCTATTTGTAAAAAATTTCTTACACAGTGTAATAAATGTATTACAAAACATGTGTTTTCTATGTACGGAAGAAGGGGTGAGAAAGTTTCTCACCCCTTTGGTTTAATTAACAAAAGCCATTTTTATAGCTGGCTGTTTGTTAATTATTTGTGACATTTGATACTCCGTTAATTTAGAACGAATCTCAATATATTTCTTACGGGCCTGTTCAAACTTTTCTGACTGTTCTTTAAATTCCTGATAAGCATCATCAGCTTTCTTTTTTAAGTCTTCGAATTTATTCATACAAGTCCTCCTTTCTTCATTTCTGCCAATAACGCCTCCAGTAACACAATATTTCTGCCAAATGGCAAAATCTCCTCTGGTAAGAAGTCAGCCTCTTCATAGCAAGTAAGAAGTTTAAGCATTCCATCTTTAACAGACTCGTGCATTTCATCATGTTCAACGGCAAGTAATATCTGGTCAAGCTTATCAAAAATATCCTCTCTCACTTTAAAATATTTCTCCCTTCTTTCCTGAATACTCACGGGAGACATGCCCATTACTCCTTCAAGTTCCTTGGCCAATGACTGTGCTTTCAAAATATCGTCAGCATCAATTTCGTATGATATAATATACTTACGCATGACGTTCCTCCTTTCCAAATTCCCTTGACATATTCAAAAACTCTTCTTCTGTAATTCTGCCTTTAGCTGCAAATTGATGTGCAGCGTACCAACTATAAAATAGTTTTTCACCTGAAGGAAGAATAAGATGTTTGGGTTCCTGGTTAAACTCTACAATAAAACCAAAGGTTTTGCTTATTGCATTTTCAAGAGTGTGAGCTTCAAACACTCTTGTTTCTGTTTCAAATACTACTGAATAAGATTTCAGGAAATTTGCATCCTGGCTACTTTGCTTCGCCTGTACTGCTTGTTTTTCTTTTTTACTCATTGTGTTTGGATTTTATGAAAAAAAAATAGAGCAGTGTGGTACCAAACACAACGAAACGACGAAGTCGATTAATTGAAGTTTACGGGACTTTCACCCACACTCACTGCTCAATATTATTATAACTCTTCGAATTTTTGTATAGCCGGTAACTTCGCAACCGTTCGTTATGTTTGGTACTACAAATGTACTTCTTTATTTGGTACGTCCAAAATTTTGTAATATTTTTTTTACAAACTATATCTTTAATAGTTTTGCCTTTTGCTTATCAAACTCATCTTTAGTAAGAATTCCTTCTTCTAATAATTCTTTTAATTTAATTAACTCATCAGCTACCGAAAACTGCTTAGGTTCATTTAGCTTTCTCACTTCTTCAGGAGATTTATAATACTCAGGTAAGTTCTTTTCCATAAACTCATACGTTTTCTTTACATCTTTATTTTTGCAAGAAAAAAGAGCCATTATTTCATTTCCATTTTCATTTATAGAAATAGAAAGAACATTATCAATACCAGACACATTTACAGATTTATCCCCCACTCCTGTAATACCCCCAACAACGGCTCCAGCCGGACCTAATAATATCCCCCCTAAAAGAGCTCTTCCTATTATTGATTTTGACTTATGTGCTTTAATATCATTCTTAGCCTCTAAAGACCAATAATTAATGTTTTCATTTAATATAGATACACGTTTACAGGTGAAGTCATGACCTATGTAAACACCAAGGCCTCTTACCCTTACCAATAGATCTGTTGTTAATATTTTTATACCTTTTTTTTCTATTAGATCATCAAGAACAGGTATACCTCCAATGTAGATTATTTTACCTAGTAAATCATCAGATTTTCTACCTGCTTCAAAACGAGATCCTATTAATTCAATTTGCTCCTTTCTTTTTAATATCTCCATATCAATTAATTTAATATTAATACTAGAAATCAAATGTAACATTTTTTTTACATGGGTTTCAGTATTAATTAAACAATATCATCATTATACCATCCTTAATATAGAAGGTTATAATGATTCCACTGACTCCGCCCGAAGCACCGCGAGGGCGGCGCGAAAAAAAGCCCCCTATACAGGAGGCTCAACAACTACTATTAATAGTATTAAATCAGATCATCAATTACGACCCCCTTACTCGGTTGTTTCGGTTCAGGAGTTTGCACTTCTTCGGGTGCTGATTCTCGTTTATAAACTTGTTTGTCAGAGAACAAATAACACAACGGGAAAAACTGCTCGTTACTTTCTTCCGGATCCGCTTCTTTTTCTTTTCCTTCCTCTGCCTTGTTTTTAGACTTCACAGGCTGCCCCCATAATATAAAAGCTTTTTCACCCTTCTTTATGGTGTACCCTTCTTTTTTCCATTGCCCAAAGGTTTTAAAATCTGTTGCACCGTCAACCTCATATATATGATGAAGAAGAATATAATTTATTGTACAAGTTTCCCAAAATAACAATTCTGTTTCCGTGGTTGCATTGGCCATGGATTCAGTTCTGTACTCTCTGGCCTGTGCGGTTAGTTCGCATAAATACGCCCTTTTTTCGCTAGTCTTACTATTTTTATTATCTTTGCTCATGCTAATTACTTAATTATTAAACTTGTTTTAATAGTTAACTGAAAGGGAGAAAAATTCTCCCTTTTTTTTATGCCTCAATTTTTACTTTGGTTTCCTCTATTTTCTTCTCCATTCTCTGCATTATAAACTCAATAACATCCTTTATAATTACAGGATTTTGAAGAGTAAAAACAGTACCAGAACGGTAATTGTTTTTATCCATCTCGTCCACTTCCAACTTGTATTTTTTTGTTTCAAACTCTTCAACTTCGCAAATCTCATTTAAACTATCCCTATGGATTATTAAATCGGACTTGCTTTCCTGTAAACTTGTTAACCTCCTGATTAGAGTTTCCTTTTCCTGAAAATATGCTTTCCTGGCTTCAAAGTCAACAGGCATTTTTGCAAGCTGTTGCTTTAACTCTTCATTTTCTTTTACCAATTGGGCAACATCAACAGAACTATTTTTTATTTCTGTCTTTTTAATTTCTGCGTTTTTAATTTCTTTTTTCATTGCTAATTACTTTTAAAAATTAAACTCGTAAAGGATTGATTCCCTTTATTTTATATACTAAAGATACAAATATTTTACACCTCAAACAAACCTAAAAACCTGACTTTCTGCTATTTATAGTTAAACATCTTATTTAATAGGTCTAACTTCTTAAAATTCCTTTTCAAAAAAATTTTTGGACTTTAAAGACCAAAAAGGGCAACTTTTTGCCGCTTTCGGGCAACATTTGCCCCGTTTTTTGAGCTGTAAAAATCTTAAATCTTGAATATCACCCACTTAACCATATACTAAATTTTTGAACAAAAATTTATGTGTAGGTTTTGCCCGAGGTCCGCCCTATTCTGTACTTGCAATGACACATTGAACAAAAAAAAGGATATATGATAACCCCCTGATACTCAGTTTTGGGGGTCGAAATCCAACCAAAGCAGCCCACAAACTTGTGGGATACCATCTTTTTAGAAAATACAACCAACTTTGTAAACTTACCTGGTAAGACACTGGGTGGATTATCAGGTGTGTTTACACCTTACCAGGGGAGATGAAGAGTGTATCTTGAGATGTATTCATCCAAGATACTTCCTGAATAATGCGTGAGCTTTGGTGGTGTAATAAGAAAAAAAGGTTAACGGTTCCGTGAAGTGGTATTCCATCTTTCGGAACGGTTAACACCTTGCTTGAGTAATGAAGAGTGTCTGTAAGACTATCTGAATGGGTGTGTAAGCCTGTGAGGTTATCTATCCCACATCCAGTAACCCACGGTTTTGTTTTGCCCTGGTATATTTCATGTAGTTCTTTCTACACATTAAGTACTTGAATGCATCACTGAAGTTAGTTGATTCCATTGGTAAGCGGTGTATTGGTAGCCCTTCCGACTTCTTATCCTTAACAATACGCTTCTTACCTTTATATGTCTTGATCTTAGTAGGAGCTTTCTCCATGGAACTCTTTAATGGCTTACAGTTGTATTGGTCAATCATTAGTTGTGGTAGTTTCCTGTTGTTCCCATTCATAAGATCTATCATAAAGTCATATTCATCCCAACTAAATATATTCCCCTGTCCTTCACTCATAAGGACAACCTTCCATCCTGTCTTCTTACTGTTCTTATCATACTCAATCGCTTTTTTAAGCTTACCAGCTAAGTCCTGCTTAGCTGCCTTGAGATTGTTTCCTGCACGGTCATAATACATGTGCAGTACTTTGTGTTTGTGCGGTTCAAAATATTCAATAAAGCTATCTGCCAGCTCTCTTATCCATTGAGGAGATAAGGTATGTATTGTCTTTAACACACGGTATCTTTTACCATTATTCTGTTCTTGACCTAACACCATACTCATTTGGTTACCAAAGTCAACGCCTGCCTCGAGTATTTTATCTGTCTCCAGATAAGTAAGTATCCTACAGTCTTCAGTATCTCTTATCCCGAACTGTTCACTCCAGTAGCGACTATTTCCATTCGTATAAAAGTGTGAAGAATTAAGAGCAGTATAGAATCTATTACCTTTCTCAAGCTTCGGCTTAGAACTTAATATAGCGGTATGCACATCTTCAAGATCAGACTCAAACTCACCCTCAAAATATTCAGGTCTCAAGATATCTGCATTAACGTAACTGGATGCTATATAGAAGAATGTAGATTTCTTTCGAACCTTTATATATCTCTCATTCCATCTATCATATAACTTTTCCTTATTCACCATATCCTTTTTATCTCCACTTTCTTTTGCAAGAATCAACTCTTGAATAACCTCATTAAGTACCAAGGCAACGGTTAGGATCCGCATAATAATTGATTTCTTCATCTTCTTAGCTTGCTTGAGGATCCAATCATACTCACCAACATTATTTATATTAGGCATATCAGTTGTGAATGTATGGCCGCCATAATAGACAGATTGTCCATACTTCACCCAATATCCACGAACAGCTTTTGTCAATTTAGCAATCTTGTGCTCCGGAAAGAATTTTACCTCGTCGCCAATTATATGCACATAGCTTCGTCCGGCTGCTGCAGATGGGCGGTCTAATGATACCAGCGTGAAGTTATATCCCGTAAAGAATATAATTGTATGCTTATAGGAAATAATCCTATTGTAAGGCTTCCAAAAGTGCTCACGAAGTTCTTTAGGTACTTTCTTTAGCATTTCTTCCGAAACCTCCGGAGGAGCTTTCTCTATAACATAGTGAGTACCTTCTACCCAACCTTTTCGCTCCAATCCTTCTATCAAAGAGGGCAATACGTTTTTTGTCAGGTTCATATAGGTATCACTAACCAGGGCAACTGGTGCTCCTGGTAAATCGTAAACCATATCCATTATTCTCTCTGTCTGAAAATCGGTAGTCTTTCCTGCTCCTCGCCCAAGAATAAGGTAAAGGAATTTAGGTTTCAATAAGGCCACAACCTGGGCAAGCCAATTCGAAAACAGTAACTGGACCTTACTACTCTTGAGATTTAGTTTCTTCTTCGTACTCATCTAACATTTCATCTAATGGTAAAACATCGTTAATCATGGCATCGCCTTTAACTCTTTCCCTGTCTGCTTCGTCCAGATCTTCAATAGCATCTATTTGTTTCGCTAAAGCATTTCTGTTGATAGCAGGAAGACCAATTATGGTTGGATCCAGACTATATACTTTATAAGGACGGTCATAAGTTCCTGCAGGCACTTCTGGTGGATCTGGCTGGTCTAATTGTAATAGCGCAGCCGATTCTGATATAAGTTTTCCGTATATTTCAAAATCCTTGGGCTTTGTTGCCATCTGTTTTACAACCATGGCCGCTTCCTCTAGCTGCTCGGCTTTCATTCTGCGTAAGGCTTTTTTCTCAATCTTAGAATCAGCATAAAAAAGATTTAAGGCATGTTCATACATATCCCTTGCCTGTGTATACTTAAATTCAAAAGGTTTCTCGGTAAAGAACTTTATAGTATTAGATCTCCCATACTTGCGTCTCATTGAGTTCATCATTGTAAGAACTTCAATATAAATACTCTCATCACTAGATATGTCTGTTTTACAACCACTTTGAATATATCCCTCTAACTTATGCAGCAAATCAGCACTAATATCGGAGGTGTACAGAAATTTTTTCTTAACTAATTCAAACTCCTGTTGATAACGAATTTTCCCTAACTGTTGGATAGCTGTAATATTCCCTCCTTCAGCAGACTTTGATACATTAAGCATCTCCTTCGCCTTAGCTATTAATACACCTCTCTTTATATGGTAATTAATATCATGCTTTTTATCCTGTGCAGCTAAAAGAAACTCTTTTTTAGGTACATCGAAATACATCGCTAGCTCTTCATCAGAATATCCTAGTCCGGCAAGTCTTTCGATTTCCTCATATTGTTCCTGGTTAAGATCTATTAATGCAGTCATATCTGAATTTGTATATTGTTTTATCGTTTAAAAATAAATACTGCTCATGGGCAGCATTCTCACTAAAATTGCCACTACCCTCCACTACGAAAAAATTTCCACCGGCTTCTATCAATTGTATCTTAGAGTGATTCCAACAATAGTTTAGATTTATGGACCGGTTGGTTATCTGTGATTCCAACTGATCTATAACTTTAGGCATTCTGTATTTAATACTATCTGCTATGCAAATATTAATCTTCTCTATATCACCCTTATCATACCACCGAATCAAAGCACTTACTATCCTTGCATTTATTGAATATGTACTAAATGAAAGCTCTGTTATACGGGAACAATGCTTAATTATGTATGGAATAAAGGTGAAAGCGTTGAAGCTCTTAAGTGTCCATAGAAAATATGCATCTTCCGGGGATGGATAGGATCCACATAAATTTTTAATATTATTTATTTGTTGAGTGTGTTTATTTATGAACTTAGTTACGACTACCTGTTCCTTATTCTCTGGAACGTTTTTAGGCTCCAAAGAATCACTCAATTCTTTTATGGAGAATAGTCTACTCACCTAACATCCTCCTTACATACTCAAGCTCCGCTTGCTTTTCTACAATTCTTCTCTCTCTCTCATTTAGTAAACGAGGCTTATCTCCTTTTTCAATCTCATTCTTTATTCTCCATATGTTATGCTCCAGGTTCTGTTCTTTCTTAACAAGATCTCTAATACTCATATTTCTGATCTTGGAAAGCCGTTTGGTTTGTTTAAATATTGAATGTAATCCTAAAATATTTTTATGATACTTATAATAATCAAGCTCTTTTTTTATTTCTCTATTCTCAATAAAATTATTTACAACGGTTCTTGCGGTATCGAGACAACTCGCTGCATCTGTGCAATCAAACAGCTGTTCGTGAGTATCAACATATTTATGATAGGCTGTTATTTTTTCTGCAACCAGGACCTTTAATTCATATGGACAGGTTGGATCTTTTAGAAAAGGATATTCATCACGAAACTTACTCCGGCTTACTAGAGTGGGTTTCTGAATATCCTTTTCGGAAATATTAACTAGACGGCAAAGTTGAGAGATAAGTCTTTTTTTGTATTTTTCAGGATACAATTCACACAACATCAGGAATTTCTTATTGCTGCCATACTTTTTATACAACTCAATTCCTGATCTTATCTCACAACCCTGCCGTAGCCAATTTTTAATTTCATTTATCATTTTTCAAACCTACTCTTCTCTGACAAATGTTTTTTAAGAAGTTTCACTAACCCAGAAACATAACCCTGAACAGAATTGTTAAGGAATTTTTTTGTTGTAAAGGCTTTCTCAACAACTGTCATATTAGGATTAGCACGGTATACTCCACATTTTAAGTTATCAGAAGCCAGATCTAACTTGTAAGGAATCATTTCAGGGAAATAAGTATTGAAATACAATGAAGAAATTAAATAAGAATCTTCCTTCAGTTTATATGTTTCAATTAATTCCTGAAGCTTTTCTGTTTCGTATACAACAGGAAGATGGCAACCATAATCCCATATTGACAGTTTTTCTTTCTGCAGCAATAAAAGAGTTTTTTTCTTGTTTTGCTGATATATAGTTCCTCCACTATAATTACTGTCAAGTTTTCCATCACACTTTAGAAATTCAATGTCATGAATTGATATAGGATTAATAGGATAAATATCATCATTCGTCCAAATGATCTTATCCACCTCCGGGAACTCATTTATTATTGCCTCCATTTTACTTACAATATCCAAAGGAGGATTATTAGTTATGCACTCATGAGCAATATGGTGAATATGCTCTTTATTAAACCATGGCTCAGAATCACCAATTACAACAACCTTGAAGTTTTCTTTGAAATTTTTTTCCCAACCACGAAGAGCATACATTAATTCTTCGCCTTGTTTTTCAGAAGACTTATAAGGAATAACTACTAAGTAGCTTCCTTCCTTTTGAGCTTCCATTTTCAAAAATGTAATCTGATCATCTAAAGATTCAATCTTTGCATCTCTATTAGCAATATCATTTTGTAAAGAACATATAAGTTCTTCCGCTTGCTGTATTCTTTCAACATCAATTATACTATTTACTTCTTCCATCTTATTAATATTTTTGCAATTGCAAATTATTTAAGTTTAAAGCACAAAAAACCCCTATAAAAACAGGGGTTTTATATTTTATGCTGATTGAGTTCCGGCAGATCCAGAATCCAATGTAGGCATTGCACCTTCATAAAAAGAGATTCTTCTACCTTTTAACAACGATTCAAGAGTTACCTTGTTTGTATCTCCCTCGTTATTATCGGTACTCTCAACAACCATCTGAAGTGGGTTACCGGGATAACCGGCTAGCTTATTGATTCCTTCATCAACATAGTTGATAATACATCCAAGATCTTCATTCTTATTGTTCTCAACGAACTCTTCCCATTCAACATCAGTTGTTCCTGGACGGGAAAACTCGATTTTTTGTTTGGTTCCCTTGTTATCTGCATCCCCTTCAGTTGTTTGATTAACATTTATAGTTGATACAGTGGTTTCAATATTAATAGCATTGGCATTAGCTTCTAAAACTAATTCTCCGATTCTTTTAATACCGTTAGGATCTAGATCAGGAAATGTCTTCACATCTTTAATTCTAAAGATGGTTAAATTAGCAAGCTTGGGCTTTACAGCCCCAGCATTGCTTTTTTTTGGTACGCTTACAAATGAATATGCCATTTATGTAAATTTTAAAGATTAAGCAGATTGACCACCAGTAGAACCAGGAACAGGAGGCACATAAGCAAACACAGCTTCAGCAATTGCGAATCCTGTAGCTTCCCACCATTCACCGAAGACTTTAACATCGTAGTTCTCTCCTTGCATCCAGATCTTGTTAAGACCTTTGTTTTTAGAAAGAAGGTGGATAAAGTTTTGTTTTGGAGTGATAAAGAACATCTTTGTTCCTATCATTCCATCCAGTGGGGCAAGGATTTGTTTTGTGAAATCGATTCTATCCTTATCCTTATCGTCATTTTTAGTGTACTTATATTTATCCTGATATGCACGTTTGTACATAGTGTACAAATCTGGGTCTATATGCACACACATGGATTTCTTCTTAAATTTTGAAGAAATATTATCCACCGCTATCTGGATTTTTTCCAGAATGTTTTCAGGTGTTATTTCAACACCGTCCAATAACCATGTGATCTTATTGTTCCCGGCTTCTTTTTCCAGCTTAAGAATTGTACAGTATCCGTCCATAGATTTACCAAAAGCCTGTCCGTCAATTCCGTCCTTAAGTCCACCCTCTGGATTAAAATCTTCATATACTCCTGTAGCCAGAAGAGTCTCTCTATCTTCCTCCACCTGAGGTTTAAGCATTTTCTCAATTATATACTTAACAATAGGCATATCTTTTGGCTGTAAACTTTCGTCATAAAGATAACCAAGAACATCCTCCATTATCTCTGCTGGCTTAATAGGAAGGTTTATCTTGTGTTTTCTATTGACGATAGTAAGAGGAGTGAATTTTGTTTGTCCCCTTGGTGTCCAGTATGGAGTAAACTGTTGAATAACGCTGTCAATTAAACCTTGCGTTGCTCTCCATTCAGTTTTCTCAGACATTTTGGTAGTCATGTAACTAGTACTTGTCAATGAGCCAAATACCAATTGAATTATTTCGTACTTCTGATCAGAAATATATTTCCCAAATTCAGTCCTCAACTCCTGAGTATCAATAGTATCAGCAGCTAATGCTTGTAAACCATCTCCATTGATGTAATTTTCCATCACTTTATTGTGAAGGAGATTCGTGTCAACTGCGAAAGATTTTTTAACATTTGCACCGCTTTTAGGATTTTCAGGTTCCTGATCTTCTTCAGAGTCACCGGATAATTTTGCAATATTATCCTCAAGATCTTTCTTTTCTTTTGCTGAAGTGGTTTTGTATGCATCATACTCCGCCTGAAGATCTTCAAGCTTTTTCTTTTGCTCCTGTATCTCCTGAAAATTGGTATTTCCACCGTTTCCCTCATAGTCTTTGAGATCTTTCTCAAACTCGGTAGCAAACTTCTCTCCATATTTATCAGAGAGTTGTTTTTTTTGGTCTTCAGTTAGCATACTTTTACCATCCTTGTCTTTCGCAAAAGAAGAAATTCCAAGCATACTTAAAACAACGGCCATTACTCCTTTAAAATTCATTCTCTTAGTTTTTAGTATTTAAATAATTATTGATAACACTTGCACTCGCTAGATCTTTAGCTATTTCCACTGCTTTAGCTAAGTTTCCAATCGAATCGATTAGACCATAGGTTTTGGCGTTTTCAGCGTCGAACATACGCCCGGCAAGAATCCCTTCGACTTCTGCGTTGAGATTCTCCCTTTTATTTCTGACTTGATTTTGGAACTTTCTTGCGAGTGGGGAAAGAACTTCTGTTTTGATTTTTTCATATTCACCTTTTTTTGCGAGTTCAAACGGGAGATTTTTATAATTGCTCTCAGGAGCATATATAGAATGAAACTTCACACCCATCTTTTCATAGTATGGTTCCATATCCTGAAAGGTCATCATTACACCAACACTTCCAAATTCTGAGGAAATATTATTGGCTGCAATAATGCGGTTGCACTGGGCTCCTACCCAATAGGCAGCACTTGCACATAAATCACAGTGAGCAACAACAGGTTTTCCTGCAGCCTTGCAATCATCTATTGCCTGTGTCATCGGAGCAACTGCATCCACCGCTCCACCACCGGAATCAATATCTAAAACAACTGCATCTATGTTTTTATGAGCAGCAGCCTTGCGTATTTCAGCGGCAATTTCTTCTGTCCCCATAAGAACAGAAAGTTCCATACTTGAGCATTGTTCCTTTAAGTGGTATAACGGCAACAGAACCCTTAGGAGCATTATTGAATCCATCTTCCAGTGAAGCTGATATAGTTGCACCGTATATATTTGCAACAAGAGGTTTTCTCTCAGAAAGAAGTGTGTCGTACTCTTCAGAAGTGTAATCGCCGTCAAGCAGTTTTTTTACAACTGAATGACTGGCGATTGCATCCTCAATAGTAACAAACCACGTTCCTTTAATTATTTGCGACAGTAATTTAGAATATCTCATTTACAACCTTTTGATTACAATTATAAATGAGATATCTATGCTATAAAAGGACTAAGAAACTAGGATATAATTACTTTTGAACGGTAAGTATTAGAACATTGACAAATAACATCATATTGAGAATTGCTTTTAACCGATAGTTTGGTAAGTAATGTTACGGGATAATCTATTGTTCCTAGTAACATATTCTCACCTGTATTATACTTATAGCTAATCAATACAGGTTTTCCCTCTATCTCTTCATACACAGTAGAATCTACCTTTTCAAGGGTAAAAGAATAATTCAAATCCTGTTCGTATAATTTACTTCCACCGGCTATTTTTGATTTCTCCGTTAATTTTGCAGTTGACAAAGTAAAATTTAAAGGTTGAAATGAAGCTCCAGCCTCTAATGTGATTTTTACACCATTAATGGTATTATATACTGAAACGACATCCTTTATGTGTATATAATTTATTTCTGTAATATATTTCATTTTTTACAATATTGTAATTTATTGATTATTAAATGTTTGGTTTTTTAGTGCTGTTTAAGTGCTGTTTAAGCAACTTTTTCGCCTAATTTTTGGTTAACTTTTTTTAGTCTTTTTCTGTACCTTAAATATATTCTCTTTAAAGAATCATAATTAGTATAATCAAAATTCACATCGTTCTCCTCACAAAATAGAATTATGCTATTTTTAATGTTCATGCCTTGATCTATATGATATTTATTGACTGTCCTGGTGAAGTCGTGATAAAATATCCCGTAAAAGTATGATTGTATCTCTCCATAATTTTTGGGATCTATATAATTATAGCACCGAACATTCACTAACTCGTTAAATGGTAGTTCCAACAGTAAAAATTTGTTATCCTTAAAATTTGAGGGATTATAATTTTTAGGTACTTTCGTTAGATATGGAAGCAATAAAATAAATAATTTATTTTTTGAAGTTGCCTTGATAGGTTCAGGTCCAAGTTTCTTTACAAAGTAATCTTTTAAATACGGTCTTAATTGAATATAAACTGTCTGATTGCTGCTCATAATTAAAATATTTTTACTTATTCTCAAAGATACAGAATATGTAAAATATTTCCTTTACATTTTCAAATGTTTTTGTTTACAGAAAATGAAAAAATCAATATTATTTATTTGGGTGTTAATTTCCGTGCCCCCGTGCCTCAGTGCCCCACTAGAATATTAACACTTTAATTGTCAATATTTTAATTAATAAAAGGCAAATTTTAACAAGTGAGGCACGGGGCACGGCAGTGTGTCTCACCAAAAACATTAAAAAACGCGTGCCTCACTGTGCCTCACTACATACAACCAATAAAATAAAACATTTACTTACTATACTTATAATCTATATATCTGTTTATTAATATTTTATAACTTACTAACCTCCTTTAATTTTACCCAAGTGAGGCACGGGGGCACGGGGGCACGCTTTTTTGCCTATATTTTTTTTGTATTGAAATTTTAATTTTTAAGCTTCTTATTGTATCTTGATACAATAAGCGCAATATATTAGGAGTTTTTACAGATATTGTTAAATTTACATTCAATACATATTTACTAACCCTAAATAAGTAATATTATGCACGGTTTTATAATGGAAATCTTAGAGCATAAAAAAAGCCAACTAATGTTGGCTTTTACTTTTAAATGGAGAAGCTTGCAGTACTCCTTGAATTCTGAGCATTCCTTCTCCCTGGCACGTATCACAAACAATGACCTTTGGACCATCCTCCTCTCTTACCTCTAACTCTCCAGCTCCTTTACATTTAGAACATCGTTTAATTTCATTGATATGAATATATCCGGTTTTTAAAAGATTGACTTTAAGCTTCATCTAATCTGATGCTTTACTGTGAAGAAATGTAAGTGAAATACATTGTCAACATATATAGAATATTCCTTTTCCATAGATTGAATAGATATGTAAAGAGGTTTACACCTTTTATGTTTTTTATTAAGATCTTTTAGATGAGTATAAATTTCCTCAAGAAAAGCAGGAAACTTCTGTTCAGAAACTAATGTTCCATTAATCTCACCACTATATTCTTTTGCCTCTTCCTGGAGCTTATTCTTAGATGCCCAATGGTCAGCAGTAATATTTGCGAAGTATAATTTATTTGGCATGTTTGTTATTATTTTATCGAGGGACACTCGAAACGTTTGTATAAATAATTTAGCATTCTTTTCACGTCAGTATTTGATTTAATTGTTCTACCTCGTTGGGAGATACTAAGTTTGCCTCTATAGTCTTTTTCAGTGTATTTAGGCATTGCCAAAACTGAATTATAAATCTTCCTTTCTAAAGAATCATAAAATACCTGAACAAATATCCTTTCAAATCTATCTGAACAAAATTCAAAAGTCAATCCTGTACAAGAAATTTCTCCTTTCATAAATTCAAAGTTGAATAATTTATAATCGAATACTAAAGCATCTGGACAATGCTTCTTGAGTTTATTTTCGTCAATTGGTTGTATATAGTATTCTGGTTCATATAATCTTTTAAAGAAATCTTCTTTGATATCTATTATGAATGCTTCCTTTAATATTTTTAATAAATATTTTTCAGTCATATTATATAAATTTTCGTTTACCACATTTTATACATTCTAACACTTGTTTCCCTTGAAAAGTTTCTCCTGTATTTTTATAAGAATGCTCACATATAAATTCATTAGGTTTCGGATCTATACGAGGATAATATGCATATTTAAATTGCCTCAATTCATCTGGATTTTCTTCGAAGTCAACCTCTACTTTCGCTAAAAAGAAATTATCTCGGACACATTTTTCGATAGCCTTATCTTCTGAAGAATAGATTCCTTGATATATCCATTGTTGCTTATCTACATCTAATGCCTCCCCAACCAAGAATAACTGATCATCCAGCATCTTTTGAAAAACTTTAAAAGCATTTTGTTTAAATTCATTTTCTGAACTTTCATTTAAACATGAAAGTTCAGAATCAGTAGCAGTCTCTTCTGATATTGTATGGCAATTATTCCAAGACAAATCTATTTTTACAATATTAAAGAAATGAGTTCCTGGAGTTGAGCACTTATAATTCTTAACTTTATAAAAGTTATAAGGACCTACATCTTTTATAGTCCCTATTGAGAAATACTTACCTTCAAACTGTTTTATTGCTTGATTTTTTGTCATTCTGCTCCTTTCTAAATTTATTCTTCCTTCTCTTTCATCCATTCCTGTAACTTCTCTACCAATTGCTTTACTTCTTCATACCCTAAGTCAATATAGGCATCACAACCGTCCTGAGCAATCTGTAACTGCAATGTACCGAAATTAAAATGACTCACAGGACAAAGAGCTAGTTTCCTATCATCCCATCCTTCTGGATCCGGTTCATTTATGATTTCTATTAAAAACGATTTTCTTTCCTTTTGTTCTTTCTTTAAATCTTCCATGCTAATTACTTTAAAATTATTTAACTCGTTTAAATACAAAGCATCTAGGATGCTCTGTGCTTTTTTCTACTTTGAATTTATAATCCTTTTGTTCTTTCTTTAATTGTGTAAGAACTTCAATTGCTTTCTCATGAGCTGCAAGATCTTCTGGAGTATAAATTGATTTTGATTTCATTTTATAATAGTTCTAATGTTTCCTCTATCTTTTCGTCTAAGCCAGTAGAGCTTATTATTTCCTGGATCTGATCACGAACGTTTTGCCTTTTTTCATAAAATCGGTCAAGCGCATCCTCTCCCAACCAATCCTGTATAACTTCTTCTACAAATTTTCTTGCCACATCAGGCATAGGAATAATAGCATTGGCTTCACACTTACGTACTCCGAAGTTTCTTATATAATTCTGGACATAGTTCATTCGATAATTCTTATGCAAAGGAGATGCTAAGTTCCTTCCAGATCCAGTTATAAGGTTATCAATCCAAGTAAGGTTGTTTTCTTCAATAAAATCATAATCAAGACCAAAACGTCTAATTACTAGATCTTCCGGATCATAGCCCTCTGTACCATCACCCCACCTTATTTCATTTAGATCTGTAAGATTATTTTTTATGAAGTCTGAAATTCGTAAGCCATCAGGATCGTGATCGCCACAATACAATAGTACACACCTCATGCCTTTATCCTCAGCTTTTTTATATCGTCTTGCATACTGGGCACGCTGCAACATACTCGACCACCCCTTGGAAGTTGCTATTGGGATATGGTATTTCTCACAGACTGGTTCAAATAGAGTTTTAAGGTCAATCTTTTCTACAATCATTTGTATATAATACTCTTCACCTTCATGCCAATCAGGGGTGTACCAATCACTACAGAATAATGGAGCTTCGATATAGTCCTTTAGATATTCTTTAGGAGTTAAATTTGTAGGAGTACTAAGACATGAGAATTGTCGTCCTTCCTCTTCAGCAACAAAATCAATAGGTAATAGTCCTGAACGCCTACATTTATTAATAAGGGTTTCAACCTTATCAAACTGACTTTTATTAATCACATTCTCAGATTCTAACTGGTAGCACCAACCACGAGAAGATACTTTAAACCCTATCTTTCTTTGTAGTTCTTTTAATTGATCTGCAAAAATCTGCAGATCCACCGTCAACATTCTTTTTTTAAGGTTAATTTTCATAGTAATGTGTATTTAGAATGGTAAATCATCAGGTTGGTTATCTTCCATAGGAAACCGCCACAGGTACAACCTTTCATAACAACTTCTTTATCTTTGAAAAGATCTGCCACATCATCATCCTTTTTATCCTGTTCCTTTGGTGGGTCTATTTTCCCTTTAATAGGAATAAATTCCCCCTCAAACTTTTCAATATCAATACACAGATCATCATATCTCAAGGCAATAGCACTTGTTCGTTGTGAGGCAGATCTCATTTGGGAAATGACAGTTCCACTAATATTTGGCGTTCTTATTTCTTCCTCCCATGTAAATGTTGTTTGTTTTACACTACCAATATATGCGGGATGGTCTTTTATATAAGTCAATAATGCATTTTGCTTTAATGCTTCCGTCTTCTGTAAATCCTTATAATACGGGAATATATTTTTCAGCGATAGCAACAATACTTTTGTGGGCTTTTTGAATTTAATTGTTTGTATTTTATCTCGTCCTTCCCTTACATCTAGCTCATCAAGACTTTCAATTTTTAATTCTTTGTTCAATGTTATCTTACCAGAATTAATCAGCAATTGAATAGTATCAAAGAATACTGCCGTTCTGTTTGTATTATTAAGTGATTCAGACTGAGAAATAATCTTATTTAAAGATTCCTGATAAAAATCTTCATAACTAAATGGAAGTTTTAATTCGGGGATATGATCTTCATAAACTTTAATAACGGTAGCAAACAAAGATACTGTATTTAGCAGTCTTGTTAATGCAGACTGACCTGCAGCAGATATTTCCTTTTTAAGATCTTTAAACACCTGGCGTTGCATTTTCTTAAAATGTTTTTCGATAACAGGCCTATAGTTAAGAATTGAAATAAGAACATTACTTAAACCTTCTTTTTCACATTCTTTAAGTGCGTTAAAGTTTTCTTTTTCCTGTTCTGTCCAGTCGTCTTTTTTAGGTACATGACAAATTACACATCTATTAAATAAAGAACCATCATCACGTTCAGGAGCTTCTTGGCCTAACAACACAATAGGAGAATTAACCTTAGTTATATCAAGGTCTTTTGAAGTTGCATCTTTACGCTTGGTTTTCCCTTCTCCATCATATACAGCCGCTTTAAGCCCCTGAAATTTTATATCTGATATTTGATAGTCATTGTACTCCTCAAGCACAACAGGGATGTCTCTATTGCGTTCCAATAGGGTAAAGAAAGCGGCATCTGTACCTGAGTTCAGGTTAAATAGTGGCGCATTAGGATGGATAAAAACAGAACGTATAGAAACGGCTATCTGTGTCTTTCCTGATTCAGTAGGACCTATGAAAAATGGAGCAGTAAAAAGCCTGTCGATAGGATAAATAATAGATCGGTATGCACTCAATAAAGTATAGGCAATGCCCCACATTCCGTTATTTTTCAGTTTATAAACTTTATTCATTAAATCTGCCCACTCCTCGAATGAAGCCCCATCGTTATCTTTATATACCAGGTAACGGTCATTCTCGTACTTGTCATTATCTTTTCTAAGATTCTTGTATATTTTGGAAAACGCCGGGGAATAGTATGTATCACCACCATAATTCACAAGACCAAGATCGTCAACCTCAACAAAATTCCCATCTGCAAAAATCCCGTTAGCAAAAGCAAAAAAACCTTCGTGCTGCCACCCGAACACATTGAACTCATAACACTTGGGGAACCGAAGGGCAACACTATTTAGAATACTGTCGAAATGATAAGGTTTACCCTTTGTGAAAACATACCCGCCCTGGTCCCAAAGAAATTTCTTAAATGTTGCCAACTCAACCATATCTCTACTGCGGATCTCAACATATTCCTCACGGCCAAGCTCGGCATGTGTCAGCTTTACAATTCGTTTATTTCTTTCCGGATCCAAGTCATACACTTGGAACAATGGTTCCATATAAAAGTTTCCTACTTTCATAAGGGTATCGTCCGAAGTTCGAAACACATAAAAGATCTTCTTTCCTTGTTTGTTCTCTGCAGGGAAAAAACCGTATTTCCTGAAAAAAGCAACATCTACATAATCGGGCAATTGTTCAATGTCAAATACCTGCTTTTCATCATCAATAAGAATTTCTTCATACTGAAGCTTTGTTTTGCTCTGTTTCTTAGACAAGTATGGCTTGACAATTTTGGTAAAATCAGACTTTGACATCCCCCACAACTTACCAATATATGGGATTTTCATTGTCTGTGTAGTAGTGTCACAACATGACAACAGATAGGCTAATTGTTCTACAGCTTTTTTCTTTTCTTTATCATCCCATTCATTAACAGTTGCTAATAATTCTTCATTATATACATCTATGAAGCTGCGATAAGTTTCAATGTTATCCCTTACCCGAAGGACATTAACATTAAACCCTAGCTCTATAAGGGTTTTGGATAATTC
>CAXXRT010000025.1:0-81070 GCA_963666945.2 Marinifilaceae bacterium
TAAGTAAGTGTCTGCTTTAAATCCGCAAAAGACACATTCTCATCCACATATAAAGCTTCTATCTGATGGAAAATACAATGTGCCCTGGCTGAAATAGCCTCATTTCTAAACACCCTTCCAGGAGTAATACAACGTATAGGAAGCTCCATATGTTCCATATCGTGTACCTGTACCGAAGATGTATGAGTATGGAGAATAACATCAGGCTCTTTTTCAATAAAAAAAGTATCCTGCATGTCCCTTGCCGGATGTTCTTCCGGGAAATTAAGAGCTGAGAAATTATGCCAGTCATCTTCTATCTCTGGTCCTTCCGATACAGTAAAACCAAGACGGGTAAATATATCTATTATCTCATTTCTAACCACTGAAAGCGGATGCCTTGTTCCCAGTTTTAATGACTCTGCCGGTAAACTTAAATCCATTCCCGATTTAGTTATATCTGAATGACTAAACTCTTCTTTAAGCTGATTAACCTTATTAATTGCCGAATCCTTAAGAACATTCAATGCCTGACCAACAGCTTTTTTCTCATCATTAGGAACATTCTTAAATTCAGAGAAAAGTCCCGCTATCAAACCTTTTTTACTTAGAAACTTAATTCTAAACTGCTCTATCTCATCCAGATTAGATACAACCAGATTCTCAATCTCTTCTTTTAACTCTTTAATCTTATCAAGCATCATATTTAAAATTTATTTGGGAAACGGCTACAAATATAAAAAAATACTTTTTACTATCTGTTTAATACTCTAACTTTTATACTCACATCCTTTAACGGTCTGTCATTTTTATCGGTTTTCAAATTGGCTATTTTATCTATCACATCAAATCCTTCAATCACTTCTCCAAAAACGGTATATTCTTTATCAAGATGATGAACACCTCCCACTGTTGTATATGCCTCTTTCATCTCCTCAGAGAAATACAAGGTTTCCGGACTTGCATCATACTCAAAAGCAATATCCCTTTTTATCTTGTCGGCAATTGTCCTGAATTCCTCTACCTTCTTATTATTCCTTAAAGTATCTAATAATGCCTTCTTCTCGGATGTATAATATTTCTTTATTATCCTGTTCTTAACAGGTATATTAACAGCCTTTTCCATTCTAATCAATTCCTCAATAGTGTAAACACGACCATGAACAATATAAAACTGAGAAATATCCGATTCCTTATGAAAGTTAACCCTGTCGGGCTGGCGGGGTGCACAAAGAGCGCCTTTCTTGTGAAATCTGTTTTTTCTTATCTCTGCATCCATAGGAATAGGCTTACCAAAACCAATATTCTGTCCCTTTATAGCATTCTTAGAATCCGATGAACCTCCTTGTATAACAAAGTTTTTAATCACCCTGTAGAATAATGTCCCATCGTATTTCCCCTGCTTGGCCAGACGAATAAAATTATCCCTGTGTTTTGGCGTGTCGTTATATAATTTAGCCTTTATATTACCCAAATTAGTCTGTATAAGAACCAATGGTTCATCATTCTGTGCATTTATAATTATTGAAGTAAAAAGAAAAATATTCAAAAATATAAGTCTAACCATCTATCTTAACTTTTTTTAAATCTATAATAATCTTTTAATCAAAAACCTGACAGGTAACCTTGATGCAAAATATCCAATGGTAAGTACAGAAGCCATAATAAGAACAAGGTCAGACAACAATACCTCAACGGGATATGCATAAACCACATAACCTCCGCCCCCAAGGGTTAGAAGTTCAAATTCATTCTGAAGAAAGCAGATTAAAACACCAAAAACCAAACCAGCAAAAGCTCCCAAAGCTGTAATCATCCATCCTTCATACCAGAATATCTTTTGTATATTCTCACGACTCATTCCCATATCCGACAATATCTCAATAGCGTCTCTCTTATCAATTATAAGCATAGTAAGAGAACCAACAATATTAAACGAAGCAATAAGAAGAATAAACACAAGAATAAAAAATATTGCCATCTTCTCGGAATTCATCATACGATATAACGTTTCGTTTTGCTCAAATCTGTTCTTTACTATAAAATTATTCCCAACTATCTCAGATATCTTTTCCTGCATCTCCTTCTTATCCCCTTCAATATTGAGTTCAAAGGCAGATATCTTACCCTTCATATCAAATAAGCGATCAGCAAAATCAAGAGAACAAAAGATATACTTTGAATCCAGCTCTTGCTGAATCGAAAATATTGCAGAAGGATGAGCATATTTTTTATTGAAGGCATCAACGGGATTTATGTAATTAGAGGATTTTCTATTAGGAAAATAAAAGTCAAGTGCAGACATGAAATTAAGACCTACACCTAGATCCCTGGCTACATTAAAACCGGGAACAACAAAATCAAATCCATCCCCTCTCAGCTTAAAGACACCGTCATAAATCATAGTATCAAGCCCTTTTTCACTTGCATAACCATCAGCAATACCTTTAAGAACAACAGGTCTCTGAGAATCTTCATACTTTACAAGACAACTTTCCTCAATTATCTCGGAGAAAAAAACTACCCCCTCAAGAGCTCTTAGTTGATCAATCGTTGATGAATCAGGAACAAAAGACTTTCCAACAGCAGGAATAATCTTAATATCCGAATCAAAGGTTCCCATCATTCCACGAACAAGTCCATCTATTCCATTGAAAACAGAAAGTATAACAACAAGAGCTATTGTTCCCACAGCAACACCCACCACAGATATCAATGAGATTATATTTATAACATTCTGCTTCTTTTTAGAAAACAAATAACGCCTGGAGATGAAAAAGGGGAGCCTCATCATCTATTCTACTTTAGTAAATCATCAATTTTCTCTGCATAATCAAGACTGTCATCCACAAAGAACTTAAGTTCAGGAACTATTCTCAATTGTTTGCCTACCTTTCTGCCAAGGTTAAATCTTATCTGTGAAGCAGCATTATGAATACTCTCAATAACTTCCTTTGCCTTTCCTGAAGGAAAGATACTTAAATATACTTTAGCAACAGACAAATCAGGACTAATACGAACTACAGTAACAGACACCATACTGCCAAGACAATACTCACGACATTCTCTCTGAAACATCTCACTTAAATCCTTTTGTATCAACCTACTTATTTTACTCTGACGTGTAGTCTCCATAATAACATAATTTATATTGTAACATTATTTCTTTACAAAGGTAACAAAATAGCGCCACATTTTATATATTTGCATATCTTTTAACGGGATGTAGCGCAGTCAGGTTAGCGCGCCACGTTCGGGACGTGGAAGTCGCGAGTTCGAATCCCGCCATCCCGACTTTATAAACAAAAGCCCGTATTATAAAATCATACGGGTTTTTTTGTCTATAATAAACAAAATTCATACTGAGAATACACCTTATCAAATTATTTTCTTAAGTATAGCAAATCGACAAAATGGTTCCTTCTTAATAAAAATATCTTTTTTTCTTTTAAGCCAGGGATAAATCAATGCAGCCGAACCTCCCCCTGCAACATCAAAAATAAAATCAACATAATCACCACTACGATCAACAAACACATAATGCTGTAATACTTCAATTAGCCCACCATAAAAAGAGACAGATAGTATTGTTATTAAGGTTATTTTAGAAAATGAAAGACTTGTCTGATATTTCAGCTCAGCACAAAGAAATATGCCCATGACAAAAAACATCCCTAAATGGACTATTTTATCAATATAAGGAATATTAAATGATGTCTCGGGAAGAGACTTCCCGGGCATTGCGCATAATACAAAGATTATAATACACCATATAATATTCCTTATAAGATACTTTCTCATTTTTATTTTATGCCTTAATCCAGTTTTAAAACAGCAAGGAAAGCTTTCTGAGGCACCTCAACATTACCCACCTGCTTCATCCTCTTCTTACCTTTTTTCTGTTTCTCAAGAAGTTTTCTCTTACGGGTAATATCACCACCGTAACACTTAGCCGTAACATCCTTACGTACAGCCTTTACTGTTTCCCTAGCTATAATCTTAGCTCCTATGGCTGCCTGAATGGCAATATCAAATTGCTGACGAGGAATCAACTCTTTAAGCTTCTCACACATTCTCCTCCCAAAATTATATGCGTTATCGAAGTGAATAAGTGTAGAAAGAGCATCCACTGGTTCTCCATTCAGCAATATATCCAGCTTAATTAGTTTAGCAGTCTTATAACCTGTCTGGTAATAATCGAAAGAGGCATATCCTTTTGAAATACTCTTTAGTTTATCATAGAAATCAAAGACTATCTCACCAAGAGGCATTTCATAAGTCAGTTCTATCCTGTTAGATGCAAGATACTGCTGGTTCAATAATGTACCCCTCTTATTAAGACATAGTGTCATAATAGGTCCTATGAAATCAGCCTTGGTAATAATCTGAGCCCTGATAATAGGTTCTTCTATGCGATCCAGGACTGTTGGAGATGGCATATCAGAAGGGTTATGCATCTCGAAAGTCTCCCCCTTCTTGGTATACGCCTGATACATGACGTTAGGAACGGTACTTATAACATTCATATCGAACTCCCTGTCAAGACGCTCCTGTATAATCTCCATATGAAGCATACCAAGGAATCCACATCGGAAACCGAAACCAAGTGCAAGAGAAGATTCTGGTTCAAATGTAAGAGAAGCATCGTTAAGTTGAAGCTTTTCCATAGATGCCCTAAGATCCTCATAATCGTCACTTTCAATAGGATAAATCCCGGCATATACCATAGGCTTAACTTCCTCGAACCCATCAATAGCCTTGTCGCAGGCATTCTTTACATGAGTAATTGTATCCCCTACCTTAACCTCGGTAGATGTCTTAATTCCCGAAATAATATATCCAACATCACCTACAGATATTTCTTTTCGTTCTTCCCTGTTCAGTCGGAGTACTCCGATCTCATCGGCATAATATTCTTTGCCAGTATTAACGAATTTAACAAGATCACCTTTTTAATCTTGCCGTTATATATTCTAAAATAAGCAATTATACCCCTGAAAGAGTTAAACTCTGAGTCAAATATAAGAGCTTGTAAAGGAGCATTTTCGTCTCCTTTGGGAGCAGGTACCCTTTCCACTATAGCCTCAAGCAACTCGTCAACACCAAGGCCTGTTTTCCCACTAGCCTCAATTATATCACTGCGTTCGCAACCAATAAGCTCTACAATCTGATCCTTAACATCATCGGGCATAGCATTTGGAAGATCCATTTTATTAAGAACAGGAATAATCTCAAGATCATTCTCTATAGCAAGATAAAGATTGGAAATAGTCTGAGCCTGAATACCCTGAGTAGCATCTACTATCAAAAGGGCTCCTTCACAGGCTGCAATGGAACGAGACACCTCATATGAAAAATCAACATGCCCAGGAGTATCTATAAGGTTAAGAGTATACTTGTCACCCTTAAAATTATAGTCCATTTGGATGGCATGACTCTTTATGGTAATACCTCTTTCCCTTTCAAGATCCATATTATCGAGTACCTGAGCCTGTAAATCCCTCTCTGATACTGTCTGGGTCTTCTCCAAAAGCCTGTCTGCCAAAGTACTTTTACCATGGTCGATATGGGCTATTATGCAAAAATTCCTTATATTCTTCATCTGCTGTATTTAATTACTTCTCTTCCAATTAGCTTACAAAAATACAGAAATTTACTTAATCCGAAAACATTCTAACTTTTTTCAATATCTTTGTTTTAATCACGCATAAAACAAGGAATAATGGTAACGATCTCATGCTTTCTAAAAGGAGATAAAAAGGAAAAATCAACTATATTATCTGATAGTCTAAGAAAAATATTTTCGTTTAAAGACATATATTACACAGGCAATCAACTCGACAAAAATATTTGCGACTACGATACTCTTAAAGATATAGCCCAAAAGGCAGATACCGATTACCTGCTGTTAATTACACAAAATACCGGAATAACCTTTGATTCCGATTGCATCAACAGAATGGTTCAGGTTGCTGAAATGACAAGCTGCAATATGCTTTATTCCGATTATTTCCAGGCTGATAACGGAAATTTAATTCCAACCCCCCTGATAAATTACCAGATTGGGAGTGTAAGGGACGACTTTGAATTCGGCCCCATTATTCTTTTCAGAACTGAAGCATTTAAAAAAAACATAAAACTAGTTAAGGCACATTTAAAATACTCCGCCTTATACGCATTAAGGTTACGCATCTCACAAAAATCTCAGATTGTTCGCATACCTGAGTTTTTATACAGTGTAGAAAAAGAAGATTTCAGGAAAACCGGAGAAAAGCAACACGACTATGTAAAAAAACAATTCAGAAAGATACAAATAGAATTGGAAGAGTCTTTCACTAACTATCTTAAAGATATAGGAGCCTTTTTACAAGCACCCTTCAAAAAAGTGAATCTTAACGCAGAAGTATTTGCCACTGAGGCATCGGTAATAATACCGGTCCGTAATCGTGTAAAGACAATAAAAGATGCCATTGAATCTGTACAAAAACAGAGAACCGATTTTAAAACCAATATTATTATTGTTGATAATCATTCAACAGATGGCACTACAGAACTGATAAAAGAAATTTCAAAAGACAATAAAGATATCATCCACCTCATTCCTGAAAGAAAAGATCTTGGTATTGGGGGATGCTGGAACCACGCAATTAATCACCCCTTATGTGGTAAGTTTGCCATACAGCTTGATAGCGACGATCTCTACAGTAAAGAAAATACCATTAGCAGAATAGTCAACAAATTTTACCAGCTCTCCTGTGCAATGGTTATTGGTTCCTACAGAATGATAAACTTCAATCATGATGAAATACCTCCAGGCATTATAGATCATAGCGAATGGACTGCGGAAAACGGACCAAACAACGCCCTCAGGATAAACGGACTGGGAGCTCCAAGGGCCTTTTATACACCAACAATAAGAGATATACAATTTCCAAACGTAAGTTATGGAGAAGACTATGCGGTGGCATTGGCTATTTCTTCCAAATACTGCGTAGGCAGGATATACGAACCCATTTACAACTGCAGAAGATGGGAAGGCAATTCTGATGCCGATCTTAGCATTGCTAAAGCAAACGAGCACAACATTTACAAAGACAGTATACGAAGCTTTGAAATATTAAAACGTATAAAAAAACAGTAATCAAATGAAGACAGCCTTTATTATAACAAGTATCTTAATTTTTCTTTCTTGTAGTAATACTGCAAAGACAAAAAAAGAAAAAGTACAACAATTAAGTATTGAAAGCAAAGACAGTCTTATATTCAACAGCTTTATAGAATACTCCAAGGCCTGTCCCCTAAACAAAATAAGCAACACTGCCACCTTTTTTATTAACACTCCCTACATGGGAGGAACACTGGACATTAATAAAAAAGAACAACTTGTAATCAACCTGAGAGGGCTCGACTGTCTTACCTTTGTGGAAAATGTTCTGGCATTGCACCTATGCCGCAAAAACAACAATATAAGCATACCATCCTTTACAGAAAACATAGAAAATATACGCTACAGAAATGGTAAACTTGATGGTTATGAATCACGACTACATTACTCCACAGACTGGCTTTACGACAACACAGAAAAAGGAATTATAAAAGACATAACAAAAGAAATAGGAGGAACACCATTTATAGGAAAGATAAACTTCATGAGCGAGCATTCCAATAAATATAAAGCCCTAAAAAGCAAAAAGGTAGTGAATAGAATAAAAAGTATAGAAGATAAAATAAACAGTCGCCAATATTTTTATATACCTAAATCCGATATTGCTCAAATCGAAAGCAAAATAGAAAACGGTGATATAATACTAATAACTACAAATATAGAAGGACTCGATATTGCCCATGTAGGATATGCGATCAACGTAAACAACCGTATTCACCTGATTCATGCCTCAAGTCAATATAAAAAGGTGGTCATCTCACCTTACCCTCTAAGCGAATATCTAAAAAACATAGATCACCATACGGGAATAATGGTTGCCAGAGTCTATTAATTAAGCTATAATGAGACTTCATCAAAGATTTCGGCAATCTTTATTTTACAAACTCTCTGGAAATCCCTATACCTGGGAGTTATCAAAACTCCAGCCATATCAATGGTTCCAGGACTAATCATTATCTGGTCATCCATATTTATATAATGGGAAGACCTGTGTTTCTTACGGGGAAAAACTATAGTAGTCCAGATGCCATCATCATATCTACATATAACATTAATTCTCGGTTCAATATACTGAAGAGACATTACACATTTTTCATTGATGATCTTGTAAAACTCAAGCACACTCTTATTAAAATCTCTGGAAGTAATAATATAACAGGTTCTTAAATAATTTATTGCATGGTAAACTACGGTATCCATTTCAAAATCAAGCACCTGAGAACTCCTCAAAAGATCAGGCAATTCCCTTTCTGTCTGTGTAAAATTCTTTGTTCCTGCCTGAAAATGCATGTGATCGGGAGCGGAAGCCCCACAATCCGGTGCGTTATAAATAATTGAGTAATCTTCTAAGTCCCTTGCCAAAAAGAGCATATCTTCAAAGTCTGCAATAGTCTGTTTTACGTGATCTATCGTAGGAATGGTAAAATGAACAGGAAGAATTGGAAAAGGATTAACAAGAATATTGTATTTATTGCGGTAAACAACACCTCTTTGCTCAGAGGGACGATTTGTCTCACACAAAAAACATTTACGTTTTTTGATATCATCCTTGCCAACTTTGGCTCCGGTTGATACTATCCTTTCTGGATTGTACTGAAGACGAACAAGACAATGATCATACTCAACCACCCTTTCCTCCACATTCAGAAGACCTGCGTAGTTTATACCTGCAAGTCCCCATTCCTTAAGCTGACTATCAAAAAGATCATTTACTTCTTTGAGTACACTCATATCCTAAAATAAAAATAAGAGTAAGCTATTAAAGCTCACCCTTCTCTATAATACTATATGCTTTATTTAAAGTCTTGTCAATGTTCCTGATTATAGGATAAAAGCCCGAATCATCAACAAGATGACGGGCAATATAGGCATAAAGCCTTGTTTCAATCACTTCATACGATTCCCTTAATCCTCTGGTATCCTTTTTCACACCATTTCTTGCAGCAAAAGTCACCATCTTGTTTACCACATCCTTACTTTTAAGATAAGAAAGAATCTGTTTATAATCCTTAAGTTCTTTCATCTCTTTCCTGTGGGAATCAACATAATAGAATGAGAACCTGTATATAATATTACTCTCAACCAGTTTACGAAGATAGCCCGACACTCCGTTTGTATCCAAAGGTACAAACACATCGGGGGTTATCCCTCCTCCTCCATATACGGTTCTTCCTTTAAGGGTAGTGTATTTAAGTTTAGGATCGAAATGAATACTATCCTTCTCAGAAAACTCTCCATGAATAAATCGTTGAGCAATATCACTATAATAATACTCCTTCCCTTTTTCATAAGAACGTTGAATACATCTCCCGGAAGGAGAATGATATCTGGAAACAGTAAGACGAAGGGCCGAACCATCTGGCAGCCTTCTCTGCTCCTGAACAAGACCCTTGCCAAAAGAGCGGCGTCCAACAATAGTACCCCTGTCGTTGTCCTGAATAGCCCCTGCAAAGATCTCAGAAGCCGAAGCACTTCCTTCATCTATTAGTACAACCAATGGCACATCCTGGAATTCACCCTTGCCATTCGCCACATAATCCGAACGAGGCTGAGACTTACCCTTAGTAAATACTATAAGACTCTTCTCAGGAAGAAATTCATTAATCATATTTACTGCAGCCCCCATATATCCGCCCTGATTACCACGAAGGTCAACAATAAGCTTTTTCATGCCATTATCCCGCAAAGAGGTGATGCCATTTATAAATTCCTGATAAGTATCCATTGCGAACTTATTAACCTTTATATAACCCACATCACTGCTCATCATATATGAAACATCAATACTAGTAAGAGGAATACTCCCCCTTATAAGTTCTTTATCGACAAGTTCTTTCTGTCCTTTTCTCTTTATTGCCAGCTTTACGCTTGTACCAATCTGCCCCCTCATCATGCCCATTATCTTATCCTGATTCATTTTTACTCCTGCAATAAGAGTATCATTAACCTTCACAATTCTGTCCCCATCTATAAGACCTGCCTTTTCAGAAGGACCCCCAGGTACAACCTTTACCACGGCAACAGTATCCTTATACATAATAAATTGAACACCAATCCCCCCAAAGTTACCCCTAAGTTCCTGATTAACATTTTCAAAATCCTTGGCCGGAATATACACAGTATGAGGATCAAGGTGCTTTAACAATGAAGGAATAGCATCCTCCACCATCTGTTTGGAATCTACTGTATCCACATAGTTCTGATCAATCATATTGATTATCATATCAAGCTTTCCAAAAGTATTTCTCTGTTCTGTGGAAGTAACAATATTCTTATTACCAGAAAGCATCCTACCTGCAAACATACCCACTACAATTGCCAGAGATATAACCAATGGCATTATAATGGTTCTTTTATTATTATTATATTCCATCATATTAATTATTTACAATCTCAAAAAGCTCAACCAAAACAACCTCCACACCGGCCCTCTCCAATAACTCAATACCATCAGTACAATGGTATCTCTCCGAATACACAACCCTTTTAATTCCCGACTGAATAATAAGTTTGGAACATTCAATACAGGGGGAACAAGTAACGTACAAAGTCGCTCCCAGGCTATTGTTTCCGGACTTCGCTACTTTAGTAATAGCATTAGCCTCTGCATGAAGAACATAGGCTTTTGTATGCCCATCTTCCTCACAATCGTTTTCAAACCCAGAAGGAGTCCCATTATATCCATCAGAGATAATCATTTTATCTTTTACTATTAAAGCCCCTACCTGACGACGTTTACAATACGAATTTTCCGCCCATATTTTAGCCATCCGTAGATATCGTTCATCAAGTTTTATTTGCTTATCATTATCATTCATATCTCTGAAAGTATTTATTAATATTATTGTAATAAGTTATTCTTTTATTTTCACATACACAGGACAGTGGTCGGAATGCTCCACATCTGCCCAAATTGCAGCATTTGAAAGCCGGTCCTTAAGAGCCTCGCTAACAAAATGGTAATCAATTCTCCATCCAAGATTTTTAAGCCTTGACTGAGCCCTGTAGCTCCACCATGAATATTTTTCAGGAGACTTATCAAACTCCCTGAAACTATCAACAAAACCACTCTCTATAAAATTGCTTACCCATTCCCTTTCTTCAGGAAGAAACCCGGAACTCTTGGTATGACGTTTGGGATGATTAATATCTATCTCTTTATGACATATATTAAAATCACCTGAAACAATTATTTTAGGTCTTTCTTTTTTCAACTCATTAATAAAATCCTGAAAATAATATAACCACTCCATTTTAAAATCCTGACGTACGGTGCCAGTAGTTCCTGATGGATGGTAAACACTTATTATTGTAATATCTCCGAAATCCGCTCTTATAAATCTTCCTTCCGCATCGTATTTCTCATTTCCAATGCCAATCACTACATTGTCAGGTTTAGTCTTCGACAAAAGACCAACTCCACTATATCCTTTTTTATCTGCCGAATGCCAATAACAGTTATAACCCATTTCCTCAAAAAGTGACACATCGAATTGTTCGGGACGTGCCTTTGTTTCCTGTATACACAGCACATCAGGAGACATTTCTTGCAACCATTCAACAAATCCTTTATTTATCGCAGCACGTATTCCATTAACATTATAAGATACAACTTCCATAAAGATATTCAATAAATAACATTTTCATTAATAAACTCTGTCCTTAAGAACATTAACCATTTCGTAGAAACCCCTCTTCCTGTCTTTCTCAACATCTATCTTTTCAAGAACCTCAATACTCCTATCAATGTAAGAAACTATTTCATCCTTAGTTATTTTCTCTATACCAAGTTCATCATATATAGCCCTGACAGACTCAATTTTCTCCTGTGCATCAAAATCCTTTTTATCTATCCATCCCAGCAATCTCTTCCGGGTCTCTCCTTCTGCCATTTCAAGAGCCTTTATAAGAAGGAAAGTTTTTTTATTTGAGATAATATCACCCCCTATTTTTTTACCAAATACAGCAACATCCCCGTACACATCAAGATGGTCGTCCTGTAGCTGGAAAGCTATTCCAAGGTATTTTCCAAAATCGTATAGAAGTTGTGCCTCTTCCGAAGATGCATCACCAAGTACTGCACCAAGTTTAAGACTACCGGCGATAAGAGCTGCAGTTTTAAGGTAAATCATATGGGTATATTCCTCACAATTCACATCCATCCTCTCTTCAAACTCCATATCATATTGTTGCCCCTTACACACATCCATTGCAACCTTATTAAAAATATCAACAGAATCCCTAAGATACTTATCATCACATTTCACAAGATGCATATAAGCAACAATAGCAGCGGCATCACCACTAAGTATCGCAACATTCTGATCCCATTTTTTATGCACGGTCTGTCTTCCCCTCCTTATGTCGGCATCATCCATTACATCATCATGCAAAAGAGTGTAATTATGGAATATCTCTACACCGATAGCAGGAAGCATTGCCCCTTCTATATCATCCTTATATAGATTTGTAGCCATAAGCACAAGAGTTGGTCTCAATCTCTTTCCCCCATCTTCAAGGATATAACTTATAGGCTCGAACAAAGCCTTTGGTTCCTCAACAAGATTTTGCTTATCCATCCTTTCTCTCACAAGAGACTGGAGCTCATCAAAAGTATACATACCCGTAATTTTAAAATTTTGATGCTAAATTAATAAAAAAAGAATAGTATAAATATAATACAGATAATTTAGGTAAGCAAATGCGGCATTATGCATAAAAATTAGAATCACTTCCCAACCAGTTTTAAATCATTTCTATGGTATTTATTGTCTCCTCTAAGAGATTTCTTAATCTTCCAGCACTCTATTGCAATTTCACGAGATATTAAAGGATTATCAAGCATAAAATCACGGATATAGGTATTATATTCAAATTGTGGGGCAATTTCTTTTTGTGACCTACTGTTCTTTATTTCCTTAGAGATTTTCCACCATTCATCTACAGCATTCTTTAATCTCTCTCCCTGCGATGTTTTCATCCAGTTCATAAATTTAACATTGAACTTAAATTTATCTCCTATCTGGTCTCTGAAAAATGCCCTTACATTTTCTGTATTTTTATAATTATCTGTAATTATGGTTTCTAGAGTTAATTTTTCGCTATTCCAATCGAACTTTGACAAGCACTTTTGTTTTTCCACTTTAGCAACCTCTTTTATACCTGTTTCAAGATATTTCTCTATCCTTTTTGTCAATTCAATTTTTCCACCCCTTTTATCCAACTGTTCTACCCTACAGAAATCCAATAATTCTTCTTTTAGCCAATAAAAATCCCTGAAATCCTTAAGTGAAATATCTTTCGTTAATGCTGGTCGTTTTTCCATTCTTAAACCCTTTTAACATCATTAAATGAAGTATCTTATGTCATACCCCTTCCAAATCCCGATTTTGTTCTTCAATATTTTTTTCAATTTTTGATTTCAACTCTTCATTATGAGCAATAGCTGATTTTACTCTTTCAATATCCTTCTCATCCTCTAAATCTTTGAGTTTTTCCTTTAAACTTATCTGTCTTTGTTCAATATTACTTAAAAAATCTTTCTTTTTTTCAATTTCTCCTGATTTAATTGCCTCATCAAATACTAATTCCTCAGGAGAATAATCCTCTTTATAAATTTGCTCAATGACAATATTTTTAGGTATAAATTCCTTTTCATCAACTCTCCGCTGATTCATAAAAGAGGGTGAAACAATCTCTATGTTCTTTTCATGAAGAATATCCATCACTTTAGCATTTAACAATGACTTGGTGCTAAAAAACTTGCTGCTGTCAACCAGAAATCCATGAATTTTATAAACAACTGAGAAATCACCCAAACTTACAATATAAACATAAGGATCAGTTAGACCCGTTGCTAAAGCAGCTTCCTTCAACGCTTCTTCTATTAATGTTCGTGAAACATCGTAAGATAAGGAAACAGAGCTTGAAATTACAGTATTGGACTTACGGGTAATTTTTACATAATTATTTGCGATATATAAATTTGGGATAGTTACAAAGTTGCTATCTTCAAGTTGTATTTCTGTATGAAAAACACTCTTTTTTGTAACTCTACCTTGAAGATCACCTATTTTAATTAAGTCTCCATTTCTAAAACGATTCATTGAATTATTCATTATTCCGGCGATAAGGTTCCCCAATATTGTTGTTGAACTTAAAGCAACTCCTGCACTAATTATTATTGCAAGGAAACTCAAAATCTGTCCCTTTAATGATTTATCAATTGGAAAGGATAAAATAAAAACAAGAATTCCAACAAATATTAAAAGAAAAGATATAGATTTCTTGATAATATTTCTATCTGAGACCTCCGATTTAAGTCTTTTAAATATCCATGAATTTAAAAGTAAAAGAACAAAAACTATTAGCAATACGCCAATCGGCTCCAATAAGGACTCCAATATATTAACAATATGATCCATTGCCTTAAAATTTATAATGTACATATTGCTATTATACATTATTCTAATGCTTTTGTTTATTTGATTTTATATTTTCAATTTACCTAGGGAAAATATCTTTAGTTTTCTTTCATTGTATTCAACTTACGTACTCCTTTTATCTTTAAGTGAAGTTTGCAATATCCCTGCAAATAACGCCGTAATTAAGGCAAAAATGCTTTAAAGTCCTTTGATAATCAGATAAAACCTTAGAAAAGATATGATTCATAGAGGGGGGAAATAACAGATAGACATATACAAAAAAACCCCTAGCAATTTATTTACTAAAGGTTTCATCTTTATTCTTTGGTAGTCCCACCAGGACTCGAACCTGGATCTATTGTTTAGGAAACAACTATTCTATCCCTTGAACTATGGGACCATTGAATCTGCGCAAAAATACCTATTTTTTTAAAATATACAAATTTTATTAGGACATGATAATAATATTTTGTCAATAAATGCCTGGTAAGCCTATAACACATTATAAGCTAAAGGGCTAATATGTATTTTAAAATGAAAGCGTAAATGTTCTATTAATTAAAAAAAGTAAGCATTTCTCTCCTTAAATCAAATATTCTTAGTAATTTCGTATCGCATTTTAGACAATAAACTTAAATAATAAATATTTGGGGGATAAACCATGATTAGTGATTTAAAAGAAATTATTTCTGACAGCGCTAAAGGAATGAAGCGTTCTGCTATCAGAGAGTTACTTAAATTAACTCAACAACCTGATATTATTTCTTTCGCAGGTGGACTTCCTGCTAAGGAAACTTTTCCTATATCAGAACTTGTCGAAATATCTAAAGAGGTTCTTGAAAACGACGGTGCTGCTGCTCTACAGTATGGTTCTACTGAGGGAGACACTAAATTAGTTGACATCCTTGTTGACAGATATAACAACGATGGTCTTAATATTACTAAGGAAAATATCGGTATCCTTACTTCTTCTCAGCAAGGTCTTGATCTTGTAGGTAAGATTTTCTGTAACAGAGGTGATAAAATCATCTGCGGATTACCTTCTTATCTGGGTGGTCTTGGTGCTTTCACTTCTTATGGTGCAGAACCTGTTGGTATTCTTCACGATGAGAACGGTATGCGTTCTGATCTATTGGAAGAAAAACTTGCTGAACTTTGCGGTAAGGGGCAGAAACCTAAGTTTATATATATCATTCCTGATTTCCAGAACCCAGCAGGTATCACTATGCCTAAATGGAGAAGAAGAGAAATCCTTGATATTGCTAAAAAATACGATATCATTATTATTGAGGATAGCCCATACAGAGAACTACGTTTCGAGGGTGAGGCTCAACCTATGTTGTTTGAAATGGATAACGGTGAAGGTAACGTTGTTACTTTGGGTACTTTCTCTAAGATATTCGTTCCCGGGTTCCGTATCGGTTGGGTAATTGCTCATCCTGACGTTCTTGATTATTTCATCAAGGCTAAGCAAAATACCGACCTTTGTACTTCTTCTTTTGTACAAAAGATTGCTGCTAAATATTTCGAAAAAGGGTTGTTTGACGCAAACCTTAACAGTATCATCGACTTATACCGCAGGAAAAGAGATGCCATGCTTAATGCATTCAAAGAATATATGCCAGAGGGTATTACATGGACACAACCAGAGGGTGGTCTTTTCTTATTTATGAGACTTCCAGAAAATATGGATGCAGAAGAACTTTTCAAAATTGCTATTGAAAAGAAAGTTGCTTTCGTTCTTGGTAGTGTATTCCACTGCGATGGTAGCGGTAAAAATACTATGAGAATTAACTTCTCTTATATGAGTGAAGAACAAAATATTGAAGGTGTAAAAAGATTAGCTGAATCAGTTAAAGAATTGATGGCTAGGAGAAAATGCTAATACTGCAAATAAGCACCTGAATACAATACTACTAAAGGCACCTTAAAGGTGCCTTTTTTTTAAATACTTATTTTTCTCCTGTTTTCCTGATATTCGTAATTCCAATAGTTCTGGCTATATTTTTCCTGCTCTAATACCTTTATATACATGTCTTCCTGACTGTACAACTTATAAAAACCATCAAAATCTGTATATTTTTTTATTATTGATATAATACTAAATATAAATTCCTCAATATCAACATCTTCATCCAATAAATATTTTACATTACTTACCACTGAACGAACAGATGCTACCATACCTGCCTTATATCCAACATATCCTGCTTTCAGACTTTTGTTCAGTTTATCTATATCGCAATTAAAGAGTATGGTTCCATGGTGGAGCGCCCTGTTCCTCCATACATGACAAGCAGTCCCTGATATCTTAAACATTCCGGTATATATGGCATTGCGTTTATCCATTCTGGCATCTATCCCCAGATTATTGAGTACCTTCAACATTACTCCAATATACTTTGGGAAATCAACAAGACATCCTTCTTTTGCATTAGTTATAAAACTGTAATTTAGGTTCCCTAAATCATGATATACAGCTCCTCCTCCGCTTATCCTACGGTAAACTTTAATGGAATTATTATTTACATACACATGATCAATCTCTGCATGTGAGTCCTGGTGCTTTCCTATAATAACAGATGGGTTGTTGCGGTAAAGCATAAAAAAATCGTGTGAAGATTCTTTCATCAAGTATTCTTCTGTAGCAAGATTGTAAGAAGGGGAAAAGGAATCAGAAATATAATAATACATAATCAATTTTTTTAAATAATTTAACACCACTAGAGACTACCAGAATAATTCTATTTCTTATTAATACAAAAAATATATAATTTTGTTTCAACAACTTATTAATATTTAATAAAACATTATATAAAATGCGGGTCGTAATTCAACGTACTACTGAGGCCTCTGTCAGTATAGAAGAGAAGGTTAAATCTGAGATCAAAAAAGGTATGCTTATTCTGCTAGGAATTGAAAATGAGGATAACACTGAAGATATTGAATGGCTAACAAAAAAAATATGTAATCTTAGAATATTCGACGACAAAGAGGGAGTAATGAACCTATCTATAAAAGATATAGAAGGAGAAATACTGGTTATTAGTCAGTTTACTCTTCATGCCAGGACAAAAAAAGGAAACCGCCCCTCATATATAAATGCAGCAAAGCCAGATATATCAATACCTATTTACAATGAGTTTGTGAGCAGTTTGGAGAAAGAATTAAACAAAGAAGTCAAAACGGGTGAGTTTGGGGCAAATATGCAAGTCAAGCTTGTCAATGATGGTCCTGTGACTATAATTATCGACAGTAAGAACAGGCAATAAAATATTTTATAATGGATAAGGATATTACAATAAAACAGTTACAAAGAACTGTCGATTCGTGGATAAAGGATAAGGGAGTAAGGTACTTTAACGAACTTACCAATATGGCAATACTAACTGAGGAGGTTGGTGAACTTGCTAAAGTGATGGCCAGAAAATTCGGAGAACAGTCTTTCAAACCAACAGATGAAGACAATCTTGAGGATGAAATTGCCGATGTTTTGTGGGTATTGGTTTGCATAGCTAATCAAACGAATACCGATTTGACTGAGGCTTTCAAGAAAAATATTGATAAAAAAAATAATAGAGATTCCCAAAGACACCGAAACAACGATAAGCTTTTTTTGTAAAAACAAATCATAGTTGTACTTTTGTAGCCTTTGTAAATTATATAAAATCAATAGTATGTGGGTTAAAACAGCGGGGGCGATACTAAGAAATAGAATCGCATTTATTATAGCAATACTAATATTAACCATTTTCATGGGCTATCAGGCCACAAAGGTTGAAATGTCTTATGAATATTCTGCCTTATTACCCGCTTCTGATACTGCCAGCAAAGAGGCTGCTGAATTCAAAAGCATATTCGGACAGGAAAGCAATATTATTATTCTTGCCGTTCAGGACCCCGACTTCTACCAACTGAATAAGATTAACGACTGGATAGCCATGGGCGACAGTCTCCTTCATATAGATGGCATAGATGCTCGTGTTTCTATTGCACATACTTTTAACATGACTAAAAACAGCAACGAGAAAAAATTCGAGATCAATCCTATATTCCCCAAAAGGGTAAAAAACAAAAAGGAACTCGATAGTCTTGCTGCAATTGCTGAATCACTACCTGTTTATCAGGGCACCCTTATCAACAAAGAGACAAATACATACACCATGTTTGTCACTGTGAATGCCAAGGTTATGCACAGTAAAGACAGGGTAAAACTTGTTAAAAATGTAAAGTCTGTATGTGACGAATTTGGTGAAAAATATAATCTTGAATTAAAATATTCGGGACTTCCATACTTAAGGGTTGTCAACGCTGAGATGATAAAAAAGGAAATGAATATGTTCCTTATTCTTTCTCTTCTTATCACCACCTTTATTCTTTACATGTTCTTCCGATCGTTTAAGATTGTGGGGTTCTGTATGCTGATAATAGGTGTGAGCGTTATTTGGGCCGTTGGTTCCATGGCTCTGTTTGGCTATAAAATAACACTGTTGACTGCCATGCTGCCTCCGCTGCTTATTGTTATCGGGATTCCCAATTCGGTGTTTATGGTCAATAAATTTCACGGGGAATTTGTTATCCATGGCAATAAAATAAAGGCATTGCAAAGAATGATTAGAAAGATTGGTAACGCTACTTTCCTGACCAACCTGACCACAGCATCGGGCTTTGCCACTTTTACGGTTACTTCCAGCCAGATACTTAAGGAATTCGGTATTATTACTTCCTTAAATATCATGTTGGTTTTCTTTATATGCCTTGTTCTTATTCCTTGTATATTTAGCTTCCTTGCCCCTCCGGACACAAAGCAAACAAGGCATCTAGAGAATAAATTTGTGAATAATATTGTGGAGAAAATGATTCACATAGTACTTAATCACAGGACAAAAGTTTATATTATTGCTATTGCAGCGGTTGTAATTGGAGCATTCGGAATGAATAAAATGGAAAGTACCGGATTTATGCTAGACGACCTGCCTGAAGAGAACCAATTGGTAAAAGACCTAAGATTCTTCGAGGACAACTTCAAGGGTATCATGCCTCTGGAAATTTTAATAGATACTAAAAAGAAAAAAGGTGCGCTGAATCTGTCCACCCTTAGGAGAATAGACAGACTTGACGATAGCCTACAGATGTCACCGTATATATCCCCATCCCTTTCTGTGGCCACAGGGACCAAGTTTGCCAACCAGGCTTTCTATAATGGGAAAGAGAAATATTTCAAGCTTCCTAATAACCAAACAAAAAATTTCATTCTTTCATATATTTCAAACTCAAAAATAGGGGGCAATGGACCAGATTTCTATGGAGCTTTCATAGACTCTACCCAACAATATGCAAGAATGAGTTTCAGGATTAAGGATATAGGAACTAAAAAGATGGAAGAGGCCGAAATATTTATCAGGGATAAGGTAAAAGAAATATTTCCAGAAGATAAATACAGGGTACTGACAACGGGTTCTAGCGTGCTTTTCTTTAAGGGTACTCAATACCTTGTAAAAAATCTTGCAGTGAGTCTAATGCTTGCCATACTCCTTATTGCAGGATTCATGGCATGGATGTTCAGCTCTAAAAGAATGGTAATAGTGGCATTAATTCCAAATATCATTCCTCTGATTATGACTGCCGCACTGATGGGGTATTTTGGCATTCCCATCAAGGCTTCAACCATCCTTATCTTTAGTATTGCCTTTGGTATCTCTGTCGACGATACCATTCACTATCTTGCCAAATACCGTCAGGAGCTACAGGCAACCAACTGGAGTATTCGTTCTTCTGTTGTGCTTGGGCTTAGGGAAACCGGTCAAAGTATGATGTACACATCAATAATTCTGTTCTGCGGATTCGCAATATTTGGATTATCAGGATTCGGAGGAACTGCCTCATTGGGGATTCTGGTATCAATAACCCTGCTTGCTGCAATGATATCAAACCTCATTCTGCTTCCTTCTCTATTGCTCACCCTTGAAAAACTTATTACAAATAAGTCGTTCAAAGAACCATTGTTACAGATCTACGATGAAGAGGAAGATATTGAACTCGACTTTTTAAAGATTGAAGAAAAAGATAAAATAGAAAAGCCGGAAACTGTTTAATTCCCGGCTCTGTGTAGTTATTTTGTTTTTTTTATTTCCTTTCCTTAAGGTTTCAATATAAAACACCAGTGACTGGAAACAATAGGTCTTTTTTCTATTTAGAAGGCTTCAAAACAGAATATTCCTTCTGAAGTTTATTTGTGAGAGAAGATGCACCTATTCTAAACAAATCCTTTGTAAGCCATTCTTCACCTAATATATTTTTCACTATTGCCAGATATTGTATTGCTGTAGCTGGCGAGGATACTCCTCCGGCAACTTTCAAGCCTACCTTCACACCTGTTTTCTCGTAATACTTCTTTATGGCATAACACATTACATAAACAGCATCGGATGTTGCATTTACAGGTACCTTACCGCTTGAAGTTTTTATGAAATCCGCCCCTGCCTCCATTGCCAGTATTGATGCCGCAAATGTCTGCTCCATACTCTTTAATTCCCCGGATTCTATTATTACCTTAAATATTTTATCACCACAGGCTTCCCTCATATTTTTTAAGTCCCCCACAACGTAAGAACAATTACCTTGACTCATCTCTCCCACAGGAATCACAACATCTATTTCATCTGCCCCCTCTTCTACTGCTTTTGAACACTCCTGATATTTAATTTCAGGGAATGTCTGCGAAAATGGAAATCCCCCGGCAACGCAGCATACCGATATACCGGTACCGGATAATTCACTCTTTACCAGTTTCGCATAATTGGGGAATACACAAACAGATGCTACATTATCCAGCTTATACTTCTTAATGCTTTTCTTCAAATCACTTACAAATTTAACAACCGACTCCATGGAATCCTTGCTATTCAAAGACGTATGATCAATAACGGAATGGCAAAAAGCCAGATTTTCAGGCGTATAATACATCTTTGTCTCCTTGCTTATAAGTCCATCCAGCTCAAAATCCATCTGTTCTTCCGTTAGCTTATAATCATAAGCTTTAAGCAAATCTTTGTAATTATCCATATATTAAATTAATTTGTTTCTCAATTCTAAGGGCAACTTGCGAGCTACCAAAGCATAAGACTCATCTATCCATTCCCTGATTAAATCATCTGAGATACTTCCATCGACAATAATTGTATTCCAGTGCTTTTTATTCATATGATATCCCGGAATAACACAAGAATATATTTCTCTCAGCTCAATGGCCTTCTCAGGATCACATTTAAGATTTACCGTGAACTCTCCTTCCAGATCGGTAAGGGCAAACATTTTATCAAATACCTTGAAAACTAAGGTAGTCTCATCAAACGGGAAACTCTCTGTTACCCGATCCTTTGAAAGGCAATATTCCCTGAATTCTTCAATATTCATAATTGTCTTCATATATTTGGGATATCAAATATAATACATAATACAATTTAAAACAACATAAGTTATTAATTTTTATTATATATTATAAAACACTTTCTGTTTGGCACTTAATATATCCTTTTCAGTCTATATCTTTTTCAGGATTTTTGTTATACTCATCAGATTGTAGTATTTTATAATGCCTGCATTAACAACAAAAAAGCTAAAATAATTATCTTTGATGCTTAATAACACAAATATCGACTATTTTATGGCAAAAAGCAAGACAAAGGAACCGACTCCATTAATGAAGCAATACTATAAAATGAAAGAACAGCATCCTGATGCCATTTTACTGTTCAGGATGGGTGACTTTTATGAAACATTTGGTAAAGATGCAATTATAACAGCAAAAATCCTGGGTATTACTCTTACCAAACGTTCTAATGGTGCTGCCTCTGATGTTGAACTTGCCGGTTTCCCTCATCATGCCATAGATAACTATCTTCCCAAATTAGTTCGCAACGGGCAAAGGGTGGCTATTTGTGAACAGCTTGAAGATCCTAAGAAAACCAAAAATCTGGTGAAAAGAGGGATTATAGAACTCGTTACCCCTGGGGTTTCGTACAACGAAAATACCCTGGAAAATAAAGAGAATAATTTTCTTGCCAGCGTCAGCATTAACAATAAGGCTGCCGGGCTTTCCCTTTTAGATCTTTCCACGGGAGAATTCCTTACTACGGAAGGTGATTTTAATAATATTGACAAGCTACTAAGTAACTTCAGACCCAAGGAGATTCTTTACCAACAAGGCAAAGAAAACAGGTTCAGGGAATTGTTTGGCAACAAGCACTATATATATCCCCTTGAAGAATGGTGTTTTAATCACGACTCAGCTTACGACAGGCTTGTACAACATTTCGATACCGCCTCCCTCAAGGGCTTTGGTGTCGAGAAGTTACCCCTGGGGGTAAGCTCGGCGGGCGCAATTGTTCACTATCTTGATATAACCAAACATTCCACCAATGCACATATTACAAAACTGTCCCGCATAGAGGAGAACAGCTATGTATGGCTGGACAGGTTTACCATAAAAAACCTTGAACTACTTTATTCTCCCAGTGAGGGTGGAAAGACTCTGGCAGATATTCTTGACCAGACTCGTACTCCTATGGGATCGCGTCTTATAAAAAGATGGATTACCATGCCTTTAAAGGACACAAAAGCAATAAGGGAAAGACTCAATACCGTAAGTCATTTTGTAGAAAATGAAGGCATGAGGGATAATCTGTCCGACCTTCTTTCGAGTATATGCGATCTTGAAAGGATTGCTTCCAAGATTGCCGTCTACAGGATTAATCCAAGGGAATTCCTTCAACTGGCAATTGCCCTGGAAGCTATCAAACCAATGAAAGAATTATTTTCAGGTTCAGATAATAAGGAACTTCAGGATATTTCAAAAAGACTACATACCTGCGATTGTCTTTTGGAAAGAATAAACAGGGAAATCCTGCATTCTGCACCAATACTTTTAAGCAAAGGCGGAGTGATAGCATCTGGAATTAACCCAGAACTTGACGAGTTAAGATCCATTTCAACTAACGGTAAGGAGTTACTGCTTAAGATGCAACAAAGGGAGATTGAGAATACAGGTATCACCAACTTAAAGATTGGTTTTAACAATGTGTTCGGCTACTATATAGAGGTGACCAAGAGTCATTCTTCGAAGGTTCCCGGCGAATGGACAAGAAAGCAAACGCTGGTTAATGCGGAAAGATACATTACCCCTGAGCTGAAGGAATACGAAGATAAGATAATGGGGGCTGAAGAAAAGATATCTGAGCTGGAAGGACAAATCTATAATCAACTGGTTACAGATGCCGGTGAGTATATAACCCAACTGCAGATTAACTCTTCACTTATTGCCAGAACAGACTGTTTACTATCCTTTGCCAATGTCTCCGTGGAGAACGATTATTGCTGCCCCGAAATAAACGATACAAATATAATTGATATTAAGGAGGGCCGTCATCCTGTTATAGAACAACAACTTCCTCCCGATGAAAAGTATATATCAAACAATTTATATCTTGACAATGACAAACAACAGATAATTATTATAACAGGACCTAATATGGCCGGTAAATCCGCCCTATTAAGACAAACTGCCCTGATAGTCATAATGGCACAGACTGGTTGTTTTGTGCCCGCCAAAGCCGCTAAAATAGGTTTTGTAGACAAGATATTCACCAGGGTCGGCGCCTCGGATAACATATCCATGGGAGAATCGACTTTTATGGTTGAAATGAACGAAGCTGCAAATATTCTCAATAATATCTCGGAGCGTTCCCTTATATTATTTGATGAACTGGGTCGGGGTACCTCCACCTACGATGGTATCTCAATTGCATGGTCCATTGTGGAATTTATCCACGAGCAGACCAAACACAAGGCAAAGACCCTGTTTGCCACCCACTACCACGAATTAAACGAGATGGAGAAATCTTTCAAGAGGATAAAGAATTATAATGTTTCGGTTCGTGAGATAAACAATAAGGTAGTTTTCCTTCGTAAACTGGTAAGAGGTGGATCGAACCACTCTTTTGGTATCCATGTTGCACGTATGGCTGGTATGCCAAAGTCGGTTGTAAAACGATCTAATGATATTCTGAAACAACTTGAGAATAACAACAACAAGGATTCCATTGCCAAGCCTGTTTCGAACATAGCAGAGAACAGGGAAGGATTCCAGCTCAGTTTTTTCCAGCTGGACGACCCCATACTGACACAGATAAGGGATGAGATTGCAGGTCTTGATATTAATAACCTGACACCAATGGAAGCCCTGAATAAACTTAACGACATTAAAAAACTTAGTGGCCTGTAAAAAAAGAATGAGGTGAGCCCGAAAACTCACCTCAAGAACTACTAACCTTAACCTTTACTTATGAAAAAATCTACTTTCATAGAGTAGCATGAAGCTACGTTACAAAAGTAGAGTTTATTAGGGTTAACGGGACTTAACTAACGTTAAAGATTGTTAATCCTGTCGTGTTTTTACCCATTTAAATTATCTCAAAACCTTCACTTTCATTTTTACATCCTTAAGGGGTCTGTCGTTACTGTCTCTTTCCACTGCTGCTATCTTATCTATGACATCCATTCCCTCAATAACTTCACCAAAAACAGTATATTGTCCGTCAAGGTGCGGTATCCCTCCCACTGTTGTATATGCTTTCTTCTGCTCATCTGAAAGAACAAGCTTATCCTGCTCCCATAGCTTGTCAACTGCTATGTTCAAGGAATCAACTACCTCCTGAAGCTTTATCATATCGCCTGCCTGCTGAAGCTCCTGCAACTCCTTGTTCTTAGCTTCCTTTAAACGCTCGAATATCATAACCCTTCTCTTATTGCTTATCATCTCCACAAGATTATCAATCTCCTCGGGTTTATACACCCTGCCCTGGGCGATATAAAACTGTGAACCAGCGGATTTCCTCTCAGGATTAAACTTATCGCCTTCGCGGGCTGCGGCAATAACACCCCTTTTATGGAAAAGTTCTTTTCTAAACTCGGCCTCTATCTGATAACCCGGTCCTCCTTCTCCAAGTCTTTGTCCGGGTTTTGCTTCTTTGGAATCGGGGTCTCCTCCCTGTATCATAAATCCGTTTATCACCCTGTGAAAAAGTGTTCCGTTAAAGAAACCCTTATCTGCAAGTTTTAAGAAATTATCCCTGTGCTTAGGTGTCTTATCGTACAACAGCACTTTCATATTACCATATTCGGTCTCTATAAGCACCATTCTATCGGTCTTTTGTGACTCTTTTTTATTCTTACAACCACATATTGTCATTGCAATAATAACAGTAAATATTAGAATTTTTCTCATCTGAGTATTATTTGGTTTTTCTATTAACTTTTTTCTTTTTACCTAATCTGCGTTTATCAAGGGGATAACCTTTTTTCTTCCATGTATGGAGACCATCCTCTAGCTCATATACCAGCTTAAATCCCATTTCCACAATCTTTTTTGCTGCCAGATTACTCCTGTCCCCGAATTTACAGTATACAATCACGGGGGATTCCCTATCCACATCTTTTAATACCTTGGCAATCATTTCCGACCTGGCAACAGACTTCGCCCCCTCAATCCTGCTAATATTATATATTTTTAAAGGACTGGCATCAAGAACCATACAATCATCCCTTTGGTTAAGCATCAAATAAAAATCTGTTGCAGATATTTTCTTTACCTTATCCTGAGAAAAGACCTGTAATCCCAATAATAAAAATATGGTTACAATAATAAATTTTAAAGGCATGGTTAATATATTTTTTTAAGTTCGGTTCCCCTGAAATAATGTCCTAATATTTGTCTGTAATTATAGCCATTCCCAGCCATTACTGCTGCACCTATCTGGCACAATCCCACACCATGACCCCAACCTGCTCCTGTAATAACAAAACGCTGTGGTATGTTTTCCCTATAATCGAAATAATCTACTGTAAAAGCCGAACTAAACAAATGGGATTCTGACAATATTTTCCTTATTTCCAGCTCCTTACCCACAACCACAGAACGATAAGTTCCCCTGATCTCAAGTTCAATAATTCTTCCTGAACGTCCACGTTTTAATGGAGTAAGACTGATAATTTGTCCGAAGTCTATACCGCTTCTTCTTTTTATAATATCAGAAAGCTCATCCTGTGTGTATACAACCTTCCACCGGTAAAAGTCCCTGGTCTCCAGATCGTAGTCGTTAAGTACCTGAAAAAGGAGGGCCTTATTTGTAGTATTACAAAAGGCTTCAGGACTACTCTTTATCCATTTTACAGCATCTTCTTCCTTTGTTAAGTCATAGTCTAACAAACCATCTTTACTATCAACTATCATTTTCAGATAAGGAACATCTTTATCTTCCCATACATTCTCAAAATCTTCACTTACTCCACCGCAGCATTTGGAGAATCGTGCATCGCATATCTCACCTCCGTATTTCAGAACAACACCTCTTGTATCATAAACTGCCTTATGAACAGTATCACTGCAAGCCCGGGTAATTCCCTGATAACGCTGACAGTGATCATCAGCACATACATCAAAGTTTGTATGCTCCTCCCTGCCGTACCACCTTATTCTCTTATTTTCACTATCTATCATTCCTGTATGCCTTTCTTCAGCTACATGATTCTTTAGGCGAGACAATAGCCAGCTTCGTGAAATAACGGCATGAGTCATCAGAAATTCAAGAGATGAATCGGCCTTCATCTCAGAGGAAATTACTGATTCAAGATATAACTCCAAAGATATGTTATTTATGACTGTAAGCTTTTCTTCCTCCCTTATAATAGATACACTTCCCCTGAACCTTTGCTTCTCCTTCCTTTCCCAGTGAAAATCGACACCAATGGTGACATCATCTATCTCAAATACATCGCATTTATCGGTTGTTGGCATAATTTCCATGTTCTCTGCACTGAAGACTTCATTGCCTCCCGAATCATAGAGTGTTATACCTGAATTATCAGTTCTGACTTTATAACTGCCAAAAAGAGTTATCCCGGCGTACTTTATAAAATACTCACTAACAAAAGTTAGTGATACGGTATTTGCAGAACATATACCAACCTTAACTAAAGGCTCTTCCATCAATTAAAATTTACATTAAGCTTTTTTATCCACTCAAAAATAATAAAAAATATAAGACAGTTAAAAAAAAGATATTTTTATGAATATTTTCTTTGATAATATAGGGATAAAGGTATATATTTGCGGCATCAAAATTGACCTATGGTGTAATGGTAGCACTACAGATTCTGGTTCTGTCTGTCTGGGTTCGAGTCCTAGTAGGTCAACGGTTTTAAGCTTCTCTTTTTAAGAGAAGCTTTTTTTATTACACCCCACTACCCTTACAGGCTGAAGACTATATAAAAAGAATTGCCGGGTTCCCTAATTAATTAAAAATATTTATTTCCTAACCCTATAGCATAAAAACAGTATAACATATTAATAATTGCACTACAATAATTATTAATATAATAAAATAATGTTTAATAAAGATAAGGCTTTTGCACAAATCAAAAAAATACTAGACTCCCAGTTATTTGGGGTTATTGCTACAAAGGGGAGTAAATACCCATACTCCACATTAGTAGGATTTGCCTCAAGAGAAGATTACAAGGAATTAATTTTTGCAACTATACGGGAAACCAGGAAATACAGAAACATTGATAAAGAACCAAGTGTATCGTTTCTTATAGATAATAGAACAAATAACACAATAGATATACAGGATGCAATGGCATTAACTATTCTGGGTAATGCAAGAGAAGTTTCTGATAATGAATACAAAGATTACCAGTTATTATTACTGAGAAAACATCCATATCTAAGAGAATTTATTATTGCTCCTAATTGTGCACTTATTAAGGTGCTTATCGACAAGTATGTATTAGTAAGCAACTTCCAGAATGTAATAGAATTAGAATTATCATGAAAATCATTATACCATTGAGTAAAGCTGGAGGTACAAATACCATATTATGTGGTAATAAAGCAGCTTCACTAAGCAAAATTATAGACGCGGACATGAATACTGTTCCCCCAGGAATATGCCTGACAAGAAATGCCTATGATTGGTTTATTCATGAAATGGGAATTGATAAACTTATAATAATGGAGCTTAGCAGGAAAAAATTCGAGGATATGCGTTGGGAAGAACTCTGGGATGCCTCTCTAAGAATAAGAAACTGGTTTACTAAGGCAAAAATGCCGAAAAAATTGAAAAATGAGATAATTACAAATGTAAGGAATGTATTTCATGGGAAACCACTGGCCATTCGCTCTTCTTCCCTGAATGAAGATAGTCCGGATGCATCATTTGCAGGAATTCATGAATCGTATGTAAACATAAGTACTGAATATAATATAATACAAAGCATTAAATTAGTTTGGGCATCGCTATGGTCTGATGCTGCTCTTTTATACAGGGATGAACTATCTCTTTCCACAGAAAAGAGCGCAATGGGAGTTATTATTCAGGAGATGATACCCGGAGATGTATCTGGAATAGCTTTTTGCGAGTCCCCTTACAATAAAGAAGAAGCTATTATTGAAAGCATATTTGGTCTTAACAAGGGGCTTGTAGATGGTGATATAGAACCTGACCGGTTCATTATCGACCGAAATAATAAGTCCATTAAATCTGTAACTAATGCTCAGCATATAAGAAAAGTCTCTCCCGCAAAGGATGGGGTGAAGTTTGTAGATCTATCGAATAAAATAAACAGGACACTTAATAATCAGCAGGTAACTCAGATATATCATCTTATGGAATCGTTGGAGAATATATTTAAATATCCTCAGGACATAGAATGGACAATCAAAGGAAAAGATCTCTATGTTCTTCAAAGCCGTCCCATAACTATTAAAGATAAGGATGAAAAACAATGGAATCTTACCCTTAAAAGAAGTTTTGATAATCTTGAAAAGCTAGCCCACAGGGTGCAAAAAGAAATTCTACCTCAGATGGAAGATGATGCTGAAAAATTGGGCCATACTGATATAGTCTCGTTGACAGATAACCAGCTGATAAAAGAAATTGAAAAAAGAAAAGAACTTTACGACAAATGGAATGAGACCTACTGGAATGAATGTATACCATTTGCACATGGGGTAAGGCTATTTGCAACAGTGTATAACGATAAAATACAGCCTGAAGATCCTTATGAATTTATTGATATCATTCTACCCAACAAAATGAAGAGCACCGAGAGAAACGCATTAATAGAAGATGCTGCTTTATACCTTAAAAATAATCCCGACAGTATAGATAAAGATGGGAACATAAAAGATAATACTCTACAAAAAAAAGTTTCTTTAATTGCTGATGAGATTGGATTTACAGTGAAAGGGACAAATAAAACTGTATCGAATGATATACTCAATATTATCCGGGAAAGTTCAAGAATGCAGATTTCAAAGATTAGGAACAATAAATCGGTAGATGAAAAAACAAAAACCTTTATATCGTCATTTCCAGAGGATGAGAGAGATTATGCAAAAAAACTAATATGGTTGGCTAGAACAAGCTACCAGCTCAGGGATGATGACAATATTTATCTGGGCAAGTTAAGCACAAATTTATCTTTTGCAATAAAAGAAGCCAACCAAAGGATTGGTTTTAGATTAAATAACATGAATGCATGCACTAATGCAGAGGAAGCTATAAAGGCTCTTAAATTCCCTGATTATATTCCACCTGAGAATACTCAAAAAGAAACAAATGAATCAAATATTACTCTAAATATTCGGCAGCTAAGGGGTCAGCCGGCAGGCAAAGGCATAGCACGAGGAAAAGCCCGTGTTATTAAAACTAATGAAGATTTATACAAGATGAAAAAAGATGAGATTCTTGTCTGTGATGCAATTGACCCGAATATGACTTTTATTATCCCAATTGCAAGTGCAATTGTTGAAAGAAGAGGGGGAATGCTAATACACGGAGCTATTATTGCACGGGAATATGGCATAGCCTGTGTAACAGGAATACCTCAGGCTACTGAGGTAATAAGAAATGGAGATGATATAACTGTTGATGGATATTACGGTTTGGTTATTAACCATAGCAGAACTTTGGAATAATTTAAATTATTAGAAATGATTTATAGATTAATAATATTTGCTATTTTAAATTTCACTGCATTAAGCCTTGGCAGTATCTTAATGGGTGAAGGTGCTACTTCAGAATGGTATCAAAACCTGAATAAGGCACCGTGGACTCCCCCCGGATGGGCTTTTGGTGTAGCATGGACTACTATCATGGTCTGTTTTTCATTTTATATGAGCTATGCATGGAAAGCAACTGATAGTCGTAGCTATCTATTAATACTATACTCTATACAATGGATTCTAAATGTTAGTTGGACACCGGTTTTCTTTAGATATCACCAAAGCTTGTATGGATTAATTATAATAACAGCCCTTACCCTAATGATAGGTTTCTTTCTATTCCATTATCTTTCAGGCCTAAAGATTAAATCCTTATTAATACTACCGTACTTTATATGGCTACTAATTGCGACCTCCCTAAACGGGTATATTATTTTAATAACTAGATAGAAGTAAAATATTCTAAAAAAATTAGCACAAAAAAAAGCAACTAAAAATTGCTTAATAATTAAGATATTAATACTCTATCTTAAGAGTATTAAACTTCTTTCAATTCTCCTACAAGGAACTCAGCTGTAGCAGTATTCAATGCTAAAGGCACATTGTTGATTACAGCGGTTCTGATAAGCGTTTGTATATCGTGCTCATGACCGTGTGGTGCCTGAGTATCTATTAAAAAGATAATCCCATCAACCTCATGGTTAAGTATCTTTGCCGCAAGAAGGATATCTCCACCGTTAGGACCGTGACCGAAAGGCTCTATATTAAGATCAAGTACCTCGTTTAGTAATTTGGCCGTATTTGAAGTACCAATCAACTTATGGTTCTTCAGCATGGAGGCATGTTCTTTTGCCCATGTAAGCAATAAATTCTTCTTTCCATCGTGCGCAACAAGCGCAAGTGTTTTCATTTTTTCCATTTGTTCAGATTTACTTAAATAAATATTGTAATACCATTAATACTTACTGCAAATTTACACTAAAGATGACGACCAGCAAATAAAAATTATTAAGTATTTGTTAAGATTAGATGTGTCTAATTCCTTAACAAAATACAAAAATGTATAACGAATTAATGCTAAATCCATTATCATTACGATAATTTTATATAAATTTGTTACTATAACAATATAAAGACATATTATTATGAGACATATTTTAACTCTTCTCGCACTTGTTGCCGTGCTTTCAATAGGCTTTTCGGGGTGTAAACAGAAAAAAGCAAAAAAAATAGTTCCTAAAAAAACTATTGTTAAGAAAGACACTATTAAACCTGAACCCAAAGTTATTAAACCAGAGCCTGTAAAACCAAAAAAACCAGAGAAATACTTTCTTATAGGGGGCGTTTATGAATATAAGCACCGCGCAGACGCTTTTTACGAAAAACTGGTAAAACAGGGGTATGATGCCAAGGTGTTTGTCACTGAGGATGGTTTCTTTTACAGAATTTCATACATGGGATTTTCCGACAGGGAGGAGGCATTTAAGAAACTGGCAGAAGAAAGAGCCAAGGAAGAGACAAAGGACGTATGGTTATACATACTTCCCGATTCATACGAGGAATAGCATATATGTTTCATTCTTAATTATTTACTTAAATAATATCATAAATGCAGTTGCATAGTTTTAAATCCTCTCTTTCCAGAATTTGTAGTTTTTTCTGCATAGGTCTTATCTTACTGTGTTTATCATGTAGCGAAAAACCTAAATTCAAGAAAAAACACTATACAACCAAAAGAGTTGCAAGAAATTACAAGGCAAGCAATTCCATAACTTCAACTGCTGATACAAAAGATATAATAATTAAGAAAGAACTTGTCAGTGAAAGCAAGCCTCAGGTTAAAGAGCCAACTAAAGAGATACCTATTATTAAAGAAAAGACTGAGTCTCATAGTAATGATATAAACATTATTAGAAAAAGACAAAACAAGTACTATATAATAGCGGCCAGTTATTCCCTCGAATCAAAAGCAAGGGAACTGGCCCTTGAATATCTTAAATTAGGTTTTCCTGTTGAAATAATATCTGCCAACGCGAAATTCAGGGTAACGCTTAACTCTGACAACAGCAGGCAAAAAGCTATAAGACTGAGAGACAGTCTGAGATTAAAGCTAAAAAGAAACGATATCTGGCTACTTAGATATTAGAGATACCAGAGTATAAAAAAAGCACAAAAAAATCCCCAAATATAACCGGCATATACCTGCCATTGATTGTGCCTACCCCTATAAAGACGGGAATACCCCATTAGTCCGGAAATTAATACGGCAGCAATTACTATCCAGAATATATCTGCTGAATATTTTATAGACAAAACAGCCACAAGCGCAGTTATTGCCCCAATTGAACTAAGATGCATACTTATCTTCCACGAGAAACTAATAACTGAAACACCGCATACTATTACCATCATAGCCAGTAAATAACTCTGCAGAAATGCTGTCATTGGAATTCTTCTGAGTATGTAAAACCCCATAAAAAAGAATATAATAGACAAAACCATGGGTATTATTCTTTCTCTTCTGTCTGTCAGGGCATAACTGCTTATAAGCTTTTGAAATTTAAGCAAGGGCAGTACGCTTATTGGCAAGAGAAAGGTGGACAGAAAAATAAGAGTATACGAGAAGGTCTTTATCTGAGAAGGAATAAATGTAAATAATGTTCCCGAATTGAAAATAATAAACAACCCCATTAAAGGAATTAAAACAGGATGAAATACTATAGAAATAAGTCTTGTTATTCTCTGCATCTGTATACTAATTATTAATAAAACAATTACTTTAAGGGAAACATTATACCACGGCCAGGCATTAATTTATTCCTTAATAATAATTATTATAATTCTTTTCTTAATCGGGCAACAGGAATATTCAACTGTCCCCTGTATTTAGCCACCGTTCGCCGTGCTATTTTATAATTCCTATCTGTAAGTAATTCAACAAGTTCATCATCGGTAAGAGGCTTGCTCTTATCCTCTGTATCAACAAGCTCCTGAAGTATATTTTTTACTTCCGAAGTACTTACCTCCTCTCCCGAACTTGTTTGCATACTTCCAGTAAAGAAATGCTTCAAAGGAAATATACCGAACCATGTCTGTACATATTTCGAATTTGATACCCTGGATATAGTTGATACATCAAGACCTGTAATATCTGCAACATCTTTAAGAATCATTGGCCTTAGATTACTGTCCTCTCCGGTTAGAAAATACTCTTTCTGGAGCTGAATAATTGCAGTCATGGTAAACATCAATGTTTGTTGCCTCTGACGCACCGCATCAATAAATGATTTAGCTGAATTAAGCTTATATTTCACAAAGGCGATGGCATCCTTTTGTTCTTTAGTGGGCTTACCTTTTGATGATTGAATATTCTCAATCATATCAACATAGGACCGGTTAATTCTTAAATCTGGTAAGTTTTTTGAATTAAGACTCAACTGCAATTCTCCATCAATAAGTTCAAGAACAAAGTCAGGGATAATCTTATCTGCAGTCCTAACAAATGGTTCTGCTACGGTTCCCCCCGGCTTTGGATTAAGTCTTAATACTTCATCTATAGCAGACTTCATCTGCTTATCGTTAAGCTTTAACTTACGTTGAATCTTATCGTAATGCTTTCGAGTAAATTCTTCAAAACTATTCCTGATAACAAGATATGCATTGTTTTTCCCCTCACTGTCATCCTCCTTGAGTTTAGCCCTTAGTTGTATTAAAAGACACTCCCTAAGATTGCGTGCTCCTACCCCCAGTGGTTCAAAATCCTGGATTACAAACAATAGTTTTGTGAGTTCCTCTTCGGTTGTATCAACACCGGTATTAAATGCCAGATCATCTACTATTGCCTCAAGATCACGTCTTAAATAGCCGTCATCATCGATATTTCCTATTAGATATTCAGCAAGGGCTTTCTCCCTGTCTGACAGATCTCGAAGACCCAATTGAGAGACAAGAGACTCCCTGAAGGTAGTAGAACCTGCAAAGGGGATCTCTTCTCTTTTATCATCTTTTGAGTAATTCGAGCTGTATAACTTATAATCGGGATAATCCTCATCGTTGAGATAATCCTCAAGAGAAAATTCATCACTATCCTCTGTGTAGGATTCTTCTTCCCGGATATCTTCCCCAAACTCATCAGTCTCAACACCTTCTTCAAGGACAGGATTTTTCTCAAGTTCTTCTTTTACTCTTTGTTCCAGTTTAAACGTAGGAAGCTCAAGCAGCTTAATAAGCTGTATCTGCAGAGGATTGATCTTCTGCGTTAACTTTTGTGTTATCCGCTGTTTGAGCATATCTGTTTAATTAAAACTCAGCATTCTTTGGAGTTCTTGGGAATGGTATAACGTCTCTTATGTTACCCATACCGGTAATAAACAACATTAATCTTTCAAATCCAAGACCGAATCCAGAGTGAACTGCACTACCGAATCTTCTGGTGTCAAGATACCAGTCCATATCTTTTGTAGGAACATTCATCTCTTCCATACGCTTAAGAAGCTTATCAAGGTTTTCCTCTCTCTGAGAACCACCTATAATCTCACCTATCTGAGGGAAAAGAACATCCATAGCGGCTACTGTCTTACCATCATCGTTCTGCTTCATGTAGAATGCCTTTATATCCTTAGGATAATCTGTGATGATAACAGGCTTTTTGAAATGTTTCTCTACAAGATATCTCTCGTGCTCAGACTGCATATCTGCTCCCCATGCATCGATAAGATACTGGAATTTCTTTTTCTTGTTAGGCTTGGAGTTCCTAAGAATATCTATAGCCTCGGTATATGTTATTCTTTCAAAGTCGTTGTTTATAACGAAGTTAAGCTTCTCAATAAGTTCCATTGAACGCTCGTCTTCCTTCTTATCTTTCTCTTCGCTCTGCAGTCTCTGGCTAAGGAATTCAAGATCTTCCTTACAGTGCTCAAGTACATAGCGAATAACCGACTTAAGGAAGTCCTCAGCAAGGTTCATATCGTCAACTATATCGAAAAAAGCCATCTCCGGTTCTATCATCCAGAATTCAGCAAGGTGACGGGCTGTATTAGAGTTTTCAGCCCTGAATGTAGGACCGAAAGTATATATCTTGCCAAGAGCCATTGCGCCAAGCTCTCCTTCAAGCTGACCAGAAACGGTAAGGTTTGTTGCCTTTCCGAAAAAATCCTGCTTATAATCAATAGCTCCTTCTTCTGTCAAAGGAGGATTCATTGGATCCAGTGTACTAACCCTGAACATCTCCCCGGCTCCCTCTGCATCTGAACCTGTAATAAGAGGTGTGTGCAAATAGAAGAATCCGTTTTCGTTGAAATACTTATGTATTGCAAATGAAAGCGTATGGCGTATTCTGAATATACATCCAAAAAGGTTTGTACGGAAACGCAAGTGAGCTATTTCCCTCATAAACTCAAGAGAGTGTCGTTTAGGCTGAAGAGGATATTTTTCAGGATCGCTCTCACCCAAAACCTCAATATTTTTAGCAGAAAGCTCAACGCTCTGCTGTCCACCTGCAGATTGAACTATGTCCCCGGTAATACATAAAGCTGCTCCTGTAGTAATTTTCTTTAATAAAGATTCATCAAAATTAGAAACATCGACTACCACCTGCAGATTATTAATAGTAGAACCATCATTCAAGGCAATAAAATTAACATTTTTGCTACCTCTTTTTGTTCTTACCCAACCTTTTACAACTGCTTCTTTTCCAGCCTCGCCTGTCTTTAGCAGATCTTTAACCGATAATCTTAATGTTTCCATCTTTTTAGTTCTTAATAATGTGAATTATAGTACAAAAATACATTATATTCCTATACAATGCAATGCTACATTATAAAAAGTGAAATCCTCAAAAAAAAGAGTGATAAGCACAGCATAATGGTATAAATTTAGATAACAAGAAATTGCCTGTGTAAAAACCAATTAGATATATTATAGTCATAACCGGCAGACATTCATTTATTCAAGCCCAATGTTTATACTTATTTTAAACAAAGTTTATACCAGACTTATACTATCTAAATAACATAAAGCTAACACAAAGCTAGTACAAACCTAGTACAAGCTCCGAATTTGATATAACGCAATAATCTACTTGATATTTATCACATAAGGACAATAAATAATGTATGAAATTCGGGGAAAGGGCCAATAAATATCAGGAAACCATACTAAAGTTTAAACAAATATTTCAGAAATAATATCATTTGAGATAAACATTCCCTTTTCGGTTAATTTAATACTATTGTGATTGACTTCTAAATGTCCACTTTGCTCATATTTTGAGGCTTTATCTATAATATGGTGCAGATATCTGATACCAAATTCTCTGGTAACAAATCCCTTATCTATACCCCAGATAGTTCTTAGAGATGTTAGTATATACTCGTTAAACCTATCTTTAAGATCGAGTTTTTCCTTATCGTAAGGTATAACATTTTTATTTATGGATGCAATATAATTAGTATTATTTGATGTATTCCATTGCCTGGACTCACCATCATACGAATGGGCAGAAGGCCCGACACCCAGATAAGATTTTTGCATCCAATAGGCAGAATTATGTCTTGAATAATAACCATCCCTGCAAAAGTTGGATATTTCGTAATGCTCAAATCCGTTGCTCCTTGCCCAATCTACCAGAATATTATACTGTTCCTCGCAATCCTCATCGGAGACGGGGATGAATTCCCCTTTCTTCATTCTGTACTCAAATACGGTATTCTCATCCACACTAAGACAATAGGCCGAAAGATGTTTTATTGGTAATTTTACTAATTTATTTAGACTGTCAGTCCATGCTATATTGTCAAGACCGGGAATCCCATAGATAAGATCGATACTAATATTATAAATACCAGCCTTTACTGAGTTATTAATGCACTGAATAGCCTCATCTACACTGTGCTTCCTGTTTAAGTATTTAAGCATATCATCGCTCATAGCCTGAACACCTATGCTCAGCCTGTTAATCCCAAGATTTTTGAGATCTTCAAGGTATTTAGTACTTACATCCTCAGGATTGACTTCGAAACTTATCTCGGCATCTTCGTTAACTATATGAAGCTCCCTTATCTTAATCATAATCCTTGCAACTTCCTCTATATCAAGAACAGATGGAGTACCTCCTCCGAAATATATACTGTCTATCGGTTCTCCCTTAAGGTAATCTTTTCTTAACTCTAGTTCTTTTATTAAACAGTGAACCACCTCCTGTTTTGCCTTTAATGAAGCAACAGAATGAAAGCCACAATAATAGCATTTGGAGTGACAAAAAGGAATATGTACGTAAATAGATGCCATATTGCAAAGTTACAAATAAAAATCAACTGCACCTATATAGTGTATCTTTACTTGAAAGTGACTAAAATGATATATTATTGGCAATAGCTCTTTTTAAATACTAATTACCGCAGATTATTTACTGTTTCTGAACCAGGTAAGAATTGGCGTACTATTTCTGCTAATTTATAAATTAATATTCCTCCAAGTGCCGGAAGCACCCACCCCATCCCGTATTCATCCAGCGGGAACATTATAAGTATTTCTTTAAGTGATAACAGAGACTCAAACATTGGGCTTATATAGTATAAACTTGTAAACAAGAATGTTCCTCCAACAGCCCCGATGTATATGCTCTTATTTAAAGAACCTTTATCTACTAAATTCAAAAGGACTAACACAATAATAATTGGGTAGGTGATATTGAGCAATGGTCCTGCAATTCTGACTATTTCGTCTACACCAAAATTTGACAAGAGAAAACTGACTGCTGTGATTATAATTGCGTTTACCTTATAACTAATCTTATTTTTGCTCAACTCAGTGAAATATTCAGAAACAGTGGCTGTTAATCCTGCTGTAGTTGTAAAACAGGCAAACAAAACGGTTATTGAAACTATCCATATCCCAATATTGCCAAATACGTTGTATACCAGAGATACAAATGTCTCTGTTCTTGAGAGATCGTGACCCACGACGCCACTACCTGTTGAACCTAAATATATGAGTCCCCCATATACAAATCCGATAATTCCAAAGGCGACAAGACTGCTTGCAATAGTCATTCTTATCTGAACTTTTTTACCGGTATAACCCTTTTCTTTCAAGGTATGCAGTACAATTGATGCAAACATAACTGCAGCCAGACCATCTACAGTCTGGTAACCCTGAAGAAATGCATATGTAAACACATTTGAATTTGAAGACTCAACTGATATGCCAATGGGGCTTACTATATTCCTAACTATTATTGCTGCCAGAGACAATAGTAAAACTGGCGTTAGCCATTTTCCAATCTTGTCTATAACCCCTTTGGGATTAAGAACAAATAACAAGGCTACCAAGAAATAAATAAAGGTGAACACATATTGATTAACCCCTCCAAATATTGGTTCTACCCCCATTTCAAAACTTACAGCTCCGGTTCGCGGGATGGCCATCAAAGGACCAACAGCAAGCATAATAAAAGTTCCCAATACTACACTAAAAGATTTCCCAACTTTTCCTGCAAAATCTCCAAAACTTCCACCCACCTTGGCAATTGCAACAATAGCCAGTACCGACAGTCCTAAATCGGTTGTAAAAAATCCAATACATGCCTCAATCCAGCTACTTCCGCTTAATACTCCCAGTTGTGGTGGAAATATTAAATTACCTGCACCAAAAAACATTGCAAACAGTGCCAATCCTATTACTACACAATCTTTATAACTCTTCATGTTTTATGTTAATATATTGATTTATAATTTTTTACGAGCCGACAAAAGTATCGTATGGAAAAATAAAATAGCATGACTTTTGTCACATAATACATCCCTAATTCTGGCTATATTTCCCACAATAAATATTAAATAATCCACATAAATAAAAGGGTAAAATAAAAACACGAACAATGAGACAATCACTAATTTTATTACTGTGCCTGATTTGCATGCTCGGAAAAGCAGACAATATCACAACATGGCTTAAAGCGGAAGGCTTAAAAACAACAAAACCTATTCTTTCAAAAATAAAAGATGTTAACAATAAGGAATTCAACAATAACGAACTGCTTTCATACAACTCTCAGAACGTTAAAGAATTCTGTCCTGAGGAAAATAATCGTCTATTAAATTCTGAAGTGAATCCTTTGTGGCTTAAAGCAACAGTTGATAACAATATTATTGTTTCATTATTGGAATCCGAAAACAATTATATTTCTTATTACGCAACATATCTGAATACCGATGCATGGTTTAAAGGCAGCCTTAAATTGACTATGTATTGTCCTTGTGAGGTATACGTGGATGGGGAGCTGAAGGATAAATACTACGGAGAATCAAAAGAAAAGGGTGTGGAAAGGAATATTGATCTTTCCCTTGAAAATGGGAAACATTCTATAATAGTTAAAACTCTTTCAAATGCAGGAAAGATTTTTAGCGCAGAATTCAATAAATATGAAGATTTTGCTTATGCCGGAACTGACTTTAGCATTTCTCCTAATAAGGGGATGAATATTTACAATATACTACACGGCATAAAGCCCACATCTGTAAGTATTTCTTCTAATGGTGAGTATGCAAGTATATCGTATTCAAAATTCATGGAACCATCAGGAAAAAGTAAAAGATGGTCTGAGGTGATAAGACTGGAAGACAATAAAGTTGTTTACTCTTTTAGAGGAAGTAGTGCCACAGCAATAAAATGGACCCCAAAAGGAAATATTCTTTCGTGGGTGATAACAAACGAAGAAGGCAAATCTATTTACTCATACAATGCTGACGACAATCAGGTAAAATGTCTGGTAACAGATATAAAAGACATGGGTGATTATTTCTGGTCTCCAGATATGGGCTATTTTCTTTATACAACAAACAAAAATTACTCTGAAAAGAACTGGGTGTTGCGAAAAGTTCAGGGAATGGAGGACCGTCAGCCTTATTTCAGAAACAGGACTTCTCTTCACAAATACGATCTTAACACTAAACAATCAAGCCTACTTAACTGGGGCAATAAAAGTCTTGACCTTCATGACATAAGTAAAGACGGCAAGAAAATAATTGTTTCTACTTCAACTCCTGATTACAATGAATACCCTTATTCTAAACAGAATGTTTATATGCTTGATTTAAGCAACATGCATGTTGACACTCTTTGGAAAAACAGAAAGGAAAGTGTTAGCTGCAACTTCTCCCCTTCGGGAGATAAATTAATTATAAAAGCAGGAGGAGCAGCTTTCGGTAAAAAAGGTCTTAACATTAAAGAAGGTCAAATTTCCAATGGGTTCGACTCACAGCTATACATATACGATATTTCAACTAAACAGATCGATGCCATTACTTACGATTTCAATCCTAATATTACATCTTTTCAATGGCATAAAGATGGAAACATATATGCTTTAGCCCAAGACAAGGACTATGTTTATGCCTTTAAATACGATATAAAAAAGAAAAACTGGAACAAAATAGAATGCCCCGGCGATTATCTAAGAAACTTTAGTGTCTCCGATAATAACAATTACGCTTCATATATAGGGTGTAGTGTTAAATCTCCTTACAGGGTATATCTTACAGAACTTAAAAAAAACAAAACTAAGGTAATTTCAGATCCTGAAAAAGCCAACTATAATAACGTGGAATTCGGAGAAGTCAGGGATTGGGATTTTAAAACGAATGATGGAACAACAATAGTAGGACGCTATTATCTTCCTAAAAACTTCGATCCGAATAAAAAATACCCTCTTCTTGTTTATTATTATGGTGGTACTTCTCCTGTATCAAGATATTTTGGAGGAAGATATCCTTTCAATGTATTTGCAGACAACGGATATGTGGTTTACGTTCTCCAACCCAGCGGATCTACAGGATTCGGACAGGAATTCGCTGCACGACACCAAAACAACTGGTGTAAAACTACTGCAGATGAAATAATCTACGGAGTTAAGAAATTCTCAAATGATCATTCCTTTATCAATAAAGATAAAATAGCTTGTATGGGTGCCTCTTACGGCGGATTTACTACTGAGTTTCTGCAAACACAGACAGATATCTTTGCTTGTGCTGTTTCTCATGCAGGTATCAGTTCCATTTCAAGTTACTGGGGAGAAGGCTACTGGGGTTATTCCTATAGTACTCAGGCAACTGCCCATTCGTTTCCTTGGAACAGAAAGGATATATATGTGGATCAGAGCTCTCTGTTTAATGCTGATAAAATAAAAACACCTATGCTTTTGCTTCATGGTACTAAAGACGTGAATGTACCTACGGGGGAAAGTATTCAGCTCTATACTGCCCTAAAGCTTTTGGGCGTAGATGTCAACCTTGTACTGGTAAACGGGGCTGACCATATAATATATGATTACAAACAGAGAATTAAGTGGAATAACACTATTTTGGCATATCTTGCTAAATACCTGAAAGATCAGCCACAGTGGTGGAATAATATGTATCCTGATAAAAATTTATAAATACCGAACAAATATTAACAATAAAATATCCCTTCAACCAGTATTGCTGTGAAGGGATATTTTTTTTAATTTTAAATTTAAAGAACCTACAAAATATTTTTCTTTCAATAAACAATTTCTCATATGCTTCGTTAAAGCTATTGTATGTTTTTTAAAATGCTGATTAAAAGGATAAAAAAACATTAAAAACTATTTGATTATAAATATTTTTTATACTTTTGCAGCTTGAAAAATTGTAATTAGGATAGAAGTATCTGTTACAGGCAACCAACAATCCTTAGCCCGTTTTTGGTTGCTAGACTTCAAAGAGTTAAGGTTTCGGAGACAAAGCCCAACATCCACGTTTCGGAACATATATGCTTGAGATGTTGTTGTAATTATACCAGATCCAAAATTATTAATTGTATAATTTTAAAAGAAGAAAAAAGTGGATACATTAAGCTACAAAACGATTTCGGCTAACAAAGCTACCGTTAATAAAGAGTGGGTTTTGGTTGATGCTGAAAATGAAGTTTTAGGTAGACTTGCTTCTAAAGTTGCAAAACTTATAAGAGGTAAATACAAACCTAACTTCACACCTCACGTTGACTGCGGTGACAATGTTGTTATCATCAACGCAGAGAAAATTCAGTTAACAGGTAAGAAGATGACTGACAAAGTTTATCTTCGTCATACTGGTTATCCAGGTGGACAGAGAGCTACTACTCCTGCTAAGGTAATGGAAAGATACCCAGAAAGAGTAATCGAGCACGCTGTAAAAGGTATGCTTCCTAAAAACAGACTAGGTAGAGCAATACTTAAAAACCTTCACGTTTACGCTGGTGCTGAACACAAACATGAGGCACAACAACCTAAAAAACTAGATTTAAACACTCTTAAATAATTGGTATGGAAGTAATAAATGCAATTGGTAGAAGAAAAGCAGCCGTTGCTCGTGTATACATGAGTGAAGGACAGGGTAAGATTACTATCAATAAGAGAGATCTTGCAGAGTATTTTACTTTACCTACATTACAATATGTAGTAAAGCAACCTCTTAACCTTCTTGAACTTGCAGGTAACTATGATATCAAAGTTAACCTTGATGGAGGAGGATATAAAGGACAAGCAGAAGCATTACGTCTTGGTATTGCAAGAGCTTTAGTAAAAGTTAACCCAGAATGGAAATCTGAGCTTAGAGCTGCTGGATTCATCACTAGAGATCCACGCGAAGTTGAGCGTAAGAAACCAGGTCAACCTGGTGCTCGTAAGCAATTCCAGTTCTCTAAACGTTAATGCTGGTTTAGCATCTAAATTGTGGGGACTTCTAATGAACTACCCGACAATTGTTTTAAAAATTAAGAAAGTAAACCTAAAGAATTAAAAAAATGGCTAACGCTAATTTCGAAGAATTATTAGAAGCTGGGTGTCACTTTGGACACTTAACAAGGAAATGGAATCCTAAAATGGCTCCTTTCATTTTCATGGAACGTAACGGTATCCACATTATCGACCTGAATAAGACATCTGTTATGTTGGATAAAGCAAGCCTTGCTTTAAAACAGATAGCTAAATCAGGAAGAAAAGTATTATTTGTAGCTACAAAAAAACAGGCAAAAGATATTGTTGCCGACAAAGTTTCTTCTGTAAACATGCCTTACGTAACTGAAAGATGGGCAGGTGGTATGTTAACAAACTTCCCAACTATTAGAAAGGCGGTTAAGAAAATGGCATCTATCGACAAAATGTCTACTGACGGTACTTTCAATTACCTTTCTAAAAGAGAAAAACTTCAGATTTCTCGTCAAAGGGCTAAACTTGACAAAAACTTAGGAAGTATAGCTGATCTTACAAGATTACCAGCAGCTCTTTTCATTGTTGATGTAATGAAGGAATATATCGCAGTTAAAGAAGCTAACCGTCTAGGAATTCCTGTATTTGCTATGGTAGATACAAACTCAACCCCAGAAGGTATTGATTTTGTTATTCCTTGTAACGATGACGCTTCGACTTCAATTTCTTTAATACTTGACAAAGTATGTGGAGCTATCAAAGAAGGATTAACTGAAAGAAAAGCTGAAAAAGAAAAAGAAACAACAAAGAAACCTAAGACTAAGAAAGCAGACAGAAAAGAAGCTGTAGAAGATGCTTTTGAAGCAGAACAAGACAGCGAGGAAACTGCTGAATAGTATTACTGCAATTGTTAAATAATAAAAATATAACAGTCATGGAAATTAAGGCTGCAGATGTAATGAAGTTGCGTAAAGCAACTAATGCCGGTATGATGGACTGTAAAAAAGCCCTTATAGAAGCTGAGGGAAACTTTGATACAGCTATTGATATCATACGTAAAAGAGGTCTAGCTATTGCTAATAAACGTGCTGACAGAGAAGCTAAAGAAGGTTGTGTACTTGCTAAAGTTTCTGCTGACGGTAAAAATGGGGCAATGGTAGCTCTTAACTGTGAGACTGACTTTGTTGCTAAGAACGAAGGTTTTATTGCTCTTACAGAAAAAATCCTTAACGTAGCTCTTGAAAATCTTCCTGCAGATAAGGATGCTCTTTTAAATCTTGATCTTGAAGGTAAAACTATCAACGATCACGTAACTGAGCAAACTGGCATTATCGGCGAGAAACTAGAAATAGGATTCTACGGTAAAATTGCTGCTGAAGATGTTGCTGCTTACATACATGCTGGTAACAAACTAGCTACACTTATCGGTTTCAACAAATCTACTGACGAACAAGTTAAGAAAGATGTTGCTATGCAGGCTGCTGCTATGGCTCCTATCGCTATTGACAAAGATGATGTTCCAGAAAATGTTGTTGCTCACGAATTAGAAATTGGTAAAGGAAAAGCTCGTGAAGAAGGCAAACCAGAAGCAATGCTTGATAAGATTGCTATGGGCCGTCTTAACAAATTCTTCCAGGAAGCTACTCTTCTTAACCAGACTTTCGTTAAAGACGGAAAAATTTCTGTTAAACAATATTTGCAACAAGCAGACAAGGATCTTACTGCAACAGATATGGTGAGATTCACATTAAACGACTAATTATTTTGAGTTTAATATACTAAAAAGGGTGGTTATGAACCACCCTTTTTTATTATACCATTATTAATTTCTTTATTTAGGAGAGACTTTAAAATAATACATAGGATAAGCCTTACTTACCAGAATAAATCCAGGCCCATCGGGAACCACATACATTCCATTGGGTTCAAACAATATGGTTGTGAAAACCTTACCGGCATCATCAGGAGCATTGTAAATATCTTTCCACCAGCTACCAATAACGTTATAAGCCCATTGGTTGACTATTATGTCCTCACCAGCTTTACCATATGTGATTCCTGCAAAACCTGCCCAGGCATCGTCAATAGTTGGATTAAATCCAATAAAATATCCCCACTGAGAATATAATTGAAATTCATAAAAACCCGGAATACTATCCCTTATGATCTTATATGCATCCGCTAAAGCATCTGAATATCCGACTACTCCATAAAAATTATGAGAAAGAAATGCATCAACAGCACCTTCTATTGTAAAAGCCGGTGCATTTGAATACTTAACACTTCCCTTTATCTGTGAGTCAGCTATTTCAAATAATTCAGAATCAATATTAAGATTAAATTTCTCAATGGCTTTGCCCTCAACTTCAACGGGTTCTCTAAAAGAAAATCCAGAAGGAGTGAAATAAATCTTCCTTCTCTCGTTCTTTACTTCGCCATCACCTGTTTTGAAAGTAATTGTTACTTCCCGATTGTCAGAATAAGCAAAACTGATATTAGAACCAAAACCCTCAGTCACATCTATCTCTCTAAAAAATGGTGCATTAGGAACATTTTTCAGAAGCTTTGAAAAGATATTCATATTCTTGATACCATTTTCAGTTGATTCCTCAGCTGGATAAAGAACCATAGTAGAACCTCCAATCTTTCCCTTTAACACAATTTTTTCAGCAGTAATTTCTTTAAAAAAGAACTCAAAATCCCCGCCTATACCATCACCGGGATTCCCTTCGATGGGATCAGATAGTTTATGAAATTGTGAATAGGTCACAAATGAAAGCAATATATCCTGTTCTGCTTTTATTTTGTATAAACTTGTATCTATTTCACCTGTAATATCACCAATTACAGAGGCTACTCCCAGATCATCAAAGTTAATTTGAAATTGAAATCCCCCGTACGAATCCTCACTTGGATAATATAATGTTTTCCATCCATACTCAGGCGATGTAAGTATATCAGAATACTTCTGAATCCTTTCTTTTATCCTTTGGTCAGGACTCTTGTCAAACTTATTCTCAAAATCATCATTATTACATGCCTGAAGAATAAGACCAAATGCAATAAATATATATAAAAGCTTTTTCATAGTTTAAACTTTTCATTTACAAATTATCAACTGCAGTAGCAATAGCCTCTTGCAAGTCATATATATCAATTTTCCAGATATTTCTGAAGTATGTTGCAACATACTCCTCTTTCTGTCTTATGATGGCTCTTCCTTCTTCTGGTGCGCTATTGACAAGATTTTCCCACTCATCGTAGCTATTTGTAAGAATAGTAGCAACCATTTCAACAAAATCTTCATTAGCCTCACTCATAGAATAAGGAGTAATAAATCCCCTTTCCAGAGCATATGCAAGATTATGATCATACCATTTTGAAGTATAAAATTCTGTCGATATCGATTTAAAATCTGCAGGATACATTATTGTCTGATGCAGAATATGAGCAAACTCATGATGAATTGTATGGAACTGCATTTTTAAATCTTCCTTATTTTCTTTTGAAAAATAGTTAATATTAAAGACAACCACTTTTCTTCCCCCTTCAGCTTGTCCTAAGGTGATTGTTCCCTCATTATTGAAATTATAACTACCTACAAGAACCATCTGTTTGGGGATAAATCTTTTTACAAAATCTTCCCCTCCTTCTTTTACATAAGGATTTATCCAAAACCCTGCGCATAGTTACTAAGAAAGGGGATAACCTTGTCCAATCTGGGAGGAGTAAGAATCTTCTCATTATCGACCTCAGAATCGTCCCATCTATATTTTATCTCCATATTAAAAGGGTTTGTAAGAGAATCCATTATCCACTTATCAACCTTATTTAACAAAGGCTCTGAAGTATCAATAATAGATTCTGTAAGGGAATCCTCATCGGAACATGAAATAGTCAATAGTCCCAATGCAAGAAATATTATTATATATATATTCTTAAATTTCATAACTTAATCTTTTATTATTTCAACTACCTTGGATTAGGTCTAATACCAAAAGAAATTGCACTCTTAGGAATCTGCAGATTTTTCCTGTTATCATCGCCGGCAAGTTCATACGTGTTGCCATCAATATCCTTATGAGTCACAGGAATTTGGAAGCGTCCTTATGTCAAACCACCTCAAACCTTCAAATAAATATTCAACCCTTCTTTGTCTTAAAATACATTTTAGATATGCAGCCTGATCAGCATCAATATCATAGAAAGCTTTAAGTTCCGTTTTCATCGCTTGAATATAATGCCTTTACATTTTCATCAGTCACCGGACCTGCTTTGGAAGCATAGTCAGTAACCCTTTTACTAAAAAATGCATCCAAATCATTACGGGCAGACTCATATTCTTTTTTCATTACATAAGCCTCTGCTCTACTTAACAACACCTCTTCAACAGAAAACAATGGAGCAGTGAGATAAATATAGCCAGTTTCAGAACTTATATCTGTTTTTTTAAAGTTCTCAAAAAACTTGGGAATCAACCTCCTGTCAAAACCACTATAGTAACGTATACTGTAAGAGTAGGAACCTCCACATACTAGATCTTTATCCATAATCTCCTGCTCCTGCTCCAGTCCGTACCCATAACGTTGATATGCGTAATATCTTGACCATATAGACATAACGGAAGTCATCAAAAGATTAGACTTTTCACCAGTAGAATTATACTGCTGCTTTATTTCTTCAACAGAAAGACTTTTATAAAATCCATTCCAGTCTCTGAGTTGGGAAGCAGGATTAACACCCAGTATTTCATTTGTATGTTTAAGTACCATATCCCAGTTACCCATAAAAAGATAAACTCTTGTAGCAAAGGCATGAGCTGCAGCAATGTTAAAATGATATTTTGGAATCTTATAGGCCTCATCTTTAATATAGCTAATTCCTTCCTTCCATTTCTTTTACAATCTTTCCATAGATAAAGCCAACAGTCTCACGCTTATACTCTTTAATAACCACCTTTTCTGGCTCATCCACCCAGGGAACTCCTAAATCGGTGTCAGAAACTAGCAGGATTGTAATGTTTTGCCCACAGGTTAACCAACATGAAATGAGCATATGCCCTTGCAAGCAAAGCCTCTCCATATTGAGCCTGAAATCTTTCAGGTATACTTCCATCGCTAAGTTTCTCTTTATCTATTACTTCCAAAACATCATTAGCATGTGCTACAGCCTGATAGCAAGCACTCCAATAATAGTCTGGAGAATCCTGACTATCAACGGTAGAAATATTCCAGAAAAATGGCTGCTCGTATTGTTTCACAAAAGGAGCCTCAGAACCAGCATCCCCTGCATTATCACTCATAGAATGACAGAAACCAAAATAAGTAGCATCCGGATAAGCCTTAACCAAAAGTTCAGAAAGATCTTCAGGAGTATCTATTGATGTCCTGTTATCTGGAATCTTATCAAGATATCCATCACACGAGGCAAGAAATATCCCCGCCAATAAAATTGAAATATAAAGTAAATATTTTATTCTCATCACTTGTATTTTTTAGATTCCTAATTTCAATGTAAATGTTACTTGTTTTGGTACAGGCATTGCAACCCCACCAGAACCAAAGAACTCAGGATCCTGTCCATTAAGCTTACTATCAGAATAAAGTAATAAAAGATTTGTTGCCTGAGCTTTGAAAGACATACTACTAAATCCTATTTTACTTACAAATGTTTTTGGTAATTGATAAGATAAAGATATTTCCTTTAATCTAACAAAATCACCCTTTGCTACTCTCTGATCAGAATAATTATAAGCATTATATGCTGTTCTCAAATCAGACATCTCTGAATCCAAACGATTACTATTAACAGCAGGTATATTTGTAATCTTTTCCTCTCCACTCATCACCCATCTATTTATCATACCTTTTTGTCATAGCATCCCAATCACTATATGCAGAATTATAAGTCGGATAAAGACGGATAACATTTCCAAACTGATAGGTACAAAATACATTTAATCTCCAGTTCTTATATTCAAATACATTTGATACACCACCAGTAACCTTAGGATCAATACATCCATCATATTTTAAATGTTTATACTCAGAGCTCTGAAAGTCTACGTCACTTATAACCTTTTCCCCTTCTTCATTGTAAAACTGAGGAAGTCCTCTTTCTTCAAGACCTCCAAATCTGAGGGAGAAAAGACTTCTTACGGGATAACCCTCCATGGGTCCTCCCTCTGGCTTAACTAAATCGTAAACATCAGGTTCAGATTTAAGATTAGTAATTTCATTCTCATTATAGGCATAAGTAATATTTGTTGTCCAACTAAAGCCCTTATAATTGATATTCTTTGTATTTAAAGTTAACTCTATACCCTTAGAATCCATATCTGCATATTGGCAAACTTCCACATTTCCCCTCCTATTCCCGATGTTTTAATATAAGCAATTAAATCAAAACCTTTCCTTTGTAGGCATCAACAGTCAGGGAAATTCTATTACTTAGGAATCCCATATCAATACCAATGTTTGTCTCATATTGTTTTTCCCATGTAAGCTCACTATTTTCTCCTGATTCTCTATAGATAGAAGACTCTTTTTCAACTTCCCTATTTCTGAATGTTACCTCATTCATATATATTGCAGTTGAATTTTTTGCAGGCCCCATACTAGCAGTAAGCCCATAAGTCCTCTTAATGAAAGATACGATAGCCAATCAACCTCTTTCAGAAAAGACTCTTCCTTTGCGTTCCACTTGGCACTGATATTCCAGGTAGGCAACCATCTTGCATCTTTTGACTTACCCAATCTATTTGAACCATCAATTCTACATGTACCATTTACAGTATATTTCCCGGCATATGAATATCCGGCATTAGCAAAGGCAGCAATAAATCTGTCATAAGATTCTTCCATGCCGTAAGGATTGAAGCCAGATTCTATAAGTTTCTGATAAAATTTATAATCAACTAAAAGGAACACCGCCCTTGTCGTATTGATAACCAGGACCATTAAACCATGTATTTTGTCTGTCCGCATATTTAAGTTCCTGTCCCGCCAATACATTTACACTATGAATATCATCATAAATCTTATTAAAATTCACGATGTTCCTAAAATAAAAATTCACGAGTTTATTATCTTCCCTATTATAAAAGCCTCCATAAGGAAGTACAGGTATAGGTTCCGCATCGGATTGTTTTTATCCCTGTACAAAAAACGATTATACCCTCTAATTGTTGAATCATCTGCAGCTCTATATGCATTAGCAACATTTGAATTCTCTTTAATCTTATGTTCGTTTGTAGCCTTCACGTACCTCATGGCACCCACGAACTTATAATCTAAAGCTTTGGAGAACTTATAATTCAATTCTGTCTGAATATTTAAGTCCAACACATTAAGATCAATGTAATTATTTTCGAATTCATAAAGAATATTAAAAGGAGAATAATTAAGACGAAAGAATTCATAGTTTCCATTTTCATCATAGGGAGTCAATGTTCTGCTGGTATTCAGTGCATATGAAAAAGGATTTATGTCAAAATCACGTGAATACTGACCATTAACCTTATCATCTACCCTTTTAAATGTACCAGGCACCTTTTGCTCTCTAACAGAAGCATTTGCCTGAATTCCAAAAGTAAGTTTATCCGTGATATCAAAATCACCTTTCATATTAATAGTATACCTGTTTACCTTATCAGCAACAGACCAACCTTCATCATTAAGCATAGAAGCAGAGACATAATACCTCGAATTCTCTGTACCTGAAGAAATACTCAAAGAATGGTTCTGTGTTAAGGAATTTCTAAAGAGAACATCAAACCAGTCAGTATTAGCCAATTCATATCTCTGTAGAAATTTCGCCCTTTCTCCAGGAGTATTTTTAAGTCCAAATCCGTTTTTGGATCATATGTATTAATAAGATTATACATCTTATTGAATACTCCCCCATCTTTAGCCCTTGAAACATCCGAATGATTCAGCCAACCCTTTCTTTCCAATTCAAGAAGAATTGACATATGATCCTGAGAATTCAGAATATCATAATCATCATAGGTAGGCTTCATCTTTACTGTCAGTTCAGATGTTATATTAATACTTGTTTTTTCCAGCCTTACCCTTTTTAGTTGTAATAACAATCACCCCATTCATTGCTCTTGCACCATAAAGAGCAGTAGCTGAAGCATCTTTTAATATCTGAAAATCCTGGATATCATCGGCGTTTATACCAGCTACTGAAGAACTAATAAGAGTAGTTGCATCACCTGAAGATAACTGATCAGGAGAAACATCAACAACATCCTCCAAAACTACACCATCAACAACCCATAAAGGTTTAGTATCCCCATAAATAGAAGAAGCTCCGCGCACTCTGATCTTAGGGGCTGCCCCGAATGTGCCACTAACATTCTGTACAGAAACACCCGCTGCCTTACCTTCCAACATACGTCCAACATCAACCACACCATCCATCTTAGCATCTTTAGCATTAATTTTTGCAGCAGAACCTGTAAAAAGCTTTCTGTCAATTTTTTGATATCCTGTAGAAACAATAACCTCCTCCAATTGCTCAGCATCACTTTTCATCTTTACAAGATAGTTATCTTTTGCTGTCAGCTTAACTTCCTTTGTCTTCATACCAATAAAAGAGAAAATAAGAATATCACCAGCCCTTAGCATTAACAGAAAAATTAAATTCACCATTAATATCTGTAGCAACACCTTTTGATTTATCAGATTTCAAAACAACGGATACCCCAGGTAAAGGATTATTATCTTCATCAACCACCTTGCCTTTTATCAACCTCTTCTCTTTATCTTCAATATCCTTTGTGGTTTTTTTTCTTTATTATAATATGTTTATTTATAACCTCATAAGTAAGATCAGTGTTTTTCAGACAATCATTTAAAACATTTTTTATTAATGCATCAGACACATGAATACTTAAATTATTAAATTCAAGTATATCCAAAGAACTATAGGTAAATGCGAAATCGCTTTGGTTTTGTATCTCTGAGAAAACCTTCTCCATAGGTACTTTATCAAGGTCAAGACTTATTCTGGCTTCCTGAGAATAAATCGACGCATTCAACTGAAAACAAAATACCAACACAAGTAAACTTGTTAATTTCATGATTTTAAGGGTTTTTAAAATTTTTCCCCGAGGACAAAACATCCCCACAAACTTTTTTTTCATAACTTTGTACTTTTGTTAAACTTAAGTGTTTCTCAATTACAGGGGTGGTTTGTTGGCGCAAGTGCCCCTGTTTTTTTTATTTAGCTTTTATAATCACTAATTTTCCTTTTTTCTGAAACTTGATTTTATTTGTAGCCTGTAAAATATCCAACACCGCATCAAAATCATCAAATCGCTTGATTTTTGATGTAAACAATTCCTGAGACGCAGAGTTATTTTGAAAGAAATATTCAAAATCATACCATCGGGATAACTCTTTCATTATATAATCAAGATTCTCGTTATGGAACATAAAGAAACCATCCTTCCAGGCTGTGGCATACTGAACATCAACTTTTTTTACTTTCAAATTATTATTTGTAATCAACACCTGATATCCGGGAGTAAGTAAAACTTTCTTTTTTAAACTTGTTTCTACCTCAACCTTCCCATGAACAAGAGTAGTTGCATGCACTTCATTTTTATAAGATCTGACATTAAACCCAGTTCCGAGCACTTTAATTTTAGCACTCTCGGTTTCTACCACAAAGGGTTTATTTAAATCCCCGGCAACCTCAAAAAAAGCTTCACCTTCAAGGTAAACCAACCTATCTTTCCCTAAAAATTCTTCAGGATAAATAAGTTTACTATCGGAATTAACCCAAACCCTGGAACCATCTGATAGATTAAGAATAAACTCCCCATTTTTAGGAACAACCAAGGTATTGTATTTTATCTTCTTAGGTGCATTACCTTTCCTTCTTGTGACTTTATAAATCAATGTGTCGTCTCTAACCTTGACCACTGTCTCATCCTTATTTTTCAACAAGTCGGCGCAACTATCTTCACCTAAAATATATTTCTGTCCTTCAGAGGTAATAAGAGTGGCCTTATTCCCTCCAGGCTTAATTAATTCATGCGGATTTATAGCGACCTTACAAGGTTCCTGATTACCAAGGTTGTTAAAAAGAAATATACTTATACAAACCACAATAGCAACCATAGCTGCACACTTCAGAAAAGAATATATATTTCTTCTGAATTTTATAACTGATATTTTTTTTTCAAAAGATAAAGTATACTTCTCCTTATTTATCTCATTCATACGATAAGCCCCATCAGTCAACCTACTTGTAAGCTTTAATTCTTCAAGAAATGCCCTGTTTTGGGGATCCAGAAGCCATATATTGACATATTCGACCTCCTGTTCCGATGCTTCTCCCCTTAAATACTTATAGAGTATATTTCCGATCAGTATATTTTCCTTAGTATTAGCCATAATATTAATAAACGTTATATAGCTAATACACAAAAAAAGGTATAAGGGGTTAATTAAAAATTAAAGAAATATAAAATTAAGTATAAAAGAATAATCCTTAAGTTTCTCGCGCAGCTGTTTATGGGCAAATTTTTTATGCACTTTTACTGTATTTATACTAAGTTCTAATTCTTCAGCAATATCATTAAAACTCATCCCCTTAATTCTCATAAACATTATTTTCTGGCGCACGGGAGGTAATTCATAAATTGCTTCCAGAAGTCTGGTCTGTATTTCTTTCTCTATAATCAAATATTCAATATTCTTATCTCTTGAATGATATTCCAAAAGCATCTCTGAATCATTTACCATCTTATTATCCCGAAGGTAATTTAAACAGGAATTTCTAACTGAATTATATAAATAAGATTTAAATGTGATTAAATTAGGCATTTTAAGAGACCTTTTCCAAAAACGTATAAATACTTCCTGTACAATATCCCCCGCAACTTCATCAACTTTAAGTATATCTGTTGCGTAAGAACAAGCCGTTTGGAAAAAGATGCCATAATAATGCTTAAGGACTTTCTCGTTCCCCAAATCTATTTCATTATCTAGCATCTCATCTAAATTCATAAAGGACCCCTAATTTTTTCCACAGGTTATTTTACTCTATCCAATTCTATACAAATTTTGTAAAAGAAATCCTAAAACCCAAGAAACTGAAGGAATATTTATATCATAATAACTTTATTGATTCCAGAATAGCTGAACGACAATACTTTTAGAAAAAGGATCTTCTAATATGGGGAGTTTTACTAAACACTCAAAAATTAATGGAATCCAAATTATTCTCTTTCAGGAATTTATTTATTTTATTCTCCAACTCACTAATCTTATTATCATAAACATCCACTACCCCTTCACTTAAATTCTTTTTCAAATAAGAAAAATATATAAGTCTTAATTTGCTATAGTACACCAAATCCAAACTCTTTTGCCTCATTTCATTAGAAATATTTTCTATTCTGGAAGCATTATCCATAATTCTCCGGTTCTCCAGCCACAAATAAAAACCATTTTCTAATTCATTGATAGTGTATTCAGAATCTTCTAAATTCAAATTTTTCAATATATCAATAGCTTCTTTTTCATTTTTTTCAAACTGCCTAAACGCCTCAAAATATTGATTTCTATCATAGCCATAATAAAGTTTTGAGATATTAAAAAAATCACCCAGAAAAAGCCCTACAATAAAAAATAATGAAACTACAATCGTTATCTTGTGCCTATATATAAATTTTATCATTTTTATCATTTTAGTAACAAATAAACTTTAGGAACACCATAAACAAGGAGCAATATGAATTTACAAATTCAAAACCAACCTACATTTGGAATCTCCTGAAGAAATTTTAAAATAAAACACCATAAATAAATAAACATAAAAATCATGTAAATATATATATATATAATGCATTCTCCATACAAAACTTAACTGACTTAATGAATGGGCCTATTTTACAAATGAACAGGCCTGTTTTAACAATAAACGAAAAATATAAACACTTTATTTTCTACTTAGATATCCAAAATCAGCCTTTCTATGTAATAATTTTCTGACCAAACCAATAATTATTGCAACTAATCCAATAAACCATGTAAAGACCATTGTCAATCCATTAGAAAGAACCCCATATTCAAGCCCGGAGTTTTCATCAAGATTAAAAGCAATAAAAAGCTGAAGAATAAAGAAATGAGTAGTACCTATCCCTCCCGGACTTGGTAGAGCCCACCCTATTCCGGCAATAAAAAGGATAATTGCCGCAAAATAAAAGCTATAACCTTGTGTAGAAGGAAGGGCTTTTAAGCAGGCATAATTCATTAAAATCAATACAAGCCAGATAGAAATTGTCAAAATCACAAACAATTTATATTTTCTTATCTTAATTGACCTCTTAACAGTATGAAATATCTCTGCAACAAAAAGTTTTAATCTCATCAATATCTTTACTTTTCTAAAAACATAATATATGCCGGATAACAATAAAAAGAGAACAATAAATGCAAAAAGGACTTTGTATACCTTATCGAAATTAATTATTCCATTATCCAGCAAAGTTTTTCGAAAAAGAGAAACAAGTTTATCTATTTCAAAGATAAAGCAGAACATAATCCCGGCAGCTAAAACAACAAGATCATAAATTCTTTCAGTAACAACAGTACCAAAACTAAGAGAAGTCCTAATATTATCTGTTTTTTTCAAACTAACACATCTTACTATTTCCCCAAGTTTAGGAGTAAAACTATTAACCGTATAACCAAGTATCACAGAATAAAAAACATTCCTTGTTTTCGCCACTTCTCCGGTATTTTCTATTAACACTTTCCATCTGTATGATCTCAAAAAGAAAGTAACAAACAAGCATAAACCATTAACCGCCACCCATACCAAGTCAGCCTCCTTTATACCAGAAAATATATCCGACAAGGATTTATCTTTAAACGTAAGTATAAGAAATACAGTCCCTATAAATATTCCTACAAAAGTATTTAAAATCTTTTTCGCCATTAATTTTTCAATTTAGACAGCACACAATATCAAAGGCTAAAAGTAATCAATTATATCAGCACCCGCAATATACATTCTTTGTATAAACAAATAATTACTCAAATTGCAGATAAATCGAAATAATAAGTAATTTTGTATAAATTTTAACTAATTAGCTGCATGACAAATAAATTATCATCGACAATTATTTTTATGCAGTCTTTATATAACTTTTTATAGATGGAAAACATTAGATATAAAAGAATATTGCTTAAACTTAGCGGAGAATCTTTAATGGGTGCTCAGCAATATGGAATAGATGCTGAACGTTTAGAAGAATATGCAAATCAAATCAAAGAAATTGCAGATACAGGAGTACAAATTGGCATAGTAATAGGTGGAGGTAATATTTTCAGAGGCCTTAGTGGGGCATCCAATGGTTTCGACAGAGTAAAAGGGGATTCAATGGGAATGCTTGCCACTGTTATAAACAGCCTTGCCTTATGCTCCGCTTTGGAGAAATGTGGGTGTAAGTCGAAAGTATTTACAGCCATCAGAATGGAGCCCATTGGAGAATTCTTTTCCAAACATAAGGCAATAGAGAATCTTGAAAAAGGATATGTAACAATATTCTCTGCCGGTACAGGTAATCCATATTTCACAACCGATACAGCATCCTCATTAAGAGGCATAGAAATAGAAGCCGATGTTATGCTAAAAGGAACAAGGGTAGACGGAGTATATACTGCCGATCCCGAAAAAGATCCCAATGCCATAAAATTTGAAACTATTTCATTCGACGAAGTATATACAAAGAACCTGAAAGTTATGGATCTCACAGCGACCACAATGTGTAAAGAGAACAATTTACCAATAATAGTCTTTGACATGGATACTCCTGGTAATTTAAAGAAAGTGATTAATGGAGAAAATATCGGAACACTGGTGCACAGATAATAACATACTTCACATTAAGAAATACTAATTTTTTGTAAACCATCATATTATTTCTATATTAGGTAGATTTTTTATTAAGCAAACAAGTCAATGGAAGAGAATAGAAGCTTACTGGATAAAATAGAATTTCCATCAGATCTTAAAAAAGTTTCTGAGGATAATCTTATCCGGTTATGTGAAGAATTAAGAGAACAAATTATTGACGAATGCGCTGAGAACCCCGGTCATTTAGGAGCCAGCCTGGGTGTGGTTGAACTTACTGTTGCCCTTCATTATGTAATGAATACACCCTATGATAATATTATCTGGGATGTAGGACATCAGGCTTACGGTCACAAAATTCTTACGGGAAGAAGGCATATTTTCAACAAAAACCGTAAATACAAGGGAATAAGTGGTTTCCCAAAGATGTCAGAAAGTGAATACGACTCATTTGGAACAGGACACTCCTCTACATCTATATCAGCAGCACTAGGAATGGCTGTTGCAGCAGAACAACAGGGGAAATACGACCAAAGAACTGTCGCCATCATAGGAGATGGAGCCCTTACCGGAGGCATGGCATTTGAGGCATTAAACAATGCAGCAACAAATAAAGCAAATCTACTTGTCATACTCAACGATAACAATATGGCCATAGATCCCAGCGTAGGCGGTCTTAACGATTACTTACTGGATATCTCCACTTCGAAAACATACAACAAAATAAAAAACGAAGTATGGAAACTATTGGGTATGCTCAATAAAATAAATCCGGGAACAAGAAAATTCATACAAAAAATAGACAACAGCATAAAATCCCTATTGCTAAAACAAAGCAATATGTTTGAAGCACTCGGTTTCAGGTATTTTGGGCCTGTCGACGGGCATGATGTTAATCACCTGGTTAAAACCCTTCAGGATCTGAGAGATATACCCGGGCCAAAACTACTACACTGTATCACAACTAAAGGTAAAGGCTACAAATTTGCGGAGAAGGAGCAGACAATATGGCATGCACCTGGTAAATTTGATAAAAACACAGGAGAAATCATTAAGTCATCTTCCGAATCAAAACCCCCAAAATATCAGGATGTATTCGGACATACAATACTTGAACTAGCCAGAAAGAATGAAAAAATAGTAGGTATAACACCAGCTATGCCAACAGGATGTTCCCTGAATATCATGATGAAAGAGATGCCAGAGAGAACATTCGATGTGGGAATTGCCGAACAACATGCCGTTACCTTCTCTGCCGGTCTGGCAGCCAAAGGCATGATACCTTTCTGCAACATATACTCATCATTTATGCAAAGAGCTTACGATCAGGTTATACATGACGTTGCTCTTCAGAATCTCAACGTTGTTTTTTGCCTCGACAGAGGCGGACTTGTTGGCTCAGACGGGGCCACCCACCACGGGGCATACGATCTGGCATATTTCAGATGTATTCCAAACATGATTGTAGCAGCTCCTCTAAATGAAGAAGAACTGAGAAATATGATGTACACGGCTCAACTTCCTGATAAAGGACCATTCTCAATAAGATACCCAAGGGGAAGAGGGGTTACAATAGATTGGAAAACAGACTTTAAAGAAATACCTGTAGGAAAAGGCAGATGCCTTTCCGAAGGCAAAGATATTGCCGTTTTATCAATAGGTACAATAGGACATGAAGTCATTAAAGCCTTTAATTTTATTGGCAATATAAAACCAGCACATTACGATATGCGATTTGTAAAGCCCTTAGACAAGGATCTTCTTCATAAAATTTTCAAAAACTTCTCAACTATAATTACTGTTGAAGATGGGTGTATTATGGGAGGCCTTGGAAGTGCCGTGATTGAATTTATGACAGACAATAGCTATCAGGCCCGGGTAATAAGATTGGGAATACCGGATAAATATATAGAACAGGGTTCTCAGGAAGAACTATATAAAGAATGTGGATATGATGCGGATTCTATTGCAAAGACTATTACAAAGATATATTCTGAAATAAACTAACAAAAGTCAATTCTTATTTAGTATATGATATTTTTTATATCTTTAGAACCGCAATTACTAAACAAGTATAGAACCCACATTAGTGTATCCTTTGTTTCATAGATAACAGTAAGAACATGAAGAAAAATATAATATTACCAAATTGCGAAGAATGCGCCCATAAATTTGGTATGACATTTAAAAAATTAAACTCAGACGAGCTTGATTTTATATTTTTCAATAACAATATAGAATTTTCAGAAAGAGGAAATATTATATATAGTGAAGGAAGCAGGATTAAAGGATGCTTTTTTATTTATTCAGGAATATTAAAAGTGTACAAAACAGGTGCAGAAGGGAAAGAACAGATTATCAGATTTGCCAAAGAAGGTGAACTTGTAGGATTCCGGTCTGTTATTAACCAGGAATTAGCATGCACTTCTGCAAAAGTAATAAACGATGCAATATTATGCTACATACCTGGGAGTACCTTAACACAATTAATAAAATCAAATGCAGAATTTGCATTTGAATTAATAAGGCTTACATGCAAAGAGTTGGGTGAATCCAACTGCTACCTTACAGATATTGCTCAGAAATCAGTAAAAGAAAGATTAGCAGAGGTAATTGTACAATTAGTAAACGATTTCGGGCTCGATAGTGATAAAATAATGAAAATCACCATTACAAGAGAAGAACTGGCAAATATAGTCGGTACTGCTACTGAATCTGTTATAAGATTAATATCTGAATTTAAATCAGAAGGGATTCTCGAATCTAAAGGCCGCAAATTAAGAATCTTAAATAAAAATAAGCTTTCAGAGATATCAAATTCGCATTAATACTGTAATCACAGATATTTTATATTATTTTTGCAGATATATTTTCAAGTATTTTGTAATTTTGTTATCCTAAAAACCGTTAAACCAAATACATATGCCACAAATATCAGAAAAAGGGCTTTTAATGCCTCAATCGCCTATCAGGAAGTTAGTTCCATATGCAGAGGCTGCTAAAGCAAGAGGTGTAAAAGTTTATCACCTTAATATAGGTCAACCGGATATTCCTACTCCGGAGGTAGCTCTTGAAGCTGTTCGCAACTGTAGAGATAAAGTTATTGAGTATTCTCACTCAGCTGGAAACATTACATATCGTAAAAAACTTGCTAAATATTATCAGGGAATCGATATTAATGTTGATGAAAGCGAGATCTTAATCACAACAGGTGGATCCGAAGCAATTATTTTTGCTTTCCTGACCACACTTAACCCAGGGGACGAAATTATTATTCCTGAGCCTTTCTATGCAAACTACAACAGTTTTGCCCAAATGGCCGGAGTAGTAGTTAAAACTGTTACTTCTTCAATTGAGAAGGACTTTGCATTACCTGCAATAGAGGAATTTGAAAAAATTATAACACCCAAAACAAAAGGTATTGTTATAGTTAACCCAAGTAACCCTACAGGTTATTTATATTCAAAAGACGAGCTTAACAAATTAAAAGAAATGGTTCTTAAGCACGATCTTTATCTTTATGCCGACGAGGTATACCGTGAATTCTGCTACGACGGAAACTCACACTTCTCTGCTATGCAGCTTGAAGGATTAGAAAACAATGTCATACTTGTTGACTCTGTATCTAAGCGTTACAGCGAGTGTGGAATACGTATCGGAGCTCTTGTTTCTAAAAATAAAGATGTTGTTTCTACGGCTCTTAAATTTGGAATGGCAAGACTATGTCCTCCTTCATTGGGTCAGATTGCTGCAGAAGCATCTCTTGATACAGAAGAAAGTTATTTCGAGAATGTATATAACGAATACATTGAGCGCCGCGACTTCATGGTAGATGCACTAAATAAGATGCCTGGGGTTTATTCTCCAAAACCTAAGGGTGCATTCTATACAGTAGTTAAACTTCCTGTTGATGATGCAGACAAGTTTGCTCAGTGGATGCTTGAAGATTTCGAATACAAGGGACAAACAGTAATGGTAGCTCCCGCATCAGGCTTCTATGCAACAAAAGGCTTAGGTAAAGACGAAGTAAGAATTGCCTATGTGCTTAAAATTGAGGATCTGAAAAATGCAATGGAAACATTAGCTGAAGCCCTTAAAGCATATCCTGGCAGAGTCTAATAACTTACTTAAACAGATATAAGAAAGCCGGCTTATGCCGGCTTTTTCTTTAATAAAGTGAATTTTCCACTTAATTTTTATAATTTTGCGGAATTAATCAATTCGTATAGAAATGTGCATAGATGCAGATTATGAACAAATAAGACCTTTTATAGACTCCGAAGCAGAGATGTATTCATCAAAACTTAGTGAATCAAAAGAATTCTTCATGGTAATGTCTACCATACTAAAAGATTTTGATACAGAGAAAATGACAGCAGCTCTAGAAAAGGTAAAAACCATAGATGATTTCAAGAACTATGTGATAACACCACTTTTCGACGATATCATTAATAATACAACAAAAGGTATAAGCATACAGGGACTGGAAAATATTCAAAAAGACAAAAGCTACCTTTTTATTTCAGATCACAGAGATATTATTCTTGATTCTGCTATTCTAAACAATGTTTTGGATAAGTACGGCTATAATACCTGTGAAATAGCCATTGGGAGTAACCTGTTAATTAACGACTGGATTACCAACCTGGTTAAATTAAACGGAGCCTTTACCGTAAAAAGGAATTTGCCCATAAAAGAGATGATGGAAAGCACAAAAACTCTTTCATCTTATATTAGAAACAATCTGGTTAATAAAAATCAATCTGTATGGATTGCACAAAGGGAAGGCAGAACAAAAGATGGTGACGACCGTACCCAACTAAGTCTACTGAAGATGTTCAACATCAGCGGAGATGATTCCTTCTGCAAAAACTTTAAAGAGCTTAAAATTGTTCCAGTTGCAATATCTTACGAATATGAACCATGCGATGGGTATAAAACAAAAGAAATATACCTGAAAGAAACTAACGAAGGGTATGAAAAGACACCAATGGACGATATGAACAGCATGGTTGCCGGATTGAGGAACGAAAAGGGAAGAGTGCATTTCTCTATTGGAAAACCACTGGGGGAAGTCCTTGATGTTATTGAAGAAATGAACTCTCAGCCAGAGAAATACAAGGCCATTGCAGATGTAATTGACTACCGTATTCATAAAGACTTTAAACTTTGGCCGGATAATTTCATATCCTATGATTTACTTAATTCCTCAACTACGTATAAAGAATATTATACCGAAGAAGAAAAGGAATTGTTTATCAATCACATGAACAAAAAACTTAATAGCATAGAAGGCAACAGGTCTATTTTAAATAAAATATTCCTTGAGATATATGCTAACCCGGTAAAGAACAGACTAAACCTTGAGAAACCATACTTTTGTAAATAAAATATTTACTTATGAAAACAATAAAAATACTTCTGATTCTGGCTGCATTCCTGATAATGGTCGCCAGCGTAGTTAATTTATACAACATTGCCAATACAGATGCCTCACGTCTGGGTATTTACCTGGATCTAATTGCCATGGCAATTATTGCATCTGCCGTGGGATTTATAAGTTTTAAAGAAAAGAATACGAAAAAATGATAAGATTAAAGCGAACTATTTACATAAACGACGAAGCTTACCCAACCTGGTTTTCCATGAAAATCAGCAAAAACAGGGGAAAATCAAGTATTACAATATACTACCATACAGACGATCCCTACAGCAAAGCTAGTCGCATGATAATAATAAAAGGCGGATTTTCTACCAAAGAAGAGGCCATTAACCATGCCGTTCGCTATATGAGAAAGATGTATACAGACATGATTAACAGATAAATATATAATAAGTATGGATGTAAGAGTTCGATTTGCACCTAGTCCAACTGGGCCATTACACATGGGGGGAGTTAGAACTGCGCTTTTTAACTATCTTTTTGCCAGAAAACATGGAGGTAAATTTCTATTAAGAATAGAGGATACAGACCAGACAAGATATGTTCCTGGAGCAGAAGAATATATTATTGAATCACTTAAATGGTGCGGCATACATATAGACGAAGGAGTCACTGCAGAAGGAGCATACGGACCATATCGACAGAGTGAAAGAAAAGATATTTACAAGCAATACGCCGATCAACTAATAGAATCCGGAAATGCTTATTATGCCTTCGATACAGCAGAAGAACTTGACCAGGCAAGGAATGAGTGTGAAAATAACAAATCAACATTTATATACAATGCCACTACACGTATGAATCTTAAAAACTCACTGTCTTTTTCAAAAGAAAAGACTGAAGAGCTTTTAAATTCAGGTGCCCAATATGTAGTTCGCTTTAAGATGCCCGATAGTGAAGAAATAAAATTAAAAGACCTTATAAGGGGAAATGTCAGCTTCAGATCAGAGATCCTAGACGATAAAGTACTATACAAATCAGACGGAATGCCTACATACCATCTGGCAAACGTTGTGGACGACTATCTGATGAAGATTTCCCACGTCATAAGGGGAGAAGAATGGCTTCCCTCCCTACCCTTGCATGTACTTTTATATAAGAGTTTTGGATGGGTGAACCAAATGCCTGAATTCGCACACCTTCCACTTATCCTTAAGCCCGTTGGTAAAGGTAAATTAAGTAAAAGAGACGGAGACAAAATGGGATTTCCCGTATTTCCCCTTCAATGGCAGGATCCTAAATCCGGAGAAATTTCTCACGGATATAAGGAAGACGGATATTTCCCAGAAGCATTCATTAATATGCTTGCTTTATTAGGCTGGAACCCTGGAACAGAACAGGAATTATTCTCCATTGAAGAACTTTGCAATCTATTCTCCCTTGAAAGAGTAGGTAAATCAGGCTCAAAATTCGATCCAGAGAAAACCAAGTGGTTCAACCAGCAGTATCTGGTTAAAAAATCGGACAGAGAAATAGCTGAACTATTCCAGGTAAATCTACAGGACAGAAATATTGAAGCAGATATTGAGATGCTTGAAAGAATCTGCGGCCTGGTCAAGGAAAGAGTTCATTTTGTCCATGAATTATGGGATCAGGCTTCATTCTTTTTTGAAGCACCCGTAGAATTCGATTCTAAAACCCAAAAGAAAAACTGGAAGGAAGATACCCCCGAATTAATGAAAGAGCTAATATCCATACTTGAAGGAATTAACGATTTTAGCAGTTCCAATACTGAAGAGATTGTTAAGCAATGGATAACTTCCAGGGAAATTGGATTTGGCAAAATAATGAATCCCTTCAGACTTGCTATTGTCGGAGCGGGGAAAGGTCCACACATGTTCGATATAATCGAAATAATTGGCAAAGAAGAGACCCTGTCAAGACTCAATAAAGCTATTGAAATACTATAATATATACCAGAAATAATACAAAAGGCGTTGCCCAGGTGAGCAATGCCTTTTTTTATACTTGTCACAGTAATTTAAAATCACCAACAACTACTTAAAGGTATTGGTATAAAGATAACGTTTGATATTTCTCTTAGGAGTCTTCTTAAACTCTTCCGGATACAGTTCTATCTTAGAAATCTGCATATAAGACGGAAGTTCCTTGTTTAATATCATCCTGTTTTTATCAAACGCCAGCTCAATATCCTGCCTCCTCATCCCCTCTTCATCGCATGTCTCATAATCTGGATATGCCAATGCTATGAGCTTATTGTACTTGTCATCAGTTACAACGGATTCCTGGATAAAAGGCATATTATTTAATTTTGCCTCTATCTCCTCCGGATATATATTCTGACCCGAAGGTCCAAGTATCATATTTTTTGTCCTTCCCTTAAGGAAAAGATGATTATCCTCATCAAGTATTCCCATATCCCCAGTATGCAGCCAACCATCGGTACGCAGCACCTCGTTTGTCGCTTCCTGATTCTTGTAATATCCAAGCATAACATTATCGCCTTTAACAATAACTTCACCGGGAATATTACGGGGATCCGGGGAATCAATCTTTACCTCCATCCTGTCGACTATCTTACCACAGGAGAACTTTTTATGTCCCGAAAACTCAGAATAAGAGATAAGAGGACCACATTCTGTCATTCCATACCCTACAGTAAACTTAAATCCAATCTTTTTTAAGAAAGCCTCTACATCAGAATTTAAAGGAGCACCGCCAATGATCACCTGATTAAAGTTTCCTCCAAATGTCTCTGTCAGTTCATTGTTAATTTTATTATATATCTTTCTCTCAAGCACTGGCACCTTGAGCATTAGCCTTATAGAGCGTTTCTCAAGTACAGGTAATATCTTCTTTTTGTAAATTTTCTCAATAATAAGAGGAACAGAGCATACCAGCTTAGGCTTAATCTCTCTAAATGCCTTAGTAATAACCTGAGGAGAGGGTACTCTCGACAAGAAAACAATCTCACAACCGACACAAAATTCTGTAAGAAACTCAAATGCACAACCAAAAACATGCGCAAGAGGCAAAAATGAAACTACCCTGTCTCCCACATTCAGATTAATATAATCTATTCCAACCTTCACATTTGAATACAAACTTCTGTACGGAATCATCACCCCCTTGGAAAAACCTGATGAGCCTGAAGTATAGGACAATACCACCATATCATCAGCATTGGAATGATAATATTTCACATCTTCCTTTTTAACAGGATTCTCCAGGATATATTTATCCGCTTTTTCAATTGCTTTCGCATACTTTGAGGAATTAACAGCCAAAAGGGAAAAATCATTCAAAGATATTATTCCCCTTACTTTAGATATTCTGGTATCATCTATCTTATTAAATAAATTCTCCGTAGCAAACAACAGTCTGGCCTCAGAATGGTTGACTATATGGTGAATATCAGATGAATTAAAATCCGGTAAAACAGGAACTATAACGGCTCCATAGGTGACAGTAGAAATATAGGTAATAGCCCAGTTATTAAGATTTCTCCCTATAAGGGCGACCTTATCCCCTTTTTTAATTTCCATTTTATCGAAAAGACTGTGCATCCACTTTATTCTCTGCGCCACCTGCCCATAGGTCATGCTGTCTTTCTGATAATTTGTAAAAGCGGGCAAATCCCAGTTATTTATTATAGAATCTTCGAATTCTTTAATTAAATTATTCACTAACATATACTTAAGTATTGTTCCAGCTCACTAAAATAATTCAATATTTATAATTTCTTACATTTTCTACATATAATCTTCTATCACCAAGTGTAAACACCTGTTTTCCAGATTATTATTAAAACTTACCATTCAGGAATAAATTCTTTAATTACTAAAGGCAGGAGGATATTGATTTAAATTAGCATTTTATTTACTTTTGCATAAAACAATTAAATATGTCTTCATTATTTAAAGCCTCAGGGTGGAAATGGGTACCATCGCTATACTTTGCAGAAGGATTACCTTATATTCTGGTAATGTCCGTTTCGGTGGTAATGTACAAAAACCTTAACCTAAGCAACACACAAATTGCATTATATACAAGCTGGCTTTACCTTCCGTGGGTTATAAAGCCCCTGTGGAGTCCTTTTATTGACATTATAAAGACAAAACGTTGGTGGATAATAATTACACAGTTATTGCTTGGAGGAGGGATGGCAGGAATAGCATTTAGCCTCCAAACAAATTACCATATAAGCCTTTCACTTGCCTTTCTATGGCTGATGGCATTCAGCTCAGCAACCCACGATGTAGCAGCCGATGGGTTTTATATGCATGGACTAAGACAGCACGAACAGTCCTTATTTGTTGGAATAAGAAGCATTTTCTACAGAATGGCAATATGGTTTGGGCAAGGATTAGTTGTTATGTCTGCAGGTCTTCTTCACAGGTACACAAATATAAACAACGCCTGGACAATATGTTTTATGGGACTCACCCTGATATTTATACTACTGGCCCAACTCCATAAATCCACACTTCCCAGACCATCTTCAGACGTAAACAAGGCAGATGTTAAAAATATATTCCCGGAATTAGCAAAAGCATTTATAAGCTTTTTCACTAAAAAAAACATGCTTATAGTAATACTATTTATATTCTTCTACAGATTCGGAGAAGCCCAGTTATGCAAACTGGCCCAGCCATTTATGCTTGACAGCCTGGAAAAGGGGGGACTCAATCTCTCTACAGAGATGGTGGGTTTAATATATGGAACAATCGGGGTTATATCTCTCATACTGGGAGGAATATTGGGAGGAATAGCAATATCACAAAAAGGATTAAGATACTGGATATGGCCCATGGCCCTCGCAATGAAACTCCCTGACATAGTATACGTATTTCTTTCAGGATCGCAACCGGATAATATATTCATCATTGCTTCATCGGTGGCAATAGAACAATTTGGATACGGATTTGGTTTTACAGCCTTTATGATGTACCTGATAATGATATCAGAATCAAGATACAAAACCACGCACTATGCATTCGCAACAGGAATAATGGCCCTGGGAATGATGTTGCCGGGAATGATATCCGGATGGATACAGGATCAATTCGGATACCTTCAATTCTTCATATGGGTAATGATTTGTACTATACCAGGCCTGCTACTTATCCCATTCCTTAAAATACCAAAAGGATTTGGAAGAAAGAATTCCTGATAATCAGGAATATCTTTCAGTTATTTCGTCTAATATAGTCCAAAGATCTTCTTTATTTGGAGACTGTAGCATCCTTATCCTAAGGTCCCTGAAATGAGACAAGCCTTTAAACATGGAGGCCATATGGCGGCGCATATGCAGAATACCCCTTCTCTCATCGAGCCATTCCATTGCCCCTGTAATCTGATATTTTAAGATATCCACCTGCTCACTTATGACAGGAGGAGTCCAAAGCTCACCGGTATCAAGATAATGCCTTATTTCCTTGAATATCCATGGCCTGCCAACACATCCCCTGCCTATCATGACCGCATCAACGCCATACCTGTCAAAGGCATCCTTAGCCTTCTGCGGACTGTCTATATCACCATTACCGATAATAGGAATATGCATTCTGGGATTATTTTTGACCTCACCTATAAGAGTCCAGTCAGCATCCCCTTTATACATCTGACAACGAGTCCTGCCATGAATAGCCAATGCCTGAATACCAGTATCCTGAAGTCTCTCGGCAGTATCAACAATATTCTTAGAATCATCATCCCAACCAAGACGAGTCTTAGCAGTAACCGGAATATCTACAGCCTTAACAACCTTATCGCAGATATCCAGCATCAGAGGAATATCCCTTAGTAAACCCGCACCAGCCCCCTTTCCGGCAATCTTTCTCACCGGACAACCAAAATTTATATCAATAAAATCAGGCTTTGCCTCGGCAGCAATCTTAGCTGCTCCAGCCAAAGCCTCAGGATCTTTTCCATATATCTGTATAGTAACAGGCCTCTCTTCCTCAGCTATCTCCAGCTTTTTCATTGTCCTCTCAACCATACGCACCAATGCATCGGAAGATACAAACTCAGTGTACATCCAATCCGCCCCATAAGACTTGCAACACGCCCTGAAAGGAGGATTTGTAACATCTTCCATAGGTGCCAGTACAATAGGCCTGTCTGAAAATTCTACATTACCAATCTTCATCTGCTTATATTTATTTTCAATTGTCAGAAGTTCTCATTTACCTCTATCTTACTTATATTCTTCCCACGGAATATTTTATATTCCCCCATTAACAGCCTCAATAATCCGGCCTTGATCTCAAAAATAACAGTAATTAACTAATCATTAACAGATTAATTAAATTTACCGGCACGAAAATAATACCATTTTAGTATTTTTGCATAATAATTAAGACAAAAGCTATGCAGTTTATATTATTATCCTTTATTTTTTCCTTTTTATCGCTTTCCAATCCAGACATTGACCCATGGATACAGACAAGCTCCGAAAGTTCTGAAATATCTTTTAAGATGCCTGTAAAACACCAACTTTTACAAAAGGAACTTAACGGAATAGAATCGGAAGTATTTCAAACTAAAGATCTTACATGTGTATATGGAATTGTTGCATCAAAACTTAAAAACACCGACTTCAGCAAACAACCGATAGATGAAATATATAAGGCAATGAAAGAAGGAAGCCTGATTGATAAATCGGTTATTCTTCTATCAGAAATATCCCTTCCCTATAAAAAGATGCTTATTAAAGAAATTAAATATTCCATAATGAGAAAAAACAAGGAATATATCTACTATAAAAGATTTATTTTCAGAAAATCTTTTGCCTACCAGATCACAATAGGAGCATATAAAAGACATATCAACGAACTTGAAGCTAACAAAAAAATATTTTTTAATTCAATAGATTTTTCGGAATAAGCTGTAACTTTAACAATAGGTTACCCGTCTTATATCCGAAAATGACAACAAGAGAATATAATATCAGCGTAGATAAATATTCTGACGATGTATACAGATTTATCCTGAAAAGCCTAAACGATTCGGATACTGCTAAAGACATTGTTCAGGAGACTTATACCAAGGTATGGAAAAATGCGGATAATATTTGTTTCACAAAAGTCAAATCCTATCTCTTTTCCACTGCCTATCATACCATGATAGACTGGGCCAGAAGAGAGAAGAGAAAGGAAAACTTTGACAGCATAAGGGAAACAGATTACTCTCACTCTAAACAGTATGACGATCTTAAGGAAGTCCTGGATGAAGCATTATCCAAACTTCCTGAAATCCAAAAAAACCTGATATTACTGAGGGACTATGAAGGATACTCATATAATGAGATTGCAGAATTATGTTCCCTGAACGAATCGCAGGTAAAGGTATATATTTTCAGGGGCAGAAAAGCCTTAAAAAACTATTTGGTTAGCATAGACAATTTAATTTAAGGGAAAAGATGGGAAGAATAAGCAGAAAGAATATTGAAGAATTTATACTCGATTATCTTGAAGGTAATCTTGATAGTAATACCCATGGGGAAGTAAAAACTTTTCTACTTCTTAATCCCGACATAGAAGAAAGCCTGTGTGGTACAGACCTCGCCTACCTGAACCCCATAGATATAAAATACCCAAATAAACAGGAATTAAAAGCTAGTGAAAGCTATCATGAATTTGAAGATAAGTGTATACTTTCAATTGAAAATCTTCTGGAACCACATTTAAGGGAAAACCTTGAAGAAGAAATTGCTTCAAGTAAGACAAAAATGGAAATAATGAACTATTACAAAAGCACCATATCTTGTCCAGATAAATCTATTGTTTTCGAAAATAAAAACTCATTAAAACATACAATAAGCTTAAAGTTCAGAAGAAAGCTATACTTCCCGGCAGTTGCGGCAATTATCCTGCTAATATCAGTTTCTTCCCTGATAATGAAAAAACAAGACTTAAACGATAAAAACATTATAGATTATCATATTCCTGTGGCTTCAGAAATAAAGCAGGATATAATTATTGAAATACAAAAACAGGAACCTGCTGACAATATCAAAATTAAGACATCAGAATCAACTATTTCTGTGCTAAAGAATAATATTGTCAAACCTAAGAAAAGTATATCAAAAATACCTACAATAGATATAATTCCAAATTCCGAGAAACTTCTTGCCTGTTCGGTATTTAACAGCCCCGAACCAAATGAGATTATAATACCCGATGAAAGTTATTCAATGGCAGACCGCAGGGAATTCTGTTTAAATAGTAAAGCTATGCAATGGACTGATAACAATATAAGGGAAAAGGGGAAAAATAACCAGAATATTAATACACTTATTGTTATTGGAGAAACAACGCTAAAAACCTTATTCAGCAGATTTGTGAATACAACCAGAATAAGCCATGAGAAGGTAATATATGTGGCTGAATCAAAAATGGATTAGTACCAGCTGTAACAAATCATATATTAAACCGTCTTATACCCAGAATAAAAAACAAAAAACTATATATTATGAAAACCTTAATATTACTAAACACCCTATTGCTCTTATCGGTGATTTCTTTCGCTCAGACCGATACCACAAAGGTTGATACAACCAAAAAAGAGATTATTATAAAAGACAACTGGAGTAATAAAAAAGAAGATCTTAAAAAGAGTAAATCCAAACAGGATATAATTATTAAGAATTCCCCGGAAAATAAAAACAAATACAGACATACTACAAATATAGGTGTTGGCAATACTTCTTTTAAAGTAAAGGAAAGTTCTGATACAACCATAATAAGCATAGGGCACAAGGAACTTGTTATCGCAGAGACCAATGGTAATACCAGAATAAGACTAAGAAATAGTTATAAACGCTACAGTAAGTTCAAGGGTCACTGGGCAGGCTTTGAAATAGGTGTAAATGCCTTTTCAAACGAAGACTATTCATTATATAACGGAGATAGCTTTATGGATCTTGATTTAAATAAATCCATAGCCGTCAATCTTAACTTCATACAGTACAATATTAATCTTGCTGAGACAAAGAAAAATTTCGGAATAGTAACCGGTATGGGGCTATCATGGTATAATTTCAGATTCGATAAAGATATAACCATAATAGAAGATGCCGAGACTGGCATAGTGAGAAAAGATCCACTTGATGCCAGCTGGGATATCAAGAAATCCAAGCTGACAATGAGCTACCTAACGGTTCCTGTATTGCTTGAATATCAATTCAATATAGACCATAGCAAACTATTTATTTCTACAGGAGTAATAGGAGGCCTTAAGCTGGGTTCCCACACAAAGATAAAGTATAAAAATGGAGGAACAAATAAAAAGAAAAACCGCGATGACTTTAACTTACGGCCCTATAAACTGGATGCATCGATAAAACTCGGATTCAGGGGCATTAACCTATGGGGTACCTACGCACTGTACGAGCTTTTTGAAAAAGACAAGGGGCCTGGGTTAACACCTTATGCTTTGGGATTCTCTTTCCATTTTAATTAAAAAATAAATATATAGCAGGGGGGTAAATTATTGATTTGCCCCCCTTTTTATATTATAACATCCCCTTACTGACTTATTTCTGTTAACCCATTAAACCTACCATCACCCTACTTAAACAATACTTACCGGTATCTTTCTGTATATAAAGCCCGAATTTTATCCATATACTATCCGGTAAGTTACCAGTAAGAGGAGACTTGATACGGCGTTGGTATAAGGATGGTAGGGCGTTGGCATAACGAAGTGGCTTTTATTTGGTTATAAGTATTTTTAGCACTAATTTTACAAATCATACAAAATCCAGTTATATATTGAACCAATAAATATTTTGGGGATATAAAAACTGAAGATGTATTTTATTATAAATTAATATGTTATAAATTTTATACTAATAACAATGTCCTTTAACAGATTTATTTTGTGTTTTAGACAAATACAAACACAGGAATGTCTTTACAAATATAAAGGACATAGAATTCAAAAATCAGAATTATGAAAAAAAACATTTTGGTTGTGCTGGCAGTCTTTGCAGGAATGTGTCTTATTTCCTGTAACGGCAAAAAGAAAGAAGAAGCAAAACAAGTTTCTCCTTACAAAAACCTGGTAGATCAATACGCAGAATTTGAGTTAAAAACAGATGCAGTGCTTACAGATAAGCAAAAGCAAATGATTCGCATACTTATAGAAGCTTCTGACTGCATGGAAAGAATATTCTGGAAAGATGCCTACGGTGATAAAGCTGCCCTTTTCAGCTCTGTTAAAGATGAGTATGCAAAGAAATACATGGAAATCAACTACGGTCCCTGGGACAGACTAGAAGGCAACAAACCATTTATAGATGGTGTGGGTGCAAAACCTGCAGGTGCCAACTACTATCCTAAGGATATCACTAAAGAGGAATTTGAAGCTCTTAAGGATGAAAACAAAACCAGCTGGTATAGCGTTATCAGAAGAGATGAGAATGGAAGCCTTAAAGTTGTTCCTTACCACGTAGAATACAGCGAGGACATTAAAAAAGCTGCTGATCTTCTTAAAAAGGCTTCTACTTTGGCAGAGGATGCAGGATTAAAGAAATATCTTGAATTAAGATCAGAAGCTTTATTAACTGACGATTATCTTGCTTCAGACCTGGCATGGATGGATATGCAAAACAATACTATCGATATTGTTATAGGCCCTATCGAGACTTACGAAGATGCTTTATTCGGATACAAAGCAGCTCACTCGGCTCAGATACTTGTAAAAGATAAGGAATGGAGTAATAAATTATCCGTTTATGGAGCTCTTCTACCTAAACTACAGAACAGTATTCCTGTACCTGCCGAGTATAAGGCTGAAAAGGCTAATTCTAATGCAGACATGAACGCTTACGATGTAATTTACTATGCAGGTGATTGTAATGCAGGAAGTAAAAACATAGCAATAAACCTTCCAAACGACCCAAGAGTACATGCTCAGAAAGGAAGTAGAAAGTTACAGCTTAAAAATGCTATGCAGGCTAAATTCGATAAGATATTGATTCCTATCTCTAATCTTGTAATGGATGAAAGTCAAAGAAAACACGTTACTTTCGATGCATTCTTCGAAAACACTATGTTCCATGAGGTAGCTCACGGTCTTGGTGTTAACTATACTATTAAAGATAAGAAAGCTGTCAGAACAGCTCTTAAAGACAGTTACACTTCTATTGAAGAAGGTAAGGCAGATATTCTTGGTCTTTACCTTATCACTAAACTTAACGAGTGGGGAGTGATTAAGAACGAAAATCTAATGGATAATTACGTAACATTCATGGCTGGAATATTCCGTTCATGTCGTTTCGGTGCCGCAAGTGCACACGGTAAAGCCAACATGATGCGTTTCAACTTCTTCGAAGAAACAGGTGCTTTCACAAGAGATGCTGAAAAAGGTACCTATAAGGTTAACTTTGAAAAGATGAAAGAAGCTATGACTCAGCTTGTTCACGACATCATAGTTATACAGGGTGACGGTGACTATGAGAAAGCATCTAAGCTTATCAAGGAAAAAGGAAATGTTGCACCTCACCTACAGGCTGATCTTGACAGAATTAATTCTGCAGGTATACCAAAAGACATCAGATATAAGCAGGGAGCTGACGTTCTTGGTCTTTAATCCCAGATATAATTAAAATACATTACAGAGGCTTTCACATTGAGAAAGCCTCTGTTTTTATAAGGACAGTACACCGAATATCTCATTTCAGATAAAGAAAACAACTTTACCAGATCCCTTTAATTCTAAACCATAAAAACAATTTTAACATACCCAGATAGTACCTTTAGGAGCTGTAATTAAATAAATCTGTACTCAGGTATTTCTCAGCCCTGTCCGGGAAAATCACAACTATATTACCCTTATCAATACGCTGGGCAACCCTGTAGGCAGCGAGCATGGCAGCACCGGAACTCATTCCCGCAAATATCCCCTCCTCTCTGATAATCCTTCTTGCCATCTCAAAAGCCTCCTCACTTTCTATCATCTCAGATATATCAATAACAGATGTATCATATATTCCAGGAACTATAGCCTCTTCCATATTCTTAAGACCCTGTATATAATGGCCCAGGATAGGATGAGCCTCGACTATCTTAACATCGGGCTTATAACGTTTAAAGTATTTTCCAACACCCATAATTGTTCCGCTGGTACCCAGTGCAGCAACGAAATAATCGATATCACCTCTTGTTGCCTGCCATATTTCCTCAGCAGTAGATGCATAGTGGGCCATATAGTTATTCTTGTTGGAAAACTGATTAGGAAAGAAGTACCTTCCCGGATTATTATCCACTATTTCATGCACCCTTCTAATAGCCCCGTCGGTACCCTGACTCGCCCCCGTAAGAATTATCTCGGCACCATAAGCCGAAAGGATCTTTCTTCTTTCAACTGACACAGCCTCACTCATAACAATTATCAGCTTATAACCCTTTACCACAGCAGCAATTGCAAGACCTATACCGGTATTACCGGAAGTAGGTTCTATAATGGTCTGCCCAGGTGATAAAAGCCCGGAGTTTTCCGCCTCCTCAATCATTTTAATAGCTATTCTGTCCTTAATACTGCCAGTAGGATTAAAGCCCTCCAGCTTCGCGTAGATATTAACAGATTCCGGCTTAGGATTAATTTTATTAATCCTAACCATTGGCGTACCACCAATTAACTCAAGTATATTCTCACTTATCATATTAAAAAATTTTCAATAAAAAAAGGCTTGCCACAAACGGGCAAGCCTTTTAAAATGCTTTTAAAAACTATATAACTATTGCCCGCTTCCTGATTTCAGAAAACAACAACAACAATTATTTATTACTACAAACATCATATCTCTTTATAAATCTTATTTCTTTTCCTATTAATTGCCACTACCATATGGCATTTTTCTCTAATTCTAGCTGCAAGTATATTAAAAAAACTTTGAATGCCAAACACATAATATGGTAAAACTTTTTACTTTATATTCAGAATCTTGTTATACCTTTCTTTATTATTTAATACGTTAATAGCCGTATCGAGTTCCGTATCGTGCTTTAAACGGTAGCGAATGACCCCCTCAAAGAAATAAACCCGGCCCAATATTTCATCGGCAATAAGCTCCTTTATTTCGTCTGCAAAAAGATTCATATCCTTGTCAATGGAATGTGCTAGTTTCTCTCTAAGCTTAGAGAATTCACCTTCAGCAATACAGAAATATTTTTCATCCCTGGCAGACTTTTCAAGCTTGTCGAGTATCATTTCACAGTTAGTTTCATACTTAAAGTTTTTACTCTTTACGTAATCCTTAAACTGAGAATAAAGATTATCATCCACTTCAAACTCCTCAGGAGACTGGTTTATAGTATTATTAATAAGATACTGAGTAACAAAATCGAAGATAATACTTTGTCCCACAAGATTAGCAGCAATTTTGCTGTACTCATAAGGTTTTAAATCAATATCAGGCATAATACCACCCCCATCGTAAACTTTCCTGCCGTTTCTTGTAGTATATTCAGTAATAAGAGAATCGGGTATTTTACCAACGCTACCATCCTCGTTTCTGTGAGAATAATCAAGAGCCTGTACACATCTTCCGCTAGGAGTATAGTACTTAGCCGTAGTAACCTTTAATTTAGTGTTATAGACAAGATCCCTTGTTGTTTGAACAAGACCCTTGCCAAAACTCCTTTGTCCCAATACAACCCCCCTATCAAGATCCTGTACCGCCCCCGAAACAATCTCAGATGCAGAAGCAGATCCACGGTTAATCATTACAACAAGAGGCATATCAGGAACAATAGGGTTGTTTGCCGCCTTATGGTTTTTATCCCATTTAGAGACCTTACCCTTAGTGCTAACAATAGGCTCGCCCCTTTGTACAAAGAAATTAGTAATATCAATAGCCTGATCGAGTAATCCACCCGGATTAGCACGCAGATCAAGAATCAGGCTTTTTGCCCCCTTATTTTTAAGATCAAGGACAGCCATTCTGACTTCCCTGGCAGAATTATTGGTAAACTGAGAGAAAGATAAATATCCAATACTATCATTAACAATACCATAGTAAGGCAAAGAAGGAATCTGTATATCCTCTCTTGTTACCACAAAAGTCAAAGGTTTATCCTGTCCCGGACGCTCAACAAGTATTTTCACATCAACGCCAGGCTTACCTTTTAGCAAAGCACTGACATCGTCGGCTGACTTATTATCAAGACTAATACCGTCGATCTCAAGTAAAACATCGCCGGCCTTAAGTCCAGCCTTATGAGCAGGGGAATTTTTATAAGGTTTAGCAATAATAGTTTTATTGTTTCTACGGCTAATAAGAGAACCTATCCCCGCATACTTTCCGGTAGTCATTAATTTAAATTCATCCATTCTGGACTCAGGATAATAAACAGTATAAGGATCCAGTTCCTTAAGCAGCCCGTCGATACTCTTAGTCACAAGATCGGAAGGATCTATTTCATCGACATAGAAGAGATTAAGCTCCCTGAAGATAGTAGCATAAATATTAAGGTTTTTACTTATCTCAAAATTCCTGTCATCCCTGGTAAAACCAATAAAAATAAACCCTATTAGAGTAAGGGCAATAAAAATTTTCAGCTTATTATTAATTCTTCCTAAGTATTTCATATGTATTAACTTATTTTTATTTGACATATGGGTTTTACCATAACTGTATAATCATTAATCTTAATTTATTAGACAAAGCCATAATGATGGACTACTGTTCCTTATACTATTTTAAGGAACAGGATCATACCCACTCCCCCCCCAGGGGTGGCAAGACAATATTCTTTTTAAAGCTAATATGCTACCCTTAAAAGGGCCATGTTTCCTTAAAGCCTGGATAGTATACTCAGAACAAGTAGGAGTGTACCTGCAGGCTCTGGGCAATATTGGAGAAATACACAATTGGTAAAACCTAACCGGTAATATCATTATTTTTATTAAAAACTTTCGCATCTATCAATTTCTCAAATAACTTATCCATGGCAGTATCAATAGTTTGATAATCCTTAACCTCACTACTGAGATAAATAATCATCATATCCACCGACACATCACCTAATTTTTCATATAAACAGGCTTTATGATGCCTGTAGGATTCTCTTATACGTCGTTTAAGCAAATTACGTTTAACCGCTTTACGTATTTTTCTTTTAGCAACAGAGAAAGCCACCTGAACCGGAAATTTCCTTTCTTCAGAAGTTATCTTCCAAACAACCCTAAAAGGGTATACAGCAAAGGAATTGCCATTAGCAAACAAATCTGCAATCCTAATCTTACTGCACAATCTTTCACTTTTCTTAAAATCACATAGATGTTGAGGCATAAATATTATCTTTTCTCCTACAAAGTTAAAAGAATATTACAAAAATAGGTGTTCAAAATATAAATTTGAACACCTATCAGCAATTATAGTAATATTATTTTATATTATTTCTTTACTTCCCTGTTATAGTTCTTGATATACTGTTCCAAAGCCATAGTCATAGAAGGAGCCTGAGGCATAGGAGCTTTAATATCCAGCTTAAGTCCTGATTCCTCAACAGCCTGAGCGGTGGCAGGACCAAATGCCGCAATCTTAGTTTCCTTCTGTTGAAAATCCGGGAAATTCTGCATAAGAGATTTTATTCCTGAAGGAGTATAAAAGGCAAGAATGTCGAAACTATTAATATCCGGCAAATCAGACAAATCGCTACTCACAGTTTTATAAAGAATAGTTTTAGTATAATCCAGCTTCAGAGAATCCAGAAGATCCGGAATAGATTGTTTATGTATATCGGAAAGAGGAACCAAAAACTTCTCAGATTTATTTTTTTGCAGGATTTTAGTCATATCCTCAATATTTTTATCCCCGTGGAAAATTTTTCGTTTTCTATAAACGATATATTTTTGAAGATAAAAAGCTGTTGCCTCAGAAATACAAAAATATTTCATAGTATCAGGCACAGTAACCCTCATATCCTGACAAATCCTAAAAAAATGATCAATAGCGGTTCTGCTAGTAAAAATAACAGCTGTGTGGTCTAAAATATTTATTCTTTCTTGTCTAAATTCTTTAGCAGTTATCCCCTCCACCTGTATAAATTGCCTAAAACAAATGTCAACGTTGTACTTTGAGGCCAAATCGAAATAAGGTGATTTTTCGGTTTGAGGCTTAGGCTGTGACACTAAAATGCTTTTTACTTTCAAAACGAACAGTTTTTAGTTTAAACAATATACCAATGCTACTTAATTACTAAAAATTTCAACACAATTAGAGCAGGTACGATTTCTAGGGCACAAAGGTACAAAATCATATAGAAAAGTGAAACATGTTTTTGATATAATATTTTTATTCCTCTAAAAATACTAAGGAAGTAAGCCAGAGCAATAACCAATAAACCAATTCCCCCAAGAGTAGGCACAACAGAGGAGAAAATATACGGAATACAAACGGTAAGAGGAAAAATAATAATTCCGGCAACTTTAAAGTGCATAAGCAAATTAAATATATATTCATTAGCCTCCTTTCCCCCCTTAAAGACAGCCCCAATAAAAGCACAAGTAGTATTCTGGAGGCAAAGAATCCCATAATTCCCCCCATAATAATCAAGAACATCCTATAGTCAGGAATATCCATATACCCCTTAAAAATGCTTAATTGAAAAATGAAAAGAGGAATACTAATGAGAAACAAGAGGTTCATTAATACATATCCAAGATCGTTTCTGATATTCTTAGTATCGTATATTTTCAAAATATACCTATATCTGAAAAACCCGGAGAATATGTCAGAAGAAAGTTTACTATAGCTAAGGCGTATTTTAGAGAAAATAATTAATAATACGACTAATACAGCAATAAACCATGCCGATCGCGAATACCCAACATCTCTTTTATGAGTATTCAATAAAGGCAGGTTGGTTTCCCTAACGCTATAAAGTATTGGGTCGGAAAACAATGAATCCTCACTACTAACATAATTATTATCCACGTTATTTTTCAATATAGGACTAAAAAACAGAGAGTCCTTACTTTTGTGAAGGGTATCTATTTCTATTTTAGTTGGAACAGTTTCAGTAAATAATTGATTATTCATACTATTAAATTTTCCAAATTAATGTGCTTCCAGCCAATCTTGCCCCACACCAATTTCTATGGTAAGAGGAACTTTTAATTCGACAACATCCTGCATTTCTTGCAGCAATATATTCCTCAGTAACCCTTCCTCAGATTTAAGGCAATCGAAGTTAAGTTCATCATGCACCTGAAGTATCATTTTCGATTTCATCTTGCTTTCCTTCATACGCTTATGAACCCTTATCATTGCCAGCTTAATAATATCCGCAGCAGATCCCTGAAGAGGAGCATTTATAGAATTTCTCTCAGCTATGCCCCTTACAATCGAATTACGGGAGTTTATATCCTTAAGATATCTACGTCTGCCCATAATAGTCTCAACATATTCTTTCTCCCTTGCATTGACAATACAATCGTCCATATATTTTTTTACCCCAGGATAACTTTCGAAATAGCCATCTATAAGATTTTTACCCTCAGAACGCGGGATATTCAGTCTTTCGGCAAGCCCCCACGCCGATATACCATAAATAATGCCAAAGTTCGCTGTCTTAGCCCTTCTGCGCATTTCCTGAGTCACCTCAGAAAGAGAAACCTTAAATATTTTTGAAGCCGTAGCAGTATGGATATCCTCCCTATTTAAAAAGGCATCTATCAGCCCCTTATCGCCGCTCATATGAGCCATCAGCCTCAATTCAATCTGGGAATAATCGGCAGAAAGGAAAACATGCTGATCGTCCGAAGCAATAAATGCTTTTCTGATATTTTTACCCTCCTGTGTGCGCACGGGAATATTCTGAAGATTAGGATTCACAGAGCTTAATCTACCCGTAGAAGTCTCGGCCTGATTAAAGCAAGTATGAATTCTTCCTGTTTTAGGGTTAATATAAGTATGTAGAGTACTGGCATAAGTATTTAAAAGCTTACTTAAGGAGCGAAAATTGAGTATATGTTCAATTATCTCATTCTTACTTTTTAATTTAGCCAATATCTGTTCCGATGTTGAATACTGTCCCGTCTTAGTCCTTTTAGCCTTAGGATCCAGATTAAGCTTATCGAAAAGAATATCCCCCAGCTGTTTAGGAGAGGCAACATTAAACTGTTCGCCCGCAAGTTCCCATATTTGCTTCTCAATATCCCCTATCCTTTCCTTTAATTCAAGAGAATAATCCCTGAGACTCTCCACACTGATAGAAACACCATTAAATTCCACCTCAGCCAGCACCCCAATCAACGGCATCTCTATATCCAAAAACACCTTATCGGTACCGGTTTCAATAAGCCGCTTAGATAATTCCGGCTTAAGATTATAACAAACAAGAGCATACTCGCTATATTTTTCCATTAAATCAGATTCACCATCCCCTTCCTCTTCAAATAAAGCAAGCTGAGCCGGTTTTTCCTCTTTATTGCC
>CAXXRT010000026.1:0-100137 GCA_963666945.2 Marinifilaceae bacterium
TCGTGGTTACCGGCAGAAGCAACAGCAGCAGTATAGAAATCCGGGTAAGTCAGAATAGCCGCAGCAGACATAAAACCACCACCCGAGTGACCATAAATTCCCACCTTATCTATATCAATAAAAGGATATTTCTGAGCCAGCTGTTCAATAGCATATTTATCATCAGCCAGAGGATAATCCCTTAATTTACCATTAGAATAAGTATGATAGAACTTACCCCTCATAGGAGTTCCACCCCTGTGACCAACGGTAATAACAACAAAACCAAGCTGAGCAAGCAGAGTATTATGTTCGTGCTTTAAAGTAAAAGAAGTAGGCACATACTCATAGAAAGGCCCAGGATATACATTAGAAATAATAGGATATTTCTTATTTTTATCAAAGTCAGCAGGCAGCCACATAACTCCATACAGATCAGTAACCTCATCGGCAGCCTTAACTTTAAAACGAATTGGTTTTTTCCATCCCATGGCCATTACATCGCTCACATCAATCTCGGCCAGCGTTCATTATAATCTTTCCATTGGAATCTTTTAGATATATTTTAGGTTCTAAGTCAACCCTTGAGAATCTATCAACTATATATTTATTTGAATGACTTATTGACACGCTGTGATTAGCATTTTCATCAGTCATTCTGTATATTTGTCCGTTATCCATGTTAACCCTATACATGATATAGTAATATGGGTCAAATCTTTTTCCCTTCCATAACCATATATATACATAGTCCTGTTAAGGGTATCAATCTTTTGAATCTGCCCGGCAACCCAAGCACCGGAAGTCATTTGTCTTTTCAGCTTTCCATCTTTATCGTAAAGATAATAATGCCCCCATCCAGTACGTTCAGATCTCCAAATAATCTCTTCGCCATCGTTTAGAAAATCGATACGTCTCATATGATAATCGACATAAGGTTTATCTATTTCGTGGATAAGACCCTTAACCTCCCCAGTTTCAGTATTAGCAACACATAATTCAACCTCATCGAACCCCCTTGTATACCTTTCAAAATAAATTTTTGAAGCATCTTTAGTCGCATGTTTGACTTCAATATACTGACCATCCCACCTATCAGCATTAACCTTCACAATTTTCTTTGTTTCGATATCTATAACAGTAAGTTTATACTGAGTAATATTTTGATCACCAGGCATTTCATACCTGTATGTTTTTAATTCAGGTCTACCATCTCCAAGAGGATTAATAACATACATATCCTCAAGTTTACTTTCATCTTCACGAACAATATATATCTTTTTAGAATTTTTAAACCACCTGACATTAGTTTCCTGTTCCGAAGAAGTGGTATCGTTCCCGTTTTTGGCATATGAAAAGTATCTTTCACCATCGAAAGTCAACTGAACCTCCAGAGTATCAGTAGTCTTATCCGGATCACCCTTCAAAAACAAGTTGTGTTTCTTTGCATAGACATAGTATTTTTTATCAGGCGAGAAACACATATAAGAATAAATAGGACGGGAATTCTTTTTTGCTTCCTTTTTATCCTTTACTATTTCTAATTTCTTTGAATAAACCCCGTATTTATATTTATTTCCATCTAAGCTAAAAGTAATATGCCTTTGAGATTTGTCGAACTCAAGGTCATGAAACTTAAATTTTTTGTGATTAACAGCCTTATGTGTTAATTCAGCAACCTTAAACGACAAATCCTCATTGTCAAACAACTTTATCTTAGATCGTTTTTGGGGATTTACAAAATAGAACATTCTCCCCTCCTTAGTTTCCTGGGAATACCAAAAATTATCGCTATCCTCTAGAAATCTCAGGTCAATATTAAGACTTCTATCTTTCTCCAGCTCCTTTTTAAATTTCTGAGCTAACTTAAAATTTGCTTTTTGTTGAGCAATACAAAATGAAGACAACATTAATAATGTTGACAAAATAACTATTCTCATATCCTTATTTTTTATACAACTATTCGGGGCAAAGACATCGTTTGCCTGCTAAAATAAATTATGTGAAGAGAGAGTCAGAAGCCTTGGCTCCTGACTCAAGATATTGATTTACCACCACTTAGAATACATCTTTTCCTCTACATCCACTATTCTTCCAAAATTATCCTTAGAGGTATACAACAGTTCCATTTTATTCTTACTCAGATTCTCATGGGAAATATCATAAAGATGAAATTCACCAGACTCAAATCCTATTGCCAACCTATCATTATCTTCCTTATTAAATTGAAGGCTGGCAATAGATTTTCCAGCAAAACTTGCAATTAAGACAGGAGCCTTTTTTGTATCCCTATCAAAAAGATATAATTCATCGTTATTAGCACCGGAAGTAATAAATACATATTCATAAAAAGGTAAAGGCACAATCTTGCTTTCAGCCTTGATTACAGAACCAGGGATCTCATATTGAACAGGTTCTCCTTCTAATTGTATTCTATCAGAAACAGTAAATTCCAAGGCGTAATATTTATCTTCCCCCGGCTCTTTTAAAACCGAAAAGAATGACGATTCATAAGAGTCAGGATTAATATATTTACAACAAATATAATCCTTATCAATATTATTGAAGTTAGTTACCCCTTCCGGAAGTTCCGTGTAAGTAATTTTTCTGATTTCGCAACTATTCTCTCCATTGTAAGTATCCCTTACTCCTAAAAATCTTTTATTAAGCTTATCGTAAATCAGGAAAAATTTTGTATTCCAGTACTTAGTAGGAATTATATCCCCAACAGATAAACCACCCTCGAAGTATGCAGGTATCTGTAAGAAATAGCCACTATGCATATTTTCTTCATCATCTAACTTTCTTACAAATAACCTACCATCGTAATTTAATATATAGCTTGAATGACGGCAAAATAATGCATCTATAGGTTTAAAATCCTCAGGGTAAGACTGCCCCATGAACTCCTGATCAGTTGTCAGTACCTGTTTAAAATACAATTCATCATTTCAACGCATCCCTGGCCACCCTGTTGCATAACAAACACCTCACTATCATAGTCATAGTCGCTGGCAAGCCAATGTTCCTGAAGCATAATTGGTTTTGAACCCAATTCTTTCCCATTAGCCTCCTTATATACATCAACAAACTCCTTATAAACAGTTATTTCCTTTTCCTCTTTAGTCCCTTTGTTAATAATTTGTGTAATTGGTTGTACAAAGCATAATCTTGACTTGCCATCTTTTTCAGAAAGAATCATCCATCCTTTTTTATATTTGGAAGAAACCCTAAAAGTAATCTCTTTAAAATAACTTAAACGGCTCAGCTTATTATATACTTCTAAATACACAGTAAACTCACCTGTTTTATTAGCTTTGAAAGTAAAATCCTTTTGATTGGATAAAATATCCCCCTGATTCTCTTTCCATTTAAAATCCAGAACATTATCAGGTAAACTGTCACCACTAAATTTTAAAACAGGAGACAAAGCAATAGAATCACCCTCATTAAGATTATAGCCCCATTCCAGATTTTCTATTTCAATTTCATTTAATTCCTTATAATCATATTTCCCTTTATCCTCATAACACCCGGAAAACAGGAATGTAATGAGAACTATTAATATATATGTATTTTTCATTTCTTAAAGATTTTTAATTAAATAACCTAAAAAGAACTACCCGATTACAGAGACTTCCATTTCAGCACCATTATCCTCATAAACAGTTCGTCCCGCCTCCTTTTCTTTAATCAAATAATACTTAAACTGTATAGCGTAGCTTCTTATCTCACTGGCATGCAATCCTTTTAAATCGCCAATACCTGTTACCTGCATAAACAGTTTAAACTTCTTTTCAGAATAATCACCAAGGTAATAGTCAGTCACATCATCATCCCACCACTCAGGCTGAGAGATTATGTCAGAAAAAACTATTTTTGCAAATCTGTAGGGAATTGCTCCGGGGATAAAATTCTCATTCTCCACAATATTTAAAAGCAATTTAACCTCCTTTTCCTTTAACTCAGGAGAATTTATAAGTTCGACATATACAGTATCTTTAATTTTGCCCTTTTCAAACACTAAATTTTCAGGTAGATTAAAACATTTACTTTCAGCAGTAGTAAATTTATCATTAACCTCAATCTTATAATCCATATCTTTTTCCAAAGGCAGACCGGCAAGACAAATTTCCAGAGGAACAATCACCCTATCCTTCCCAGGATAAAAGAAAAAAGATAAAGACACACTATCTGTCTCCACACTTTTAGAAAATGAAATATATCTTTCTCCAGAAAAAGTATCTAATTTTTCTTCCTGACAGGAAACGAAAAACAATAATCCCAAAATGTATATTATATATTTTTTCATGTCTCAAATTCTTATTAATTATTAATAGACTCAATATCAGGAATAGGTATAATAAAGTTTTTAGTCATATCTATCTCCTCTCCATCTGTAACAATATTCTGGTTCAACCTCTTGTAATAAAAGAACATCTGTCCTTCGCCAATAAACTCCCTTTGATATTCAAGTTTTATCTCTTTCATAAAATTTTCCTTAGAGCTGATATCTATGTCATCCTTAGAGCCCCTGTAATATCTAATAATATATAAAGCATCTTTTGCCTTCTCGGGATCAATATCATACATACATTCCGCATAAATAAGTAGTACTTCGCTATAACGTAACATAGGAATCATCTTTTTATTATATTCATTATAACTTCCACTACTTTCAGGGTATTTCTTTGACATAAAAAATTCGCCGGTACGCTTTTCTATAATTTTAGAATACCTGTAATCTTTTTCAGAATCGGTATCATCGTATAGACTCACGTCAAACATATCCTCAGCTTTTACGGCAAGGTAGAAGTCATAGTATCCCTCAGAATAATTCTCCTCATTGTAGAAATCAACAAGATGGTTATTATAAAGTGCAAACATGACATCATGATACATTTTAGTATTCCCCTGTCCCATATAATAGCTACTTGTAAATTTGAAAAGTTTCTGCTCTTTAATAAAGCTTGCTTCTTTAAGGGCATTTTCCACATCCCCTTTATACAAGTAAGCCCTTGCTTTCAATGCACGAATCGCATAATAATTCAATCTATACCCTCTGAAGCTTAAGAAATCGCTTGAACCACCACTTCTTTGGCTTTCCAGCCTTTGAGAAACGTAGTATATTGCACCCTTTCGTAAAGTATCATAATTTATAGTAAGTCTTTCACCCTTTTCCAGATCAGAAATAATACTGTCCATAATGGTATTAACCTCTTTTTTATCATTTAGTATAGAGGGAAATTTATCGCAATATGGTATATACTTTCCATTTGGATCTACCTTAGGAGAAGCAGCAAAGATCCTTAACAGGTCAAAATGAATAAGAGCTCTAAGAGCATAGGCCTCCCCCTTGATCAGATTGAGTTCATCTCCCCCCTGGCCATCTTTAAACATTTCAGCATTCGCATTATCAAGGTTTTGAATCAGATTATTACAATTTGCTATAGCATTATAAGGTTTCGACCAAAGACTATTAATTATAGGCTTTGTTCTAACGTAGTCGAAAGTATACTCTCCCCCGTATACAGAGAATCTATAAGCATAATTTTTAGAATATGACAAATCATAATACTGTCCCAACACATCCATTAATCCCCAAGTCATTTCTTTAGCATACATATCGCTTGAAGAAATATCCTTATATATCCCTAGCAAAGAATTTCTATAACCTTCAGCAGTCTTAAAAAGATCCTTCTCACTAACCTGATCGGAAGGAGTTACATCCAGCCATTCTTCACAGGAAAGCAAAAGAAAAGGCAGTAACAGATATAATATTTTAAACTTTCTCATAATATAAATAATTAAAATTGAGCTTTAACAGAAAAATTAACAGTTCTACTAAAAGGATAACTTAAACCCCTTTCAGCCTTCACAGTACTTATCCTAAACATGTCATTAGACGAGAATTCAATTCTAAAAAGAGACATTCCCATACGATTAGCTATTTTTTTGTCAAAATCATAACCCAAGGACAAAGAACCTAAAGAAATATAATTGTAATCCTGCACAAACCTCTCTGTAGGTCTGGTCATTCTATTATCAGCAATATTCTTAAGAGTAGTAAAATCCCCGACATTTCTCCATCTATCGGTCAATATTCTTTTATCTACATTATTAATATATATATCAGCATTTTCTACCTTAGAAACTAATGTTGAATTATATCTCTGACCGCCATACTCATACATAAAAGAAGCAAACAAAGAGAAACTCTTATATTGTGCGTTTAAACCAAAACTACCCATAAAATCAGGCTCAGTATTTCCAACAATACTCTGTTGATGAGCATTCCATTCATAAGAAACAGAACCATCCCTGTTAATATACAACTCCTGACCTGTTATTGGATCAATACCTAAAGATCTCATAGCGAATATAGAAGTTGTCGAACCACCCTCTTCATATTTTCTTAATGGTCTTGTATATTTAATATCTGTGTAAGTTTCTCCCTCATCAAAATATTGGTCATTAACCTTATCATTATAAGCTTTTAAGGCATCGGAGATCTTTAATATTTTATTTTCATTATGAGCCATATTTCCATAAACAGAGATAAATAAATCCCTACTTCTAACAAGGTTTAAATTAAGATTAAGCTCATAACCTTTATTTTCTATCTCCCCCAGATTATCTTTATAAGAAGAGAAGCCGGCAGAAGCAGGAACAGTGACATCAGTAATCAAATCCTCTGTTCTTTTATTATAGTATGAAGCTTTCAAAGTAAATCTGTTTTTAAACATAGTAGTTTCAAATCCAACATCAATTGTATTTGTCTTTTCCCATACTAAATCAACATTTCCCAGAGCCATAAGATGAACCCCGTATCCATGCTTATAACTATCATCAGCTTCTACCTGATACATAGAAATTGCACAATAGGCAGGGAAATTAACCTTTCCTGTCTGTCCGTATGAAGACCTGAGTTTAAGCATATCAATAAAAGACATATTCTTTATAAACTCATATTTATGAAGATTAATACCAAAACCACCAGACCAGAAAGGAGCAAACCTTTTATTGGCACCAAACTCAGAAGAACCATCTACTCTACAAGAAGCATCGAATAAATATATATTGTTTATGGTATAATTCAATGTTGAAATAAAACCTATAGATCTGGTTGTATTGTCATACTTTGATGGTTTATCTACCAGCTCTCTGGCATAGTTCATAGAATTCAATGCACCGGAAGGGAATCCCCAAAACAACTGACGTACCTCATTACTCTCCTGAGAACTAATCTCTGCTCCAACATTAAGATTCATATTATGAACCCCGATATTCCTATTATAAGAGGTAAACACATTACCATAATATCTGGTACTTTCCCCATTAGACAAAGATAAACTTCCTTTCAAATGCATATCCCTGCTATCATTACCGCCTCTTTTGGATCTTGGGTCGATAAAAATATCCGAATTATCATTCTGGTAAGTAATACTGAATTGCCCTTTTACCTGAAGGTAGTCATTAACATACCAGTTAATTCCAAGATTATCAATAAACTCTTTATATGAAGACTTATCATGACTATTCAAATGAGCTTCATATAATGGGTTTACTTTAGAATTACCACTTTGCCAAAGCTTTAGTTCCTGAAGATAATTCCCATCTTCATCTTTAAACTCATTATAAGGAAGTTTATCGGTATAATCACTAAAAGAACCATAAGGAGAATTTTGGGAAGACATATTGTTATAAGACACATAATTCCTTATCTGCAAATTATTTATTTTATAATCGATAAAAAATCCCACACCTTTTCTATTTCTGTATGATTCTTTCATAATACCATCATTACTATCATACTGTACATCCAGTCCGAATCTAATATTTTTTTCCCCTCCTTCTATAAAAAGGCTGTGCTTATGATTTAAAACAGTACGTAAAGGTTTTGAAAGCCAATAGGTATCGACACCTTTTCTAAGCTGAGCCAATTTCTCGTTATATTTTTTTAATCCTTCAGACTCAGTTTGACTTTCTGCAGGATCGAATAATCCAGCCAGCCTTTCAGCCTCAATCTTTTGTGCAGCATTCATAAGGTTATAGTCCGATAAATCAGGAGCAATAACACTACCAGTAATACCATAAGTAACATGTAACTCTCCTGACTTTGGAGCAATAGAAGTGATTACCACAACCCCGTTAGCAGCCCTTGAACCATACATAGCTGTAGCAGCAGCATCTTTCAATATAGTTATGTTTTCTATTCTATTAATATCGTAATCGAAGACTTTTTCAATGCTCACTTCAAAACCATCCAGAATAAATGTAGGTAAGTTTGGATTGCTTTTCATTGCAACCCTTGAAAAATTATTTGCATCCAGTTCTTTTACCCCAATACCAGACCTACCACGTATATACATTTCAGGTAAAGCGTTAGGGTTTGATCCCATTTCATTGTTTTCTTCTATCCTAAAAGAAGGATCGAATGCCTGTAATGCACTAATAATACTTGTCTTTGAGACTTTTAAAAGTTCTTCTTTACTCACAGACACAGAGTTTCCTGTAAAGCTTTCTTTATTGATATTGGCATAACCAGTGATAACTACCTCATCAAGCTGTTTTTTGTCTTCTTCAAGAATTACATTAAGATCTTTATTATCCTCTACTTTATACTCTTTAGTTTTCATACCTATAAAAGAGAACAAAAGAGTCATTCCTTTTTCCGGAATATCGATCTTAAACTTACCGTTATTGTCGGTTGATACACCTGAGTTTGTTCCCTTGATAATAACAGAAACACCTGGCAGAGGATTACCGTCTTTATCTTTTACAATACCTTTAACGGTGATAGCCTTCTGCATTACCGGAAATTCTTTATCAGATACCTTTTTTAAGATAATAATCCTGTCAACTATTTCATAAACAATATCAGTCCCCTGTAGGCATTTGTTAAGAATCTTTTCTACAGCAACATTTGTAAAGTTGACATCTCTTTTGTCAAGTCCATTGATATCTACATCGCTGTAGACAAAACTAAACTCCGAGTTTTTCTTAATTTCTTTAATTATTTGCTTGACAGATACGTTCTCCATTTTTATACTCAGCTTGGCATTCTGAGCATAAATACTGGCCTGAACCTGCATTGCCATAAGCAAAACAAATAAAATCATCAATTTCATAGTCAAAATCAGTTTAATGATTTTTCTATGCCTCAGGCTGAGGCATAAGCACTTTTTTTTCATAACTTTGTAATTTAAGTACAACAAATATTTCTTACCTGTTTGCAGCAGGTTTAAAAGAATTTGAAAGGTAGTGTTTGCAGCACTGCCTTTTTTTTATTTGACAATCACAGCTTTACCTTTTATCCTGAATTTAAGTTTTTGTGTTTTCTCAAGAACATCGAGTATTTCATTAAAATCATCATATTTCTTTATATTGATTGAAAATGGGATATCTTTTAGATCCTTATTCATATAGAACACTTCAAAATCGTACCACCTGCTGAGTTCCCGAAGGATTTTATCGAGGGGAGTGTTATCAAAAACCAGTCGCCCATCTTTCCATCCTACATACTGTTCGACATCCACTATTTTTGATTCAAGTTTTCCTTCTATTTTATTAAAACTAGCCTGATAAGAAGGTTGTAAAATAGTTTCACCATTTATATGAGGAACACTTACAAAGACCTTTCCTTCAACAAGCGTTGTCAATATTTTATCCTCATCGTTGTATGACCTCACGCCAAAAGATGTACCAAGAACCTTAACCTTCATCTGATTTACGTCAACAATAAAAGGTTTATCCTTATTTGATTTTACCTGAAAATAGGCTTCCCCTTCAAGATATACCTTTCTGAATTTTCCTTTAAATGGGACAGGATATCTTAGCTTTGATTCAGAATTTAAAAATACAATAGTACCATCACTAAGCTTTAAATTATATTCTCCCTTTCGTGGAACTTTGATAGTATGGTATTCAATCTCTTCAGGATCGGGTTTACCCTGCTGATTTTCATACCGCAGAGTATCTCCTACATTTACAATACACTTACTAATCTCAGGCAAATTCACATTGGAATTATTACCAAGCCTAACTTCTTTTCCATTTGGCAATAATAAAGTTGCAAATGATGAGCCGGCAGTAATTTCGGTAGTTTTGACAATTTGATTTAAATTAGTGGAAGGATGGGAAAAATACAATAAAAATCCAACAGCCAAAAGGATTATAAACACTGCGGCATATTTCATTAAACTAATAAAAGGATGCTTTTTTTGCTTGGCAGATATAAGTTTTCTTAATTCTTGCCAATCATTTTCTGCCTCAGAGGCAGATTTCACAAATTTATTTACTTTGCGGTTAAACTCTTCAGAAGAAATCATTCTCTGAAAAATGATTTCATGTTTTTCAGATTCCTTTCTCCAATTATTCAATTCTTCCTGACCCTTAAGATCAAGATCTTCCTTTAAATAAAGAATAACCAGTTCACTAATTTTGTAAGGATAATTTGAATCCACGCTAAATTGGGTTTTGTTTAAAGCTAAAACACGCAAAATAGCGTTTGGTGTAATAAAAAAATTAACTTTTTTTCACAATCAATATTAAGCGTTTGATTATATGTATCCTAGAACGACATTAAAAGTGAAAGAATATTCTTTAATCTCTCCCTCATATAATTATTTGCATTGTTTTTATGCTTCTTTACAGTATTTACAGAGATATTCAATTCTTCAGCAATTTCCTCATGTTTAAATCCGTTAAGGCTCATTCGGTAGACCTCTTTACATGAAGGGGACAATTCCTCAAAAACAGTAAGTAATAAATGGAATACTTCGGTCTCAAGAATATTGTCTAGAAAGAATTCTTGAGTATCTTCATCTAAAACCCTTTGAGAATGTTTTTGTTTAACGACAGAATGCCTGATAATATTAAGACACTGATTCTTAACTGTTTTATATAAAAAAGACTTCAGGGTATTTTCTATATTAAAAATATTCCTTTGTTCCCAAAGTTTTACAAACGCATCCTGCACAACATCATCAATAGAAATACCATCCTCCAGGTATTTATACGCAAAATGTCTTAACGACGGAGCATACTTATCGTAGATATACCTAAAGGCATATTCTTTACCTTTAGAAAAGTCTCTTATTATATTGTTGTCGTTCTGTCTGTTCAAGTTTTACTGATTTCGATGCATACAAAGTTAATAAAACTTTTTTCATATCATTATTTATCTATCCAGTCGCCATTAAGTTTTATAAGAGCTATTAATTCATCGAGTGCATTTTCCTCTGGAATATTTTTTTTGACAACTTGTCTTCCTTTATACAGAGTAACCTTACCTTTAGCGGCTCCAACATAGCCATAATCCACGTCGCCCATTTCACCAGGACCATTAACTATACACCCCATAATTCCTATTTTCAGACACTTTAAATGGGCCAATTCATTTTTTACTCTTGCAACAGTTTTCTGAAGGTTGAAGAGAGTGCGACCACAACCAGGGCAGCTTATGAACTCAGTCTTCGTAATTCTGAAATGGGCAGCTTGAAGTATTGAATAAGAAAGTTTCTTAACTTCTTCCTCTTTTATTAATCCATTGGAATCTACCCATATACCACTACACAATTTGTCAAGGCATAGCGCGCCCATATCTACTGATGATTTTATCGATATATCTTCGTAGTTGCTTTCACGGTACTCCGACTTTGCAATAACCGGAATATTAAATTCTGCACAAGAAACAGCAATATTTCTTGCATTAGACAGGCTATCTCTATTTACATAAATAATTGCAACAGCCTTTTCATCATTTTTAATTATATTAATTTCTTGCTCTGATTCCACTTCAATAAAATGAAACCTGGCATCACTTTTTTCGATTCTAAACTCAGCATACTCATCGATAGTAAACAAAGGACAGGCATTTCTATTATACACATGGGCAACATCCCACATAACTCCGGGAACAATTACATTTAGTTGTTTAGGCAGAGCAGATAATCCTGGTCCTAGGGCGTCTACGTAAATAAATTCAGAAGGTTGTTCTTTTTCTTCCCACTCTTCTTCTCCTATTTTCTTATAGCCTGAAAGTTCCGGGATATCAAAACCCGGAATATCATCGTGTGAAAAATCCACCACCACCACAGGATATTTGTAACCACTTAAGAAGCTTGCCCTTTTATCCAGATAATCGAATTTTTCTATATATTCAGATTTAGCCATTGAATAGTCAACCAGTTTTCTAGCAACCGGGATTTCATTTTCCGGTTCTTCTGTAAGTGAAACCCTAATTGTATCACCAATACCATCAGCAAGAAGAGCGCCCGTACCAATTGCCGATTTAATTCTTCCATCTTCGCCTTCGCCAGCCTCTGTAACCCCCAGGTGCAAAGGATAACACATATCTTCCTGATTCATAGCCTCAACAAGCAACCTAACAGCATTAACCATTACCACAGTATTACTGGATTTCAGGGATATTACCACATCATCAAAGGATTCTTGTTTACATACCCTTAAAAATTCCATAGTAGCCTCAACCATACCCTCCGGAGTATCACCATAACGGCTCATTATTCTATCGGAGAGAGAACCCTGATTAGTACCAATCCTGACAGCAGTATTATTCTCCTTACATATTTTAAGAAAAGATGAAAACCTGGCATACAAATCTTCAAGTTCGGCAGCATACTCCAAATCTGTATAATCAAGCTTTTCGAAGACAGCCCTTTTATCTATAAAATTACCAGGATTAATCCTCACCTTATCGACGTAAAGAGCAGCAATCGCGGCAGCTTTGGGATTAAAATGGATATCTGCCACCAAAGGTTGCATATAACCCTTAGACAGCAATGACTCCTTTATATTTTTAAGATTTTCAGCCTCCTTTATCCCCTGGGCGGTAACCCTCACCAATTCACCTCCGGCATCAATAATTTTGATTGCCTGTTCAACAGTTTTCTCCGTATCAAGTGTATTTGTAGTAGTCATTGATTGAATTCTTACAGGATTATCTCCCCCCATTTTCAAACCTGATATATTTACAACTGAGCTGTGTCTTCTATCTGCCATAACTAATTTTTTTTCAAAAGTAAATTATATACGGGAAAATAAAAAATAGATATAGTTATTGTTTGCACCTAATTTTATTATTTTTGTTAAAACTAAAACCCCTTCATTTATGTCTATTGAGGTTAATAATTTAGTAAAATCGTATGGATCGCACAGGGCACTGAAAAATATAAGTTTCACTTTAAACCCAGGAGAGATAACCGGTTTTATTGGTCCAAACGGGGCAGGAAAGACAACCACTATGAAGATTATAACAGGCCTTCTTAAGCCTGACGAAGGTACTGTTAATGTATTGGGTAATAATGTTATTGAAAAGCCCCTTGAGACTAAGAAACATATAGGATATCTTGCTGAAAACAATCCACTTTACCAAGATATGTATGTAAGGGAATATCTTTCGTATGTTTCCAGAATATATTGTCCTTTCAGAGACACAAAAAAAAATGTAGATGATATAATTTCAAAAACAGGTCTCTCAAAAGAACAGAACAAAAAGATAGAGGCACTTTCCAAGGGATACAAACAAAGAGTAGGGCTGTCACAGGCACTTATTCACGACCCCGAGATACTTATACTTGACGAACCGACAACAGGGCTTGACCCAAATCAGTTAGGGGAAATAAGAAGTTTAATAAAGGAATTAGGTAAAAATAAAACAGTAATTCTTTCCACCCACATTATGCAAGAGGTAGAGGCCATTTGTGACAGAATAATAATAATAAACAACGGGGAAATCTCCGCAGACGAACAGACAGATAATCTTATAAAAAACACACACAAAGACACATTAGACATCTCCGTTGAATTCACAGAAGAGATTGATATTTATTCCATTACTAAAATTGAAGGTATCAGAGAACTAAAGAAAATATCATCAACCCACTATATAGTAAGTTGCACAAAAGACATAAGAAAAGATATCTTCAGATTTGCAGTTGAAAATAATTATCAGCTAATTGAACTGAGACTTTTAGATAAAAATCTTGAATCTATCTTCAGAGAAATAACAAAATAGATCTATATATTATTAATATGATAATCCACTTCTATGACAAACTTCATCATTGTCATCAATAATTCCGATATATTATCCTTCTCGAACCTGGTAAATTTATCGTAATCGCTTCTCAAATTAACCTTATGCAGATGCCTAAGTATTTGACCGTATTCCTTATCCATATGGCCATTTTTAATAATCTGATTATGAAACCAGCGAATCATCATATTCTGATTACCAGTAGGCTGGTTATATTTAAGACTAAGAGCTTCAACACTGGAAATTGCTCCATATAAAATATACCTTGCTGCAGAATCCAATTTCCCGTGAGAAATCATAATATCTGCAACCTCCATTACTTCATAGGCCTGGTCCATCCTTTTAGAAATAAGGTTTACCCTGAAAGTTTCGTCAAGTTGCATAAGTGATATCCTTTTAATAATAAATTTTCGAAAATAGGTTGATCACACCGAATTGAGCCAAGTTCAGCCTCAGCCATAAACACAGCATCGATAGACACATCGTATTCCAATTCAAGATCGTAAAGCATATCAGAGACAAATTTCTCGAATTCCCATCCTGAATCCATATCTAATAATATCAATAGACTACAATCGCAATAAGAATTGACTATCTCAAGAGGTTTTGCCCATATAATGTCAATTACATTACGTTGATTCTGGGCAAACAAAGCCTGCTTTATTTTCGTAAGCATTATATCCAGTTTCTCCATAAAAAGAATGTTTAACCAAATAACAATCTGTACTAAGTTTTACTTGTTATAATATTATGGTTTACTTGAAATTTTAGAGAAATGTTACATACTACTATAGACCAAAGCATTAATATGTGTTGATTCTAAATAAAGAAAATTAGTCACAAAAAAACATTAATTTTATAGAGCAAAACAACCATAAAACTAAACTAACCAATAATGAACAAAAAAGACGCATTACTTTACCATGCCGGCAAAAGGCCCGGTAAGATTGAAGTAGTCCCAACAAAACCCCACAGTACACAAAGAGACCTTGCTCTTGCATACTCGCCGGGAGTTGCTGAACCTTGTCTTGAAATAGAAAAAGACGAGAATAACGCATATAAATACACCGCAAAGAAGAATCTTGTAGCAGTTATTTCAAACGGAACAGCAGTACTGGGACTAGGAAATATAGGAGCACTTGCAGGTAAACCTGTAATGGAAGGGAAAGGACTATTATTTAAGATTTTCGCAGATATTGACGTTTTCGATATTGAAGTAGATACTGAAGACATCGACAAATTTGTTGAGACAGTAAAACTAATAGCTCCAACCTTTGGAGGGATTAACCTTGAGGACATAAAAGCCCCCGAGTGTTTTGAGATTGAAAGAAGATTAAAAGAAGAGCTAACTATCCCTGTCATGCATGACGACCAGCATGGAACGGCCATTATATCGTCAGCAGGATTAATAAATGCCCTGGAGATAGCAGGGAAAAAAATTGAAGATGTCAAAGTAGTCGTAAACGGAGCCGGTGCTTCCGCCCAGGCATGCACAAAACTATACATGACACTAGGCGTGCAGAAAGAAAATTTAGTAATGTGCGACAAAGAGGGAGTTATCCATACAGACAGAAACGATCTTGACGAGACAAAGAAAGCATTCACAACATCCCGGGATGTCCACACGCTGGAAGAAGCAATAGCAGGCGCAGATGTCTTTCTCGGTCTTTCCGTTGCAGATGTCCTTACTGAAGATATGCTTAAATCCATGGCAAAGGATCCTATTGTATTCGCACTAGCCAACCCCAACCCGGAGATTCCTTACGAGAAGGCAATGGCAGCAAGAGAGGATATAATCTTTGCCACAGGTCGTTCGGATCATCCGAATCAGGTTAACAATGTATTAGGATTTCCTTTTATCTTCCGCGGTGCGCTGGATGTAGGAGCAACAGCCATTAACGAAGAAATGAAGCTTGCCTGTGTAAAGGCTATAGCTGATTTAGCAAAAGAATCGGTTCCGGAAACAGTAAACGAAGCATACAATGAAAAGAATTTAAGCTTTGGAAAGAATTACATTATACCCAAACCTTTAGACCCAAGACTTATCTCAACAGTGTCTCCCGCCGTAGCAAAGGCAGCAATTGAGTCGGGAGTAGCACGTGAAAACATCACAGATTGGGCAGCATACTGTTACGAACTTGAGAACAGGCTTGGTCATGACAATAAGCTAATGCGAATAATGACCAATAAAGCAAAAGCCTATCCCAAGAGACTTGTATTTGCAGAAGGGATAAACATAAAAGTACTAATGGCAGCACAGATAGTTGCCAATGAAGGCATCGCCTATCCAATACTTGTTGGAGACAAATCAGAAATAGAGGAGTTAATAAAAAGTTACAATCTAGATATTCCAGGAGTTGTAATTGTTGATCCTAATTCAAAGGAAGAAAAGGAAAGAAGAAAAAGATACTCCAGTCTTTACTACAACAAGATGCAAAGGAAAGGCGTTACAATGGAAGAGGCCAGGGAAAAGCTTCGCAAAAGAAACCACTTTGCTATGATGATGGTAGAGGCAGGCGATGCAGACGCTTTTCTTTCGGGAGTAAACAGTAAATACAGGGATATAATAGATATCGCTAAAAACATAATAGGCATAAGGGAATGCGCCAGCGTTATGGCAGGCATGCATGTAGCTATCACCAAAAAAGGTTCGTATTTCCTTGCAGACACGATAGTAAACAGGAATCCAAATGCAGAGACTCTTGTGAACACCACAGTAATGGCATATGAGGCAATAAAACGGTTCAATACCGAACCAGTTATGGTCATTCCATCCTACTCTAATTTTGGAGAAATCACAGATGGTAACCCTGCTGTTATTAACCAGGCGATCTCGATATTGCATAACAAATATCCTGAAATAATGATAGACGGAGAGATGCAATTCAGTGTTGCACTTGACAAAGATCTAAGGCAGAGCAAATTCCCTTTCTCAAAGATTGCAGACAAGGATGTAAACACAATTATATTCCCAAATCTTAGTGCCGGTCATATTTCCTTTAACATGCTGGAGAAACTCGGCGATGCAGAGCTAATAGGACCAATATTACTTGGGGCGGCCAAACCAATTCACATAGTACAAATGGGATGTAGCGTAAGGGATATTGTAAATATAGCAACAATAGCCGTTACAGATGCAAATCAGGAAAAAGAAGTAGATATGTGTAAGATCTAATAATATTAAAAAGGATGTCAGAAATAAATTGACATCCTTTTTAATTATATCTTTTTCAGCTGAACTCTAAAATAAAAACACTAAAAAGTCCATAAAGACTGATTCCTTAGTTACTCACTAATGGCAATTTTATCAACTCTTTTCTGGTGACGGCCACCTTCAAATTCAGTGTTTAAGAACGCATCAGCAATAGCCTGAGCATCTTGATAAGAAATAAATCTGGCAGGTATACCACAAACATTAGCATCGTTGTGCTGACGAGCAAGCACAGATATCTCAACACTCCAGCAAAGAGCACATCTTATACCCTGGTGTTTATTGGCAGTCATTGAAATGCCATTGCCACTTCCACATAAGGTAAAACCAAGATCGTACTCACCATTCTCAACAGCATAAGCTAAAGGATGAGCAGTATCGGGATAATCCATACTCTCATCGGAATAGGCACCAAAATCTTTTACTTCGTATCCTTTAGATCGAAAATATTCAACCAATCTTTCCTTATATTCAAATCCCGCATGATCACATGCTATAGCAATCTTCTTCATACTTTCCCAATAATTATTTATCTACATTATCAATTTATATCCCTTACCATGTACATTAATTATTTCAATACCTTCCTCGACTTTAAGATGTTTACGCAGTTTTGTAATATAAACATCCATACTTCTGGCATTAAAATAATTATCGTCTGACCAAATAGTCTTAAGAGCATAATTTCTTTCAAGAACCCTATTAGCATTAGTGCATAAAAGACGTAACAACTCCGACTCCTTTGTAGTCAGTTTTATAGTTTGATCGTTATGTATAAGCATTTGTTTTTTGGAATCGAAAGTTAGTTTACCCAGCTTAAAGATTTCTTGCTCAGCTTCCTGCTTACTGCCGACTGTTCTTCTCAACACTGCCTCAATTCTGACCAACAACTCTTCCATACTGAAAGGTTTAGTCATATAATCATCGGCACCCAGCTTAAATCCTTCAATAACATCCTCTTTTAAAGATTTAGCCGTAAGGAAAATAATAGGAATCTCGGTATTTATTAAACGAATGTCCCTTGCCAGAGTAAAACCATCTTTTTTTGGCATCATAACATCGAATATGCAGATATCAAATTTCCCTTTTAAAAAAGCAGAATAGGCTTCTTCGCCATCTTCACACAAAGAAGTATCAAAGCCTTTAGCAGACAAATATTCTTTCAACAATAATCCAAGGTTTTTATCATCCTCGGCAAGTAATATTTTAACTTTTTCATCCATAGCAGTCAAGAATTATAGCTTATTTTACAAAACTCAAATTTACAAACTTATTTTACAGTGCCAAAATTACTTACTAAAAACAATTTCGCAGGTAAAACATTAAAAGATAAGACTTTTTTTTACTTTCTTACTTTTTGTACTCAAAGGGAAATAAATCTCAAATTTACTTCCTTTATGAAGAGTACTTTCCACATCTATGTTTCCACCATGAGCTTCAACAATTTTTTTGACATAAGACAGTCCTAAGCCGAAACCTTTTACATCGTGAACATTGCCGGTAGAAACCCTATAAAAACGTTCAAATATAAGTTTTTGTTCCTTTCTTGATATTCCAATACCATTATCAGTAACACTGACAACAACACCTTCATTTTTATTATAAGTGGAAATAGTGATATTGGGAGTCTTCATACAATATTTGATAGCATTATCCAAAAGGTTGGATATAACATTTGCCAGGTGAAGCTCATCTGCCAATACATTATCACTGCTAGCATCAAAATTATGAATAATAACACCCTTTTTATCCTCAACCTTTAATCGGAAATTCTCCAATAAGCCATCAATTATCTCATGTAAATTAACAACTTTAAGTTTTAATTTCATTCTAGATTCAGAAAACATCGCCATCTGAAGGACCTTCTCAACTTGAAAAGTAAGACGAGTACTTTCATCTCTTACAATCTTAGCGATATGATCTACCATATCAGGAGAGTTAGAAACAGTCCCATCTTTGAGCATTTGCGATGCTAATGAAATAGTTGAAATAGGAGTTTTAAACTCATGAGTCATATTATTGATAAAATCGTTTTTAATTGCAGATAATCTTTTCTGTCTGATAATAATAAAAATAGTAAAGGCACACGACAGAATAAGCAGCAAGGACACCAATAGAGATGGCACCAGCAATACAAAAGACCTTGATATAAATTTGGTTTTATAAGGAAATATTACGTGTAATGTATTATTACTAATAAGAACATCACCAGGGAAAAGTCGTTTTTTATACCTGTAATCCGTTTCCTGATTAATATAATCCTTGGACAAATCAATATAAGTATCTTCAGATTTAATTGCATACTCAAAAGGAAGATCAATTCCACTATCCGATAACTTATCCTTTATGATCCTGGCAATATCAAAATCCACTATTCTTTCTTTTAAAGTTCTATTTGAAAAAACCATTTGGTTTGCCAATTGCCTCAAACCATAGGTTTGGTTCTCGAATTTTTCCTGCAATCTCATTTGTATGCGCATAGCAGCCTGTGACAGACCCGAAGTAACCTTATGTGTTGACTGAGAATCGTTAACACTATATACCAGAGAATCTTTCTCGAAAATAGTAAAATAAGTATTTATTGTGGGTCTTACTTTGTTCCCATCTCCAATGTAAAGCCTGACCTTTTGATCTATATCAATATAATCTTTCTCTACAATACCAAGAGATTCATCCAATTCATCCTTTTCCTGATTTTTAATACCCAGTCCTTTCATAACGAAAGACATAGCCTCCTGATCTTCGAGATATGCGACAACCTTGTCAAGGGCTTTATTGACCTGATGATTAAATTGTTCTCTTCTGATCTCATCAGCGGAGACAAAATACTGAGTTTGTATTACTATAAGGCCAATAAGAGCTATACCCATTATTGAGGCCAATATCCATATCCTCTTCCTGCTCATAATCACAAATATATATAATTAAAATGATAATAAAACAGGCTATTAACTAACTTTAACAAATGGAGAATAACTAACTTAAAAATATGTGAGTTAGATTATTAAAAACCAAAAACAAGTTACTTCTTTCCCGCCAAGATTTTCTTCCCCGCAAGATCTTCAATATTAAGGACTACATCGAAAATGATTGCAACTATAACATATTCCAGAGCCTTAAAATCCATAAAAAACAAAACTACTGTTACCGCAAGAAAAACTGCAGAACATAGTTTTAATATTTCCAGTAACTTAAGAGCTTTCAGATTAGATTTACTAAGATTAATAATCCTAAAAACCACATTCATTAAAAGGCCTACGCATATTACTACCGATCCTGACTTTTCCCCCTGGTATAACAACAATCCACCAACTACAAAAAGAATAGTTGCCATTGTATATAAATTTGAGATAACTTTCTTCATAATAACCCTCTTTCTAAAAACACATTATCAATTAAAACAAACTTCCTTGATTTCCATTTAAATCAAGACCGACACTACTTCTTCCAAGATGATTATAGGCCATCTCCGTAACTTCTCTTCCCCTAGGGGTGCGTTTAACAAACCCCTCTTTAATTAAGAATGGTTCATAAACTTCTTCTATAGTACCCGCATCCTCGCCTACAGCAGTAGCAATAGTACTTATTCCAACTGGACCACCTTTAAATTTGTCAATAATAGTAGTCAATATCTTGTTGTCCATTTCATCAAGGCCATACCTATCTATATTCAGTGCTTCAAGGGAATATTGAGCCATTTCAAGATCTATTGTTCCATTGCCTTTAACCATGGCAAAATCCCTTACCCTCCTCAACAAGGCATTGGCAATTCTGGGAGTCCCACGACTTCGCGAGGCTATTTCCAAAGCAGCCTGACTAGTAATTTTAACATTAAGAATAGAAGAGGAACGATTAACAATATCACTTAATATACTGGCATCGTAATACTCCAGATGACAATTTATCCCAAAGCGTGCCCTCAAGGGACTTGTCAACAAGCCACTTCTGGTGGTAGCACCAACGAGGGTAAAAGGACTTATTTGTAACTGTACAGAACGTGCAGCCGGACCTTTATCAATCATTATATCAATCTTATAATCCTCCATTGCAGAATAAAGATATTCTTCAACAACAGGACTTAACCGATGTATTTCATCAATAAAAAGTACATCATTATCGTCCAGATTAGTCAAAAGACCAGCAAGATCCCCTGGTTTTTCCAGCACAGGGCCAGAAGTTACCTTAAAACCCACCCCTAATTCGTTAGCAACGATATTTGAGAGAGTTGTTTTCCCCAATCCAGGAGGTCCATGAAGCAACAGATGATCAAGAGCTTCCCCCCTCATCTTAGCAGCCTGAACAAATACTCTCAGGTTCTCTACAATTTTAGCCTGACCGCTGAAATCACTAAATTCCAATGGACGCAAGGCTCGCTCAATCTCCCTCTCGTTATCGTTCAAATTATTATTCCTGATATTAAAATCTTCCATTAATCTTGTTGGGTTTATCTTTACAAAGTTCAAATATAGATTAAAAAATAAAGAAAGAGAAGTCAGAGGCTTAAGAAAAAAAAAAGAGGGTGTTCTTTAAACAGAACACCCAACAAAGATATATACATAAATATTACTTTAAAACCGCAGCAATTCCCGGCAATTCCTTACCCTCAATATATTCAAGTAATGCGCCACCACCAGTTGACACATAGCTAACCCTATCTGCCAGATGAAATTTATTAATTGCAGCAACCGAGTCACCCCCCCCGATAAGGCTAAATGCACCTTTTTCTGTTGCATTAACAATAGCCTCGGCAATAGCCTTTGTTCCTGCTGAAAAGTTTTCCATTTCAAATACACCAACAGGACCATTCCAAAGTATAGTTTTCGATTCTTCTATTATTCTGCAAAAGTTTTCAATAGTTTCTTTTCCAAGATCAAGCCCCATCCATCCTTGTGGAATTTCATGAACATTAGCCAGTTTAGTATTTGCATCATTATCGAAAGCATCTGCAATAACAGCATCAGTAGAAAGGATAAATTTCACACCCTTTTCTTCTGCTTTTTTCAATAATTCACGAGCAATGAAAAGTTTATCATCTTCAACAAGAGAGCTCCCTATTTTACCACCCATTGCTTTAACAAAAGTAAAAGTCATTCCGCCCCCAATAATAATATTATCAACCTTGTTCATAAGGTTTTCGATAATATCTATTTTTGAAGAGACCTTTGCCCCCCCCATTATAGCTGTAACAGGAGCCTTAGAATTATTAATAACTTTATCCACACTTTCCAACTCCCCTTTAATAACATACCCTAGGAGTTTATCGTTAGGAAAAAATTTAGCAATAACAGCGGTAGAAGCATGTGCACGGTGAGCTGTTCCGAAAGCATCATTTATCCAGACATCGGCCAAAGAAGCTAACTTCTGAGCAAAAGCCTCATCTCCTTTTTTTTCTTCATCATGAAAACGAAGATTCTCAAGCAACAAGACTTCTCCCGGATTAAGATCAGAAGCTAATTTATTGGCAGAAACACCAATGCAATCGTCTGAAAATTTAACCTCCCTGTCAAGCAAAGAAGAAAGATGAGAAACAATATGTCTTAAAGAAAATTTTTCATCAACACCTTTAGGTCTCCCAAGGTGTGACATTAATATAACAGAGCCATTATCGTTAAGAACCTTATTTATAGTAGGCAATGCAGCCCTGATCCTTGTATCATCGGTTATATTGAATTCAGAATCCAGAGGAACATTAAAATCAACCCTAACAATAGCCCTTTTACCATTAAAGTCGTAACTATCTATAGTTTGCATAATTCTTTAATATAATAAATTTTAAAAATCCTTACTTAAAGTCCATTAAGGACGGAACAAAGTTACTTAAATAATGTAAGTTAAAAAACATATCAACATTAGTTTAAACACATACAACTCCAATTAATTAATACAAGATATACTTGTTTCACTCCAAAATGGTTATTGATATCACAACTATTATAATTTTAAACATTGAAAAAAAATTAGTTAGATTTGTAACGAGAAACAAGAAAAGAAAATCAACAACAACCAACATTATACACCAACTTATAAAAGAAATATCGAATACTTATTTGTTTTCAGTGAGTTTTTTTCATTCCTTGTAAAGCTTACCACAAGAATCAAACCCATTTAAGTCAAAAATATATTGCCTTAAATCAAAAAAGAAGAACAAAAAAGATTAAACACTGGTAGATGAGACTATCAAAAAACAACTAACTTATGAATACACAAAACGATGAATTTTATATGCGAAAGGCACTAATGGAAGCACTGAAAGCAAAAGACGAAGATGAGATCCCGGTAGGAGCCATAATTGTTTGTAATGATAGAATTATTGCCAGATCGCATAACATGACAGAGAGATTAAAAGACATAACTGCTCACGCAGAGATGCAGGCAATAACTGCAGCAGCAACATATCTGGGAGGAAAGTACTTACACTCCTGCACGCTTTATGTGACCCTTGAACCATGCGCTATGTGTGCAGGTGCATTATGCTGGTCGCAAATAAGCAGGGTTGTATACGGAGCCCCAGACCCACAAAGAGGGTACAGTAAACAAGAGCCCGACATGTTACACCCTAAGACAATGGTTACTAAGGGAATTCTTCAAAATGAATGCTCAGAGCTCATGAAAAACTTTTTTGCTAAAAAAAGATAGATTTACTCAACAGTAAATCCTAGACTCATTAAATCCTCCCAATATTCGGGATAAGACTTATTGACCACATCAGGATTTAATATTTTTATTTCACCCAGCTTCATAGCCAGCGGGGCGAATGCCAATGCCATTCTATGATCTTTATACGTTTCAATTTCAATATTTTCATTAACTTCCGAAAAACCACCATCCCAGGCAAGTGAACCTTCTTGCGGCTCATAAAGCCTGTAACCTAACTTCCCTAATTCAGCTATCAATGCACTAATCCGGTCTGTCTCCTTAATCTTTAATGTCTCAAGACCCGTAAAATAAAAAGGAATTCCTAAACCAGCACATGCAACGGCAAAAGTCTGAGCCAGGTCGGGCATATTATTAAAATCCTGTTGAAGTCTTTTAACCTTTTCTCCAGTATATTTAATAAACATCCCCTTCTTGTTATATATAGTCTTTACACCCAATTTTTCCCATACACTAACCTGAGCAGCATCTCCCTGATAACTATTCTTTTTAAGTCCTTCTAATTTTATCTCTCCCCCATCGGAAAGAGCCAATATTTTCATATAAGTAAGACACGCCCGACCAATCAGATTCAACAGTGTAAGGCATAACCCCATAATTTCCTCTCTCAACCCTTATCACATTATCCTTAAAATATGATTTAATACCAAAATCGCCCATTATGCTAAGTGTTAAGTCAATATAGGAGACAGAAACAACTTCACCGACAAGCCTCATAGTAAGTCCCTCAGGAAGATATGGAGCAATAAGTAAAAGAGCAGATATAAACTGAGAACTGGTATTCCCCTTAAGAGTAACTTCATTGCCAGTCAGATTTGAACCCAATATTCTCAAAGGAGGATACCCCTCTTTTTCAATATATTCAATCTGAGCACCAAGATGATTCAGGGCATCCACCAATACTCCAATAGGTCTTTGCAACATTCTCTCAGATCCTGTTATCTCCCATTTCCCAATTATTCTGGAAAGATAAGCAGTCAAGAATCTCATAGTAGTACCAGCATGACCTATATCAAAACAATTAGCATTTGAATTAAGAACTTTAAGCATACTACGCGTATCATCACAATCCGATAAATTATAAACAGGAGCAAAGCTATTGCTGAGAGCATTAATAATTAATACCCTGTTTGAAATACTTTTTGAAGAAGGGATCGTGATTTTTCCCTTAACTAATTTATCATCTTTTTTAATTGTATAAACATTCATATTCCCAAATTTTAATACTGCTTTAATGCCCGAATAATATCCTCTTTATTGCAATAATTATCAATCACAAAATCCCCTGCATCTTTCAGAAGAGTGAAATTCACACCCTCTAAAACATTTTTTTTATCATGAAGCATTAATTCAAACAACTCATCCTCAATATTTTCGGTTCTAAAGGACGGAAATACATCCAGAATATAAGAACGTATCTCTTCATATTTTTCTTTAGGGAAATTGAGAACTTCGCATGACAAATACAGTTCGCCAATAATACCCAAGGCAACAGCTTCTCCATGAAAAAGATCAAATTTTGAAGCAAGAGCATAACTCTCCAAAGCATGTCCTATAGTATGCCCAAAATTAAGAGCCTTACGTATATTTTTTTCTTCAGGATCTTTTTCAACTATAGTCTGTTTAATACTTACAGACTTACGAACCAAAGCAGATATTTTTTCATAATCAACATTTTGCAGATCATATCCCATAAGATCTTGCAGATATTTTTCATCCCATATCAATGCATGCTTTAGCATTTCAGCAAATCCCGATCTAAAATCTTTTTTACTTAAAGTTTTAAGAAAATCAGAACAGACAATAACCTTTTCAGGCATACTGAAAACACCTATCTCGTTTTTATAACCCATAAAATTAAAACCTGTTTTGCCCCCCGCAGATGCGTCAACCTGAGACAATAATGTAGTTGGGATATTAATAAATCTTATCCCCCTTTTAAAACATGAAGCCGCAAATCCTCCAATATCACTAACCATCCCTCCCCCAAGATTAATAAAAAGTGAATTTCTTTTTGCCCCGTTAACACACAGTTGTTTCCAAATGTAGGTAACCGTATCAAAGTTCTTATGCTCCTCACCTGCGGGAATAACTATACAAATAGCTTCTTTCAGAAATTTATTTGATGCAATCAAATTGTGGCAATAACGTTTGGTATTTGTATCCATAAGAACAAATACCTTATCGTAAGACAATTTGGAACACATTAGAGATAATTCATTATCTACATCATGAACAACTACAACATTTGATTCTGAAAGACCCATAATAAATATAATTTATTTTATTGGTTTATTATATATATCTTATTAATTTTGAACTAACAGCAAAAGTAATCATTTTATTTAAAATTATGGACGAAGAGTTGCAATACAAAATCGCCATAACCATGTTCAATGGAATAGGCCCTAAAAGAATCGACAAGCTTTTAGATTACTACGGGAATGTAAAAGAGTTTTTCAAAGACAAAAAAACATTACCTGAATTTGAATTTTTAAACATTAATTCTTCAACCAAAGAGGAAGCAATTAAGAAAGCAGAGAAAGAAATCAGCTTCTGTGAAAAAAATAAAATAAGGATACTATTGAGAGATGAAAATTATTATCCTGAAAGGCTGAGAAACTGCCCTGATGCGCCGCATGTAATATATTGCAAAGGTGACACTAATTTGAATTCCTTAAAAACCTTGAGCATTGTTGGAACACGACGCGCCACAGAATACGGAAGAAGTATGTGCGAAAAAATTATCGGAGACCTTAAAAAACTAGGGCACGATGTTTTAATAATAAGCGGGCTTGCCTACGGAATAGACATATCTGCGCACAAAGCAGCCCTGGAGAACAATTTAAAAACTATAGGCATTGTTGCCCATCCCCTTAATACCCTTTATCCTCCATCTCATAAAAACACAGCCAAAGAGATGATAAACAAGGGAGGGGCGATAATAAGTGATTTTCCAACATACGTAAAAACAGAACCACAAAATTTTCTTAAGCGAAATAGAATAATAGCCGGAATGTCCGACGCGACATTAGTAGTTGAGTCAGCAAAAAAAGGTGGAGCACTTATAACAGCAACTTTAGCGAACTCGTACAGTAGAGACGTGTACGCTATTCCAGGGAAAATTAACGACAAATACTCAAAGGGATGCAACAATCTCATTAAAACAAACATGGCAGCCTTGGTTGAAAGTGCGGAGGACATAGAATACTTCTCAGGATGGGAGAGACCTAATAAAAAAAGTGAAGAAAAAATTGAACTAAGTCTTTTCCCTGAAATGACAAAAGAAGAAGAAAAAATATATAATACTATAGAATGCAATGAAAAAATATCCATAAACAATTTAGCAAATATTTCAGGGATAAACATAAGTAAGCTATCAGCGATATTATTAAACATGGAAATAAAAAACATCATAGTATCTTTACCAGGGAAAAGATACTCTTTAAAGCCTTAAAATACAGCTTTAAACCAAATATGCTGCATAACATATCTCAAAAATGGCGAATCAATTAACAATCAGAAACAAGAAAACGTTTCCGAAAGTTAAAATTTTTAACTTTTATTTATGTGTTTTATAAAAATTATATACATTTGACCCGTGTTTCAATTTAAAAAACAACACTAAATTTATAAAACTAGACATGGAAGCAAAGATTAAAGAATTCATGGAAGCCCTTAAGGCTAAAACTGCTGGTGAAGCTGAATTTCATCAGGCAGTTGAGGAAGTTGTAGAAACTGTTTGGGATTTCTATAATGAAAATCCTAAATACAAAGCTGCTAAGATCCTTGAAAAAATGTGTGAGCCAGAACGTACTATCATGTTCAGGGTACCATGGATTAACGATAAAGGTGAAGTAGAAATCAACCGTGGATACCGTGTTGAATTCAACAGTGCAATCGGACCTTACAAAGGAGGTTTAAGATTTCACCCATCTGTAACACTAGGAACACTTAAATTCTTAGGTTTCGAACAAACATTCAAAAACTCTTTGACTACTCTTCCTATGGGTGGTGGTAAAGGAGGATCTGACTTCAATGCAAAAGGAAGATCAGACAACGAAATCATGCGTTTTTGCCAGAGTTTCATGACAGAACTTTGTAAGCATATAGGACCTAACACTGACGTACCTGCTGGAGATATAGGTGTTGGTGGTCGTGAGATAGGTTACCTATTCGGACAATACAAAAGAATCCGTAACGAGTTTACTGGTGTATTAACTGGTAAAGGTCTTGAGTTCGGTGGTTCTTTAGTTCGTCCAGAAGCTACTGGTTTCGGTACAGTTTACTTTGCACAACACATGCTTGCTGAAAACGGAGAAACTCTAGAAGGTAAAAGAGTTGCTCTTTCAGGATTCGGTAACGTTTCTTGGGGTGCTGCTTCGAAATTAGCTGAGCTTGGTGCTAAAGTTGTTACTATTTCTGGTCCTGACGGATATATACTAGATGAAGCAGGAATCAATACTCCTGAGAAAATTGAGTACATGTTAGAGCTTCGTGCAACTAACAACGACGTTGTTGCTCCTTACGCTGAAAAATTCGGTGCTAAATTCTTCGCTGGTAAAAAAACCATGGGAAGCTAAAGTTGATATGGCATTCCCTTGTGCAATCCAGAACGAGCTTAACGAAGAAGATGCTAAAAAACTTGTAGCTAACGGATGTAAATACATCGTTGAAACTTCTAACATGGGTTGTACTGCAGAAGCTGTTAAATATGCTATCGATAACGCAATCTTTGCTCCTGGTAAAGCTGCTAACGCTGGTGGTGTAGCTGTTTCTGGTCTTGAAATGGCTCAGAACTCAATGAGATTCAACTGGACAGCCGAAGAAGTTGATGAGAAATTAGCTAGAATCATGAAAGATATTCATGATACTTGTGTTAAGTATGGTAAAGACGGAAAGAAAATCAACTACGTTAAAGGTGCTAACGTTGGTGGATTCATTAAGGTTGCTAATGCAATGCTTGCTCAAGGACACGTATAATCTTATACACCATATATAAAAAAAGCCGGCAATGCCGGCTTTTTTTTTTACAATTCTATTAAGTTTGTATCAAAACAAACAACAATACCATGTTTATAGATACCCACTCACATTTATATAGTGAAGATTTCGATTCCGATATAAAAGATGTTATTGAAAGAGCGCAAAATGCGAATATTGGAAAAATTGTTCTTCCAGACATAGACTCTGAATGTAGAAATAAAATGTTGTCTTTATCTGACAAATATCCAGAATTCCTTTACCCTCTGATTGGCTTACACCCCACCTCAGTGAAAGAAAACTTTAAACAGGAAATAAAAGAAATAGAATTATTACTTGAAAAAAGAAAATTCTGGGGAATAGGAGAAACAGGGATAGATTTATATTGGGACAAAACATTTAAAACACAACAAATAGAGTCCTTCTCTTTCCATATAGAACTATCATTAAAATATAACCTTCCACTAATAGTACATGCCAGAGAATCCCTTAATGAAATTTTCTCTGTTCTTGACAACTACAATTCTAAAAAGCTCAAAGGAATATTCCACTGTTTTTCAGGAAATGAAGAAGAAGCCCACAGAGCTATTGACAACGGCTTTCTCCTGGGTATAGGAGGAGTACTGACCTTTAAAAACTCTTCATTAAAGGATGTAATCAATAAAATTAAACTTGAAAATATTGTACTTGAAACAGATTCTCCATATCTTGCACCTGTTCCTTTTAGGGGTAAAAGAAATGAAAGTTCCTACCTTGTAAAAGTAGCAGAAAAAGTAGCAGAAATTCATAACATCTCGTTGGAAAAGGTAGAATCCGCTACAACAGAGAATGCCATAAAAATATTTGGATTTTAAATGTTTATAAAATGACCGAACAGAACAAAGGAGTATTAATAATCTACACAGGTGGAACAATTGGGATGATTAATGATCCGGTTACAGGTTCTTTATGCCCCTTCAGTTTTGAAGAGATAGCAAAAGAAGTTCCTGAAATACAAGAGTTCAACTTTAATATTGACACACTTATTTTCGAAGAATTAATTGACTCTTCAAATCTAAAACCAGAAGTCTGGATTAAGCTATGTAATATTATAAAGGAAAAACTACGACAACTATGAAGGTTTTGTAATATTACACGGAACAGATACGATGGCTTTTTCCGCCTCTGCATTGAGTTTTATGATTGATAATCTTTCCAAGCCTGTTGTATTTACAGGATCACAACTTCCAATAGGAACAATAAGAACAGATGGAAAAGAAAATTTAATTACATCAATAGAAATTGCAGCAGCGAAAGAAAATGGAATATCAATAATTCCCGAAGTATGTATTCTTTTTGGAGACAGGTTATTCCGAGGAAACAGGACAACAAAACATACAGCGGAACACTTTAATGCTTTTGCATCGTACAACTACCCTCCGCTGGCAAAAATAGGGATACATATTCACTATAATTATCCCGCCATAAACAACAATTCAGCGAACAGCGACACTGTTGAAATAAACACACACATTGACACAAACATTGCAATTCTAAAAATATTCCCAGGCATCACAAAAAATATTGTGAAGTCAATAATAAACACTAAAGATCTTAAGGCCATCATTATTGAGTCTTATGGATCAGGTAATGCACCAACAGACAAATGGTTTATAGATCTTTTAAAAGAAGCCTTGGCAAAAGGAATAATTATATACAACGTCACACAATGTCAGGCAGGGAAGGTAGAGATGGGAAGATACGAAACAAGTCTTGAACTACTCAATGCAGGAGTAATAAGCGGGCAAGACATAACAATTGAGGCCGCAGTAACAAAATTAATGCATATTTTAGGACGATATACAGAAAAAAACACAATAAGAACAGAACTAAATAAGTCTCTTAAAGGTGAAATAAGCCTTTAAGATGCTTGGTTTTAACATTTTTTTTGTAATTTGGTGCACTGAATAATAAAAATAATTTGGAACAGACTTAGTTAAAACTATACTAAGTCATTGTTTTTAAACACGTTATAGATAATTAATTAATTTATAAACTAAAATCAGTTAAACAGACCATGAAAAAATTATTGGCATTAATAGCAGTTTTCGGGATGCTTACTTTTGGAGCGTCTCAAACATTAGTTGCTCAGGAAGAGACAACGAATCAGGAAAATGTTGCTCAAGATACTACTGAACAAGTAGAAGCAGCAACAGAAGAGGTTGATAGTGCAGTTGCTCAATTAGAGGAAGAAGAGCAGATTGAGAGTACTTCGTTCCACGCAGCAGTTAAAAACAAATTCATTGAGGGTGGTGCAGCATTTATGAGCTTTGTAATCCTAGCTCTTATTTTAGGTTTAGCTATCTCTATTGAAAGAGTTATTTACCTTAACTTATCAACTACAAACACAAAAAAACTTCTTGCTAACATCGAAGAGTCATTAGAAAACGGTGGCGTTGAAGCAGCAAAAGAAGTTTGTCGTAACACTCGCGGTCCTATCGCTAGTATTTTCTACCAAGGTCTTGATCGTTTCGATCACGGTATTGAAATCGTTGAGAAATCAGTTGTTTCTTACGGTAGTGTTCAAATGGGACTATTAGAAAAAGGTTTATCATGGATTAGTTTGTTTATCGGTCTTGCCCCTATGTTAGGTTTCATGGGAACAGTAATCGGTATGATTGACGCATTCGACTCTATCCAGGCAGCAGGTGATATTAGCCCAGCATTGGTAGCAGGAGGTATTAAAGTTGCGTTGATTACAACAGTATCAGGTTTGATCGTAGCAATGATTCTTCAGGTATTTTATAACTACTGTGTTGCAAAAATTGACGCTATAGTTAATAATATGGAAGATTCATCAGTAGCTCTATTAGACATTCTTGTAAAATATACTCAAAAAAACAAGTAAACCATGACCAAAATATCTAAAATATTAAACATAGTAACTTATGTAATGATTGCCGTTACAGTTGTGTTACTTGGTTTATTTTACTTTGGAGGTGAAATACCAAACCAAGCCTATACGACACCGGTATATACACAAGAGTTACTAGTATGGGCGTACATTCTTTTCTTCATCTCAGCGGGAACGGCAATAATATTCCCTGTAGTAAGGTTTATTACTAACCCTAAAGATGCGATGAAAGGAATTATTGGACTAGCAGCATTAGGTGTAGTTGTGCTTTTAGCTTACTCTATGTCAGATGGAACATTATTAAATCTTCCAGGGTATACAGGAAGTGACAACACTCCAGGTAAACTAATGTTTGCAGATACTATTCTTTACACAATGTATTTTCTTGGTATAGGTACTTTAGTTGCTATTCTTGTAACTGAAATCATTAGAAAGTTAAGATAATTATCCTGTAAAAGGACATAATAAAAGACAAATTATGGCTAGAAAAGTTCCAGAATTAAATGCCAGTTCTATGGCAGACATTGCGTTTTTGTTACTTATATTTTTCCTTGTAACAACAACGATGGATGTTGATTCGGGTATTTACAGGAAATTGCCACAAATGCCAGAAGAAAATGTAAAAACAGAAGTTAAGGTTAAAGAAAGAAACGTTTTGGTTGTATTGGTAAACCGTAACGACCTTCTTTCTGTAGGAGGAGATCTTCTTGATGTAAATGATCTTAAATCAAAAGTAAAAGAATTTATCCTTAACCCTAACAACAGTACAAAACTTCCTGAAAAATCATTAAAGGATATTCCATTTTTTGGAAAGCAGGAAGTATCAAAAGGAATTATTTCACTTCAAAATGATAGGGGAACATCATACAAAATGTACATAAGAATTCAAGACGAATTGGCTGCTGCATTTAATGAAATCAGAGATGAGAAAGCCCTTAATAAGTGGGGAAAAAGATTTGATGATCTTACAGCTGACCAGCAAGGAGCAATCAAACAACTTGTTCCCATGTCTATTTCAGAAGCAGAACCTAAAAACATTGGAGGGAAATAATTATGGCAAAGTTTAAAAAAGGTGGCAGCAAAGAACTTCCTGCGATATCTACAGCATCACTACCTGATATTGTATTTATGCTTCTATTCTTCTTTATGGTTAGTACAACTATGCGTGAAGTTGAATTGAAAATTAAAAACAACTTACCAGAAGCTTCGGAAGTAACAAAACTTGAAAAAAAATCGTTGGTTAGTAATATTTACATAGGAACACCTACACGAAATTACCAAAGAAGTTATGGTACCGAACCTGTTATCCAGCTAAACGACCAGATAAGTGCAGTTGCCGACGTAGGTAATTTTATTGCATCTGAGCGTGAAGCCAGAAAAGAGGAAGATAGAAACAAAATGACAGTATCGTTAAAAGTTCAATCCGAAACAAAAATGGGTATAGTTACTGACGTAAAACAGGAACTGAGAAAAGCCCAGGCATTGAAACTTAATTACTCAGTCAGAAAGAAAGCTCGTAAATAATCGACTTTTAAAATAATATTAAAAAAAAGAGACCAATTTTCCGGTCTCTTTTTTTTTGTTATTATGAGTCTAGTCCTGAAATAGCACTAAACAAAAAGAAGAGGATGTTGAAAACAACACCCTCTTTTAGTGATCCCGGCGGGATTCAAACCCACGACCTTCAGAACCGGAATCTGACGTTCTATTCAGCTGAACTACGGGACCAAGTTCACGCAAAATTAAAAAATATTACCTATACTACAAGACATATATGAATAAACTTAGATTATAGCCTCAAACAAAGAGAATACCATGTTAGTTATAAAAACATGGTAAACAATAGTTGTTATACAACATATGGAGAGTTGTTTTTCAACATATGACGTTTTTCACGATTCAGCAGTATAATTTTTTTAGTAATTTGTTAAATATAAACCTAAAATTCAAGCTAAAATACAAAAAAAAAGAAACCCAAATTCCACTAATTAAAGCAATTTATCATATTAATACACAGGCACATAAATCATCCTTACAACTATCATGCCATATTAAAGAAAAAATGCCCTAAAAATAATTGTTAAAAATGTTGTGTAATTCCAAAATTCTGTGAATGTTTGTACCGTAATACTGAAAGAATTCCGTATTTAATCAGATATGATTTAACAAGGAACAAATCAGTTTATTATAAAGATAAATATTAAAAACACTAACGCAGAAAAAAGAAAAGGTTTTATGGAATCTTATCTTCAACACGAAGAAGCTAGGAAAGCCCTAGGCATACCAGCTCTTCCATTATCTCCAGAACAAGTTGAGAAAGTATGCTCATCTATGGAGAGCCCTAAAAAAGGGGAAGAAGAATTTCTTCTACAATTGTTCACTGAAAGAATTGCTCCTGGTGTGGATGCCTCCACAAAAGTCAAAGCTGAGTTTCTTAATTCAATTATTAGTGGCGAGAAGACATCTCCACTAATCGACAAAAAGGACGCAATCAGAATATTGGGAACCATGATGGGTGGTTACAATGTTCAGGTACTAGTAGAAGCATTAAAGAACGAAGAGGTAGCAAAAGAAGCTGCAGAAGCACTTAAACAGACAATACTTGTTTACGATGCTTTTGAAACTGTTTGTGAATTATCAAAGACAAACGAAGCTGCCAAATCGGTAGTTGAATCGTGGGCAAACGCTGAATGGTTTACCAAGAAAGACGAAATGCCTTCAGAATTCACAGTTAAGGTTTTCAAAGTAGAAGGAGAGATCAACACTGACGACTTTTCTCCTGCAAGCGAAGCATTCACACGTCCGGATATTCCTCTTCACGCTCTTTCTATGGGTAGAGGTAAATTCGACGGAGGAAATGAGACTATTGCAGAATGGAGAAAAGATGGTCACAAGATAGCCTTCGTTGGTGACGTTGTAGGAACAGGGTCATCAAGAAAATCCGCATGTAACTCTTTAATGTGGCACATTGGAGAAGATATCCCTTTTGTTCCAAATAAAAGAAACAAGGGTATAGTAATAGGCGGTTCCATCGCTCCTATCTTTTTCAACACAACTGAAGATTCGGGAGGTTTACCAATCCTTACTGATGTTACTTCACTTAACATGGGTGACGAAATAGTAATTGACGTAAATAAAGGAGAGATCAAAAAAGATGGTGAAGTTATTACCACTTTTCGAATTAAAGCCTGCTACCATTAAAGATGAATACAGAGCCGGTGGTAGGATTTCCTTAATCATAGGTAAAGCACTTACCGAAAGATCAAGAAACTTCTTAAATCTTGAGCCATTAAACATCTTTACTGAGGTTGCTAATCCAGAGCCAAAAGAAGGACAAGGATTTACATTAGCTCAGAAAATAGTAGGAAAAGCTTGTGGATTAGACGGTGTTCTACCCGGAGCATCAGTTCTTCCTAAGATGACCACAGTAGGGTCTCAGGACACAACAGGACCAATGACAGCTGACGAGATCAAAGAATTAGCATGTCTAAAATTTGAATCTCCTATGTTCATGCAGTCCTTCTGTCACACAGCTGCTTATCCAAAGCCAGCTGACGTTAAGACACACAGAACCCTTCCAGGTTTCATCACTGAAAGAAAAGGTGTTGCTCTTAAACAAGGGGACGGAGTTATCCACTCATGGTTAAACAGACTACTTGTTCCTGACACAGTAGGTACAGGAGGTGACTCTCACACAAGATTTCCTCTAGGAATATCATTCCCAGCAGGTTCCGGCCTCGTTGCTTTTGCAGGAGCTCTAGGATTCATGCCACTTGACATGCCTGAATCGGTACTTGTAAAATTCAAAGGAAAACTTAACCCAGGAATTACACTTAGAGACGTAGTTAATGCTATTCCTTATTTTGCAATAAAACAAGGACACTTAACTGTTCCTAAAAAGAATAAGATAAACGTATTCAACGGTACAATAATTGAGATGGAAGGTCTTGATGATATTACTGTTGAGCAGGCTTTCGAACTTACGGATGCAACAGCAGAAAGAAGTGCAGCCGCAGGATGTATTAAACTAAGCGAAGAAAAAGTTGTTGAGTACGTACGTTCTAACGTAGCACTAATGGAAAGCCTTATAGCAGAAGGATACTCTGATGCTGAAACATTACAAAACAGAATAAACGAATGTAATGAGTGGTTGAAAAACCCACAGCTTCTGGACAGAGACGAGAATGCTGAATATTCTGCAGTAATTGAAATCGATCTTGCAGATATAACTGAACCTATTCTGGCTTGTCCAAACGATCCCGATGACGTAAAACTTCTAAGCGAAGTTCAGGGAACCGAGATTCAGGATGTATTTATTGGTTCTTGTATGACTAACATCGGTCATTTCCGTGCTGCTTCAAAAGTTTGGGAAGATACAACTCCAAGTGCCAATGTACGTACCTATCTGGCTCCTCCAACAAGGATGGATCAGTCGGTGCTTAAAAGCGAAGCACGCTTTAGTGCATTATCTAAAATTGGTGCACGTATAGAAACTCCTGGATGTTCTCTATGTATGGGTAACCAGTTAAGAGTACCGGACAATGTGACTGTATTTTCCACATCCACACGTAACTTCAACAACCGTTTAGGTAACGGTACTAAAGTTTTCTTAGGTTCAGCAGAACTAGGTGCGGTAACAGCATTAAAGGGTAAACTCCCCACAGTTGAAGAGTATATGGAAGTATATAACGACAAGATCCTTCCTAACATGGAAGAAATATACAACTATATGCAATTCGATAATATAGACATGAACGATAACTTGTATAAGAAAAGAGATCTTTAATTAAGAGATAATTTTAAATTAAGACTAAAATGGCTACCAACAAGTCAAAAATAATATACACAAAAGTAGATGAAGCACCAGCTTTAGCTACATATTCTTTCCTTCCAATGGTAAAGAAATTTACTGAAGCCGCAGGCGTGGAAGTAGAAACAAAAGATATTTCTCTTTCAGGTAGAATTATTGCTACCTTCCCAGAATATCTTGCAGAAGAACAAAGAATATCTGATGCACTATCTGAACTAGGAGAACTAGTTAAAAAACCAGAAGCAAACATTATTAAGCTTCCAAATATCAGTGCATCTATTCCTCAGCTTAAAGCTGCTATTAAGGAGCTACAGGGAAAAGGTTATAAATTACCTGATTACCCTGATGAGCCTAAAACAGACGAGGAAAAAGAAGTAAGAGCAAAATACGATAAAATCAAAGGTAGTGCTGTAAACCCAGTATTAAGGGAAGGTAACTCAGACAGAAGAGCACCAGGCGCTATCAAGAACTATGTAAAATCTCACCCACACAGAATGGGAGCATGGACAGCAGACTCCAAGTCTCACGTTGCCCACATGGATGGAGGAGACTTCTACTCAAATGAAAAATCTGTAGTTCTTTCTAAAGCAGACAATGTAAAAATTGAGCTAGTTGAAGGAAACGGAAACATAACTGTTCTTAAGAAAGAACTTCCATTGTTGGAAGGTGAAATCATAGACGGAACAATAATGAGCGCTAAAGCTTTACGTAGCTTCCTTGAAAAAGAGATGGAAGATGCTAAAGCAAAAGACGTATTGTTCTCTGTACACCTAAAAGCGACAATGATGAAAGTATCAGATCCTATCATGTTCGGTCATGTGGTATCTGTTTACTTCAAGGATGTTTTCGAAAAACACGCAGCCACTTTCAAAGAATTAGGAATTAACGCCAACAACGGTCTTGGTGACTTATACATAAGAATTCAGAATCTACCAGAAGCCAAAAGAGCTGAGATAGAAGCTGACATACAAGCAACTTATGCTAAGCGCCCAAAATTAGCTATGGTAAATTCCGACAAAGGTATCACTAACCTTCACGTACCAAGTGATGTAATTATTGATGCTTCAATGCCAGCATGTATAAGAGAATCAGGAAAAATGTGGGGAGCTGACGGAGAACTTCACGATACTAAAGCAGTAATTCCAGATAACAGCTACGCAGGTGTATACCAGGCAACAATTGATTTCTGTAAAGAACGTGGTGCTTTCGATCCATCAAAAATGGGTACAGTACAGAACGTTGGTCTTATGGCACAAAAAGCTGAAGAGTACGGATCTCACGATAAAACTTTCCTTATTCCTGCTAACGGAACTGTACGCGTAGTAAACGCAGCAGGAGAGGTTATTATGGAACATGCAGTTGAAGAAGGAGATATCTATAGAATGTGTCAGGCTAAAGATGCACCAATCAGAGACTGGGTTAAACTTGCTGTAAACAGAGCTAAGGCAACAGGATTCCCTACTATCTTCTGGTTAGACGAAAACAGATCTCACGATGCTGCACTTATCGTTAAAGTAAAAGAATATCTTAAAGATCACGATACAGAAGGATTAGATATCCGTATCATGTCACCAGTAGAAGCTACAAAATTCTCACTAGAGCGCATTAAAGTTGGTGAAAACGCTATTTCAGTAACAGGAAACGTTCTTCGTGACTACTTAACTGACCTTTTCCCAATACTTGAGGTAGGAACAAGTGCCAAAATGTTATCTATCGTTCCATTGATGAACGGAGGAGGACTATTCGAAACAGGAGCAGGAGGTTCTGCACCTAAGCACGTACAGCAGTTCCTTGAAGAAGGGCACTTAAGATGGGATTCTCTTGGTGAATTCTTAGCACTTGCAGCATCACTGGAGCACTTAAGCATTGTTAACGACAACGCCAAAGCAAAAGTACTGGCAGAAACCCTTGACGAGGCAACTGGTAAACTTCTGGAAAACGATAAATCTCCATCACGTAAAGTTATGGAATTAGACAACAGAGGTAGTCATTTCTACTTAGTAATGTACTGGGCACAAGCACTAGCTGCTCAGACAAAAGACACAGAACTTCAGGCTAAATTTTCCAAGTTGGCAGAAGAACTTACTGAGAAAAAAGAGACTATTCTTGCAGAAATAAATGCTACACAAGGAAAAGAAGCTAACACTGGTGGTTACTACAAGCCAGTACAAGAATTAGCTGATGCGGCAATGCGCCCAAGTGCAACATTAAATGCTGCTATTACAAATATTTAATTAGAAATTATAATTAAATAAATACATGGCCTTACTAATAGAAAATTATTAGTAAGGCCTAAATAGCACTTAGATATAAGTGTTTTATATATAATTCTAAAGAAATGATGATAAAAGAAAAAGCTCAAGCCGGTAGTTTTGAGTCAAGCGACGTTCTAGTACTTATAGAACCGGCAGAAGGCCAGAAAGGTCGCGACATTGAGATCTCTTCTACAGTTATGCTTCAATACGGAGAAAGCTTAAAAGCAGAGATCAACAAAGTACTAGATCAATTTAAAATTGAAGATGTGCGTATGGTAGTCCACGATAAAGGAGCTTTAACAGCAACACTTCACGCAAGGGTTGAGACAGCTCTAAAACGTTCGATGGGCCTACAGGAAGGAACACTTGCCTAAACAAGGCAACACACACTAACACAGAATATATAAACCCAAACATGTGCACAACCATTGTTTAATTAATTAAACTCATGGAACAAAAAAAACAATTCAAAAGAAGAAGTATGCTTTACATACCTGGAAACAATCCAGCTATGCTTCAGCAGGGCGGTATCTATGGAGCCGACAGTGTACTTCTTGATCTGGAAGATGCAGTAGCACTTAACCAGAAAGATTCAGCAAGAATCCTGGTAAGAAATATGCTTAAATCGACAGACTATTACGGAGCAGAGCTAACCGTAAGAGTTAACCATATAGACACTCCATTTGGCAAGGCCGATCTTGAAGAGATTGTGCCCCTTCAGCCAGATGCTATACGTTTCCCTAAATGCGAAACAATAGAACAATTAAAACAAGTTATTGATCTTGTTGAGGAAATAGAAAACAAACACAATCTTCCTCACGACAAGATGAATATTCATGCTATGATTGAGACTGCATTAGGAGTGCAAAACGTTTATGAAATAGCAGGATTTTCAAAAAGAGTTGATGCAATCACCATTGGTGGCCAGGATTTAACAGCAGACATGAAAGTAGCTGCAGCTAAAGACGGTATAGGTATCGACTATGCACGTAAGCGTATTGTCATGGCAGCCAAAGCAAACAGAATTGATGCAATTGATACAGTCTTCGCCGATGTAGATGATGATGAAGGATTAAGAGCTGAAACTGAATACATCCGAAAAGTTGGATTTACAGGAAAGGCAGTTATCAACCCTCGTCAGATTGATACAGTTCACGAAGTATACACTCCAAAAGAACACGAAATTGCTAAAGCAATGAGAATTTACACTGCTTTCTTGAAAAACAAGGCAGCCGGTATAGGTGTATTTGCAGTAGACGGAAAGATGGTTGACAAACCAGTAATGGAAAGAGCAAAACACACTCTATTATTAGCAGACATAGATATTGATTCTATTACGTATTAATGGAAGCATTAAAAGATTAAAATTATTAGACAAATGAAAAATAGTTTTGGTATAGATATTCCTGATTTTGTTGAAGGATTAGGAGAACTTAAGCCATTCCAGGGTGCTTGGCATTTACAGGACAATCTTGATGCTGACCAATGTGTTGCAGTTCCTACAAAAGCTCGTAAAGCACACTATAATAAAGTATGTGAAACACTTGAAGAGGCAATTAAAAAATCAAATCCCCATGATGGAATGTGTATTTCATTCCACCACCACTTAAGAGGAGGAGACCAGCTTCTTATTCAGGTTGTAGAACTATTGGCAGGTATGGGTATTAAAGATATCTGTCTTGCATCGTCTTCATTAACTACCGCACACGATTGTCTTGTGCCTTATCTTGAAGACGGAACAATTACAAGAATTTTCTCTTCTGGTATAAGGGGAGAACTGGGAAGAGTAATCTCTGAAGGAATACTTCCTCATCCAGTAGTTATCCACTCGCACGGAGGAAGGGTAAGAGACATTAAAACAGGAAGAATAAAAATAGACCTGGCCGTATTAGGAGCATCAGCTGCCGACAACGAAGGTAATGCTACAGGTCAACACGGACCTTCAGCATTCGGTTCTATGGGATACGCCATGTCAGACGCACAATATGCCAAGAATGTAGTTATTGTAACTGACAATATGGTAGAGTACCCATGTACACCATGTTCAATACAATCACACCTTGTTGACCACGTAGTAAAAATAGATTGTATTGGTGATGCTAAAAAAATTGCATCGGGAACAACCCGTATCACAAAATCACCAATGGATCTTCGTATTGCAAAAATGGCAGGTGAAGCCATAGCAGTAACTGACTACTTCAAAAACGGCATCAGCTTCCAGGTAGGTGCAGGAGGAGCTTCTCTTGCAGTTGCTAAGTATGTAAGACAGGCTATGTTAGCCAAAGAAATAAAAGGCAGCTTCCTTCTTGGAGGTGTAACATCTGTTTGTACTGATATGTTGGAAGAAGGACTTTTCAATGCTATTTTCGACGTTCAGGGATTCGATGCTGAAGTTAGTTCATCAATTCTTAACAACCCTAAACACATTGAGATCTCTGCTGATCAATACGCATGTTGCATAAACAGCGGAGCCATGACCAACAAGATCGATGTTGTTGTATTAGGAGCACTAGAAATTGATACCGACTTTAACGTAAACGTTATCACAGGATCAGACGGTAACATCAGAGGAGCATCAGGAGGACACTCTGATACCGCAGCAGGTGCAAAACTAACTGTCGCAGTAGCACCTTCTTACAGAGGTAGATTACCTATCATCAAGGATAAGGTTATGAATATTGTGACTCCTGGAGAAAGCATCGACCTGGTTGTAACAGAAAGAGGTATCTGTGTTAACCCAGCAAGGGAAGACCTTAAAAAACAACTTGAAGAGGCTGGTCTTTGGATAAGAGATATCAAAGAACTAGCTAAAGAAGTTGAGGGTATTACAGGTCGACCTGTTGAAGTTGAGCACACAGACAGAATAGTTGGCCTTATCGAATACCGTGACGGATCAATTATCGACGTAATCAAACAGGTAAAATTATAATATACCTTTTGTCTTTTGACTTTTTGACTTTAAAATGTTGGCCGGATTGACTCTCCGGCCAACAAAAACTAAAAACCATGCTCCAGAGGGTACTAGACGCAAGAGAAAAGAGAGCACAGCAAAGACAGAACTGGGCTGACAGGAAACGCCTGTCTTTAAGCTTATCCTTTAACATTCCGGGATATCCCAAGTCTGACAACACAATCACTTCAGCTTTCACTGAAGTAAAAAAAGATCTTGTAAGATATATCACATCCTGCCGATTATCTTTTAATCTAAAAGAATCTAAGACAACATGCGATTATGCAGGAGATTTCTTTATACTCCCACTATCGGAGAAGGCAGAGAATCCAAAAGAAATCAAAGCCTTATTTGAAAATTTTGAAGCGAATCATCCGCTTTCAAGACTGATTGACGTTGATATTTTCAGCTCAGAGGGCTTGCCTATATCTTCAAACAAAGCGAAGAAATGTCTTATTTGTTCAAAACCCGCAATAGTTTGCATGAGGGAGCAGAATCACAGTTTAGAAGAGCTTAGAGAAGAAATTAACAACAGGATGGTCTCTTTCCTTAAGGAAAGAAGAAAAGAGCTTATAAGACAGGAAATCACTCTATACGCCACCAAGGCATTAATGTATGAGGTAAGCGTTACACCAAAGCCAGGCCTTGTAGACAGATACTCACAGGGGTGTCATACCGACATGGACTTCTTTACATTTATCTCCTCCTCATCCGCCCTATCCTACTACTGGAGAGAGATTGTTGATCTTGCGGCAGTATGGGATGGCAAGGAGAAAGAAAAAACCTTAAGGGGATTAAGAACCACGGGGATTAAAATGGAGGAATCAATGCTGAGCGCAACAGAAGGAGTAAACACACAAAAAGGAGCAATCTTCTTATTGGGATTTACAGCCTTTGCATGCGCTTATCGCATAATAAACAACCAAGAACCAAGCGATGAGAATATAAGCTCTGTTATATCTTATTTAAATGCTAATGCGGTAGAAAAAGAACTTATTAACAATACCTCCGGAGGCAGTCACGGGGAAAAAGTATTTAATAAATACGGTAAAGAACTGGCTGGAGGAATAAGACTGGAAGTTGAGGGAGGCCTTCCAACAATATTTAATATATCACTTCCTGTATTGAAAGAATTGGCCAAAACTGAAGAAAATACAGAGCAATGGTGGAATACGACCTTAAAAGAAGTTCTTCTTCATTTAATGGCCAAAAACAACGACACCAACATACTTTTCAGATCTAATGCCGATATACTTGCAGAAACCAAACAACTTGCACATATTTGCATAGAAAAAGAATCTTTAGAGAGGATAAAACAATTTGAAATATTGAATGACTTTTGTGAACAGCACAACATATCACCGGGAGGTTCAGCAGATCTTTTAGCCGTGACATGTTTTATTTACTGGGTTCAGAAAAAGTATAAAGAATAATTATTTTAGTTATGTATCAGGGTTTTTCGGATTTTGTGGTCAACGAAGTGGATTTTGCCAATCCATACGATGTTAGAATGGTAAGAATGTTTCTTGACAAATTTCATATCGACTATATACCATACGAGACAGACAAGACAATTATTCTGGAAACCACTTCCGGGGAAATGGTAGGAACAGGATCGTATAAGAACAATGTTTTAAAATGTATAGCTGTTGACCCAAAATTTCAGGGAAGTAATGCTTTTTCAACTATTGTGTCTACTTTGAGCGAAGAACTACTACCCATCTACAAACATGTATTTGTTTATACCCATCCCAAAAACAAAGAAATATTCATTGGTCTGGGATTTAAACTCATAGCAGAAGCCCCTCCATATTATTCTCTTTACGAATTCGGATTCAGCAATATAAAAGATTACAAGAAATATCTTTCTTCAAAGAAAAAATCAGGAAAAAAGATTGCTGCAATTGTAGCAAACTGCAATCCTTTCACCAACGGACATCTTTACCTTATAGAAAAAGCCTCTGAAGAAAACGATGTTGTATATATTTTTGTTGTTGAGGCAGAACTATCAGTCTTCCCTTTCAAAGTAAGATGGCAACTTATTAAAGAAGGCACAGCACACCTTAAAAACGTTGTTATAATAAGAAGCGGAGATTATCTCGTATCGGAAGTATCGTTCCCCAGATATTTCCTTAAAGGGGAAAATCCCGATGAAATTACTGCAAACCAGGCAAAACTCGACCTTACAATATTTGCCGATCACGTAGCGCCCGCATTAGGAATAAAACGCAGATATGTAGGCACCGAGAATTACTGTATGACCACTGCCATATACAACAGGGAAATGAAAAAACTGCTTCCCGAAAAAGGTCTTGAAGTAGTAGAGGTTAAACGTAAAGCAGTACATGAAACAGATTTTATTTCAGCATCAGCCGTACGTAAGGCCATAACTGAAGATCAGTGGGAACTTGTAAAAGAGAAAGTACCAGCAACAACCTATGATTTCCTTAGATCCAAAGAAGCTGAAGCTATTATCAGAAGAATTAAAATTAATAATTCAAGACATTAATAGCCCATGCCGACCAGCTAAAGAAAGACATTCTTATTTCCAGCATTTCTATTTGCGAAAAATTAATTAACCCTATTTACCAATTAATAGGGTCAAGACCATTATTCTTAAGATATTCATTTGTCTTGCTAAAATGCTGATTACCAAAAAATCCCCTGCTAGCAGACAAAGGAGAGGGATGAACAGACTTTAGTATAAAATGCTTTGAAGAATCTATTATCTCCTCTTTTTTCTGTGCATAAGCACCCCAAAGAAGAAATACCACATGTTCCTTTTCATCAGATATCTTCTTTATAACGGCATCGGTAAATGTTTCCCAACCTTTTTTCTGATGCGATCCCGCATTGCTGTCCCTAACTGTCAGTGTGGCATTTAAAAGCATTACCCCCTGCTCTGCCCATCTTTCAAGGTTGCCGGATTCAGGTATAGGTTTTCCAAGATCGTTATGAATTTCCTTAAAAATATTCTTTAAAGAGGGAGGCTGTTTTATTCCATTAGGCACAGAAAAACAAAGTCCATGGGCCTGTCCTGGTCCATGATAAGGATCCTGCCCAATTATAACAACCTTTAATTTATCGATAGGACACTTATCAAAGGCATTAAAAATCAATTTCCCTGGAGGATATATTACCTGCGTTTTAAACTCATTTTTAACAAACGAAACAAGATTCACAAAATAGTCCTTAGCAAACTCATCTGCCAATAATTTTTTCCAGTCTCCCGCAATTTTTACCTCCATAATATCAATATGATTTAGCGCAAAAATAACAATAAAATAATGTGGATGCAACCTTAAGTCATTTCATTAAATTCGCCGTACAAAATCCGATGCTTTTACTAGCTTTGTACTAGGTTTGTACTAGCTTACTGTTACCTAAATAGTATAAATTTAGCTTAAGGCTTGTATGATAAAAGTATAAACATCGAATAAGAAAAGGTTCTATTTTGCCATAAAATTAACTCAAAACATAAAAAAAAGCATACTAATAATTCCTAGAGGAAAGACATAAAAAAACGCCTCAAGAAAAAATCTCAAGGCGCAATTTTTATAATTTTAGAATAACTATCACTTTACTTCAACTCAATATGGAAAAGCTTATTCCAACGCTTACCGGTAACGAACAGTCTCTTCTTATCGTGATCGTAGGCAATACCATTTAGCACATCATCATCGTCAAGCTGAGAAAGTTCCTGCTGTGTAAGCAATCCTTCCATATTTATTTCACCTTTCACTATTCCTGTCTCAGGGTCAATCATCACAATCTTATCGGTCATCCAGACGTTGGCATAAATCATGCCGTTGATATACTCAAGTTCGTTAAGGGAATCGACAGCCCCTTTATTATCATATACCTCTATCTGACGCTTAACGTAGAAAGAAGAAGGCTCTATAAAATAAAGCTTATTGGATCCATCACTCATTACAAGTTCCTGTCCAATAGTTGTAATACCCCATCCCTGGGTAGAATAACGAAATTCCGATTCAAGACTAAAGGTTTTAAGATCGTAAACAAATCCCCTCATCTCCATCCATGTAAGCTGTATAATCTTATCATTTACAATAGAAATACCCTCACCAAAAAGATTGTTGTCAATATTAAGAACAGAAAGAATTTCATTCTTTTCAATGTCAACCTTTCTTATAGATGATTCCCCTCTTTGCCCGGTACTCTCATACATATACCCATCCTTAAAAACCAAACCCTGAGTATATGCCTTAGGATCGTGTTTATAGGTTTTTAGTATCTTATACCCATGCTTTTTGGGAGCCTCATCGGGAATAACATTTATATTAACAGTTGCCACGCCCCTTTTGTTATCTTTATGGTAAGCAATAGCTTTAAGCTGTCTTTTTCCAACCTTGCCTTTGGTAAAGTTAAAGAAACACTGAAACGGCTCTTTATAAAAAACTTTTTTAAGCTTACCATCCACATAAAGCTGAAGAGAATCTATTTTTAGGTTTTCTCTCCTATGAATTATCGCCACAGGAACTTTAGTATTTCTTTTCCACACAGAGTCCTTCAGTGGAGAGGAAAAAAGAATACTTTTGACATACTTTATTTGATCTGTAGCAGATTGCTCAGACTTTTTATTTTCCTCAACAGCTTTAATCTTATCCTTAGATTCCGATTTACAGGAAGCCACCGATAAGCTTAAAAAAAGAGATATAATCAGATACTTCATCAAACAGTAATTTTAATTAGTCAGCCAATTCCCACTCAAAACCATCTTTGGTATCTTTTACCTTAACGCCAATTTCAGCAAGCTGATCTCTTATTTTATCGGCAGTAGCCCAATCTTTATTTGCCTTGGCATCAATTCTAAGATTTAAAAGAAGATCTATGGCTTTTTCAAGAACATCGTTCGTTCCGGCAGCTTCATCCTCCTGTTTAAGTCCAAGAACATCGAACACAAAACCACAGTAAAGTTTTTCAAGTTTTTCCAATCCTGCTTTATCTATTTTTTCAGTTCCCGCAATAATAGAATTGATAGTCTTAACACCATCGAATAAATGAGATATAAGAATTGGAGTATTCAAATCATCGTTAAGGGCAGCGAAACATCTTTCTTCCAATGCATCAATATCAACAGTAGACTCATTAGACACATTAATCTTAGAAATAGATCCAACAGCTTTCATTAATCTGATATAACCTTTTTCGGCTGCTTTAAGGGCATCGTTAGAGAAATCAAGCGGACTTCTGTAATGTGCCTGAAGCATAAAGAATCTGACAGTCATAGGACTGTAGGCTTGTTCCAATACATTGTTATCACCGGAGAACAACTCGTCAAGAGTAATAAAGTTACCCAACGATTTACCCATCTTCTGACCGTTGATAGTCACCATATTATTGTGCATCCAGTATTTTACAGGATCGTGTCCGTATGCAGCAGTACTTTGAGCTATCTCACACTCATGGTGAGGAAACTGAAGGTCAAGACCACCTCCGTGTATATCAAACCTGTCTCCAAGATATTTCTGACTCATGCAAGAACACTCAAGGTGCCATCCGGGGAAACCATCGCTCCATTTTGAAGGCCATCTCATAATATGCTCAGGAGAGGCTTTCTTCCACAGAGCAAAATCAAAAGAGTTCTTCTTCTCGCTCTGTCCCGCAAGCTCCCTTGTATTGGCAATAAGCTCATCTATCTTCCTTCCCGACAATTTTCCGTACTGGTATTTCTCGTTATATTTTTCTACATCAAAATAAATAGAACCATCTTTCTCGTAAGCAAAACCATTCTCAAGAATCTTTTCTACCAGCAATTCCTGCTCTATGATATGAGCAGAAGCCCTGGGCTCAATACTTGGTTTTAAAGTATTCAGATCATCCATATTTTTATGGTACCTATCGGTAAAGAACTGAACAATCTCCATTGGTTCCAACTCTTCAAGTCTTGCTTTTTTAGCAATCTTATCTTCCCCCTCGTCGGCATCATTGACCAAATGCCCAACATCGGTAATATTACGCACATACCTGACCTTATATCCGAGATATTTTAAATATCTAAACAACAAATCGAAAGTAATGGCAGGACGTGCATGTCCTAAATGTGCATCACCATAAACAGTAGGTCCGCAAACATATAAGCCCACAAAAGGAGGATTATAAGGTTCGAACTTCTCTTTTTTTCTCGACAAGGTGTTGTATATTACCAAATTATCTTGCATAACTATTTATCTTAAAAGTATTATTACATAGTAAAGTTAAAAAAATTTTGTTACCAAAACCTGCGCAAAATTCATTAAATTTGTGTAAAGACAAAAATTATAAGCCATGAAACTACACAACCACATAAAAAAACTTGCTTATTTATTCTCATTATTAATACTCTGGGGGTGTGCAACGGTGCCTATTACAGGCAGGAACCAGCTATTACTTCTTCCTGAAAGTCAAATGATATCAATGAGCCTGACCTCGTATGGTGATTTCATAAAGACTAATACAATATCGAAAGACGCAGAAAACACAAAACTGGTAAAAGAGACAGGAGCCAGGATTGCTAAAGCCGTGGAAGAATATATGAAATCGAAAGGATTGGCAAGCAGAGTTGAAGGTTTTGCCTGGGAATTCAATCTCATTGCAGATAAAACACCCAATGCATGGTGTATGCCAGGGGGTAAAGTAGTGTTTTATGAAGGCATACTACCATATACCATGAATGCCGATGGACTGGCTGTTGTTATGGGTCATGAAATAGCCCACGCAGTTGCCCGCCATGGAAATGAGCGATTCAGTCAACAGTTATTAATTCAGGCAGGAAGTACAGCAGCGGCCTATACCCTACTGAAAGACAAACCGGAAGAATCGCAAATACTGTGGTCAGCTGCAATAGGTATTGGGGCAACAGTAGGAATATCTCTTCCATTTTCAAGAAAACATGAATACGAAGCAGATAAACTAGGATTAATATTTATGGCGATGGCAGGCTATAATCCCAATGAAGCAGTTGCATTCTGGACAAGGATGTCTAAGATGGGGGGTAAAAAGCCACCGGAATTTTTATCTACACACCCATCCGATGAGAACAGAATCTCCAATATGCAAAAGATTATGCCAGAGGTAATGCAATACTACAGGCCTTTAAACAAATAATCTACATTTATTTAACAGAAAAATAAAACGCTATTGGCCAACAATAAACCTGGAAATATTTGACTTATTCTTTTCGTTAAAGAAATCTTTACCCTGAGGAGTATATAGATGTTCCAGATCATCTCTGAAATATTCTATAACCTTGCCCCTTACAACCTTCATCGTTGAATTGATAAGCTTATTCTCTTCAGAGAATTCTTCCGGCAAAACGGCAGTAGCGGCAGGCAACCATCTTTCGGGGAACATATTTTCGTACTTTCCCCCACTTCTGTATTGATTTAATTCGTTATTCAATAATTGTAAGCCCTCATGTCTGCCCAGTTCAGAAAACGGGTCAATGTTATTATTTTTCAGATAAGAATTCACAGCCAGTTTATTAGGTACAACAAGGGCTACAGTATAGGGATCCTGATTGTTATATAATACACATTGTTCAAAGTATGGAGATTGATCTACCAGAGCCTCTTCAATGCCCTCAGGACTATATTTTTCCCCATCGTTGGAGATAAGCAATGATTTAAATCTCCCCAGAACATACAAAAAACCATCTTTATCAACATATCCCATATCACCTGTATGTAGCCAACCATTCTTAATAGTCTCCAGTGTTGATTTAGTATTTCTCCAATATCCCTTCATTACGTTTCCACCCTTAATAACTATCTCGCCCTTTTCTCCAATTGGCAATTCTTTCCCCTCCTCATTGCAGATTTTAAGTTCCATAGGCTTCACAATAAATCCCGATGACCCTAATTTATGTTTTTTTGTCGCATTTGAAGATATAATTGGAGAAGCCTCCGATAAGCCATAGCCCTGAAACATGGGGACACCAATTGCATAAAAGAATTTTTGAATTTCTATATCGAGCAATGCACCCCCGCCAATAAAATATTTAAGGTTTCCACCAAAGTTCTCACGAATCTTGGAAAATAGTATTTTATCAAATATCCAAACCAAGGGTTTGTAAAAAAAACTAAGCCCTTTACCCTTGTTCCATCCATCCCCATAATACTTATAGGCCACATTCAATGCCTTATGGAACAACTTTTCAACTCTTGGGCCTTTCTTTCTTATAGCCGATTCAATATTCTTTTTAAAGTTTTTTGCCAAAGCCGGAACACTCATAAGTAAGTCAGGCTTTATTTCTTTAATGTTTAAAGGTATATTCCTGATTGCCTCCATAGGATTTTTACCACACTGTACCGAGGCAATGGATGCCCCATAATACATAAAGCTATACAAACCAGCTGTATGTGCAAACGAATGATCCCAGGGCAATATAAGAAGTGTTTTATAATGGCTGGGAATAAACATTAATGAAGCAGCCTGAATAACATTGCTCACATAATTATTGTGGGAAAGTATTATTCCCTTAGGATCTGCTGTTGTTCCTGATGTGTAAGAGATATTAGCATAATCATCCGCCTTAATCCCGGATAAAATATTCTCAATCCTATTATAGTTTTCCCCTAAATATTCTTCTCCACCTGATAGAATATGAAGGTAAGAAAGCTCATCCTCTTCAAGATCAGTATCCGGTGAAATAACAATATATTTTTCAACACCACTTATCTGATTTTTGACAGACCTCACGGAATTCAGGTAATTTGAAGAAACAATCAGGAATTTACATTGAGAGTGATTTACCCTAAACACTATTTCTGATTCAGTAAGCTTTACAGAAAGAGGAACATTAACCCCACCTGAGTACAATATACCCAGCTCGCTGATTATCCATGCATTCCTTCCTTCCGATAATAATGCGCACCTATCCCCCTTTTCTATTCCCAAAGACAGAAGACCTCCGGCAAAATGCATTACATCCTTTTTTACTTCTTTATAGGTACTTCCAATATATTTATCTTTTGTCTTTTCCCACAAATAAACATTATCGCCGTAATTCCCAACACTACTTTCAAACAAATCGATTATTGTCTTCATTTCATACAACTTTATTGAATCAATATTCAAAATTACAAAAAGTTCTATAAATATGGTTACTTACCCATGAAAACATGAAAACTGGAAGCAAACACAAGGACCTTGTTTTAAAATTTATTACGTTGATCACAAATAATTGCCAATTTGTCATAAATTTATTAAATTATACATATACAATTTATTTAAAAAAAATATATATTTGTAATCTATTTTTAAATTATAACACATTTTAATATGAGAAAACTATTCGCACTACTGGCCTTGATAGGCTTGTTTTCAATGTATTCATGCAATAACGATGAACCATCTTATGATGAATTAAAGAAAGAATTAACTGAACTAAAAGCTCTTTTGGATCAGAATATCTCAATTGACGAAGTCTCTTTCGAGGGTGGCGACATAATATTGAAATTTGCTAACGGACAAACCCTGAGAAGTACAGCTCCCTCTTCTATAATTCCCCAAATAGGAGAAGACGGATACTGGTACGTTAACGGGAAAAGCCTAGGTGTAAAAGCTACTCCTGATGCCCCTGAAATGCCAACAATAGGAGAAGACGGATATTGGTATATTGGCGATACCAAAACTGATGTTAAAGCTCAGGGAGAAAAGGGAGACACCGGAAATGACGGACAGGATGGAGTTAATGGACAAGACGGTGCAGATGGAAAAGACGGACAGGATGGTGCTAATGGGCAAGACGGTGCAGACGGCAATGGGATTGCATCCGTTACTTATGATGATACAACAGGAATTCTTTCTATTACCTTAACTGACGGAACAAAAAAAGAGTTCTTGCTTTTCCCTGAAGCACAGCAGCTAAAAGCGAGAAAACTTGGTGATCTAAACGGAAAATACCTGTTATCCTCTATCTGGGGAGGAGATATGAAGTTTATGGAATTCGAATACGATGGGCAGAACAGAATAATAGCTGCAAATACTTTCAAGACTGTTTTTGGTAAATCGGAAAAATATTATGGACTTAGCAGATCTTTTAACGAAAGCGGCAAAGTTAGCAAAATGTCTTTAAATGAATATGCAGCGATAGATGAAACTATATTATTCAGAGACTATATTAAACCAATAAAACCAACATATGTAAGTAGCGATAATACTTCTGTTTGTTACCTTGACACTGAAGACGAGAACTTTGCATATGTATTCGTAAACAAGTCCGGAGACATAAATGTTTATAGAAAAGTTGCAGTATACAAAAATTCCGATACTAAATCCTATAATAGTGTTTTGACTCAGGAAGAAGACAACTTATACTACTGGGAAGATACAGAAGATGCATATATCGATTCGGTGAATTATATAAACTACTGTACAGAAAAATACATTATAATAGAAAGAGATATCGATGCCCCTTATAGCGAAACAATAGGAGATACAACATATTATTATAATAATTTATATATGGATAATGTATACAATCCTAACAGTATACAACCAACAGAGGGTAAAAAATTCAGTTATTTATATAAAAAATATTATAACCGCACATTTGCAAAAGGAGATGTAAAAACTCATATGGACGTCAACTATCTTTACAATGGGGATGACTATATGATTCACGCAGATGAAAATACTGACTTGAGTATATCTATTATAATGGATGGCAATAAGATGGATAAAATATATGCCGGAAATGAAGATCCCGCAAATGGGGCAATAATAAAATTCCATTACAATGATAAGGGTATTCTCTCTCACCTTTCTTCTCCTGCAAATGATCTTGACAGTATTGCAAGGGTAGCGTACGATGGACAGGGAAATCCTGTAGCCATAGAATCGAATGTTAAAAAACTTGAGGGGAAAGTACCTGAAAGTTTGCTTTCTATGCTTGGATTGATTTATAAGTCGGACAGAGCTCTAAAAACAAGTCTAAAATATGCTGGATACAGCTATGTTTACCCGGAAGGATTTGTTCCTGTAATCAAGATTAACTATGATTACAACATGAAGAACTTCCTGGGACATACTTTCAGTGCTCTTTGTCCACTTCTTGAAGGATTCAGCCAAAAACATGCCATAGAAGAAATACTATGGGCCGGTCACGCAAGTGGTATGATAGCGGAATACCTTAAATTCAATGAAGGTGGATATCCAACAAAAATAAAAGGATTCATACAGATAGGTGCAAGCGATGCAAATTTATTTGTAAATAGATTACCTGAAAATTTCCCGAACATTGGAATTAATGCTGCATTAGCAACAACATACAAACTTGAATACAAAAAAATTGAAGAATCTTCTAACATAGACGAATAAACTGAAGAGGTTGGCTAAAAGCCAACCTCTAATTTTCATATAATATGAGATATCCTCTTATCTTTATCTTTTGTCTTATTCCCCTTATCTCTTTTTCCCAAATAAAAGGCTATATTGTTGACTCTAATAATAAGGGAATATCAAATGCCAATATATTAATTAAGGGAACAAAGCAGGGATGTATCTCCAATAAAACAGGCTATTTCAGCCTCAACTACAATAAAGCCTGCGTAATAATTATCTCACATATAAACTACTATCCTAAAGAAGTTAATATTACAGATATTAATCAACGACTTAGGATAAATATTCAGGAAAACACACAAACGCTTAATACCGTAGATGTTAATATTAAAGCAAAATCAGATGTACACAAAATAAGCACATCTCAAAAAGATATTGATAAAATCCCAGCCTTACTTGGAGAGAACGATATACTAAAATATCTTGCCAGTCAAGCCGGAATAAATACGAGAAACGGATTAGACGGGGGCATATACATTAGAGGTGGAAATAGCTGTCACAATGAATTTCTGATTGACGGTCATAATATATATAACCCTAACCATCTTTCCGGAATACTTTCTACATTCGATCCCTACGCATTCAGAACAACCAATACTTATAAAAGTGGATTCCCAGCCGAATACGGAGGCAAATTGTCTTCCTATATAGACATGATTCCCCGCATAGGAAATAAAAATAAGTTTGAACATAACCTTAAGATTGGATTTATCTCATCCAGCTATAAGATAAATGGGCCGATAATAAAAAACAATACATCATTTGTTCTGACAATCAGAGGATCTTACCTCCAGCACATAGCAAAATATTACAATAAAACCTACGTAGATAAAAAGGATTATCAATCTATTCCCAGATATTCATTCTATGATATTAGCCTTGGAACACATACAAAAATATCTGATAAAATAAGTTTATCCTCAATGACAATAGCCTCAAAGGATGACTTATATATAAAACACAAAGATTTGAGTAAAAGCGATTTTAAATGGAGCACAATCTCATCAATGTTAAAATTAACATACTATATTAGTGACAATTCAATACTAAAATTACAATCCGGCTATAACAGTTATAATACGGAATATAAAATATACCTTTCACAAATAACCAGAAATAAAACCAATAACCAATCATGGATAAATAAGCTAAAGTATATATTCCATTCAGGAGATAATTTATCAATATCTACTGGAATACAGCATGAATTTACCAGGTATAAAGTTAATTCTAATATAGGTAATTCATCAGGTGAGTTAAATAATATATACCTTCGTGATTATAATCTTTTGGGGACACATATAGATATAAACTATAAACTGAATAAAAAAACAACTGTTGAATCGGGGCTAAGGCTAAATAAATTCATTGGAGAAAACACATCATTAAATTATTGCCCCAGAATAAGGGTAAATTATAAACTCTCAGAGAAGTTTGATATTAATGCAGACTTTAGCAAGACAGCCCAATACAATACACTATACTCTGCTTTTAGCATAAACACTCCATCCGACTTATGGTATCCGTTGGAGAAAAATAGCAATCCTTCTGTATGTCATCAATATTCGTTAAACATCAATTATAATTTTAATGATAATTTGTCATCCTGTTTTGGCTTTTTTTATAAAGAAATGGATAATATAAAAGAGTTTAAGGATGGAACATCACTTACAAATCTAAATCTTGGTAATAGTCTTATTGAAGGCGAAGGGAACGCCAAAGGCTTTGAATCGGACATAAAACTGACTTCAGAAAAAATAAATATTCAATGCAATTATACTCTTTCAGAATCATCAAGAAGATTTGATGATATTAATAAGGGTAAGAGTTATTTCCCTGCTTTTGATATAAGACACAATATCTTAATTAATGCAAATTACCATATAACATCTGACATAATATTAAACTCTATGTGGACATATTCATCAGGTACTTATATCACTTTTCCCGTGGGAATAGTGGTTTGCCAGGATTTTACACAAACAATAAATAAGATAGATCTCGCTCCAATATATACCGATAGGTATAATTTTAAAATCCCTGATTCTCACAGGTTAGATGTAAGTCTAGTTATTACAAAAAGAAAAGATAAGTGTACTATTAAATACTCTTTTGGAGCTTATAACCTTTACAACAGAGCAATTCCAACATTTATATATTTTGTCCCAGAAGCAAAAGATAAATATTTAAATGTCCTAGTGCCCAAAATTAAATCCTTGCTTCCTTTTATCCCTTACTTATCCGTTTCATTTAACTGGAAATAAAATGTCAATAGAAAAAATATTAATTCTCATACTACCAATCATTACACTTTCCTGTCAACCAGAAAACACATTAGATATTAATGAGATATCTGATCCACCGGAATATTTTGTAGAATGTTTTTGTAAGCCAGGAGATTTATATCAATTAACAGCAACGAGGGTAACACGAATGTCCGATGATTTTATATGGGATTTATCAATTCCTTTTAAGACATATATTACAGATTCTACTAGTCACAAGCTAAGTCAGGGGTTATTTTATGATGCATATTCACACTTCGTCTATAATTACTCAAGTCCCCTCAAAGTTCCTGTTGATTTTAACGATTCTTTATATTTAAAAATCATCAGTCCCAGCGGTGATACTATAAGTGGAAAGACCCATGTAGTATCACAGATTAAAATCAGTAATTATAATTTAAAAAACAATAATATCGAACTATCATTCAATATCGACCCTTCTGCTGATAAAAGGCACTATGTAATAAATATTGAAAACTGGCAACAAGGAGAAATAATTAATTCTGAAAAACTATTCTCAAATTTTAGTACAAGTTATAAAGAATCAGAAACAGTAAATATTACAAACAGCACAAATATTCATGAATTGGACAGCATAAGAATAAAAGTGTTCCATGTAACAGGAGAGAATTATGATTATCAAATTTCCCTTAATGATGCAATTAAATCAAATGAAAACAATATAACCCAACCATCACCACTTAAAGGAAATCTTAATGGCAGTTTAGGGATATTTACTTATTACACTGAAGATATAGCAACATATATACCTTCAAAACAATAACCGCCTCTGTAGAACAGAGACGGTCACAATATTTTAAAAATATGCAATACTAAGCCTTTTCCCTATCCATTTTTGCGACAATCTTTCCATACACTATGAGAGCAATAGCAGAAACAGAAGCAATACCAACAAAATAATACCAGATATAATGAGCATTTGCAGAAGCAGCCTGCCACTCCATTTTAGTAGCAAAGTCATCTGGATTCGGACAATATCTACTCAACAGGTATCCGGATAATCCAAATCCCAGTATGGAAGAAAGGAAAGAATGCAAATGACTAAAGCCAAGGTAAAGACCTTCTTCTCCCTTTGGTGCCTGCTTAGAGAAATACTCAAGGAAACGAGGAGAGATAAATGCCTCAGCCAATCCCTGGAATATAATACCAACAACCATCATAAATGCCACAGGATGCATTCCCAGTATAAGTTCCTGTCCCATCATATTACCAGATGCCATACAAAGGGCAGATACAGGCATAATAAACATACCAACTGTCATTGAAAACAAGGCCGTCCGCTTTCTAAATATCTGAGTTATTAAACCAACACTTAAAACAACCACAAGAGGATTTACGTTGGCATACCACGAAGGAGAAGCTCCCTCACCTGCAAGACGAAGAACATACTTAGGCATGGTAGCATAGAGCTGGTGCTGCACCATCCAGAATCCCGATACAATCACTATTAACACTATCAATCTAGTATTTGAACATACCCTTAAGAAGCCCTCCCATATCTGAGAGAATGTCTTTCCTTCTCCTGCACGTTTTTCACTCTTATAAAAAAAGTATATAGCAATCAGAGCTAATAAGGTCATACTTGCAGAAAAGTAATTCAAATTAATAAGTCCTTCATTTCCCATTGCCTCACGCAGTGGTTTAACTATAGTTTTACCGGAAAAGGCACCTATATTTACCATACTATAGAATATAGAAAATCCCCTTGCCCTTGTAGCTTCGGTAGTCTCTTTCGCTACAGTTGCGGATATCACTGATTTTATAAATGATCCACCCACAATAATCAAAGCCATCACAGGTATTATAAGATATTTATAGGAACTACCTTTAAGCCCACTAAATAAAGTGTCCTGTCCATAAGAAACAAGACCAGCCGATTCAAGATAAGTAGGTAAAACAGCAAGTCCTATATATCCGAGAGTCAAGAGAAAGAACGCAAGTAACATTGCTTTCCTGAAACCAATTTTATCTGATAATGCACCTGCAAATGTTGGCAGAAAATATAATAATGCAGAGAAAGTTCCTGATATTAGTCCTGCCTGCATATCTGTAAACCCTAATATTCTGGATAGATATAGAGTGATTACAATAAATACGCCATAATATGCTGCCCTCTCAAGCAACTCAACCGTATTGGCTACCCAAAAGGCCTTGGAAAATTTCCATGTCTGTTTGTCCGTAGTCTGATTCATTTCTTAGATTGTTTGTTGTAAATTTTATATCGCAACAAAAATATAATAATTCCCATATCTACAATCAGGTTATGTTTACCATACGACTTTTAAGAATACATATTTCACCCATATACAACATCAGCAATATACCGTTATTGTTAACCATATTTATAGATATCACAATCAACTTACTTATCCTTAATATGATAGGAAGTCAAAATTTTGGCAACTGATTTATTTATTACTAAATTCACCTTTCTAAAACAAACACAACAATTAACTTTTTTTTAAGAATACATGTTATGAAACACTCTTTTAGACTTATCCTGATTTTACTTATTTGCTCATTGGTAAATGTAAATGCCTTTTCACAAGAAGATTATAAGGATAAAAAGACAAACCAGACTAAGACGATTTTTATCAATGATGATTTCTATCAAGTAGAATCACTCACAGAAGAAACAAAACATTCCCGACCTAAGAATGTAATACTCCTTATTGGTGACGGCATGGGATTATCCCACATATATTCCGGAATCACGGCTAATAAGGGACAATTATATATCCAAAACTTTAAAAATATCGGATTTTGCAAGACTTACTCTAAGTCTGACTATGTAACAGACTCAGCAGCTTCAGGAACGGCTATTGCCACGGGGGAAAAAACTTACAATGGGGCAATTGGAGTAGATATAGATAAAAAACCAATTAAGAATGTCCGGGAAAGATCGGAGGACAAAGGTATGGCAACAGGAATCGTTTCTACATCTGCTATAACCCATGCAACTCCGGCATCTTTTGTAGCCCATCAGCCTAAAAGAGAAATGTATGAGGAAATTGCAGGAGATTTCCTGAAAACAAATATAGATGTATTCATAGGAGGGGGATATTCTCATTTTGCTGAAAGAAAAGATGGGAAAAATCTTATTATAGATCTTAAAAACAAAGGCTACAAGGTTATAAGAGATGTTGACAGCCTTAAATATATTAAAGAAGGAAAGATGGCATGCCTGACAGCCCCTAAACACAATCCTCAGGCTGAGCAAAGAAATGATATGCTAAGAAAAGCTTCCATTGCCGCAATTGATATATTAAAAAAAGATAAAGATGGTTTCTTCCTAATGATTGAAGGTTCACAAATTGACTGGGGAGCACATCAGAATGATATGACTTACATTGTGAAAGAAGTTCTCGATTTTGACAAAACAGTAGGTGAAGTTCTTAAATTTGCAGTTAAAGACAAAAATACTCTTGTAATAGTAACTGCAGATCATGAGACAGGTGGATTAGCAATAATAGATGGTGACTTAAAAAAAGGATCCGTTGAAGGAGCATTCACAACCGGTCACCACACAGGACTATTAGTTCCAATATTTGCATTTGGACCCGGGTCGGAACACTTCAGGGGATTTATGGAAAACACTGAGATAAGCAAAAAAATAATAAACTTATTGAAATTAAAATAAAAAAATAACTGGGCAGCCAGCGACTACTGCCCAGTCAACATGGTAATATGTTATGAAACAAACACCCATGTATATAAAACATTTTATTAACACATATTGCCTAGCACAAATATATAATATTTAGTTTATTATTCCAAGTGAGCGATTTACAAAATAATATAAAAAATAAAATATCGCAATAAAAATAATGCTAAAATATTTTTACCTTAATAATACAATTTTTTTGGATATAACATTATTATTTTTCAACACAAAATTAACGGCATAGTATCCCCTCTCAAAATCAGACATTCTTATTTCCTGCTTATTTGTTCCTAAAGTTTCAATCATTAGCACTTTTTTCCCCAATATATCTACGAACTCAACCCTCTTAACATCATTACCAAAGGTTAAATTAATAATTCTTTCAGTATAACTCAAATAAACATTGACAGAGATATCACTCCCATCATCTACATACAAGGCGGATTCCACTGCCCCGGCATAAGCTGAACTATAGGTTTTCCCCACAACCAATTCCCCCGTAGAAGCAACAGGAATCACCTGAAAACAAATATATTTATTTACATCTTCCCTTCCTGGAATATATTCCAAACCAGTTGCGCCCTCAATTAATTGCTTGTTTGCCCCCGATAAAGATTCAGCCCTATACCAGCTATATAAAGACAAACCCTCTTCATCTCCATTTTCATCGAAATAAGTATAATTTCCCGTTAAAACTTTTCCCTCTTTAGCTTCACCCGAGATACTTAAATCTTTAGCTATAGGTGCAGTTTCTCTCTCAGGCCTTTCAAATGACTTGGTGGTGAAAATTTTGTACTCTCCCGGATTAAGATTAATAGTCTCGGAGACAGAACTTATTGTAATGCTATCTCCACTAAAATAGTCGTACCATTTACCGGTTTTTGTAAACATTGGGCTAAGCTCTCCGGCCTGGACATTAAAATTTCCAACTATACAGACATCATACTCTGAACCATGTATCTGAATATGTTTAAAAAAGGAGGATACATCCATTTGGAAATTTGCTGACTTAAAAGCCTGTTTATTAATTCTCAAATCATTAATAGCCTTAATAGTCTGATAGAGTCGCTTTCTTTCGGGAACTTCAAAATAATCCCATTTTACAGGCTTCTTTCCCAACCTGCCATTGTAATTGATACTGTAGTCGTATCCCAGTTCACCAAATTGCCAAATCATCTTAGGACCAGGGATAGTCAGTAAAAATGTATTTACAAGCTCCATTCTTTCCAGTGCCGTATTTAAATCCATAATATCGTAATCCCCCAGAGATCTTCCATAGTTTATATTCCTGTACATTATCCTTTCTTCATCATGGCTTTCCATATATGTAACAAGATTAGGCACATTCCATCCCCTGGATTTATAAGATGCCCAAGTCAGATCAGAGTCGTTTTCATAACCCATACTTGCCTGACTATAATTATAATTCATATTGCCCCAAAGTAATATGCCATATTCTGCAAGTGTTTTCTCCTCTGTATTATCGGCAAGATGTTCAAAGACTATAATTGCATCGGAATTTCTTTTCCATATTTCATCCGACATACGTTTTAAGAGTCTTATTCTATCTGCATCATAATTGCTTCCCCATTCATCGGAACCACCTAAAGGATGCCATGTATTGGAAAATCCCTTTGTAAAATCAAACCTAAAACCGTCAACCCTGTAGTATTTCATCCAATAAGAACAAATACTATCCACTAAAGCCTGTGTATGAGCGCTCTCATGATTAAAGTCGTAACCCCACTGAGCATCAGTATTTTCAAAATTATGGTTCACATTATACCATGGATTATTCTCAGCAGGCTTACCGTTTTCAAAATACATACGTACCAAAGGGGACTGCCCGTAAGAATGATTAAGAACCATATCCATAATAACTGCCATATTCCTTTTATGACACTCATCAATAAACTCTTTATAATCGTTAATTTTTCCATATGCTTTATCCGGTGCAAAATAGAAGGAAGGATTATACCCCCAGGAATCGTTTCCTTCAAACTCATTAAAAGGCATAAGTTCAATTGCATTTACACCAAGTTCTTTCAAATAATCAAGCTTAGCAGTTGCTGCTCTAATACCCCCTTCTTCAGTGAAATCCCTTATTAACAACTCATAGATGACTAAATTATCTTTAATAGCAGGTATAAAATCATCAATCTGCCAATTGTAATCAACTCTCCCAATAGAAAATACCGAAGCTATTTCAGTTGTTTTACCATATGGATACTCAATTAAATCAGGATAAATTGAATAACTAATTTCATTATCATTCCATGGATCTGATATCTTTTCTGAATAGGGATCAGCTATTTTAATTTCTCCATCAATTACATATTGGAATATATATTCCTTCTCTTTTTCAAGAGGAGAAACTATCAGCCAGAACCTGTTGTCATCTCTAAACATCTGATATTCATTACTTAACTCCCAGTTTGTGAAATCTCCCTTTATAATAACATTTTCTTTATCAGGAGCAAATAATACAAAACAAACAGTAGAATCATTTACTATATTTATACCATCTCTCATCCCTTCAGGCAAGTCCTTTAATACAACAGTATCTTTTACAAAGAATGAAATGGTATCGCTTACACTTTCAGTCCCTCTCTTGGCAAAAGCAATAAAGCGATGACTTCCTAAATCAGAAGCGACATAATCATAAATTAAAGTATTCGCTTTAACAGCACTAAGTAGATTATCATCGGCATATAGAAATAAACTGTCGTTACCTGAAGAAGTAACATCGACATGGATAATTGAATCCTTTTCTACACTTTTATCATTATCGGGAAAATTAAATAAGATATTGAGCCCGGCCTCGAAAACTTGCACAAAGATATCATTCCCCCCATCGTCTTTACCTTCAAGCCATACACCCTCAACTTGTGTTGCACTCCTGAATACAAAGGCCATCTTTAATATACTCTCTCCTTCTGGAACCCCATAATATTCCCGGATATCTGGAGTAATTTTAAGTTCCCACTTGTTACCACCAATACTAACCATCTTTGCCTTATAAACGTTTACTCCCCAATCTGCTATTACATATTTCCATTGGGTATCACTGGAACTCTGATCAGTAATAACACCTGTATGTGCATAAACATCTCCTGTATAATCTTCAAGGCCTCCAGTCCCCAATGAAGCATCAAAAACAATTGTAACACTATCTGTAACAATTGGGATAAAAGGAATGGTCGTAACTATCTGTGATATCGCAGAAAGGACAATAAGAGAAAAGGATAAAAAGAGTGTTACAAATTTTTTCATATCAATAAAAAGACAATAGAGGTAAATACTTTAATATACAATACATTCAAATATCCATAAACACAGGAAAATAAAAACATCAGCAATAAAATAGTATACCACCCCTTTCCGAGTAATAGAAAGGGGTGATAATATATTGGGCATATACTACTTTGGAGTAATAGAATAATTCTTAGCACCAAAACTAAACTTCACGATATAAGTTCCATCAGTATCAGGTCCTGGAATATTACCTCCTCCTGGATCTGCTGATAGTTCACCATCAACCAAACCAAAGGCATAATCCCAGTTAGTGGCAGGAACAAACTTCATTTGCTTACCTCCTATAAGATCAACCTCCACTGTCCATTCTTTATTTTCTTCATCCCATATCATAGGAGTGGCATTTCCCACATCCCAACCGTTTGGAGTAGCATCACCAACGATATACATATTCTTCTCAACAGATTCTGTAATATAAGTAAGTTCGAATGTGTTAATTATAATCCTGAAGTAGCCATCTCCAGGCGATTCAATATTAGCACCCCCCGGCTCAAGATCCAATTGCCCTGGGAAATTGACAGGATCATATTCTTTATAACCAGTATCCCAGTTTCCTGTCTGGTAGAAAAATTTCCAGCCTCCGGATGTCATGTCAGCATATGTTATCCATTGGCCACTTCCGCGGTAAAGCATATTATAACCATTATTAATGTCCCACCCTGCAGGTGTAGCATCCCCAACAAGTAACATTTCAGCAGGAATAACAATATAAGTGTAAATCCCAGTTTCCTCATCCAATGTCACCTGAATGCGCATAAGCTTGAAATCGTCTCCTTCAACCGGACTTGTAATATTACCTCCAGGCGAATACAGTTGCCCCTCGACTTCTCCCGAACCCAGTCCGTTATCCCAACTACCCTGTACTGGAAAGAACTTAAATTCTCCGGACTTAAGCTTAATAAATCCTAGCCACATATTGGGTTCTACAAATTGAAGTTGAATGGCATTATCAATATTCCAATCCACTTCTGTTGCAGAACCGGTAATAAATAAAGTACCAATTCTTTTAACCTGGAATAATGCATTTCTGACTTCACTTTCAGTTGCAAAATCTTCCACATATGCTTTTACTTTCCATTCAACTAAAAACTCCTTTTCAGTAATTCCATAATTATCAAGGGTATCAACAAACTCCGAATAGGTAATTGTTGCAGATGTGTCATTTACATTTGTTAGTTTCAAAAATGGAGTGGCGAAATCATTTCCCTTTTTATCCATTATAACGAGATAATTTACTATTCCACCATTTGTAGCCGTCACAGGGTCCCAAGAAAACACAAGCTCCTCATCAGGAGTAGCACTCTTGTCTACGGATAAAATAACATTATCTATCGGATTTAGCAGATTAAGTTTACTCAGTCCAACAGTTCCTATTTTAAATGTAATAATATAATAAGGAGCATTTTTAAGGTTTCCACTATCATTATCTGCCTGAATAGTCCATCTGACAGTAATCTTTTCGGTTACACCCAATTGATCTAATAATGATTTAATATTGCCATGAGATAATGTTAATTTATTGACAGAACCATTGTTATCTGCTAACAACTCAGCCAGCGGTTCTGAAAAATCACCATCTTCTTCATCCAACAAGAATTTATATTTAATAGGACTACCTAATCCCGATTTTGCTTCGTTCCACATAATAACAACTTCTTCTTCCAGATTTCCGATATTCAGGATTAAGGTGTCGTTATTATCAGGGCTGATAAGGCCAAGACCAGTTATTGCCTCTCCCTTAATGGTATTATCAGCAACATCTTCGGCACAGGAAACACAAAACAGGACTAAACCAATTATTAATATTGTTTTTATATATTTCATAAATTCATCAGTTTTACTATTCATAAAGTTTAAAAGTCTGCTCAAATTCCCTCTCTACGTCTTCCTTACTCCCATCCGGTTTATTTAGCGTTCCTCTGTATATAAGCTTCATCTTAACAACATCAGAAATAGTTTTATCTTCTTGTAAAACCATCAATCTATCAGGGAGAAAAGTAAAGGACCAGACACCAGAAGATTCCATCTTTGCTGAAACATAATCAGGCATTTCACCAATAACAACATCCCCGGCATCCATAAAACTTATCTTAAGAATTACATCTTCCATTATCCTGACCTTCAAATCTTTCGAAAAGTTCTGATTCAAATAAACAGTCACAACATCTTTGACAGAAACTGAGGAGGGGAAACTCCTGTACTCACTATCTTCAAATACTAATGAAGCAAGTATTAATTCTGTTGCAAAATCTCCCTCTGTCTGTAAACTACCATCCATATTCCTTAATAAAAATCCAATCCTCTTCAATTTTCCTGGAACAATAAAGAAAAGATCGGAAAAATTATTATATGTCTCTTCTTTGCCATTTACCATAGTTGTAAGGGGCAATTCTATTTTATAAACATCCGTTTCACCTTCAACTCTATCGAGCTTTGCAGAGGGTAAAATTGCCCCCCAGTTGGAGCCACAAATCTTCATTTCTGCCGGATCAGCACCTTCTGCCCATGACCACACATAAACATCTGACTGTCCTTCCAATCCTGTTCCCCTTGCATCAAGAATTATAGTTACAGGAGAAGTAAAGGCATCTACATTTGCGGGGACAACCGACACTTTGGCTTTTCCCTGGGCACAAACACTAATCGCCAATGCCCAAATTATTGCATATAATATTATCCCTTTCATAAGCATTACTTTTTAATAAGATTATATTCATAAATAATTACGGGCTTTTCTTCGGGAACAGCTAAAGAAGGATCTAACCGATTAACTGCAAATTGAAATCTTTCAAAGACTATTCCTCCCCAACTACCAATCTCAACAAACTGTATGATTTCTCCCTTACTAAGCTTAATTAAGGCAGGGAAATCATCATCATCAAATTCCCAGATACCGTTATCCGGAAAATCAAGATAAGAATCTCCAACATTGGCAGAAAAAGTTCCGTCATCATTAAAAGTTATAGTAAAATCGGTATAAGGATGGTCAGGAAACACATTTGTAAGATCCTTAACAGTGGCATAATCAGGGAAAGCTTTCTCTTGTGCAGATGTTTCAATCTGTACTAGACTTACAAGATTCCATGTTCCTACTAACTGTTCAGCTCTATTTTGAGGATCCCCAATAGGAGGAATATCATCGGGTGTACAGAACTGAAACAATAACATTACTGATAGTATATATTTTAACAACCTCATAATTACATGTTTTAAATATTAACTTCCCGGTTCAGGATTATATGGAAACTGATCTGACCCCTCAGAAATGGGGAATTGTAATACCATACCTGGATAATTCCATGGCACCCCCCTTACAATAAGATTAGGATCTTCACTAACGCCCCTTCGCTTTAAGTCATGTACCCTGTACCCTTCACATATCAACTCAAGCCTTTTCTCAATCCTTAATTCGTTCAACACATCCTCACCTGCGGCGTCTAAAGGCAAATTAAAACTGTCCGAACCATAAGCTCTTTGTTTTATCATATTAACATCTGCAACTGCGGCATCTACATCAGGATTTGATTTTAAAATAGCAGCTTCTGCCCTTAAAAACATCATATAAGTCAAATGGAATACGGGAGGATCGAAATAATCGTAATTGTATTTTGTCAAGGCAATATACTCATTGGGAGTCCCCTGTTCTCTTACCTCATACCATTGTTTACGAACATCATTGGCATTACGTAAAGCTACCAAATAAAAGTCTTTTGAAATCCTTATATTCGGGTTCTGGTCTGCCAGGGATTTATATACACCGTAATCTTCCCCGGCATTGGACTGACCATCTGTAGATATTAGTCGAAGAATGCTTTCACCCGAGCCCCCTAATTGAAACTTTGCATTTACATCATTGTCAAACACAAAACCCCCATTCTCAATAACATCATCAGCATACTGATATGCCTTATCATAATCCTGCATATGAAAATACACTTCAGCAAGCAATGATTTAACAGCCCATTGATTTACGAACCCTTCTCTGGGGTCATTCATTTTTGATTCTGCATCATTCAAATCTTCCAGAATTATATGGTATGCATCCTTAACACTCGTTCTGACTTGAGGTTCTATCTCTGTTTTAGTTTTAAGCATTATACCGTAATGACTATTGTCAGAGGTGTAACCATAGGGTTGGGCAAACAATCTGACAACAGCAAAATGAGATATTGCCCTTAAGAATTTACATTCTGCAATAACCCTGTTCCTTTGATTATCTGTCACATCTACAGCATCACCGATATGTTCCATAGCAAAATTAGCCCTCGCTATTGTAACATAGGCATCACTATATGCATCGTCACCAGTAAAATATCCCGTAGAAAAACGAGCATATATATTTAGTCTTTTATCAGTTTCATCTTTTGGTATTACATCATCTGCAAGCAAATCAGAATATCGCTGAAAGGCTCCACCCACAACTCCCTGTAAGGATTGATAGGAACCATTAATTAATCTATCTATATGTACAAGCGAATCTACATATTCTGATTCCAGTTCAGCATTCTCCGGCTTTAAATCCATCCATTCATTACATCCAATTAATAAAGAAATAAAAATAAAAGACAGGGCATATATTATTATCTTTTTCATATCAATAAAATTTAAAATGTTGCATTAATACCAAAAGTATAAACCCTTTCCTGTGGGGGAGTCAACCATGAGACTGCCGGACTTAGATTCCTGTCCTGAGCCTCATCAAAGTCTCTAACTACCTCAGGGTCCGAGCCCGGGTAATTAGTAAAGGTCAACAAATTTGTTCCGGACAAATAAATTCTTAATCTGGAAAGTTTAAACCTATCAATAATATGCTTAGGAACGGTATATCCCAGAGTGAGATTTTTTAAGTCTCATAAAGGAACCATCGAATAACCACATATCTGAATTAAACCAAGATTCACCATCCTTTCCCCAGTTTACCCCCTGCATAGTCTGCCTTGGATATTTTGCAACATCACCAGGCTTTCTCCAGTGATCAAAGACATCTTCTCTAAAATTCCACTCTGAATTAATTCCCATCTGTCTTTTTGCAGATGAATCATATACATCAAAATCATAGGAAAAGTTAAACATAAAACTCAGATCAAAACCTTTATAACTAAAAGAGTTAGTTATTGCCCCTGTAAAATCAGGAATAGGTTTTCCTGCTGGTACCTTATATCCATCGGATCCCTCAAACCTATAAATCTTAGACTGATTTCCTTCTTTATCCAGATAAATAGGTCTTCCATCTTCAGGATCGATTCCAACAACCCTAACCAGAGTATTCACTCCGAGAGGATAACCTACAAATATTCTTGTATCATTAGTTCCTCCACCTATCTCCTGCTGAAATCCTCCGAGAGATGTCACTTCATTATCAAGACTTGCAATATTAAATTCCGTGGTCCACTTAAAGTCCTCTGTAAAATTCCTGGAAGTAAAAGAAAACTCAATACCTTGATTTTCAATTTTCGCAATATTTTGCCATTGCCTTGGAAATCCAATTGTCTTAAATGTCTCTGCGTTAATAAGAACATCTGATGCCTTTTTCAAGTAATAAGCAAATTCAGTTATAATACGTCCCCCAAAAAATCTTGCTTCAAATCCCAAATCAAAACTGTAAGTTGTTTCCCATTTAAGATCAGGATTTTCCAATATATCCGGATATGCTGTTTCCAGACCATTATATGGTTGAGTGGCAGAACCGGCTTTTATAGTTCCTATATGTGCATAGTTATCAATATTAGCATTACCGGTTATTCCCCAACTAGCTTTGAGTTTAAGAAATTCAAGCCATTCAATATCTTTCATCCATTTCTCCTCACTCATAACCCATCCAAAGGCAAAGGTAGGAAACCATCCGTAGCGATTATTGCTACCAAATCTCGAAGACCCATCTATCCTTAGAACTGCCTGTGCAATATACTTCTTCTGGTACATATAATTAAGTCTTGTAAAATAACTTATAAAAGACCATTTCTGAGTTGGGTTCTTTGTTGTTTTAAGATTATCTAAATCATAATTAGGATCTTTATCCCAGGCTTTAGATACGTCTGTTACCTCAATATTTCTATCCGTTGTCTTTGACTTCTGAAATTCATGACCAATCATAGCAGTGAAGCTATGATCTTCTTTTAAGTCAAAATTATATGAGCCAACAATACTATAGTTCCAGTTCATTACCCAGTTATTATCTTCCCAGGCCTGACCCATATGATCAGCATTAATTACCTCACCTGGTTTATATCTTGAGAATTTGAAATCCATGTAGTCCATGGCTGCTGATACATCAATATTCAAATTTTCATATGGTTCATAGCTAACAGAAATATTATTAATAGTTCGTAACTCTTCATTTCTTAGATCATTAACCTCACTAATCCATACAGGATTTCCATTTGCCTTTGCTCCTGTAAACCAACTTCCATCGGGGTTCTTAACAGGATAAATAGGAAGAGCCTCAGACATAGCTGACCCCAGACCACCCTCCCAAGGATTACCTATTAGGTTATTATCACCTTGTGTAATAGATGTTGATAACCTGATCTTAAGATTCTCCATAGGCGTTATATCAACATTTCCCCTTCCGGATATTCTTCTGAAGTCATTCTTTATCATATATGATTCATCATCGGATAATGTTCCCCCCACATATACGTTCAGCAGATCATTTCCCCATTTTACACCAAGATTATAATCCTGCTTAAACCCCGTTCGTGTCACTAAATCCCACCAATCAGTATCAGTTTTTCTAGCCTGATCCCAGGTAATTGCATTAGGGAGAGTCGCAGGCCCTGTGTTTCCGTCATTTTCCCAGGCTTCCTGTCTTAGTTGAAGCCATTGTTCACTATTAAGCATTTTAACCTTCTTAGTCGGCTCACTAATACTTAGCTTAGTATTAAAATCAACAGTAAGTTTACCTTTTTTTCCCCTTTTAGTTGTGATAATAACAACACCATTAGATCCTCTTGAACCATAAATACCGGCAGCCGCAGCATCCTTTAGAATTTCAACAGACTCAATGTCATCAGGATTTATGGTAGATAAGGGATTTATATTCATACCTTCTGTCCTTCCCTGTATTCCGAAAATATCATTGGTAATTGGTATCCCATCAACTACAAACAGAGGATCTCCGCTAGCACTGATGGAGGCTATGCCCCTTATTCTTATTATCGAACTAGAACCAGCAATACCCGTTCCCGTTCTAACCTGAACACCGGCAGCCTGTCCTAAAAGAGCAGATTCAAAAGAAGGGACAACAGTATTTCTTATTTTTTCATTCTCTATCTTAGTAATAGATCCGGTTATCTCTCTTTTTCTCTGAACACCATAACCAACAACAACAACCTCTTCAAGTCCTTTCCTTTCAATCCGAAGATTTATATTTAAAAGAGTTTGTTCACCAACTTTAACCTCTTGGCTTTCATACCCCACGAAAGAAAAAACAAGAGTTTCTTCATTTGCGACCATTATCTGGTAGCGGCCATTTGAATCCGTTGCCGTTCCCCGGGTTGTTCCTTTAACAACCACACTAACACCAGGTAAGGGAGCTCCATCAGCTGCGTCTTTTACAACACCGTTTACCGATCTTTGCTGTGCCTCTGTTATCAATGAGAAAAAGATAAAACACAACAAGAGCAGTTTGCTCTTTATTCCTTTTAATTCCATAAGTATTAAATTTAATTTCAATAGCTTCATTTAAGGCTTAATAAAAAGCCCTCTTGTGGTTAGTTTTAGTATCATTTCTTTATAAATGCAAGACCGTGCTTTTATCAAATATATTACCTGTTTTTACCTATTTATAAGATGTAAGTTTTAAAATAGTATATAAAATTGCGGAATCGTTACCGCAAACGTTTGAAATATAGCAATAAAGAGAAAGACATAGACTAAACCCCCAAACTTCAGATACCATGCCAGAGATTTAAGTCACTACTAATCACCACAAAAACATTCTTTATATATTTTACGTAAAAATATGAGGTTATAAACTAATCTATATTCTATGTCACAAATAACAATTAAAGATCTGGCCAAACAACTCGGAATATCACCTTCAACCGTATCCAGAGCTTTAAAAGACCATCCGGACATTAGCCCTGCTACCAAAAAATCTGTTAAAGATTTAGCAGTTAAACTAAACTATACACCTAATGCCATTGCACTTAGTCTAAGAAACCGTAAAACATATACTTTGGGAGTAATAATACCGGAGATCATTCATCACTTTTTTTCTTCTGTAATAAGTGGCATAGAGGAAATTGCTGCAGATAACGGTTTTAATGTTATGATATTCCAGTCAAATGAGAAATACGATAGAGAAGTATCAATTTGCAATGCTTTAATTGCGAATCATGTTGATGGAGTCCTTGTTTCAATGTCAAAGGAAACAAGAAAATATAACCACTTTAAAAAAATAAAACAAGTAGGGATTCCCTTAATATTTTTCGATAGAATATGTAAAGATGTTGACACAGACAGAATTATTATTGATGACTACAACGGTTCTTTTACTGCAGTAGAACACCTTATAAATATAGGTTGTAAACGCATAGCACACCTTTCTGCATCTCAACATTTAATAATAGGACAGAAAAGACAGATGGGTTATATTGATGCCCTTAAAAAACATAAATTCAAACCCGATCAAAAGCTTATAGTAAAATGCGACAACAAGGATATTGCCCAAATAGAAACACATAAACTGATGAAATTACCTGATCCCCCAGACGGCATCTTTGCTGTAAACGATTTAACTGCAGCCGGGGCTTTATGCGCATTAAAAAAACTAAAATACAAAGTTCCGGAAGATGTTGCTATTGTTGGTTTTACAGATGGAATGGTCTCAACTATAACTGATCCAACTCTAACTACTGTTGAACAGCATGGTCACGAAATGGGACAAATAGCAACAAAAATGCTTCTAAGAAGAATTAATTCTTACGAGGACTATGAAACAATCACTAAAATTATTAAAACTAATCTTATTATCAGAGAATCTACACAAAGAGAAATTTAGTATAAAAAAACTATACATTGGACAAAATAATTTGGTTTTCCATATTAATATGTCTTAAATTCATTATTGGTTAGTTAGAAGAATAAATTTTCATTTCTTTTTACCTTGAATTTCTCTCAAGGGATTGCAGCAATATCCTGCAAGATGGTTTGTTATGTACCTGCTTTTTATATCAAAACAGTCTTAGACTATTAAATTCAGCTTTACCTACAATAGCATTTTGTAAGTAAAGGAAGTGTAGGAATTAATTAAATAAGCAGAAGATGACAAAACCAAGGTTAAGCTTTTGGCAAATATGGAATATGAGTTTTGGTTTTTTTGGTATACAATTTGGGTTCGCCCTTCAAAATGCCAACGTAAGTCGCATATTCGAGACTCTGGGAGCCAAAGTCGAAAATATTCCCATTTTATGGATTGCTGCACCTATAACCGGATTATTGGTACAACCGATTATAGGACATATGAGCGATAAAACATGGAATCGTCTCGGAAGAAGACATCCATATTTTCTTGTTGGAGCAATTTTAGCTTCCATTGCAATATTTATTATGCCTAACTCCCCATTATTATGGGTTGCCGCAGGAATGCTATGGATAATGGATGCATCAATAAATATTTCCATGGAGCCATTCAGGGCCTTTGTTGGGGATATGCTCCCTGCAGAACAACGAACCAAAGGTTTTGCCATGCAAAGTTTTTTCATTGGCTCTGGAGCCGTAATTGCATCGGCATTACCATATGTTATGACTAACTGGCTCAATATCTCAAATACAGCTACCGAAGATTCATTAATTCCACCTTCTGTAAAATGGTCGTTTTACATAGGAGGAGCAGTTTTCTTACTTTCAGTATTGTGGACAGTCTTTTCAACAAAGGAATATTCACCTGAACAATTAGATGCTTTTGAAGAAGAGAAAGAAAAAAGAACAGGAGAAATAAAGCATGAAATAATTATTTCCCAAAAAAGATTTTATAAATCAGGAAGGATATTAACAATTATTGGGATTTTCCTTAACTCCATAGTATACCTCCTCAATATGAAAGAAGAAGTATATATTCTTTCTGCAGGAGTAACATTTTTTGGACTGGTTTTATTATATTCCGGGTACAGCAGAGAGAAGAAGAATGGGATAGTCGTTATAATGTCAGATCTTTTAACTATGCCCAAAACAATGAGACAATTGGCCGTAGTTCAATTTTTCTCTTGGCTGGCTCTGTTTTCTATGTGGATATATACAACATCAGGCGTTACTTCGCATATATATGAAACAAGTGATACTGCTTCAGTATTATACAACGAAGGGGCCAACTGGGTAGGAATACTCTTTGCTGTTTACAATGGTTTTGCTGCGGCTGTATCCTTTTTATTGCCTGTAATAGCAAAACTCACAAACAGAAAGATAACTCACTTAATATCTCTGATTGCTGGGGGAATAGGGCTTATATCATTTTATTATATAAAAGATCCATATATGCTTATTTTTTCAATGTTTGGAGTAGGCCTGGCATGGGCCAGTATACTTTCTATGCCATATGCTATTCTTACAGGCTCCCTACCATCACATAAACTTGGTATTTACATGGGAATATTCAATTTCTTTATTGTCATTCCCCAGATTCTTGCTGCAAGCATACTGGGATTTATGGTAAAAAACCTTTTTGGAGGACAAGCTATTTTAGCCCTTGTCTTGGGAGGTTTTTCAATGATTTTGGCAGCTATCTCTGTAATATTTGTAAATGACGTTGATTTTAAAAAAGATAAATAACAATGATAAAAGCATGCATATTCGATCTTGACGGAGTAGTTGTAGATACGGCAAAATACCATTATTTAGCATGGAAGAAACTTGCCACAGAACTTGGATTTGATTTTTCTCCAGAAGAAAACGAGAGATTAAAGGGAGTAAGCAGGATGACTTCACTTAATATTCTATTGGATATAGGTGGCATAAACGTAAGTGAAGATGAAAAGATAAAACTGGCAGAAAAGAAAAACAAGGAATATCTGAAGTTTATAAATAAAATGAAACCAGAGGAAATATTTCCAGGAGTAAAAGACTTTATCCAAAAACTTAAGGGGAAAGGTATAAAGGTTGCTTTAGGTTCAGCAAGTAAAAATGCACATACCATACTTAAACAGCTTAATATTCAAAACTTATTTGAGAAAATAGTTGATGGAAACATGGTCACTAAAGCAAAACCCCATCCTCAAATATTTCTTATCGGCGCAGAATTATTAAATACATCCCCATCAGAATGTATAGTATTTGAAGACGCTGTTGCAGGACTGGAAGCGGCACATAATGCAGGGATGAAATGTGTCGGAGTCGGGGATCCAAAGATACTAAATATGGCAGACTATAATATTGCAGGATTTCACAACATACAACCTGAAATGTTCGGCCTATAAAACTATTAATATTAAAATAGATTGTTATGAACAGATATCTTAAATACGATGAATGGAATATTATTGAAGAAGGTTTCGATCCAAAAAACCATCGTTCTTCAGAAAGCATATTCAGCCTGGGCAACGGTAAAATGGGACAAAGAGCCAATTTCGAGGAATTTTATTCCGGCGAACGTCTTCAAGGCAGTTATATAGCAGGTATTTACTACCCGGATAAAACCAGAGTAGGATGGTGGAAGAAATGGCTACCCGGAATACTTTGCAAAAGTTCTTAATGCCCCGGATTGGACATTTATAGATATATATATCAACGATATACAACTGGATCTTAATCTATGTGAAATTATTGATTTCAAGAGGATACTGAATATGAAAGAAGGTTATCTTGAAAGAAGATTCATAGCTAAAATTGATAAAACAAAAGAAATTAAAGTCAGTGTTAAACGATTTTTAAGCATTATAGACACAGAAGTAGGAGCTATCCGTTATTCCATTACTCCCCTTAATTTCAATGCTGACATAACTTTCACCCCATTGATAAACGGAGACGTAAGAAACGAAGACGCAAACTATGGTGAGAGATTCTGGGATATTATTGAAACCAAGGCATATGGTGATGAAGCCTATCTCCTTTCAAAAACTAAAAAGACAGACTTTTACGTAGGTATAGGCATAAAATACGAGATTGAACTTAACGGGGATCTTCAAACTTTATCCTCGGATGAAATCATACAGGAAGAGGAATTCACTGGTCACTCGATTACAATAGGCTGTCATCAAAACCAACAGGCCGTTATATACAAATACATATCAGTTCTATCTTCACTAAACCATTGTATTGAAGATATATTGCCCAATGCACAAGTAGTCGTAAAAGATGCAAAGGAAAAGGGATTTTATAATCTTTTGGACGCTCACTCCAATAAGTGGGAAGAAAAATGGTCTCACTCAGATATAGTAATTAAAGGGGATATAAAAGCTCAGCAAGCCATCCGCTTTAATATTTTCCAATTAAATCAGACTTACACCGGAGAAGATAACAGACTAAATATAGGCCCCAAGGGTTTTACGGGAGAAAAATACGGGGGTAGTACATATTGGGATACCGAGGCATTTTGTGTCCCCTTTTATTTAGGAACAGCTCCTAAGGAAGTATGCAAAAACCTTCTTCTATACAGATATAAACAGCTTGATAAAGCTATAGAGAATGCCCATCTTTTAGGCTTCAAAAACGGAGCGGCACTATACCCTATGGTGACCATGAATGGTGAAGAATGCCATAATGAATGGGAGATCACCTTTGAGGAAATTCACAGAAACGGTGCAATTGCTATGGCAATATACAAATACGTTAATTACACTGGCGATAGCTCCTATCTGGAAGATTTTGGACTCGAAGTACTAATAGCCATAGCCCGTTTCTGGCAACAAAGGGTAAACTTTTCAAAAGCAAAAGATAAATACGTGATACTAGGTGTTACCGGACCCAACGAGTATGAGAACAACGTAAACAATAACTGGTATACTAATACAATAGCAGTCTGGTGTCTTAAATACACAATAGAATCGTTGGAAGAACTCAAAAACAATAATTTCCACAGATTTAAAGAAATAGTTTCTAAAACAAATATGGATTACAGGCCCTGAGATTAATGCCTGGAAGGATATCATTGAAAACATGTATTACCCTTACGACGAGAAAAATAAACTATTCTTACAACAAGAAGGATACTTGGATAAAGAACAGATCAATGCAGAAGATATCCCTTCAGGACAACGCCCTATTAATCAACACTGGTCATGGGACAGAATTCTCAGAAGCTGTTTCATAAAACAGGCTGACGTAGTTCAGGGATTATACTTTTTCGAAGAAAACTATACAAAGGAAACCATAAAAAGAAATTTCGATTTCTACGAAAAACACACTGTTCATGAATCATCCCTGTCACCTTGTATATATTCAGTAATTGCCTCAAAAACAGGAGACATAAAAAAAGCATATGAACTATATCTAAGAACTGCAAGGCTGGATCTTGATGATTATAATAATGAGGTAAATGAAGGCCTGCACATTACCAGTATGGCAGGCACATGGATTTCTATCGTTGAAGGATTCGGTGGTATGAGAGTCATAGAAGGTACCCTTCAGTTTAATCCTTTAATTCCCCACAACTGGAAATCTTATTCCTTCAGTATAAATTTCAGGGAGAATATATTAAAGATAAATGTATCCCATAGTAATATTAAAATAAAAAACGATAAAGGAGACCAGATTATGATATCTGTTAATGATAAGAAATATATAATAGAAAAAGATGCAACTCTTGAAGTATAAATGACTAATTACTGCTAAATGAAAGAACTCATCGTTATAGTATTTATTATAATAGCATCCTTTTCTACCCAGGCAAAACAAAGGATAAAACTCAAAAGGATAGAACCTGCTTTTTGGTGGACAGGAATGAAAAATAGTAACCTTCAATTACTTATATATGGAGAAAATATATCTTTAACTCAGCCAATAATTAGTTATAAAGGAGTAAGGATCAAACAAATAATAAAAGTTGAGAATCCCAATTACCTGTTTATTAACCTTTGTATTTCAGATACAGCCATAGCTGGCAGTTTTGATATTAATTTTATGAATGGCAAGAAAAAAATTGCCAGTTATCAATACAGGCTAATAGAAAGAAAAAAGAATTCTACAAAAAGAAAAGGATTTGATAATTCAGACGTTATATACCTGATTATGCCAGACAGATTCTCCAATGGAGATATCAATAATGATAACACTCCCTGCACAAAAGAAAAAACAAACAGGGAAAATCCAGACGGCAGACATGGCGGGGATATACAAGGCATAGTAGATCATCTTGACTATCTAAGTAATCTTGGAATTACGGCCCTTTGGATTACCCCCCTGCTTCTTGATAATCAGGAGAAATACTCATACCATGGTTATGCTATATCCGATTATTACAAAATTGATCCAAGATACGGGACTAATGAAGATTATAAGAATCTGTCTCTCGAATGTAAAAAAAGGAATATAAAACTTATTCTAGATGTAGTAACAAACCACTGCGGAACAGAACATTGGTGGATTAAAGATCTCCCATGCAGCGACTGGATACATCAATTCCCTGAGTTCACTCGTTCTAACTACAGAATGAATACTATTAACGACCCTTATGCCTCTATTATTGATCACAAACTAAATATAAGAGGCTGGTTCGATACTACCATGCCAGATCTAAACCAAAGGAATCCTCTCCTCCTTAAATACCTTATTCAAAACACCATCTGGTGGATAGAGTATGCCCATCTTGATGGTATAAGGATAGACACATATGTTTATAACCATAAGGATGCAATGTCACATTTCTGTAAATCAATAATGGAAGAATATCCTGAAATCAACATAGTCGGTGAATGCTGGCAACATACGCCAGCAGAGATATCTTACTGGCAAAAAGATGCTCTGAACCACGACAACTACAATTCATATATGCCAACAGTAATGGACTTTCCTCTTCACGACATACTAAGTCGCACTCTACATGAAGAACAAAGCTGGGATAGGGGAATTACCCGTTTTTACCTCCATTTCGGAATGGATTACCTATACAAAGATCCATATAATTTGCTGGTATTTGCAGACAATCACGATACTGACCGTTTCGCCACAAATATTTCAGAAGATATCGATAACTTTAAGATAGCATTTACTTTACTACTCACTTGCCGGGGTATTCCCCAAATATATTATGGGACAGAAATAATGATGCGCGGAAATAAATCCCTGGGTGATGGAGATCTTAGAAAAGATTTTCCAGGAGGATGGCCTGCTGACACACTAGATGTATTTACCAGGAAAGGCAGAAGTCTTGAGGAAAATCAGGCCTTCGATTTTATTAATAAACTTCTGCTATACCGCAAAGAAAACCCAGTAATTCATACAGGAAAAATGAAACATTATATTCCTGAAAACGAATGCTATATATATTTCAGATATAATGAAAACAAAACGATAATGGTTATTCTAAACAATGACGAATCGGAAGAAAAAGAAATTACAACAGAAAGATTTAAAGAGTGTATAAAAGACTTTAAATCCGGAAATGATATAATTACAGGTAATACTTTAAATAATCTAAAGATTATTAAGATACCTGCAAAAACAGCGATGATAATCGAACTATTCTAGATTTAACCCGAAAATAAGAAACAGATGAAAACAATAAAATTTCTACTAATTGCATTTATTTATATTCTTACAATAATTTCTTGTAAGAGAGTACACCTGCCAGATAAACCAGCACTAATAGGGCTGGCTACTCCAATCATAATAACAACGGATACCACAAAAATCATAATGTCGGATTATTTCCCCGATGTAAGCAAAATCAAAGAAATTCACTGTCACCATAAATCTCAGGCTAAGCTAAGTAATGACAAAAAGACTCTTACAATAATAAGAGAGGGGTTTATGCCTCCACTATGTAATTTAAGAATTACAGCCAATGGCAATTCTTATGACATAATAGTCAAAAATGGAGCATTCAGTACTAATACAGGAACAACCCCATTTCTGACTACATCTCAAATAAAGGAGAATAAATTTTTCTTTGATATTAAAAACAAAAGCGACAGTATATTTGCATACCTTGATAATCAACTAATGGAAGGAAGGTACATAAAAAAAGTTGGCAAACGTTACTCTGTGAAGATTCCACGCGCTGCCAAAAATAAAAAAAGAACAGTTATCCGAATCTATTCATATAATTCAAAAGAAGGGATATCTAACGATTTGTTCATTCCTCTTGAATATGGCAAAGTTGTAGATAATGTTTCGCAACTTGACAGATTTGATAAAAGAGCCAATATCTTATATTTCTTAATGATAGATAGGTTTTATAATGGCAAAGCAGACAACGATCATCCTCTTAATAGTAAGGATGTTCATCCAAGGGCTGATTATCATGGAGGAGATGTTGCCGGAGTAACAAAAAAACTTAAAGACGGATATTTCGAGAAACTAGGCATCAATACTATCTGGCTTTCTCCTATTACCCTTAATCCTGACAAGCCTTATGGACTTTGGAAAAAACCAAAAACAAAATTCACAGGCTACCACGGTTACTGGCCGATTTCATCGAGCAAGATAGACTATAGATATAGTACACCTGAGGAACTTCATGCACTGGTTAACGAAGCACATAACAGAGGCTTCAACGTTATCTTGGACTATGTCGCCAACCACGTTCATGAAGACCACCCTGTTTACAAAAATCACCCGGACTGGGCAACAAATCTTTACCTGCCCGATGGTAGTCTCAACACAGAACGCTGGGACGACCACAGACTCACAACCTGGTTCGATATATTCCTTCCTACACTTGATTTAAGTAAACCCGAGGTAGTTGAAACAATGACAGATTCAGCCCTGTTCTGGCTAAAAGAATACAAACTCGATGGTTTCCGCCACGATGCAACAAAACACATTCCTGAAATATTCTGGAGAACACTGACTAAAAAAATTAAACAACAGGTTGTTGTTCCTGAAAAAAGACCCATTTTCCAGATAGGAGAAACTTATGGCAGCAGAAAGCTATTGGTGGCTACGTTGGCTCAGGTCAACTCGACGGGCAGTTTGACTTTAACGTCTACGACGATGCAGTTGGGGTATTTGCAATTCCTGGGGAAAACTTTAAAAGACTATACAATTCACTTAAAGAAAGTATGGACTATTATGGCTGTCACAACCTCATGGGATATATTACTGGTAATCAGGACAGGGCAAGATTTATTTCATTTGCCTCAGGAGATCTTAAATTCGGAGAAGACACAAAACTTGCAGGATGGACAAGAGACATTGGAGTAAAAGATAAAGAAGCATATAAAAAACTTATAATGCTTAATGCATTTATATTAACAATACCAGGTGTACCAACTATTTACTATGGAGACGAAATAGGTTTGCCCGGTGGTAACGATCCGGACAACAGAAGGATGATGAGATTCACCAACCTTTCCGAAGAAGAACAAAAAGTCAGGGATATTTCTTCCCAAATTGCCAATCTAAGAAAAAATAACCTTCCACTAATTTTTGGTGATTTTGAATTTCTATGGGTAGGAGAAAATAGCTTTGCTTTTTTAAGATCATATTTTAAAGAATTCGTAATAGTTATTTTCAATAAAAAGAGCACTATAAATACACTAAAGATTGATATCCCTGTACGATTCAAGGATATAGAGACAAAAGCAGAATTCGGAAGCAAATATGAAATAAGCAATAACAAATTACTTATAGAACTAGCCCCAAATAGCGTGGAAATATTAACAGGAAATATTAAAAAAGTTCAAAAAAAGCTTAAAGTAATAACTCAAACACCATAAGTCTTAGATAAAAAATTAAAATACTAATTCACTTTTAATAATTAGATAAAGATGAATATCAAATACATACTAATAATTGTTATCCTGCTTGCATCATTTGGCTGCAAACAAAAAACAAAAAATTTAGAGACAGCCCCTCTTGAAAAAATTCAGGAAAACACTGCAGAATGGATAAAAAATAAAGTTATATACGAAGTCAATCTTCGTCAATATACGAAAGAAGGAACTTTTAATGAATTCAAAAAATATCTTCCTGAATTAAAAGATCTGGGAGTAGACATACTTTGGTTTATGCCTATATTTCCAATCTCCGAGAAAAACAGAAAGGGAAAGCTGGGTAGCTACTATTCAATAAAAGATTACAGATCTGTAAATCCCGACTTTGGAAGTATGGATGACTTTAAAAAATTAGTCAAAGAAGCACACAGCATGGGCTTTAAGGTAATTCTTGATTGGGTTGCTAATCATACCGGATGGGACAATAAGCTGATAGAAGAACACCCGGAATGGTATACTCAGGAAGATGGGGAAATAGTACCCTCCGTCCCCGACTGGACCGATGTAGCCGACCTTAATTACGATAATAAGGAACTAAGGGAATATATGATTGAAAGCATGAAGTTCTGGATAAAAGAAGCCGACATTGATGGTTTCAGATGCGATGTGGCCTTTATGGTTCCAACAGATTTCTGGGAAAAAGCAAGACTTGAACTGGAAAGTATAAAACCTATGATAATGCTGGCCGAAGCTTGGCAGCCGGAACTTGTCAGGTCGGCTTTCGACATATGTTATGCATGGGATCTGATGCACACAATGAACGATATTGCCGTGGGGAAAAAAAACAAAACTAACCTAAACTACTATTTCAATAAAATAGATACAATGTATCCTGCCAGGGCTATTCTTATGAATTTTATAACCAACCACGATGAGAACTCATGGAATGGCACCATAGATGAACGATACGGTAAAGCTCATAAAACATATGCTGTTATGATCTATACTGTTCCAGGCATTCCACTTATCTATAGCGGTCAGGAAGCAGGCTTAAATCATCGCTTAAAATTCTTCGAAAAAGACAGTATTCCCTGGAAAAAAAATCCTAATCTAAAATCTTTTTATAAAAGGCTCAATAAACTTAAACATACCAGGAAAGCCCTTGAAGCAGGGATAGATGGTGGGAAAATGACAGTATTAAATACGGACAATAAAATGGTTTATGCATACAAAAGAGAAAAAGGCAAAGATCAGGTAGTTGTAATATTAAATTTCAGCAACAAAAAAGAAAATGTTATTATTTCAGGACTTACCAAAAAACCTTTTCGTGAGTATTTTACAGGTAAAAAAACTGTTGTTCCAGCCAGACAAACCCTCAAACCATTCGAATATCAAGTATGGGTCACAAAATAATTACTCCCTAATAAAACAATATTAACAAGTTATAATATTATCCTGAAAAACATGCAAAATCTTTAATAAGAGATTTTGCATGTTAAGGTTTATAATTAAGTATATATTTCATAAGTTTGTGGGAAACCGGATTATAAATAAAATCATTATACAATGGAACAGGAAAAATTATTCGCAAAAGAGCTAATTGACTTTATAGATGCAAGTCCAAGTCCATATCACGCAATAGAAAACGTAAAAGACATTCTCAAAGAAAACGGATTTAAACATATATGTTCAGGTGATGCGTGGGAAATAGAAAAAGGAGAAAAGTATTTTGTGACTAAAAACAACACATCTCTTTTTGCTTTTGTTCCCGGCAAAGGAAATATCGAAGAAGAAGGATTTAAAATCGTAAGTGCACACTCCGATTCTCCTAGTTTTAAGATAAAGCCAAATCCTGAAATTGCAGTAGAAGGAAAATATCTTAAACTTAACACTGAAGTTTACGGAGGACCCATTCTTTACACATGGTTCGACCGCCCTCTTTCAATGGCAGGAAGAGTGGTTCTAAAAACCGAGAATCCTTTAAAGCCTGAGAAAAGATATATTAATTTCGATCGTCCAATTCTTGTCATCCCTCATATTGCATATCACTTTAACCGTGACGTAAATGACAAGGGAAACCCTCTAAGCAAGCAAAAAGACATGCTTCCGGTTATCTCTATGATCAACGAAAAGATGGAAAAGGAGAACTTCCTTATCAACCTTATTGCCGATGAACTGGATGTTGCACCAGAAAGAGTTGTAGATTTCGATATCACCCTTTACGAATACGAAAAAGGAAGACTTATCGGACTTCACGAAGAATTTATCTCTTCAGGTAAACTTGACGACCTAGCAATGGCACAGGGAGGTATGAAAGCACTTCTTTCTTCCAAGGAATGTAAAGCTACAAAGGTACTTGCTATTTTCGACAACGAAGAAGTAGGTAGCGGTACAAAACAAGGAGCCGGATCTCCTGTGCTTAGAAATATTCTTGAAAGAGTTGTTCTTTCTCAGGGAAAGACAACAGAGGACTTCTACAGAGCTCTGCATCATTCATTTATGATCTCTGCTGACATGGCCCACGCAGTACATCCTAACTATACTGAAAAACACGATCCGACAAACCATCCTTATATGAATGAAGGACCTGTAATTAAGATACACGCCAATCAGAAATATATTACAGACGGGGAATCAGATGCAGTATTTGAAAGCATTTGCGAACAGGCAGGTGTTCCTTGTCAGAAATATGTGAATCACTCGGATATGGCAGGAGGATCTACTCTTGGTAATGTTCTTCTTGGTCAAATGGATATAAAAGGAGTTGACATAGGTAACCCTATGTGGGGGATGCACTCTGTAAGAGAAACAGGAGGAGTAAAAGACCATTACTACGTAATTAAAGCCTTCGAAACATTCTACAACCTATAATTATATTTTATTAAGCCGTTCAACTTTGAACGGCTTTTCTCTTATTGACCATAAAACAAAACAGAGACATAATCAACAACTTCTGATGAAGGCATCACCTCACCAGAATTCCCCTGTTTTAATATTTCTGCCTTAGGATTATCGGAAACTAATTTTGAATACTCAATAAGTGCCATAATAGGGCAATATCCACAAACAGAAATCGACTTTGTTTTTATAATTTTATATACTTCTTCCGAATCAAAATCAAATATCTTTTCCAAAACCATATTATCACGCCTTTTCCCAAATTCAGGAGACACAAAATGTGAAAAATCCGAAGAAGCCAATATGAGAACTTTACGCTTTAATATTCTATTGGCCTTAAATATCTTATCTGCCAATAAGATTCCATTTGATACATCCTGTCTCAAAATACATACAGGCACTATTTTAAAGTCATAATCCAGACAATATTGAAGGTATGGTAGCATGACTTCTCCGGAATGTTCATGTTTGTGTGCATTCTCAGATTCAGGAAGAGAAAGATTATCGGAAAATTCCCTATCGATTTCTACTAACCCAAGAGGTGTTTCCCAGGCATCATTTGAATCCAAAGAAATATCGGCTCCATATCCCGAATGATTAGGATTAATTATCACTATAGTATCATACTTTATACCGGAATGCTTAATGATTTCAAAAAAATGTATTGCCTCATAACCGGAATAAATATAACCTGCATGAGGTACTATTCCCCCTATAATATTATTATTTGCAAGATTAATATTTATCCTATCCTTTTCCTTCCTGTAAATATTATCAAGTAACAGAACCAGCTCTCTTATATCTCCAGGATAAAACTGATCAGCAAAAACAGCCTTTCTTATATTCATCTTAATTTTTATTGAATTACAACATTATTACCGCAATGCTTGCACCTTCCCGACTCGTCTATACCAGTCATATAGGTTGAATAACCAGTTCTCTCAATAACTTCCGAACCACACTCAGAGCAGTATGTACTTGACTTACGAGGATCATAAGTCACATTGCCCAAATAAACGTAATTAAGATATTCCCGCGCTATTTTATAAAAGTTATCCAGAGTAGTTCGGGGAGTAGATTCTATATGCATCTTATAATTCGGAAAATACCTTGAAATATGTAATGCCGTATCCTTTCCTGTCTCAACAGCCATCCACCTCACCATATCCCTAAAGTCTCCCTCATCATCATTTAGCGTAGGAATAACAAGATTAGTTATCTCCATATGCCTTCCGGATTCACTAATTTGTTTGATAGAATTTAAAACAGGCTTTAACTCTGAATTAGTAATTTCTCTGTAGAAATAATCGTTAAATGCTTTAAGATCAACATTAAAAGCATCCATATATTTAATTAACTCACTAAGAGGCCCCTCATTTATATAACCATTAGTTACCATTACATTTTTAAGCTTTTTACGGTGGGCCTCTTTAGCCAGATCCAGCATGAACTCAAACCATACTATAGGCTCATTATAAGTATAGGCAATACCAATATTGGATGATAATTTTAAAGCCTCTGTAATTATCTCTTCCACAGTATAGGATTTATAAGAGTCAATGAAATCTGTTGCCTTTTGAGATATTTCCCAATTCTGACAAAAACTACACTTAAGATTACAGCCAATCCCTCCTATTGAAAGAATATCTCTCCCAGGATAAAAATGATACAAAGGCTTCTTTTCTATAGGATCCAAATGAATAGCAGAAACAATACCATAACTTTTAGAAATAAGTCTTGATTCTTCATTTTTACGTACCTTGCATACACCCATTGCCCCATCTTTAATTTTGCAATTATGAGGACAAAGCCTGCAAACAACTGCATTTTCAACCGATTTCTCATAAAACATTGCTTCGTGCATCTGTTTCTGTTTTTATCAATACATTAATAATGAAATCAATACATACATAGTTTAACGAAAAATCAATAACGATGTTTTAATAAATACCTATATTTGAGACATTAACAAATCAGTTAAAAATATTATAGCAAGCTATAACAATGAAATATACTTTGTAACTATATTTGCAGGCAATTTTAAAAATTATATTAATAACGTAAGCAATGCATATTCCTCAGAGATATAAATTCATTATTAAGCTGGGCAAAGCTCTCCATCGATGTGGTGTTCAATCATATAAGATAGAATCATATCTTAAACAATTGGCAGAAAGAAAAGGCATAAAGGGTAGCTTTATGGATAATCCTACATGGATTAACTATGTTTTTTACGAGGAAGATGACCAGACATATAACTATGTTGAGAAAGTTGCTCCTGGAGAAATAAACCTGGGGGCTTTATCAAGGGTTGTTGAAATAGCTAATAAAGTTTTAACCAAAGATCTTTCATTTGCCAATGCTGGAGAAAAATTAAACGAATTAGAAAATATCTCAGTTAAGCACAACAGATTTATTGAATTAATGGCATTTATATTATCTGCCGGGTCATTTTGTATTATTCTAAACACAAACTGGATTTCCTCAATTGTGGCAGCACTTGCCGGGATAATAGTTTTTATCTTCTATTATCTAGCCTCAAAATCGGATTATATTAATAGCACATTGGAGTCGATTGCATCCTTTGCTGCAACAATATTCATTGGCTTATTATCTTTAAAATTCCCCGATATTAACATATCACTTAGCATACTTTCGTCAATTATAATTTTTATTCCAGGATTGTCAATAACAACAGCACTGGAAGAAATAACATCGTATAACCTAATGTCAGGTACAGCAAAATTTGCAGGGGCAATGGTATCCCTGTTCAAACAATTCTTTGGTGTAATCCTAGGTCTCGGTATACTAACGCATTTCACTGAAATAAAACAGGCACCAACAATAGACAATATCCCGAAATGGATTGACGTTATTGCTATTCTTGCCCTTATTTCAAGTTTATTGCCTATTTTCAGGGTAAGAAAAAAAGATATATTTCTGGGTGTATTAATAGGCTTTATAAGTTTCTATACAGCTTATCTTTTGGAATTTACAGGAATTCTGGCAAGTATATTTATAGGTACAATAAACGTTGTTATATTCAGTAAAATTTTCAGTAAAATATCAAAAAGTCCACAAATAGTATTCTTAATACCAGGGCTGGTAATGCTGGTTCCCGGTAGTAAGGCTTTTATCGGACTAAGTAGTGTATTTGGAGACTCATCAGTTGACACCCCCAGTAATATGTGGATACAGGTTGCCTTTATCTTAATGGGGATAATTGGAGGTCTGCTTTTTGCAGGTTCATTTAGAATAAAAAAAGACTTTATAAACTAGAACTAAGAATGCTAGCCGACAAAATATTAATAACCTTTTCTCAAAGACTGGGTCAGATGAGAAAAGAAATATAAAAAATTAGAAAAAAAAGCGCAGCATTAAAAAATACTGCGCTTCCATATATCTAAAGTTTCTATCTAGCTATATTTTTCTTCTCTAAGAGCCTTAATCTTCTCATCAGTAAGATACTCTTCAAAATCCATGTACTTATCAATTGTACCCTTGGGAGTGATTTCAATAATCCTGTTACATACACTTCGTATAAACTCATGGTCATGAGAAGCCATAAGAATATTACCCGGATATGATTTCATATTATTATTAAAAGCCTGAATAGACTCCATATCAAGATGGTTAGTAGGATGATCCAACATAACAACGTTAGGATCTTCAAGCATCATACGAGAAATCATACAACGCATTTTCTCACCTCCTGATAAAACCTCTGTTCTTTTCTGAAGATCATCTCCGGAGAAAAGCATTTTTCCAAGATAACCTCTCAAAAAAACTTCATCCATATTGGCAAACTGGGCAATCCATTCAATAATAGGAAGTTTGTTATTAAAAAACTTTGTATTATCCATTGGAAGATATGCAGTACTTACAGTAACACCCCACTCAAATTCCCCATTATCTGGCTTTTCTTCTCCATTTAATATCTGGAACAAAGCCGTTGTAGCCCTACTATCTTTAGAAAGGAATACTACCTTATCATCCTTTTCAATAGTAAAAGTCACATCATCAAATAATGTTTCACCATCGGTGGTAAAACTTAAATCCTCAACCCTAAGAATATTATTTCCAACTTCTCTCCCTGGGTTAAAGATAATTCCCGGATATCTTCTTGTCGAAGGCTGAATATCATCAATATTAAGCTTATCAATCATCTTCTTACGGGCAGTAGCCTGCTTAGACTTAGCCACGTTGGCACTAAACCTTTGAATAAATTCCTGTAGCTCTTTCTTTTTCTCTTCGGCCTTCTTATTTGCAGATGCTTGCTGACGCAAAGCTAACTGACTTGATTCATACCAGAATGTATAGTTACCAGAGAATAACTTAATCTTTCCGAAATCTATATCAACTATATCTGTACATACATTATCAAGGAAGTGACGGTCGTGAGACACAACAATCACAGTATTATTACAATTGGCAAGATAATTCTCAAGCCATAAAACAGTCTCAAGGTCAAGATCGTTGGTAGGCTCATCCAGTAGAAGGTTATCCGGATTACCGAATAGTGCCTGAGCTAGCAGTACCCTCACCTTTTCCTTACCACTCAAATCCCCCATTAAGATATTTTCCTTATCCTTCTTAATACCTAGACCGCTTAATAATTCAGATGCAGAACTCTCAGCATTCCATCCATCCATCTCCGCAAATTCCTCTTCAAGATCAGCAGCCTTTATACCATCTTCTTCAGAGAAATCAGGCTTTGAATAAAGAGCCTCCTTTTCCTGCATTATTTCCCACAATCTTTTATGTCCCATCAATACTGTATTTAGTACAGTATATTCATCAAATGCATGGTGTTCCTGCTTCAATACAGACAACCTCTCGCCTGGCTCCATGTCAACCCTTCCTCGTGTTGAATCTAATTCACCTGCTATAATCTTTAAAAAGGTTGACTTACCCGCACCATTAGCACCAATTACACCATAACAGTTACCTGGTGTAAACTTTAAATTTACATCCTGAAAAAGTGGCTTTTTGCCAAATTGAATTGCTAAATCTGAAACTGTAATCATCTTCTTTGCTTAAACTATTAATTTTCAGCGGGCAAAGATAATAAATTATTATTGAGGAACTAAGAAAACAGCCTTTTAAATACCTCTGAAACCTTTGACACCTGTAATACTTTGATATTAAAACGAGAAATATCCACTCCCTTAAGATTGTTCTTAGGCACGAATATAGCCTTAAAACCAAGCTTTTCAGCCTCACCTATCCGCTGTTCAACCCTTGCAACAGGACGGATCTCCCCGGAAAGACCAACCTCTCCGGCAAAACACACATTCTTTGGCACTGCAATATCCACATTGGAAGAGAGAACAGATATTATTACAGCAAGGTCAATAGCAGGATCATTTACCTTAATACCCCCCGCAATATTAAGGAACACATCTTTTACGGCAAGACGGAAACCCACACGCTTTTCAAGAACAGCCAGAAGCATATTCATACGTCTCAAATCAAAACCCGTAGCAGAACGTTGAGGAGTTCCATATGCGGCACTGCTGACCAATGCCTGTGTTTCAATCAAAATAGGACGCATTCCTTCTATAGTTGCTGCCACAGCTCCCCCACTTAAATCCTCTCCATTGTCTGAGAGCAATAATTCAGAAGGATTACTTACCTCTCTCAGTCCAGATTGCTTCATCTCATATATACCTATCTCCGAAGTAGAACCAAAACGGTTTTTTACAGAACGAAGAATACGGTACATATAATTCTGATCCCCTTCAAATTGGAGTACTGTATCTACTATATGTTCCAGTACTTTAGGACCGGCAAGATGACCATCCTTGGTAATATGACCTATTAGAAGTACCGGCACAGCATTTTCCTTAGCATACCTCAAAAGCCGCGAAGTACATTCCCTTATTTGAGAAACACTTCCGGGAGCGGATTCAATAGTTTCCGTGGAAATAGTCTGAATAGAATCAATAACAAGAATATCAGGCTTCACATTCTCCAGAGTCAAAAATATCTTCTCAAGAGATGTCTCACTAAGCAAAAGACAATCACTTTTCACATCTTCCAGCCTGTCAGCCCTTAATTTAATCTGCTGAGCACTCTCCTCCCCGGATACGTAAAGTATATTTTGGGTATTAAGATTTAACGCAACCTGAAGAACAAGGGTGGATTTTCCAATACCTGGTTCCCCCCCTATCAAAACAAGAGAACCGGGGACCAGACCCCCTCCGAGTACCCTGTTTAATTCAGCATTTCTGGTATCAAAACGCTTATGTTCTTCTGATTTTATCTCATGAAGTTTTAAAGGTTTAACCCAAGCATCAGATGAAACTATTCCAGTCTTACTTGGTGATTTTTCAACAACTTCTTCTATATAAGAATTCCATTCACCACAAGAACTACATTTACCTACCCATTTGGGAGACTGAGTCCCACAGTTCTGACAAATATAAACGGTTTTTAGTTTCATCAGTTTGTACCTGTTTTATTTATTAAAATAAGATTGTCCTGTCCTTATCTAGCACATGAGATTTTTAACACTATCAACATCCATAAAGAAAATATTCTTAATGCTATCTTTCTCCAAATGTAACTAGAATCTTTCTATTATAAATAAAAAAACAGCCTGATTTATTAATGAACAGGCTGCAATATAATAGTTTCTAGTCGTTTATCTTTAGAAAAACTCTTCATCCTCCTCTTCCTGAGACCCTTCCTTATTTTTCTTTTTAGGATCCTCATCCTGCGAACAATCCAGCTTATGATCTATGCCATTAGGTTTCTCAAAATCACCCTGTGATACGTTAAGATCAGGATCAGCATAAATCTTTTTCATATATAATGCCCATATTGGTAAAGCCATATTAGCACCCTGACCAAGCGTAATTGTCTGGAAATGGATGGCCCTGTCTTCAGCACCAACCCAAACACCCGAAACAAGATCCGGAGTAACACCCATAAACCAACCATCTGAATGGTTCTGGGTAGTCCCTGTCTTACCACCTATAGGATTATAAAGTCCATATTTGAATCTTAATCTTACACCTGTTCCTTCTTTTACAACACCCTCAAGTAGATTAAGCATCAGATAAGCCGTCTTTTCTGTAATAACATCTCTTTTCTGAGGCCTAAATTCTGTAATAGGATTTCCATACTTATCCTCTATTCTTGTAACAATAGCCGGAGTATTATATACCCCCTTATTGGCATAAGTAGAATAGGCACCAACCATTTCCTGAACAGAAATTTCAGATGTTCCCAGAAACAAAGAAGGTACAGGATCCATCCTTGATGTAATACCCATTTTCTCAGCCATCTTAACTACGGCCTTTGGTGTAAACTGTTTAAGCACCCAACCTGAAATATTATTTACAGAATGAGCCAGTCCCCATTTAAGAGTGACCATCTCCCCTTCTCTTTTTGTATATGAGTTCTTAGCAGACCAAGGAGAACCATCAGCCAAAACAAATGTCTGTGGAACATTTGGCACCTTATCACAAGGCCCCAGTCCTTCCTGCATTGCAAGAGTATAAAGAATAGGCTTTATGGTAGATCCCACCTGACGCTTACCCATTGTTGCCATGTCGTACATGAAATAACGGTAATCAGGTCCTCCCACATAAGCCTTAACATGTCCGTTTTTAGGATTCATAGAAACAAAGCCAGCCCTGAAAAATCCCTTATAATGGTGTATGGAATCCTTAGGACTCATTATAGTATCTCTTTCTCCCTTCCATGTAAATATCTTCATTTCCACAGGCTTATCAAAAGAAGCAAAAATCTCTTCATCATTTATACCTGCATTATGCATAACCCTGTAACGGTCACTCCTACGCATAGTAAGTTCGATATTCCTTTTTACCTCCTCTTCATCAAGATCATTGGAAAAAGGAGGATGATTCTTCTCATCTTTTTCAGCATCAAAAGCAGGCTGAAGATCAAGACTCAAATGCTCAACAACTGCCTCTTCAGCATATCTCTGCATTCTTGAATCTATTGTAGTGTATATTTTTAAACCATCCTTGTAAATATTATATGGGGTTCCATCTGATTTAAAATTCTTGTTACACCATCCATATAAAGGATTATTATTCCATTGCTCAATATCTTCGTAATATCTATGTTTATCCCATGAAGGATAATTTTCCAAAACAGGCTTATCTGCCCTAAGCATCATTCTTAGATGTTCCCTGAAATATGTTGCCAGCCCCTCTTTATGGTCTGAACGCCTAAAATCAAGACCCAATGGCAGAACCCTTAAAGAATCGAATTCCGATTTTGCTATATATCCATACTTATACATCTGGGAAAGAACAACATTTCTTCTGTTTAATGTCCTGTCAGGTCTTCTGACAGGATTAAAAAGAGAAGGATTTTTTGCCATACCCACGAGCATAGCCGCCTGTTCAATTCCAAGACTATCTGTTGTTTTATTAAAATAAATCTGAGAAGCCGATTTTACACCTACTGCAAGGTTAAGAAAATCAAACTTATTAAGATACATTGTAAGAATCTCCTCCTTGGTATAACTTCTTTCGAGTTTAACTGCAATAACCCATTCCCTGAACTTCCTTACTATTAATTTTAAAGGATTGCCCATACTCTCTCTGGGAAATAGCATCTTAGCCAACTGCTGGGTTATAGTACTACCACCACCTGCACCGCTATCCCCTGTAGCAAGACCCTTAAACACCCTTAGAAGTCCCCTTAAGTCAATACCCGAATGCTCTTTAAATCTAATATCTTCCGTTGCAATTAACGCATTTATCAAATTAGGAGAAAGTTCATCGTAATCAACAAATGTTCTGTTCTGATGATAATATTTACCCAATACTAGGCCATCCGCAGAATAAACCTCAGTAGCAAGCTCACTATTAGGATTCTCCAATTCTTCAAATGTCGGCATAAACCCGAACCATCCCTTAGAAATACCAAAGAAAATAATGAAAACCGCCAAAATCCCCAGAAGAACCAAAGACCAAAAACCTATGATAAATTTTTTAAAATTATTCCCCTCTTTACTATTCTTCATACTTATATTTACTTTTCATTTTCATATAAAACCTCTACACTACTCATAAACTTCTTTTAATCATTGCCTAAGGCAAACTAATTGTTTAAAAAATCCATGATCCTTTCAAAGCATAAAAATAGCAAAATTTATTAGAAGAATAAAAAGCTTAAAGCCTAATTAAAAAACAGCACATAATATACTCTAACAAGAAATTATACCAACAACACATAATCATAGCAATAGTCTTACACTCTTTTAATACCAGATTTTACTCTTCTGTATTAAACAAAGCTGCATTTCTTTATTTTGATTTTTCCCTACATTTAACTATCTCATTAAAAAAATCAATTAATACCTCTTCCTTACATTTAGACGATTCAAAACCATTTTCAGATCCGCTTGCTGTCTTGCTAGTGAATTCTTTTTTGTTATATATGTTTTGTATTACTTCTAATTTATCACCTTGTAAATATCCATAATATAATCCACCAGGCAATTCTAATGCAAAGATATTCTTACCTGAGGCCGCTTTCTTTGCATACTGAATGTTTGATAAAAATTCTCCAACCCTGCTCGTATCTGCACATATACAGATATATGGGAACTTTGGTATTTTAGGCTCATATGTAACATTGCAATATATTAACGGTTTTTTATCATGGAATCCAATTAATTGAAAACGTTTATCATCTAATACTAGTTTATCCTTAATGTTATTTAAAGATTTTATTTCACATTCAATTTTATAGTAAGGGATAAATTCTTTCCACTCTATTTCAAAAAAACTTAATGAATCCAACCCATAAGATTTATAAAACTCATTTTTATAAAATGAATCTATAAATCTTTTTACATAGTTTTTTATTTCAAAATCGGTAATTAACTTTTCCGACCCTAGCAATGACAAACTATTGTCCTTTTTTGAGTCTTTTATTTCTGGATTACTATTACAGCAACATAATATAAAAACAACAAATAGTAAATATATCTTTTTCATTCTTTGTTAATATTATTATAAACAAAGATATCAATTTATTAAATAATAAACAACAATATATTTTAATTTATGATTATTTTATCACCTTCTTATAAGCACAACAAGCCAGAAAGAAATATATTATCATTTGCACCAAAATCGCAAAAAATTCAAAGCTTATACTTTCAAAACCAACACCCATAACCCTAAGTCTCAAGAAAGCAGGAATACCATATTCTGTCGGAAACAATGAAGAAAACCATTGTAAAACCTCAGGAATTGAATCTTTAGGCCATGACAGTCCTGATAAAAAGAGCAGTATGGGAGACAAAAACACCAAAAACATCAAAGAATGTACCCTGCTTCTAAATAACGTAGAAATTGCCAGTCCCATAAAGGATACCGCAAAAAGAAAGGGAACTAAAAGTAGCAGTTCACTAACAAAACCACCCCTGAAAGGAAATCCGAACATATGGTTTATCACAACTAGACTAAGCATGAAGTTAAACACATACACCATGACATAAGCCAGTGATTTTCCCAAAACAAGAGAAGAAATCCCGCCCCTGGTATTACAAAATACCCTGTAAAACCTAAAGGAATTATTTTCCCTTCTTGTGCCGCCCAACAGACCTATTCCAATTAAAAGCGTCTGCTGAAGTATAAGAAATATCATCCCGGGCATGACAAAACTACCGTACCCTCCTCCAGGATTATACTCTTCAAAAATATCAACCTTAATGGGAAATACAGAAGTAGTGGCCTGATTAATATTATCCCCCTTAGCCAATAACTTTTTTACTTCAATTCCTGCAGCAAGAGTATTTGAAGAACTCAAAAGGGCCTTCTGCGCCAATTTATAATACATAAAATAAGCACCATCGCAATAAAGACTTACAGGTGAAGACTCTGACTTAAGAATCTTCTTTTCAAAGTCCTTAGGTATCCTGACAATAGCATTGACTTCACCTCTGTTAAACATCTCCTTAGCTTCCTGTAATGATGCAGCACTTCTTTCAATGCTCAACTCGGGAGTCTCATCGGCCATTTTTATAAGGCTACGGCTGGTAGAAGTATTATCAAAATCAACCACACAAACCGGAAGATCAAAAACATTCTCATTACTATAGGCAAAAGAATAAATAACCGGATAGGCAAAATTTGCAATAACAAACAGTAATATTGCACCCCCATCCCTGAATATGGTTCTTAATTCATTAAAAAAAACTCTTCCTATTGTATTAATATACCCGATAAACTTCATCTTAATAATATTTTATACCCACTTATTTTTTATACCAATATTTTTCTTCAGTTATAATATGCTTAATCCTTGGTGCCAGCAATATGGCAAGACTCACAAATAATAACAAGGGGAAAAGATTATATAAAGAAATATATGTCTCAACCGACTTTAAAGTCTGTGAAATAAACATTTCCAGCCAATATGTATATGGAAAAAACCATGAAAACACCTTAGCCGCAGCAGGCATTCCTAATGCAGGAAAGGTCAACCCTGAAAAAGAAAGAGCCATCATTGTATAAGCAGCCCCCAAGGAAAGACTCAACCTCATATTGTATGTGATACTTATAAGAACCACTGCCATTGCCTGATATGCCATCACAAGGGCAATCTCAGATACAATAACTACACCAAGGCTACCATTTATAGGTACTGACAGAAACCTAAACATCAACAGGTTAAGTATAAAAGCCTGAATGCTAAAAATAAGAGTGTATGGCAATAACTTACCCATAATAACAGGTAAAACCTTTCCTCTGGTAAACCTTAAAAGTTCAACACAACTACCTGTTCTGATCTCCTTTCCCAAGGCATATATATTTGTCAGCATAGTAAAAGCAATAAGCATAACAGCCAGCAGAGCAATCCCAACAAAGTACATATACGATGTATAGGGATTATGCAAAAGATGAACATCAATAGGTATGGGCATTACCGAAGACATTATCTTATCGGCATGAAACGACTTCTTGGTCCTTACACTTATCTTCACTCCCGCATTTATTGTTGCAAGTGTCTGATAGATACCTTTTTTAAGCATACCCCCCTTAACTATATTGGTATTATTAATAAACACCGGCAACTGGGGACTATCTCCCCTGACAACATCCCTTTCGAGATTTTCCTGTAAAAAGATTATAGCCTCGGCCTTCCCTTCTTCCATTAATTTTTGAGCATCATAAATATTATCCAACTCTACCACTTTAGCGATAGAAGTAGCATCGATATAACTGCTGATCTTGTGACTTAATGAAGAATTATCATCATCGACCACGGCCACCGGAATATCTTCCGGTACCCCTTTAATAAAAATAAGAGATATCAAAAGAAAGGAAAACAAAGGACCTATAATACTTCCAAAAAGTAATGACTTACTGCCTTTTATCCTCCTTAGTTCTCTAACAAATATTTTATCGAAACCAGATATCAACATAGCCTTAAATAGTTGTTATTGCAGACATACCAGGACGTAGCCCCTCAACCTTATCAACCGGTATTGCATGTATCTCAAACGTTCTTATATCGAAATCACCTGAAGTCTTAGTAGCCTTCCATGTGGCAAAATCACCAAGAGGGTTTATATAACTAACCCTAAGCTTAATCTTTTTATTACCAATTCCAGGAATCTCAACCATAAACTCGGCTCCCTTTTTAAACGTATCAAGATATGTCTCCTTGATATTAAAGCTAAACCATATATCGTTTAAATCAATAATAGTCACAACAGGATAACCATTGGGAACTAATTCGCCTTGCTCTGCAATAATATTTGATACCTCACCATTAATTGGAGATTTAATGCTGATCTCATCCTTATATATCTCCACCTCTTCAACCACGGCATCAGCCCTTTTCACAAGAGCACCCGCAGCATTTTTATCCTCGTCCCTTGCTCCATTGACAGCCTTCTGCCAGATAGATTTTGCGGCCTCTTCTGTCTTAACAGCAGCAATCATCTTAGTCTCAACCTCATCCTTCTTCTGTTCCGGAACAACACCCTCTTTAAAAAGATTATTTACTCTTGCAAAAGTCTTCTTAGCAAAGTCAGCCGCAGCCTTAGCCTTTAGGTAAGTATTATAGGCAGCCTTTATATCCTCCCTTCTTGCTCCATTATCAGCCTTTACTTTCTGAGCCTGGGCAGCCTCACGGGCAGCCATAGCCTGATTCATCTTAGCATCTATCTCCGGCGAATTAATGACAAATAAAAGATCTCCCTTCTTCACATCATCACCCTTCTTAATAGCAAGAGAATCTACCCTTCCTACAAGTTTAGAAGCAACCTTTATCTGAGTAGCCTCGGCAATACCCTGAAGTTCCACTTTGTTTGGCTTAAGAATAATAATCACCGCATATATAATCACCGCAGTAAAAATCACTATCAGAATTCCGGCTAAAGTATTTTTATTTTTCATATGTTAATATTTTATATCTTTGGTTTTAATATTTTCAAAAACTTATAACATTCTAACTCTATTCAACTGAAGATTTCTGAACATTTACAAAATCAGAGGCCATACCGCACAAATCGTATAAATGTGATAGATTCACATCAAAATCGTATAGCACTTTCAACCGGTCAATCTTAACCTTAGTCACTGCCAGTCTTGCATCAACAAGTTCAGTTGAAGTAGCCATACCCTCCTTAAAAGATTTCTCTCTAACACTAAGGTATTCCTGAGCAAACTCCATAGAAGCCTTCAGTTCATCAAGCTGTTCAAGACACATCTGAAGATTCTGGTAAATCTTAGTCACCCCGGTTATAATATCAGCCTTATACTTATTTTTTACCTCCTCCACTCTCTGCACAGTATATTTAGCAGCCTTAGTCTTATTTAAAGCCCTTCTACCACTAAATATATTCCACTTAAGTCCAACACCTGCCATATACTCCGGCATGTAAGGAGATAAGTCCCTATTGGCTATATCGTACATACCAATAGCGGCAACAGTTGGAAGTAATTCCGATCTCTCAACCTTATATTTTTGCTCTGCAAGCTTCTTTTTAGTATCCACCTGTTTTAAAATAATACTCGATTCAGATACCTTAGCAATATAGTAATCTAAAGATTTCAATTCCCTTACATAAAACAATTCAGAAACAGGAACAATCTCCTTTTCCTCCTGGAGTCCCAATGAATTCTTCAATGCCTCATTGACAATTGCAACCTGTCGTCCCGACTTCATAAGCTCTCGCTGAGCCTGATCAAAAAATACTTTAGCATGCAAATACTGAACCTTTGCAATCATTCCACCTTTGTACAGTCTCTCAGCATCATTAAGATGATTCTTCATTGCATCAAAAACCTCTTTCCTTACTTTTTCAACCTGAAAAGAAAGACAAAGTCCATAATATCTTTCAACCATTTCGTTTATATGGGTAGAATATGACTGCTGAGATTGTAATTCAGACTCTTCACATTTAAGACTTGCTGCCCTATTTGCAGCCCTTATTTTACCACCTACATAAATAGGCCATGATATATTAGCACTAAGTGTTGCAAACTGTTTTTCCTGTATCATCTTATCCCATTCGCCTGCCATAACCTTGTCTTTCCCTTCCAGCATCATTCCCCTTATGGCCTGAGTAGACTGTTCAGGATTTAAAATCATAGGATTCCCGGTCGAAGGATCAATAACAGGTAATCCTGTTGAAGGATTAATCATAGTCACTCCCGAAAAATTACCAAATTTCCCTAAGGCATCATAAAGAGGAGCAATAGCATCCCTTACGGGTGAAAGATCAAGATGCAAATCCTCCGACATATATACATAATTGGCACTCAATCCAATCGTTGGGAGATATAAACCCGAAGCGACTTTTTTCTCCTGCTTCTTTTCCTGTTCCAACAATCTGTCCTGCTTAAAACGAGGATTATTTTCCAGACTAATCTTTAAAGCCTCCTCAAAACTCAGCATAATCTTTTTCTCCTGAGAAAATGCACTGTTTTGAAAAACGCAAAAAGATAAAATAAAACTTAAAACAATAATACTAACTAGTCTCATCTCTATATTTTATATTATACCTATTTCTTTAATTCCATTAACTTTAGGCTCTAGGACTAACAGCATTCAGACAAAAGCTGATTAACGACTCCCTGTCCTCCAGACCAAATCCCTCATTACCAAAAAAATTCTTTAGCTTAAGATTAATATACTGTATAGGGTAAATTATCATCATTGTAAAAAAATGATCAACTCTGATATCTTTATCAACCACACCTTGCTTTCTACCCATTTCAACAATCCTCAAACATATATCCATCATAAAATCATTCATCTCATCACTAATTCTGAAATTGTATGAGTTCATTAGCACATATAAGAACTTTATCTGAAAAGGATTATCCTTACCCATATCACAAATCCCATTAAGCAATCTATCCAGAATCAACTCGCTTTTCTCAAGTATATCAATATAGCCAAGGATACTTACACCAACCTCCTTAATTCGGGTATTTAACAAGTAATCCACCAATTCCTTCTTTCCCGAATAATGACGGTACAGATATCCCTCAGACACCCCTGCCATCTTGGCAATAGAAGAAATAGAAGCGCCTCCGTAGCCATTCTCAACAATAAGTTGCATAGCTGCCTCATATACACGCTCTAACTTTGTCTCATCTATTGGTTTTGCCATATCTTTGATTTTAATGAATGAGTATTCATTTATGATGCAAATGTAATAAAAGAAATGAAACCTGTACACAGTATGGATAAAAATTTATAATCACATAAAAAGACAAGGATTACCCATGTAAAACAGGTAATCCTTGAAAATAAAGCAAATCACAAAATATTAGGAAATTTCTAATAAACTGACATAGTATTACTTTTCCTTAACAACTACAGTAAATATATCATTTAAATCATTTTCATATCCTTCATTACTTATATTAAGGCTTATAATATATTCACCTAAAGGAATATTATTATTAAAAGGAATCACAACAGCACCGTTGCCTCTTAATGTAACTTCTTGCATAAAAATTTCAACATTACCTCCGTTAGGACTTTTTACCTCTTTTAGTTTAATAAACATAGGAGCTGTCCCCTTATAGCCCTGCAATGGAGGTGAAACCCAGTCTGCCTTGTACTTGTTCCTTTTATAATCGCTATCCCATGGATTTATTGTATCAGTCAAGGTTTTTCTGACTTCAAAAACATCAGGACTGTATGTTGCTTCCCCTGTCTCAAGAAAACCAACTGTTATATCGTGGCATGACGAAAAGATCATTCCACTCATAAATATCATAAAAATAAATTTTTTCATATTCTTTTCTCCTATATATCGCCAAAAGTATAATTGTAATTTAAAGAATGTACAACACCATTGTCACACTGTATATCAGGTGAAGCCAGAGGAACATCAGTATCCTCTGATATTGAACGCAAAAACAAATAGGTCGGTCCCACATTTGCAACCCCATTATATATCGGCTGCGTTCTGTAGGCATGTATTAAGTTTCCACCAAGACAAGTAAACTTTGTTCCCCCTTTTATTTCATCTGAAGAGATATCCGGTATCATCATATCTATATCATCTTTCAAAAATTTCCCTTTTACAATATGTTTCAATATCATATTGCGACAAAGTTCAATATCCATCTCCTCAACCTTTTCCATATCATTCTCATACAAATACCTTCTTATAGAATGATTAGTAGGACCCCAAAATGTTATCTGAGGATATTCGGAATCCTTTCCTGAGAAAAGATCAATAAGACCAGCTCTTTCAATTACAAGTATTGTTGAATCCCAGTTATACGAACTGGTATGCAAATATTCATAAATGGAACCTTCATGAACACCATTAGAAACCCCTGTATCTATAAAATTATCTTTAGTAGTACAGCTGGCTAAAAGCCATATTGATATTATTATACTTATATATTTCATAACACTAATTTTAATATCTGCTTAACCAATATTTGTTTTGTAACATTAAAGGATTGTTATTAAATGCCCCCTGTCCCACGGGTAAATATAAAGCTCCATTTTCAACATCCTGGTCTG
>CAXXRT010000027.1:0-11389 GCA_963666945.2 Marinifilaceae bacterium
GTTTTACGCAGTTCAGAAGTTCTTTCATTGATTTTGTTTTCGAGGCACTCTTTGGCTTCCTTTAAAGAATTTTCAATATTCTTCATATCGCTTATATCCATAGCTACACCGATTAAACCAGCAAATGAGCCATCAGCCCTTTTATGGATTGTTTCATGAAAAATCATATTTATAATTTCAGAATTATTTCCGGAAAAAGCTAATTCATAGATTTGTGAATTATTCCCGGAAAGTAGTTCTAATTCCTTTTTTCTGATTGTTTCGCTAAATTGGTTTTCAAAAAGATCAAAAACCGATTTCCCTATAATCCTGTCTTTGCTGATGCCGATAAGGTTTTCGAATGCCGCATTACATGCTCCATAAATAAGATTTGTGTCCTTTATATATAATGGGCAGGGGATATTATCCATTACACTTTGTAAAAAATGCAGTTGTTCTCTTTGAAACTTTTCAGTTCTTTTTCTTTCAACAGCATAGCGTATAGCAAGTGAGAGTAAATGAGAATCCAGTTTATATTTAATTAAATAGTCTTGAGCTCCAAACCTTACAGCACTAACTGCCAATTCAACATCTTCATTGTCTGTTAAAACGATTATAGGTAAATTTGACTCAGCAGCCCTAATGGATTTTAATGTTTGAAGTCCTTCTGAATTTTCTAGAAACATATCAAGCAAAACAATATTAAAGCTATTTTTAGATATTATATCTAATGCAGTATTTAGAGTTGAAACCCATTTTAAAGTGAAAGTGAAAGCTTTTACCTCAGATAAAGATTTTTCTAAAGTTTTTGCAAAATCGATATCTTTTTCAATTAATAAAATATTTATATTACTGTTCATTGGATTTTTTACTACATATATAAATTTGAATCATTAATAATGAATTATAAATGATTTTTTTGTTTTTTACGATGTTGAAATCTATATTTTATGCATTTATAATACGAATTACTTTTTTTAATCAAACTGGGAAAAAGTATTTAAGGTATTGAATATTAAAATGTAAAAAAAGGTAGGCATTATATGAATACCACATCTGACGAAGTACTTAAGGTTTCAAAAGAGTTAGAACAATCATTATGTAAGCTTTACAGAAGGTTTGGTGATGTTTTTTCCGGAAGATGCATCATTTTGGAAAACTCTTTCGCAGGAAGAAAAAATTCATGTCCTTTTACTTCAGGAAGCATGCATTCAGGAAGATAATCCTACTTTTGTAAATAGACTGCATGAATTAAAGGAAATAAATAGGATTGTAAATAATAAGCTGGGTACTTATCGTGAGGTAGGGGAATGTACTAAATCAGAGATTTTTGAAGATGCTATTGAAATTGAGGCGGCGATAGCCAAAGTTCACCTTGATATTGCAAAAGCAAAAAAAATTGGTAAAAAAGGATTGCAGGCATTTTTATTCTTAAATAGAAGGGATAGAGATAATTTATCCAGAATAAAAAAATATGCATACAATTGTCAAGTTGCTGTAAAATAGTTTAATTTTATTTAAAAATTAGAGATTAATATAGAAAAAAGAGTTAATAGCATAATTATGCTGTTAACTCTTTTTTATAGTAAAAAACTATTCAAATGGATTATAAATATAGTGTAGAATAGCATCACAACGGATTTCTATCCGTCTTATCAGTACGCAAATGTCAAAAGCTTTATCTGTGAAAATTACTATTTTACCGCTTGCCCCGTATCTTAATGGGTGTTTGTTGTTTTTTATCAACTTTTATTTTTACAAAAAACTGATCGGACGGGGCAAAGCTTGAAGTTTTGGCCATCAGGCTTGAAGCCGTAAATTGAACATCCCCTTGAGCCCATATCATTTCATCAACTTTTCCGTTAATAATTTTTCCCGGATACATTTCCAGTGTTATTTCAACGGGATCGCCTTCTTTGACATATTGAGCCGCCTGCTGTTTTATTTTTGCGACAATCCAAAGGTCGTCAGTGCAAATAAAAGGAAGTGAATTTTTGTTAAGTATTCCAAGATACATATCCGGTTTTATAAACATAATAGGAACAAAACCATTAACTGGAGCATATGTTATAGTGTGTTTTAAATTATATTCAGCAAGTTCTATGTCGGCTTTCAATTTATCCAGATCGGATTTTCTGAAAATGAGTTCCTGTTGGCTCATAGCTCCTGTCGGGGTAAGTTGTAAGGCTTCATTATAGCGTTTTAGGGCCCGTGGTAATTCTGCTTTATGTTTTTGTAAACGCTGTTCCCATTGGTGTGGATTCATTTCGAGTATTGGATCACCTTTTTTTATCGGAACATTTGCTTGTGTATATATTTTTTTTTACATAACCGGACCATTTGGGTTGAAGCTGAAGTACTACTCCATCAACAGCTGCATTGCTTGAAAAAGGTGTAACCTGCCCAAGTATAATAATGTCAACTAAAAAGGCGCCGCCGTAAAGGAAAGAGTAAAATACCCCCCACCAGATGCTGAATTTTAAGAATTTGAATTTAAAATGTATCAGCCATATTAAAAAGATATATGCCAATGTAATTAGAATTTCCATTTAACTCTCACTTTTTTCAGTTTTTTGTTTTGTAGTAGTACTTTGTTGTTTACGATTTGAAGAAATATAAGTTTTTTTTCTCGGCGGACGTTTATTATAATGTGGTTTTGATGATGGAGTAGGTGAGGGGGGTATTATTATTTTTTGCTATTTTTAACAATTCATTTTTATCTACGACAAAAGAATTGCCATCTACAATAATTTCAGCAAGTTCAATATTTGTGTTCTTAACTGAAGCTGCCCCGAAAGATTTATTTTTCATATATGCCCAGATCATGGCAAAAAACCAAAGCGGTATCAAAAAAAGCCCCATTATAGACATACAGCGTATAGCATCCTTTTGAGGATGATTTCTTTTTTTAGCAATATTATATGGTAATTCATGGATTAAAATGATGCCTACAACAATAATCACAATACATAAAAGTAATATAAATATTGCCGCGCCTTTGTAGAATAAGTCCTGCTCTGAAGTAATTGTAAACATAAATCTGCTCTTTTGTTTTTTTATATAAATAAATTTTTGATATAATAAAAACCTTAATTCAGTTATATCTTAAGCAATAATTATAAAATATCAATGCAGTTAGTAGGCTGGTATTTAATTATTCTCAAGAGTTTTTATCTTTTTTTTGAAGCTCATTAAGCTGCTGTTTTAATTTTTTTATCTCCAAATCTTTTGAATCTTTTACACTTTTAGTTTTCTTTTTAGATGAATAATTTGTTTTACTGTTTTTATCTGACTTTATCTGTTTCAATTCATAATTTAATTCTTTGTACTTTTCATTTGCCTCGCTGTAAAGGGATTTATTTCCGCTTTGATATGCTTCGGACATTTTTAACTTTTGTTGTGCCATCTCTTCATATTTTTCAGCAAGCCTATAGTAGACTGATGCGGATGAACTGTTACTGCTGTTTTCAGCTTTATTTTTGTAATGTTCGGCCTTTTTTCAAATAGTCATTTGAATATTTTTTATAAAGTTCAGCTTTGTTTGAGTTCTTAAAATAACTATTGTTTTTGGCATTATTATGATATGCTGACAGTGAACATGTAAATAATACAATTAGTATTATTCCTCCATAGAATTTTCTTTTTGCATTCATAAGGCTTTTCCTTTTATTTATGGTTAATATTTTTTAGCAGTAACCTGTATATTTCTTTTGCGCAGGCTGGTTTATATATAGAATGATGATCTGATTTTATTATAGTTTCAGTTTCAGAATTATTTAGGTGGGAACTTGCGTATGGGACTATGCCATCGCTGCCGCCAATGTTCCCTGCTTCATTTTCATCGCCAATAATTGAATTTATTTTTACTTTTTTTGAATAAGGCAGGTTTGATACAAGTTTTGTAAAAGGGCTTTTAGGATTCAAGTTATCAACCGAATTACCATATATAACCCTATCATTATATTCCCTGGTAAATGTTGAAATATACATAATGGTTTTTTTGTATTCCTGATAATAACTGCCGGGGGATATAACTAGCTCACCCATAAGTTGGGAAGATACCCATGTTGCCGTTTCTGCACCTTTGTGCGGAGTAGATATAAATATTGTACGCTTAATATATGGAAGCGGTTTAAAGTTTAGCATATCTATTAAGAGCTTTTTATGTTCTTTTTCGATGTCAAGTTTTTGTAGCTCTGTGTAAAATACTTCTTTTTCCAGGTAATTTCCTTTGCTGTCCTGTATCAGAAGTTGTGCAACAAGGCCGCCGAGGCTATAACCGACAACCACCATTTCATTAAACTTTGTATTGCTTCCATTTGCATATTTTTTATTTATTCTGTTCAGTGTATTTCTTAATGTGAAAGAATCAAGTAGTACCGACTGTCCTGTAGGGTAGAAGTAGAACCAGAACTGATAATTATCTCTGATTGTATTGCTCTGCATAAGTGTATTTATAATTTGAGAAAAACTTTGAGGATCGCTAATTAGTCCATGAATAAAGAGGACGGGTATTTTATTTTTATCGAAAGGAGTTAACATGTAAATCCCTTCTGTATTGTAATCAATTATTTCGCCTGGGTCAAAAAAAATAGGTAGCTTCGACAGCCATGGGGTATTTTTCTAAAAATTTTCCAATAGTAACCGTATAATTATTTGATAATTGTATTTTGTTTTTTTCCAATTCAGTATAGGCGGATTTATAAAAGTCTATATAGTAGGGGGTTACTGTAAATTTATTGTTACTTGCTGTCAGGTTGTTAAACAGTAAAACAAAATTACATGGGTATAGATATTTAATAACTTTTACTTTTTCCAGAATTTGATCGAAAAGTAAATCATCCGGTATTCCGCAGATAGGAAGGCCTACACCGAGCTGAAAGATTGTTTCATTAAAATTTTCAGGTTTGTAATTATAGGATAGGAGGAATTTTTTGAATGAACTGAGCTTCCAGGGAATATTACTTTCGGGCGGGTTAAATTTTGCAGTACCTATAACCATATCAATTTCAAAATTGCTTTCATTTAAAAGGTTCTGGTTTTGCAGATATGTAAATATTTTATACAAGGCAAAATTATAGTATCTTTCAACAGTTCCGGTCCATGGGAACTTCAACTTGGAAAGAGGAGGCTGAATTGCTGTATCATATAAATATCGATATGATAAATAACATGCTGACATCCAGTATTTTATTGCTTCGTCTTTGTGAGCATTTTTGGCTTCGTTTATGCATAATTCAATAATAACTTTCAGTGTATGCCTGAAATTGTGTTCAAGTATTATTTTACTTTCATTTTTATTTAGCTCCTGAAAACAAGTGTATATAACTTCACGGGGAGATGATTTATATTGTTCATTTAGATCATTGGTAGTCAGAAAGTTTTTTGAATCCAGTGTAAGTTCATCTTGGTTAAGCTGGTTCTGTGAAGTTGTAGTAATATAATAATCTTCGCCTTTATACTTTATATACGAAGTAGTGCAGCTGCATAAAAACATTACAAATATTAATAATACTGGTAATAATAAAAAATGCTTTAGTTTGTACATAGATGCCTTTTTTGTTTTATTTGAGCAATGATGTTTTCTTTATGATGTAAATTATACATAGAACAGGAAAGATTTGAATAGGGATTAACGGGTGATTGAGAAAATTATAACATTTTTATTTTCTCCATAAAAATTTGGTATAAAACCAGTTTTTTTAAGTCCGGAAAGACGTGCGGCCCTGATGATGCTTTTATTGTTTTCTTCGATTAACCCATAAAGAGAATCGTAGCAAAAGTGGCCATCATCACTTTTAAAGTTAATTAATTGATTGGCGGTTTCTTTCATAATATCATAAAAATGCAGCCTTGCTGTTGTTTTAAATGCTGAAAATGTAAGCCTTGCTGTTTTAAACTCCCAACAATTTATCCATACTGCCCCGCATAAAAGACTTTTGTAGTATACGGCATAAAGATGATTGAATTTTTGCATTATTTCAGTGAATGAAGTTATTTCATACATGTTTTTATCATAGGGAAAGCATGATCTAAGTTGTCCGGCTCTTTTAATTTCGTTAAATATGGTTCCTGTTAATAAACTTGAACTGTTTGCGTTTCTTACAATAACTTTTTCTGTGTTAAAAGACATATGACACAACCTCCAGTAATATGAATATTATTAATTGTATATTTTGATATTCTTCGCAGCTGTTACTGATGTTTTACAATTAAAAGATATTAAAATAAAAACAAGTATTGCTGAATTATACCCAAGGGTATTTATTTCTATTGATTTATCCTGAAAATTTAAGTTCAAAATGAAACAATAATTTTCGAAAATTCAATCGTTTTTAGTATATTATACTGATATTATGAGGAATGGTGGGCGGTAAGGGACTCGAACCCCTGACAACTTGGGTGTAAACCAAGCGCTCTAGCCAACTGAGCTAACCGCCCGTTTGATGGGTGTATAAAAACAAAAAAATGGTGGGCGGTAAGGGACTCGAACCCCTGACAACTTGGGTGTAAACCAAGCGCTCTAGCCAACTGAGCTAACCGCCCGTTTCAAAGGAATAACAAAATTACTCTCAAAAGGTTAATAGTCAAGTTAAGGAAAGGAAAAAATAAAAATATTTTTCTAGCTGGTTTTATATAAAATTTCCTATAAGATTTTTTCATTTGTATTAAGTTTAAACAAGTATAATTTATAGTTTTTTATTTTTAACCCTAATATTAACTCGTAAATGTAATTATTATGAATAAGAATACTGCTGATTTACTGCAAGGTTTAAATAATATAAGGAATATAGGGATAATAGCGCATATTGATGCTGGCAAAACAACCCTAACTGAGCGTTTTTTTATATTACTCAGGAAAGACTCATCGTATTGGAGATATTGATAATGGCAATACAGTTATGGATTATTTGGATGAAGAACGCGCAAGAGGGATAACAATTGTTGCTGCCGCCGCATCTTTTCAGTGGAAGAATAATTTATATCATCTAATTGATACTCCGGGACATATAGATTTTACTGCTGAGGTTGAACGTTCATTGCGGGTTATTTCCGGTGCTGTTGTCATATTCAGCGCAGTGGAAGGTGTTGAAGCACAGAGCGAAAAGGTATGGCGTCAATCCCAAAAATATAATGTTGCCAAAATCGCATTTATTAATAAAATGGATAGGATGGGTGCCTCTTTTGAGAGGGTGTATGAAGACATAAAATCAAAATTTTCAGATGTAAAAGTTGCTCCATTTCAAATTCCTGTAGGGGAAGAGTCTTTTTTTAAAGGAGTTATAGATCTGATTGAAATGAAGATGCTGAAATTTGAGGGTGAAGACGGTGGAATTGTAAAACTGGAAGAAATACCTGAAGATATTCTTGATCATGCAAATCTTTATAGGGATGAAATGGTTTCTGTACTTGCTGAATTATCTGATGAAATTGCAGAATTCTATTTGGGAGAAGCTGATATTTCTGTTGATTTATTAAAGAGTGAGACAAGAAGATTAGTAATTGAAAATAAATTATGTCCGGTTTTTACAGGTTCTGCCAGAAGAAATATTGGAGTCCAACCAGTATTGAATGCAATCGGTGAATATCTTCCAACTCCATTGGACCATCCGGTATATAAAGGGATTTCAGTTAAAAATGAAGATGAAGAAAAAGAAATTCATATTGATGATCCTGCTTTTTGCGGTTTGATATTCAAAATCGTTGCCAGCGAAACTGCTGATTTGCTTTATTTAAGAACTTACAGCGGGAGGCTTGGCATTGACTCCACTGTATATAATCCCAGGACAAAAGAGAAAATTAAAATAAGACGGATTTTACGTCTTTATTCAAAAAAGGTTGAACCGGTTGATGAAGTTGGCCCGGGCGATATTGTTGCTTTAGTTGGTGTAAAAAATATTACAACTGGAGATACATTATGTTCTGTTGCCAATCCGGTTATTCTTGAAGGTGTATCATTTCCCGAACCGGTTATTTCTATGGCAATTGAACCGAAATCTTCAAAAGACAAAGACAAACTTGCTTCTTCTCTTGGACTACTATGTCGTGAGGATCCTACTTTATTTATGGATATCCATGAAAATACAGGACAGTATATTTTATCGGGAATGGGAGAACTGCATTTAGAGATTAACTGTAAAAGGCTGGAAAAAGAATTTAATTTGGTTATTAGGCATGGTGCACCTAGGGTTGTATACAGGGAAACTTTAAAAGATTCTACTATTGAAACTGGCATATTAACACAGGCCATTGGTGAAACTGAATACCATGCTGAGGTGGATATAGAATTTGAACCTACTTCTAAAAGTGATGTCGGCATTGAAGTAATCTGTGATATTAAAAATAAAAAGAATATTCCAAAATCATGGCAGAGAACCGCTGAGGAAACATTAAATAATGGATTGAAAACCGGAGGCAACTGGGGATATCCACTAATTTACATTAAAGCCAGGATTGTTGAAATAAGGGGTACTGCTGAAAAAACTATTGACAGTATTGTTGCCGGTGCTGTTCTAAATGCAGTCCAGAAAACAATAAGAAAAGGAACAAAACTTTATGAGCCTATTACAAGTTTAGAAATAATGAGCCCCGAGTCTACAATAGGGGAAATTACAGGATACTTGCAGGCCAGAAGGGCTGTTATTCATAATATTGAAACTTTACCTGATATTAAAAAATTATCCTGTGAGGTACCGTTGGCTGAAATGTTTGGTTTTAGTAAAGCTCTTCCTAAACTTTCTGGTGGACGTGCCTCTTTTAGCATGGAGCCATGTGGTTATCAGGAAATTTCAGAGGTTGATTTAAATAGAATAATGGGAATTGCAAATTAAAATATAAAATAAAAATTATAATGGGACTACTATGACTGAAAAAAAATCTTCTTATTCAAAAGCCGGTGTAGATATTGATTTTGCACAGAAACTTTTAAAAAGTGTTAAAACAAAAATTGCTGAGGCAAAAAGGCCTGAAGTATTAGCCCCAATTGGTGGTTTTGGCGGACTTTTTTCAAATAGACTTGTCCAAATATAAAAATCCTGTGATGGTTTCAAGTATTGATGGTGTTGGTACAAAGATCATGGTTGCTTTAATGATGAACAAATTTGATACAATTGGTTATGATATTGTTAATCACTGTATTAATGATATAGCTGTCCAGGGAGCCGAACCTGTCTATTTTATGGATTATTTTGGTACAGGAAAACTTAAAAGCCCTCAGTATGAAGAAGTATTGTTTGGAATAGCTGATGCATGTCAGAAAAATAACTGTGCGGTTTTAGGTGGAGAAACAGCTGAAATGCCTGGGATGTACGGAGATGATTTTGATTTAGTAGGCTGTATTACAGGTATTGTTGAGAAAGACAGAATAATTTCAGGTGAAAATATTAAAGCTGGGCATGTCGCAATAGGATTGGCTTCAAACGGGCTTCATACAAATGGATATAGTTTAGCGCGTCAGATTTTATTTAAAGAAGCTGGTTATAAAGTTGATACTTATCTTGACGAATTGGGTGAAACTGTTGGAGAAGCATTGTTACACCCGCATATTTGTTATTGGAAAGCAGTTAGCGCTGCCTTGGATTCGGGAATAACACTTGATGGTATTGCACATATTACCGGTGGTGGTTTATATGATAATGTTCCCAGGATATTGCCTGAAAATGTTGATGTAGAATTTCATAAAGAAGCCTTGCCGATACTTCCTATTTTCAAATTGATGCAGAGGATTAGTGATGTTGAAGAGAGGGAATTATACAGGGTTTTCAATATGGGAATCGGCATGGTTTGGCTTGTCCCTGAAAATGAAAAGGAAAAAACTATTGAGATTATAGAAAATGCAGGATACAAAGCTGCAGTTTGCGGGAAAGTAAAAACAGGTTCTAAGAAGATAGAAGTTGTGTAATGCTAATTTATTCGATGAAATAAAATATAAGCCCTAGATGCCAACCCAATTTAATCTTAATTCAACAGCGTTAGGTATTAATCCTATGGAAAATTCGTAAAATAATTATCCGATAGGATAAAAGAGAAACAGTTTTGTCCAAATTTTACATCATGGCAAAATGGGTATGGGGCATTTTCGTCTTCGATTAATGATAAAGAGAGATTGACTAAATACATTATTGATCAGGAAGAGCATCATAGAAAGATATCATTTGCTGATGAATATAAGAGTTTATTAGATGAAGCCGGAATAAAATTTGATAAAAAATATTTAGAATAATTTGTTCAACCCATTTAGGGTTGATATTGATTGAATACATGAACCATAGGTTAACACCTATTGCTATTTATATTTTATCCTGTCGGATAACTATTTAGATATAATCAGCTTTCCATTGTTAAGCTTTGGTATGACAAGCTGAATGTTGGGGTTAATTCTCTAAGGTTGCCTTGGGGAGTGGATACAGTTTATTTTGTTTAGAGTGTTTATTAATAAGAGATTAGGATTTGGTTTATGGTTACATTTAAAGAAGCATACGATATTGTTTTAAGCCACGTAAGGCATATGCCTTCTGAACGTGTTGATATAAAAAGATCTTTAGGGCGTATTTTAGCGGAAAGTGTTATTTCTGATTTAGATATGCCGCCTTTTAATAAGTCTGCAATGGATGGTTATGCATGCAGGGTTGAAGATGTAGATAAAGAGCTGGAAATGATTGAAATTATCCAGGCAGGTGTAATACCGCAAAAAAACTGTTAACTCCGGGCAATGTTCTAAAATTATGACCGGGGCTATGATGCCGAAAGGTGCGGATACAGTAATTATAGTTGAAGAAAGTAAAGAGATTGACGGGAAAGTTACATTTACTCCGGAAAAGAAAAATTTTAGATATAAATGCCGGGGATAATATTTGTTTTAAGGGCGAAGATATTCGAAAGGATGATGTTGTTTTAAGCAAAGGTATAAAAATTAGGCCTGAGCATATTGCCGTATTAGCAACTGTAGGATCTGTTAATCCGCTTGTTTATTGCCAGCCGAAAGTCGGTATTATTGCTACAGGCAGCGAACTTGTTGAACCATACGGAAAAGCTGAAGGGCCGAAAATAAGGAATAGCAACAGTTATCAATTAACAGCTCAGGTTGAGAGAGTACCGGCAATTCCAAAATATTATGGGATTGCTGAAGATACGGAAGATGCTATTAATTCAGCAATTTCGATCGCTATGGAGGAAAACGATGTTGTCCTGATCTCTGGCGGGGTTTCAATGGGTGATTATGACCTGGTGCCGGGTATACTGAAAAAGAATGGTGTAAAACTTTTATTTGACAGTATAGAAATAAAACCTGGTAAACCGGTAAATTTCGGGATTTCAGATAAAGCTGTTTGTTTTGGATTGCCGGGCAATCCTGTTTCGACATTTGTCCAGTTCGAGATTTTAGTGAAACCTTTTTTATATAAAATGATGG
>CAXXRT010000028.1:0-83813 GCA_963666945.2 Marinifilaceae bacterium
CCATTGGAAGGTCCTTCAGGTAATGGGACTAATGGAGACAAGGATACTGGATTTTGAGAATCTTTATATATTATCTGTCAACGAGGGCAAACTACCCAAGACAGGGATCATCATCTTCCTATATACCTTATAACCTGAGGAAGGGATTCGGTCTTCCTACCCTTGAACATCAGGATTCCATGTTCTCGTATTATTTCTACAGGCTTATACAAAGAGCTAAGAACGTTAATCTTCTCTACAGTACCAAATCCGATGGCATGAACAAGGGTGAAATGAGCAGGTTTCTGTACCAGCTAAAATACGAATCGAAACTTGATATAAACGAATCGGTTGTTGTAAACCAGATTACAACAGGAATAAAGAAAGACATAACGATTAGCAAGAGCGATGAGATTATTGAAAAGCTGACCTCGCTTTCTACCAATAAGCAAAAACCATTGTCCCCATCAGCCATCAACACATATCTTGGCTGTCAGCTAAGGTTTTATTTCAAATACATCGCTGACATTAAGGAACCGGAAGAAATAACCGAGGAGATAGATCCACCAACGTTTGGAAATATATTCCACGAAAGCATGGAGAAGCTATATGCCCAGGCCGGCAAGAAGGTTATTACAGAAAATGTTATTGACGATATTTTAGCCTCAAAAAATGCTATTGACGATGCCCTTTACTCATCTTTTGGTGACTGTTATTACAAGAGCAAGCAATTTGAGATAAACGGAAAAAACAGCATTATATACGATATCATTAAACGCTATATAAGAAGAGTTCTTGAGCTTGACAAGCAGTACTGTCCTTTCACAATTCTTTCGGTTGAGGACAGATTCAGCATGCCTGTTAAGGTTAGTACTAACGGTAAATACCTGGAAGTATATCTGGGAGGTATAATTGACCGAATAGACAAGACAAATGAAGGAATACGTGTACTGGACTACAAGACAGGAAAGGCTGAAACTAAATTTAAGACTATTGATAATTTATTTGACAAAGACACTAAAAAGCAAAATAAGGCCGTATTACAGACATTGATATACTGCATGTTTTACGATTATAAATACGCTCCTTCGGAGCCTATAATTCCGGGAATATATATTCTTAAGGATGTATTTTTCGAAAAATTACAATTATAAACTGATTGAAAATTATGACTATGGGAAAAACAGGGATGTTAATGACTATTCTGTTTTTAAGGATGAACTAAAAAAAGGCTTAAACAATATGGTAATGGAGATGTTCGACAGGAATACGGATTTTGTGCAAACTGACGATGAGAAGTCATGCTCCAGTTGTCCTTACAAGGAACTTTGTCACAGATAATCAGCGAATAAATATATTTTTCATGAAAGGACAGACTGCTACTTACACAAATCTATTTAAAAGCAAAATTGCAATATAATATATAAAATAAAGCCGCAACCTTAAAACTTAAAGATTGCGGCTTTACTTTTAATTATCGCTATTATTTGTCAAGATAAAATTCAATCATTCTTCTTATAGCTCTTTCACAGACAGGACAAAACTCTTTTAAAGTATTCGACTTCATAACACAATCCTGAGCAGGACTGTATATGCCTTTTGCCATATATCCGCCACCTTCAAACATACCAACTACTCCATCGTAAGCATCTGTTCGTGGAGTAGGCACAGGCGTATCATTTTCTATCATATCTTTCCACTTTGAGCCAAAATCTTTATTAGTTGTTATATTTGGTTCCCATGGCTCCACTTTCAGGTTGTAATACTCCTCAGTTGCTACGGCAGATGTATAATATTCATCTGCCAATCCAGCAAAGCTATGACCAAATTCATGGGCAACTACCTTTTCAGCAAAAGGATTGTCAGCACTTGAAAGACCGTAGAAATTATAGAAGCCACCGCCACCATATTTACTTGTATTAACAAGGACATAAACGGCATCGTGAGGTGCATTGGCAGCCGCGTCGGATATAGATTTTATATCCACTGTTGTAAGATATCTTTCTATGTCGAATGTATAAAATGTTGAGTTGACTGCAGTGTTCTTATATACCTTGTGACCGGGAATATCTGTTCCTGAGTCTACAGAAGGACTCTCGACAGCCCATACATTTATATAATCCACATATGGCTTATAGGCTTTTAGTCCAAGCATATAATCTATCACTCTTTTTACATCTTTCCTGAACTTAGGCATCTCTTCCTTAGTATAGCCCCTCGGCAATAAATGCAATATCAAGACACTTAGCTGGTTCTCCGCTATACAATACCTTACTTACATTACAACCCCTTGGGTTCTTCCCTGCTTATAAAATAATCTCTTGGATTAATCTGGTAATCGAATATTTTTTTGAATTTTCCGTTTTTAAACTGTCTCAATTCAATAACAAAACGAACCTTATTTTTTGGGAAAGGCATAGTAGCAGTATGGTAAAAGCAACGCTTAACTTTCTTAGCCTCTTCTGTTGCTATCCATTCGTTATAAAGAGAACAAAATCCTTTGGAAAATATAAGCTTGCCCGACTTTATATCGTAAAGGGAATATCTGTATGCCCCGTAGTTAAACTTACTCACAAGATTTTTCCTTGGACCTGCATAGTGAGGTTCTTGTTTCATCTGTTGGAAAAAATACCTCAGTGTTTTCAGCATCTCCCCCCAGCTGAAAGTCTATTCTCAGGGTTTTGTCTTTAAAGTATTCATCGAATTCAACCCTGGGCCGAAAGACTGGCAGTAAAGAAGATACAAGCCATCAGTGATACTATAATCTTAATTCTATTCATCTGTCTTTATTTATTTTTGTTTATAGGATAGAACTTACCATAATCAGTGAAAATGAACTGTTCACCCCATTTTTATTTTATATATTAAATTCTCCACATAAAGTTACTAAAATAATTTAAAGAAAGTTCGGGAAACATTGACTTTTGGTGTTTCTTAAATACCACGATAAAAAAATAAGCCAGATATTGCTACCCGGCTTATTTTAGTCTTTTAAGTATAGTTTAAATCTTAACCCCTTTGACGAACAGCCTCATATATCAATAAAGAAGCTGCCACAGAAACATTTAGCGATTCAATTTCTCCAAAAACAGGGATCTTTATCTTCTCATCAACCCTTTCCATTAGTGCCTCATCAATACCCTTATCCTCACTACCCATTATTATAGCTATGGGTTGTTTAAAATCGGCCTGTGTATATAATTTATCGGCTTTTTCACTTGCGGCAAATATCTTTATTCCCTGAAACTTAAGAGACTTAAGCATCTTTCTCATATTAACCACCTTACAAACAGGAATATTATAAAGAGCACCGGCAGAAGTCTTAATTGCATCCGAGGAAATTCTTGCAGAATGCTTGTGAGGAATAACAATAGCATCAACACCGGCACATTCAGCACTACGGGCAATGGCACCGAAGTTACGTACATCGGTAATTCTGTCAAGAATAAGTATCATTGGCTGTTTTCCCTCTGCAATCTTTAATGATACTACTTCCTCTATATCGTGATACTCAACTGGAGTAATATATGCAATAACCCCCTGGTTGTTCCTAGTATTCAACTTATCAATCATCTCTGAAGGCACATACTGGAAAGGTATATTATTATCTCTAACCAATTTAAATAGCTCTCCAAAAAGCTCTCCCTTTACCCCATTACGGAACAATACCTTATCAACCTCTTTATCGGTGTTTATTGCCTCTATAACGGCACGAATGCCAAAAACCATTTCCTGCTTATACTTAGCCATCTTATTATTATTTTATTGTTATCCTCTTTCTTCTATTAATTCTTCGTATTCAAAAGATAGTTCCTCCCAAAGTTCCATCTCCTGTTCAAGGGATTTCTTGAAGTCTTCGTATTTTTTAAAAAAGACATCATCCTCATTACCTGTTGGATTAGCCAGTTGGTTATCCATTTTTTCTATCTCTTGCTCAAAGTTAGCAATATTTTTTTCTGCCTGTTCAATACTAGCCTCTGTCTTTTTTATCTTTTTATTAAGCTCTTTTCTTTCGAGATAATTCAGTTTGTTTTCCGAATCTGTTTTTTCCTGTTTCTCTGAAGAGTCCTGCTTTTTACATATCTCTAGTTCCTGTAGTGAGCTTATTCTTTTCTTTTCCAGAAATTCGTATATTCCCCCGACATGTTCTTTTAGTTTCTTATCTCCAAATTCGTACATCTTATTTACCAGGCCATCAAGAAAATCCCTGTCGTGACTAACCACAATAACCGTACCGCTGAAGTTAGCCAGGGCCTCTTTTAATATTTCCTTTGACCTGATATCAAGGTGGTTCGTAGGCTCATCGAGAATAAGGACATTGTATGGTTCAAGCATCAACCTGACCATAGCAAGTCGCGAACGCTCTCCCCCGGACAGTACTTTTACCTTTTTATCTATTGCCTCACCACTGAACATGAAGGCTCCCAGAATGTCCCTTACCTTAGTTCTAATATCACCTACGGCAACCTCATCGACTGTATCGAAGACTGACTTGCTTTCATCGAGCAGCTGGGCCTGGTTCTGTGCAAAATAACCAATCTTCACGTTATGACCTGTTCTGCACTCACCATCGAAGTCAAGTTCCTGCATAATCATTCTGACAAGGGTGGTCTTTCCTTCCCCGTTTTTTCCTATAAATGCAAGCTTATCACCCCTCTTTATTTCAAAGTCAATATTATCAAGAACAAGAAGATCGCCGTAGCTCTTTGATAGGTTTGCACCTTTTGCCACTATCTCCCCTGAATTTTGTGCAGGCGAAAATTTAATATTAAGCTTTCTCACATCTTCCTGATCGACCTCTATCCTGTCTATCTTTTCAAGCTGTTTTATTCTTGACTGTACCTGCACTGATTTTGTGGCCTTATACCTGAATCTCTCAATGAAGTCCTCGGTATCCTTAATCATTTTCTGCTGATTGGTATAAGCCTTAAGCTGCTGCTCCCTTCTCTCTTTCCTTAGTTCGAGATACTTAGTATAGGAAACCTTATAATCGTATATTTTTCCAAGAGAAATCTCTACTGTTCTGTTGGTTACATTATCAAGAAAAGCCCTGTCGTGAGAAACAAGGACAACAGCACCAGAATAGGTCTTCAAAAAATCTTCCAGCCACTGAATACTTTCTATATCCAGGTGGTTTGTAGGCTCATCGAGAAGAAATATATCTGGACGTTTAAGAAGTATCTTTGCCAGCTCTATACGCATTCTCCATCCACCACTAAACTCCTCTGTCTTTCTTATAAAATCCGAGCGTTTAAATCCCAAGCCCATTAATGTTTTCTCGGCAAGCGCATCTATATTATCCCCGTCAAGAAGATGAAACCTGTCAGTTTTTTCAGTCAACTGATTAATGATAGATATATATTCTTCTGACTCGTAATCCTCTCTTTCTGCTATCTGGGTATTTAATCTTTCAATCTCATCTTTTAGCATTAAAACCTCATCGAATGCGGTTCTGGCATCTTCCATCACTGTCTTCCCGTCGGAATACAGCATATGCTGGGGAAGGTAACCTATCTTTATATTTGATGGGAAAGAAATATTTCCTGAGGTAGGATTCTGCAATCCTGCAAAAATCTTCAATAAGGTAGATTTTCCTGCTCCGTTTCTACCTACCAACCCTATCCTGTCTTTCTCGTTAACTAAAAAAGAAACGTTGTCGAACAGGGCAAAATCCCCGAATACTACACTTAGTTGATTTACTGAAATCATATTAAAACAATTTAAGCGCAAAGATAAACAAATAATAAAAGCCTCAAATATTAAAAATCATCTAAAGAGTAATATCTTAAGATTTAAGGGTCTTACGAGATTATGTTGAGTATTTATGCAAAAAACTAAAATAAAAACCAATAAATATTTATTTGCAAAAAATCAACATATTGATTTGCAAATATTACATAAATCATTATTAAAATTTAAAAACTTTTTTATATTTGTCCTGAGGCGTGAAAAATCGCCAAACCCTAACTAAAGATTTAAACAATTTATCTAAACAAAAATTAATAAAAAACAGTTATGCCAAAAGGATTTTATAACGTACCGGCTGCATACAATGAGCCAATAAAAAGTTATGCTCCTGGTTCTCCGGAGCGTGAGTCATTAAAAAAAGAGATTAACACCTTACGTTCACAAACAGCAGATATTCCAATGTATATTGGAGGCGAGGAAATAAGAACAGGAAATTTGTTCGAGATTCGTCCTCCACATGATTTAAATCACTTATTAGGGCACTATCACCAAGGTGGTGCTGAGCATGTACAGATGGCCATTGACGCAGCCATGAAGGCAAAGCCGGCATGGGAAGCAATGGCTTGGGAACACAGGGCATCTATCTTTTTAAAAGCGGCTGACCTTATTGCAGGACCATATAGAAACAGAATTAATGCTGCAACCATGCTTGGTCAGTCAAAAAATGCTTTTCAGGCAGAAATTGATGCAGCATGCGAGTTAGCTGATTTCTTCCGTTTCAATGTTCAGTATATGACTGATATCTATAAGCAACAACCTTACTCTCCTCCAGGCATGTGGAACAGGGTTGAGCAACGACCACTAGAGGGATTTGTCTTTGCACTTACTCCTTTTAACTTTACTTCTATTGCAGGTAATCTTCCTGGTGCTCCTGCTTTGATGGGTAACGTTTGTGTCTGGAAGCCTTCCAAGACAGCTGTTTACTCAGCTCAGGTTATAATGGAAGTATATAAAGAGGCTGGATTACCGGATGGTGTTATCAACCTGGTTTACTGTTCCGGGCCTGTTGCTTCTGATGTAATATTCACCAGCGAGCATTTTGCAGGTATCCACTTTACCGGATCAACGGGTGTATTTCAGAATATCTGGAAAACTATTGGTGAGAATCTTGACAAGTACCGTGCTTATCCAAGGATAGTTGGAGAGACTGGAGGAAAAGATTATATCATTGCTCATCCATCTTCATGTCCTAAAGAGGTTGCTACTGCTATTACAAGAGGAGCTTTCGAATTCCAGGGACAGAAGTGTTCTGCTGCTTCAAGAGCTTATCTTCCTAAGAGCCTATGGCCAAAGATAAAGGAATACGTATGTGATGACGTAAACAATATGAAAGTGGGTCCTTGTGAAGACTTCACTAATTTCATGAATGCTGTTATTGATAAGGCAGCTTTCGATAAGTTATCGGGTGCTATCGATGATGCAAAAGCTTCAAGTGATGCCGAGATTGTTTGTGGTGGTACTTACGATATGTCAAAAGGATACTTCATTTACCCCACTGTTATTGAGGCTAAGAAACCTGACTATATTACTATGCAGGAAGAACTTTTCGGTCCTGTCATGACTGTATATATTTATGATGATGAGAAGCTCGACGAGACTATGGATATACTTGATAAGTATTCTTCTTATGCACTTACAGGTGCTATTTTCTCTAAAGACAGGGCTGCAGCAGAGAAAATGACTCGAAGACTTACACATACGGCAGGTAACTTCTATATTAACGATAAGCCAACAGGAGCAGTTGTTGGACAGCAGCCATTTGGTGGAGCAAGAGCCTCAGGTACAAACGACAAGGCAGGTTCTATGATAAATCTTCTAAGGTGGGTTTCTCCAAGAACCATCAAGGAAACATTTATTCCTGCTACCGATTATATGTATCCTAACTTTTTGGAAGATTAATATTTAACGACACATATATATAGAAAGAGGCTCAATGGGCCTCTTTTTTATTGTGGTTCATCTTCATTATCAACAAGAAAAATCCTTTTTCTTGGCTAATGTAAAATATCTTGCTAATTTTGCAATGTATAATAATTCCGGATAATGAAAAAATGTTTAGAAAAGATAACTAAAAAACGATTTAAATTCCACTTGAACAGATACATAGTTCTGTTTATGGTTTTTGCCATATGGGTTATTTTTTTTGACAACAATAGCCTGTTAAACAGATTTGAACTCCACGGGGAGATTAATAAACTTGAAAAGGAAAAGGCATATTATCAGGAAAAAATCCAAAAGGACAACAAAAAAATCCTGGAGTTAAAGACCAATAAAAAGAACCTTGAAAAATTTGCAAGGGAACAATATCTTATGAAAAAGAAGAATGAAGATATTTATATAATTATTAATAAAGATAAGGAAGAATAAAAAGTGTCAAGAATACTAGCAATAGATTATGGAAGAAAGAGAGTGGGAATAGCAGTAACAGACCCTTTACAAATAATAGCAAATGGTTTGACAACAGTTCCTGCACATACTATTTTCAAATACTTACAAAAGTATATGGAAGAGGAAAAAGTAGAAACTATAGTTGTGGGCTATGCAAAACAAATGGATAATACCGACTCTGAATCGATGAAATACATTAAACCATTTGTAAAAAAACTAAAACAAACCTTCCCGGAGATTAACGTTGATATGGTTGATGAGAGGTTCACTTCAAAAATTGCATTTCAGACAATGATTGATGGAGGTGTAAAGAAAAAAGACAGAAGAAATAAGGAAATGATAGATACAATAAGTGCAACTATCATATTACAGTCATGGATGGAGCAAAGAAATAATGCTTTATAGGACTACATAAATCATAACAATAATAAAAATATAATACTATGATATTACCTGTATACGTTTATGGACACCCTGTACTAAGGAAGGTTTCTGTAGATATTGACAAAGATTATGAGGGATTGGAGAAGCTTCTTAAGGATATGTGGCATACAATGTACGAAACTGACGGGGTTGGTCTTGCCGCACCACAAATAGGGAAAAATATAAGATTATTTGTGATTGACGCCAATCCATTTTCTGAATTGGATCCCAATGCTGAAAACTTTAAAAAAGTTTTTATTAACGCAGAAATTCTTGAAAGAAGTGGTGAAAAATGGGCAATGACTGAAGGTTGTTTAAGTGTCCCTAATATTCACGAAGATGTATTTAGAGAAGAAAAAATTCTCATAAGATATCTGGATGAAAACTGGGAAGAGCATGAGGAAGAATATGACGGTCATGTTGCCCGTGTTATCCAGCATGAATATGATCATCTTGAAGGTAAACTTTTTATTGACCATATATCTGCATTAAAGAAAAGGCTTTTAAAAGGCAAGTTAGCAGGCATTTCAAAAGGCAAGGCTAAGTTTGATTACAGAGTTGTCACACCATAGCGTAAGTCAATTAATAATAAGGTCCTTACTTCTTTTTGAAACAATATTTATTAAGGCTTCTTTTACGATAGCTGCTAAATAACACTATAATTGCATATCTATTAGGTTTCTATTATGATTAATTTTTCATAATTTTACATAAATCTATCGGATATGCAATTATATTATAAATTAAAGAAATTCCCTTTTGTCAGGCTTACCATTCCTTTCATTATAGGGATTCTTACCGGGTACTTCTCTCCCACCTTACAATTCTTTGCATTATTTATAACAACAATAGCCCTTCTATTTTCAATTATTCTGACAAGACTAATTCCATCTGAAACGATAAAAGGCATAATAATATCAGTTGCATTTTTTCTTTGTGGTTTTGTAGTTATACAGAAAGAATTTAACACAACTTTCACTGACACTAACAAAGAGTTGAATATCAGCGGACAGATAATATCTTATCCTATAAAGAAAACAAAATACACTAAGTTTATAGTAAAAACGGATACACCTAAACACCTTTCCCTAAGAGTTCTGGTATACATTTTTAAAGAGGACTCCCTAAGTCTCACCAGGGGGGATTATATTGCATTAAAAACAAAACTCAGGAGTATAGAAAACAAGAAAAACCAAAGCTTTGATTACAAGGGATATATGAAGAGACAATATGTAAATCATATGGCTTTTGTAAAAGATGGCAATTATGAAATAATCAACATTAAAGGTTTCTCATTTATAAAGCTTTGCTCCAAAATAAGAAATAAAACAATTAAGATTTTAGAAGATTCTGGCATACGGGAACCTGAATTAGGACTACTAAAAGCTATGCTATTAGGTGTAAAGGATTCTCTGGATACAGACCTTAAAAACAGTTATATTGAAGCCGGGGGTATTCACTTTCTGGCTATTTCAGGATTACATATGGGTATTGTTTTTATTCTTATTACTTTTTTTCTTCATAACATATGCAGGCTGTCAAAATCAGGATTATACTTCTCTCTATTATCAATGTGTATGATATGGGCTTATGCCATAATAACCGGTCTGCCCTCTTCCGTTCTAAGAGCCACTATTATCTTATCGCTTATAATAACAGGTAAATATATTAAAAGGGAGGTGAATCTTTATAATACTATTGCTTCTTCCGCATTTATAATACTACTATTTGACCCTGCCTCGCTTTTCTCCCCTGGCTTTCAACTATCGTATGCTGCCTACACGTCGATAATATACTTGTATCCAAAACTTTACAAACTTATAGTTTGTAAAAACAAGGTTCTAAATGGAATATGGAGACTTTCAGTAGTATCCATTGCAGCACAAATCGGGACAATACCATTATGTCTCTTATATTTTAACCATATCTATTACTATTCCTTTTTTACAAATATTTGTATTTCATGCTTCATCCCTGTAATAATATACGGCGGATTTATCTCCATTTTCATTTCATTATTTATATCTGACGTAACAATAATATCAAAACCTTTAAGCCTTATAATAAAAACAGTCAATCAGATAATAGATACAATTGCCAGCACACCAGGGGCAATATCTAAGGAAATAAATTTTTCCGTTGTTGAAACCCTATTGGTATATGCTATAATAATAAGTTGTTTTACAATGATCTGGTACAAAAAAAGAAAACTAATATTCGTTCTATTAATTTCTATCTTTTTGTTATGTTCACACAATTCATATGTTGAAATATCAAAAACTGTTCAAAAATATCAGAAACGATAAGACTATTATACAATAATATGATACAAATTATATATATAGAGTTTAAATAATATGATATTTTAAAAAAAATAACCTCAATCATCACTATTACGAAAATATTGCTTTAATTTGCCTCCCAAATATATTTTTATAACCTATTGTAATATTAATTACACATTTTTGAAGCAAAAGAATTATGGAAATTGTTATTGCAGGAGCTGGCGCAGTTGGAACTTACCTTGCCAAAATGCTAAGTACCCAGGAGCATAACATTATCCTGATGGATAGTGAGGAAGAAAAATTATCTGAAATAGAGAATCAGTTAGAGATACTTACTGTGGTGGGATCATGCACCTCTGTTGCAGATCTGACAGAAGCAAAAGTTAATAAAGCTGATTTATATATTGCCGTCACACAAACAGAAGAAATCAATATAACTTCATCTATACTGGCAAAAAAAATTGGTGCAAAAAAAACATTTGCAAGGATTGATAATAATGAGTATTTAGAAGAAGAAAATCGCCTTCATTGGAAAAAAATGGGCGTTGATTATATGATATATCCCGAGACACTTGCAGCACAAGAAGTCATACAATCTCTAAAACTTACAGGAACAAGACAACTCCATGAGTTTTCTGACGGCAAACTTATTCTTTACGGAATAAAACTATGGGAAAATGCCCAAATGTTAGATATGTCTCTTGAAGAGGCAACAAAAACATTCAAAATGGATCACACAAGGGTTGTTGCAATAAAAAGAGACAACCAGACAATTATACCAAACGGACAGAATGTATTTAGATACGGAGACTTGATTTTTGTTATAACAAAATCAGATACCATATCAACAATACTTGACTTATGCGGGAAAAAGAAATACGATATAAAGAACATTATTATTGTTGGTGGTTCGAGAATTGCAAAAAGAACCGCTCTGGAGCTGGAAAAACATTTTAACGTAAAATTGTTTGAAACAGATAGAGAGAAGTGCCATAAACTAACGGACTTACTTAACAATACATTAGTTATTAATGGAGATGGTACAGATTTGTCTTTACTAAAAGAAGAAGATATTGAATCCACTGATGCATTTATTAGCTTAACTGGTAACTCAGAAACAAACATTCTTGCCTGTCTGTTAGCCAAGAAATTTGGAGTTAAAAAAAGTGTGGCGGAAGTAGAAAACATTGACTATATAGACCTTGCTTCAAATCTTGGCATTGGAACCTTAATAAATAAAAAATTTATTGCGGCCAGCCACATCTACCATCACACTATGGACACGGAGGTACAGCATTTTAAATGCCTGACTGCTTCTGATGCGGAGGTTTTTGAATTAGTTGCCCAGGAGGGTTCTAAAATAACTAAGAAGAAGCTAAAAGACATGCATTTCCCTGAAGGCGCTACTATTGGAGGAATTATAAGAGGAGAAGATGTTTTTATTGCCAATGGGGATAGTCTGATAAAAGCAGGTGATAAGATAGTTGTATTTACATTACCAACATCTATACGTAAAGTAGAAAAATATTTTATCTAAAGAGATTTCATTGCAATGCAAAATAAAAAAATAGTTGTCAATATACTCGGAAGACTCTTATATTTTGAGAGTTTTTTTATGCTATTAACCATTATTGTATGTGCTATTTACAACAATAGAGACATATATTCTTTCATATATTCTTTTCTAATAACTTTTGGAGCAGCGACTTTGCTTACACTAGGTTCGCTAAGGAAAAAGACAGATCTTAGAAAAAGAGAAGGGTATATTATTGTAAGTCTTGTATGGGTCGTGTTCTCTATATTTGGGTGTCTCCCTTACTTATTCAGTGGATCGATAACTTCTATTTCTGACGCATACTTTGAAACAATGTCCGGATTTACCACCACAGGTTCAAGTATTCTCAATAATATAGAAGAACTTTCTCACGGTATATTATTCTGGAGGTCTATAACGCAATGGCTGGGAGGCATGGGTATTATCGTACTCTTCTTAGCTATACTTCCAAAACTCGGTATTGGGGGAAGAGAATTGTTTGTTGCAGAGGTTCCAGGACCTTCTCCGGATAAACTCACTCCAAGTATAGCAGCTACAGCACGCAAATTATGGGTGATATATGTAATATTCACAATTGCTGAAACCATACTATTGAGGATTGGAGGTATGAGTCTGTTCGATGCCATTAACCACTCGTTTACAACAATGGCCACTGGTGGATATTCTACAAAACAAGCCAGTATTGCTTATTATGACTCTGCCTATATACAATACATCATTATACTCTTTATGGTCATTGCAGGAACAAACTTCAGTCTTTCTTATGCAGCATTCACTGGTAAGCCTTCAAAACTGATTAAAGACGAAGAATTCAAATTCTATTTTACAATTATAGGTATTGCCACTCTACTTATAACGGCAGGTTTGGCAATGCAAGGTACCTCAATAGAGAAATCATTCAGAGATGCTCTCTTTCAGGTTACATCTATATTGACAACTACCGGGTATGCAACTGCTGACTACCTTTTATGGAGTCCATTTCTTGGCATGTTAATTCTTATGCTAATGTTTATTGGTGGTTCAGCAGGTTCAACCGGAGGAGGAGTTAAAGTTGTGCGAATACTTTTACTATTTAAAAACAGCTATCTTGAGTTAAAAAGACTAATACACCCCAATGCTGTGATCAGCGTAAAGTACAATAACCACAGGGTACCTCAAAAGATTGTGACTAATATTATGGCATTTTTAATTCTTTATGTAATTATTTTTGCGACTTCGACAGTTATTATGTCCTTGTGCATGGATGATCTGGATTCTGCACTCAGTAGTGTTGCCACATCATTAGGGAATATTGGTCCTGGTTTTGGATCAGTAGGACCTGCAGAAAATTTCTCAGCCCTTCCTGACTGGTCAAAATGGTTTTTATCATTCCTTATGTTACTGGGTAGACTGGAATTATTTACTGTACTTATTCTTTTTTCAAAAGCTTTCTGGAAGAAATAATTATTCTTCCAGAACACCAATACCCTGTCTTTCTATGATGATTTCATCGTTAACACAATCAACTATTGTGGTTGCTATATTTTCTCCATAACCTCCATCAAGAACAAAGTCAACCTTATTCTTGTATTTCTCATTGATAAGTTCAGGATCCGTAGTGTATTCTACAACTTCATCTTCATCGTGAATAGATGTAGTAACAATAGGACACCCTAACTCTTCCACAATTGTAAGGGGTAAATAATGATTTGGAATTCTTATACCAATGGATTTTCTTTTATTCTTAAATATATTAGGAAGCTGTTTACTGCCAGGCAGAATAAAAGTAAAAGGACCCGGAAGGTTTTTCTTCATTAATCTAAAAACATCGTCACTAATTCTTGCATATTCAGAAATATTGCTTAAATCATTACAAATTATAGAAAATTTTGCTTTTTCAGCTTTAATTCCTTTTAATGAGGCCAACTTCTGAATAGCCTTATTGCTTTTAAGACTACACCCCATAGCATAAACAGAATCCGTTGGAAAGATTATCACACCGTCATTCTCCATAACTTCGACGATCTGACGTATTTGTCTTTTATTAGGATTATCTTCAAATAATCTAATCAACATCATTAATATATTTTCGTGGAAAAATCACATTTTTTCTTCAACGAAGCCAAATATATCAATTTTTCTTAAATAAAATATCTTTTACAGATAAAATAGAGAATTATTTTACTTTACAGGAACCGAATATATCAGATCTAAAATCATTTTGAGTCCTTCCTCATCTGCCTCATCAAAGGATCCAAACTCTGTACTATCAATATCCAGACAAGCAAATACATTTCCTTCCTTATCCTTTAAAGGAATTACTATCTCTGATTTAGTGGCAGAGTTACATGCAATATGTCCTGGAAAGTCTTCTACATTATCAACAATTACGGTTTCACCTTTATCAACTGCGGCCCAGCAAACACCAGCATGAGATCTTAGTTTCTGGCATGCAACAGGACCCTGATATGACCGTACAATTAGCTCACCATCCTGCAGAACATAAACCCCTGTCCAAAAAAAGTATTGCATTTTATGATGCAAGACAGCTTCTATGGTAGCCAACCTGGCCCATATATCACCAGTAGTTCCAAGATAACCTTCTATCTGATCATGAAGTCGCTTATACTTATTAAGTTTCTTTTCTTTGTTCATCGACACAAGTTTTAAAGATTATTTTCAAGGAAGATCTTTACTTTCCTATAAACATCAATCACTTCATCTGTCTTGGACATACTATCATATACATTTTTTATATATGACTTCTCGCTTATTATTTTAAAGGAACGTTTATAGTTTATATCAAAAACCCAAGCCATTTGTAAAATCTTAAAATCAGCAAGACTTTCCAGATCGTTGTAATTTGCATTACGCTCTTTCATCACCGCGTCATATATCTTACGTGAGACCACCGGTTTATCAGGTAATTCAAGTTCTATAGAACTATTCTTTGCATGATTACTTTTAGCATAATATCCTGTTACCAATCTTAGAATATCCAGTTTATCTGCATCTCTTATGAGCTTAACATACATTTCTGTTCTGGTATTATTCAATGAAGGAACAGCAAACTTGTTGTGATTTGCAATTGCAACTTTGATATCTTCTATCTCATCCTCATTAAAACAATCCAAAACACCAGATTCTTCAATCATATTAACACCGATAGCCGCATGATCCTCTGATTTTTTATCTGAGAAAGTATTATATTTCTTTAATTGTTCAAATCTTCCAACATCGTGCAATAAAGCAATACACTTAGATACCTCTAACTCATCATCGCTAACATCCAGGCTTAGCGCTATTTTCTCAATATTTTCCACGACATTAAAACTGTGATCCTTTTTCAGAATTATCTTTTCGTTAAAATCAGAATCATCTGTTAGATAAGATAATACAGTTGTCTCAAACCAGTTTTTTATCAATAAAAATTTTTCCATACTTCATCTTTAAAAATCGCCCCACAAAACTATACTTTTTAAGTTAAGGAAAAAACTATTTTTCACTTATTTATTAATTAGGTCAATATTTTTACAAAGCAAGCGTGGCAAGAAACATAAAACTAATTTTTATTGTGTTCCATGGTTATAACGCAAAAAAAATCACTCGATCTCAAACAACATAATTGTATCAACCGAGTGATTTTATCTAATAATTTATTTCTTCACAGATCAGACAAGCAGGCTAATCAATATTATTCAATATATCAACTAAATGCCTCCAGAAAAGATCAACTGTCTCTATGTTTATTCTTTCATCAGGGGAATGAACATCCCTTAAAGTTGGTCCGAAAGAAATCATATCCATATGGGGATATTTTTCAAGAAAAAGACCACATTCTAGTCCCGCATGAATAGATCTTACTACAGGCTCCTTACCAAATAATTTTTTATATGATTCAACCGCAACCTTCAGCACTTTTGATTCAGGATTAGGAGTCCATCCTGGATATCCATCAGAGTGTGCTACATCTGCCCCTGCAAGTAGGAATGTACTTTCTACCATTTGTGCAATATTCATTTTCTCACTATCAACATCACTTCTTTGAGAGGTAGTTATCATTATTTTATTATCTTCAACAAACTTGACAGAAGCAAGGTTAGTAGATGTTTCAACCATTCCCGGCATTCTATAGCTCATGGAAAACACTCCATGTGGACAAGCATAAATAGCATTAAACAAGTTATCAGAAGATTTCCTATCAATTACATATTCAGGAATATCAGTAGATTCAAGCGCAAAATTGATTTTAGGCTCAGTTTGTGCCCATACCCTTTCCATTTCTGCGGCATAAATATTAAAATCTACCCTTACGTTTTCTTTATACTTGGCATCTACGGTAATAATAGCGTGCGCTTCACGAGGAATAGCATTTCTTAAGTTTCCTCCATCAAAATGGGCTAAACGAATACCATATTTAGAATTCAACTCCCATAAAAATCGATTCAATATTTTATTGGAATTACCCCTGCCTTTATTTATTTCATCACCTGAATGACCCCCAAGTAGTCCCTTCACATCAATTCGTATTGCAAATTGATTCTCCTCAACTTTTTCTTTTTCAAAAGAAAAAGTTGCAAGAGTATCAATACCTCCGGCACACCCAATAAACATTTCTCCCTCATCTTCTGAATCAAGATTCAAAAGAATATTTCCACCAAGGAAAACCAGGTTTCAGAGCAAAAGCTCCTGACAAACCAGTTTTCTTCATCCACTGTAAACAAACATTCAATAGGTCCGTGTTGAATATCATTTGAAGTCAGAATAGCCATTTGAGCAGCCATACCAATACCGTCATCAGCACCTAATGTGGTTCCTTTGGCCCTTACCCCACTCTCCATCTATCCATGGCTGAATTGCATCTTTATCGAAGTCCATGCTCAACATCATTATTTTTCTCACATACCATATCCATGTGAGACTGCAAAACAACGACGGGAGCATTCTCTTTCCCTTTTGTAGCTGGCTTCTTAATAAGGACATTTCCAGCTTCATCTTTGAGAGTCTCCAGACCATTTTTTATTTCCAAAGTCAATTAAAAACTCAATTATTTTTTCCTCTTTTTTAGATGGTCTTGGTATTTTGACATATCTCTTCAAAATAAGACCATACAGTTTGGGGTTGCAAATCACTTAAAATTGCCATATCTTTATGTATATTTTAAAATATTAGAAAATTAATACTTGCAAATATAACAATAATTCAACAACGAATTTAATACTATTACAGGTTAAATAAGTATTTATAAACATCTAAATAAATAATAATACTATATTTGTGCTATGACTAAACTGCTCGTATATATTTATTTTTCAATATTACTGTTAATATGTTCTTGCACATCAAAAAAAGAAAACAGTAATTTATAACATAAATAAAACAAACAAACTCACTACTATCTCTGTAAATAAGAAGATACATGATTTCGGAGAAATTAGCCGCGGAGAAATAGTAGTGTGTAGTTTTTATATTCATAATAAAGGAAATAATTCACTTATAATAAAAAAAATAGAAGCAAGTTGTGGGTGTACAACATTCAGTTGGAATAAAAAACCTATTCCACCGGGAGGTAAAACAAAATTAGAAGTTGAATTTAACTCTGATGGAAGATATGGGCAAACAATACAAAAGTAATTAGTATATTTGCAAATATTCCTGAAAAGGTAAAAGATATAGCTATTACAGCTGTTATAAAATAAACAAAAACCAAATAAAGATAGAATTATGATTATGAACATGTTATTATTACTAGCACAACCGGGTCAAGGTGGTTTTGGAACAATCTGGCCTTTTCTTCTGATACTTGTTGTTTTCTGGTTTTTCATGATACGACCACAAATGAAAAAACAAAAAGAACTAAGAAAATTCAGAGAAGAACTCAAAAAAGGTGATAAAATTGTTACTACTGGCGGCATCTACGGAAAAATTGCCGAAATTCAGGACAATACAATCATTATGGAAGTTGAAAATAACGGCAGATTGAAAGTAGACAAGGCTGCTATAATTAAAGATATGACTGACGTATCTAAATAATATTTCAGCTGTATAATAAGGAGCCTCTCCTTATTATACAGTCCCTAACCCACAATAATTATCTTTTGCAAAATATTAAAAATAAAATATGGGAAGTAGTTTCAAAAAAAAGAAACTTAAGTGATAACAAGAAAATTGTAACTTATCTTGTTTTTGTTTTTATAGCTACTATATTTTGGTTCCTTAATGCGTTAAGTAAGGATTACACAACAACCGTAAGCTACCCGGTTAACTACAAAAATCTACCAAAAGATAAAATTCTTATCAGAGAACTCCCTGACAAGTTATTTCTGGAAGTTAAAGGAGGAGGCTTTGCTTTACTTAGATATAAAATAAGTACGGCTTTTCAACCTATAAACTTAAATGTCTCTAATCAATTAAATAACAAAAAAGCCAAAAACAACAGACTTTGTTATGTAATGAATACTAACGACAATAAAATCAGAAGTAATATTTCCCACCAGTTAAATAAAGATATAAAATTAATTAAAATAAGTCCTGACACAATAGGTCTTTATTTTGCAAATATTATTCAAAAGAAAGTACCTGTATTCCCTAATACTGATATTACATTCGCAAACCAATTTTCATTGAATGGCAAGATAACCACCCAGCCAGATTCAATTATTGCATCTGGTCCCAGTACTATAATTGACACCTTAACCAAAGTTTATACATCTCTTTTAAAATTTAACAACCTCGACAGAAGCGCTAAGAGAAATACCTCTTTAATTCAAATTGAAAACACCAGCTTCTCAAACAAACGAGTTGTAGTTAATATTCCAATTGACAGGTATACAGAAACAACTCAGCACATAGAAATTATCGCCTTAAATACACCTGATAGCCTTAACCTAAGACTATTTCCAGATAAAATCACAATAAATTATAGAGTAGGCTTGAATAATTTCAATAAAATTGATGAAAAAGATTTTAGAGCAACAGTAAACTTCGAGGATTTGACTACTCAATCAAATTTTCTAAAAATCAAGCTTGAAAAATATCCTGAAAATATAAAAGATATAAAAATATCACCATCACAAGTTGAGTTTATTATAGAAAAAATAAAGTAAAATGATAAAAGTTGGAATAACAGGAGGCATTGGTAGTGGGAAATCTGTTATCTGCAAAACATTCAACTTACTAGGAATACCAGTTTATTACTCTGATCAAAGAGCTAAGCAACTTCTAAATACATCAAAAGAAATAAGAAAATCATTAACAGAACTTTTTGGCAATGATTTATACTCTGATAATTCTATAGATAAAGTGAAGCTAGCAAATATTATTTTTAATGACAAAGCCAATCTGGAAAAGGTGAATTCAATAGTACACCCCGTTGTTATGAAGGATTTCTATTCATGGTGCAACAAGCAAAAAGGCAATATTGTAATAAATGAATCAGCTATAATATTTGAGGCAGGGCTAAAGATGCATTTCAATTATATTATCACAATAACAGCACCCGAAGAAATCAGAATAAGAAGGGTAATAAAAAGAGACAAAACAAAAAAAGAAGATGTTATATCAAGGATAAAACATCAATACCCTGACATAAAGAAAATAAAAGAATCAGATTTTGTTATCACCAATACAGATAGTACTCCAATATTACCACAAATAAAAAATATTCTAAAAAAATTACAGGGACATTAAGCAAATAAAAACAAAAAAAGCCGGCTATAAACCGGCTTAAAATATAGTATCTATAAACAATTATCCAAAATAACCTTTCATAATACCACGCTTAGCATTACGAACAAACATTATAATTTCATCTCTTTCCTTTGATGCAGGCATCTCAGCTTCAATTCTCTCCAATGCATCCAGGTTATTAAGACCTTTTTGATAAAGCAAACGAAACACATCCTGTATTTCGCATATTTTCTCATTACTAAATCCCCTTCTTCTTAATCCAATTGAATTAACTCCAATATACGAAAGAGGCTCCCTTCCAGCTTTAACAAAAGGAGGCACATCTTTTCTTACAAGAGACCCACCAGATATCATTACATGTTTTCCTATATTCACAAACTGGTGTACTGCAACTAAACCAGACAATATAGCAAAATCATCAATCTCCACCTCACCTGCTATTTGTGAAGCATTCCCTATAATACAATTATCACCCACAATACTATCGTGGGCAATATGAGAATAAGCCATAAGAAGGCAATTACTACCTACTCTAGTGATACCTTTTGCTGCAGTACCCCTATTAATAGTAACACATTCCCTTATAGTAGTATTATCTCCAATAACTGCAGTTGTTTTCTCTCCTCTAAATTTAAGATCCTGTGGAATTGCTGCAATAACAGCCCCTGGAAATATCTTACAATTCTTTCCTATTCTCGCGCCTTCCAAGATAGTTACATTCGAATAAACATGCGTACCTTCTTCTATAACAACATCCTTATCTATTGTAACAAACGGCTCAATAACAACATTATCTGCAATTTTCGCAGATGGATGTACATATGCTAATGGTTGTTTCATTATCAAATTTTATTTATTTCACACTGCAAGTATAACAACATTATTTATTTTTTGCAACCTGTGCCATGAATTCTCCTTCACATACCAAGGTCTCTCCAACAAAAGCTCTACCTTTCATATTTGCGATTCCCCTACGCATAGGACACATCATCTCAAGTCTAAAAATCAACGTATCACCAGGAACAACTTTTTTTCTGAATTTTATATTATCCATTTTCATGAAATATGTTGAACAGCTCCCAGGATCGTCCATCTCACTAAGAACCAAAAGTCCTCCACACTGAGCCATTGCCTCTAATATCAAAACTCCTGGCATTACTGGTTCATCAGGGAAATGTCCGACAAAAAAATGCTCGTTCATTGTAACATTCTTTATACCGACTATTTCATCATCCGCAATCCTTAAAACCTTATCCACCAACAAAAAAGGAGGTCTGTGCGGCAATAAACTTCTTATCTTATTAACATCCATCAAAGGTTCCGCAGAAAGATCGACATCGGGTACCCTATCCTTTGCAAAATGATTTTTTATTTCTTTTCTCAGCAATTTAGCTGTGGCAGTATTTGCTTTATGTCCCGGACGAGTAGCAATAACCCTACCTTTTATAAACTTACCACACAATGCAAGATCACCAACAACATCTAATAATTTATGACGAGCCGGTTCATTATCGAAAAACAAATCAAGATTATTGAGAACACCTTTCTTGACAGAGACTTTTTCGTGTCCAAAAAGATTTGCCAACCTATCGAGTTCTGACTGTTCCACTTCCCTGTCAACAATAACGATAGCATTCTTTAAATCTCCCCCCTTGATTAGATTGTTATTATACAAATATTCAATCTCTCTTAAAAACACAAAAGTTCTACACTTAGCTATCTCGTTAGAAAAGTCAGTGCAGGAATTAATTGACGCAAATTGATTACTCAAATAAGGCGAATCATATGAAATTAAAACATTAACGTTAAAATCATTTTCAGGAATTATAATCAATTCTGCTCCCGACTCATCCTTATAAGTAATTTTTTCTTTAACCTCAAAGTATTCCCTATCTTTTTCCTGCTCCTGTATCCCTACTTCACTTATTTTTTCAACATAAAATCTAGCACTTCCATCAAGTATAGGAAATTCATCTTCATTTAATTCTATAAGACAATTATCAATACCTAATCCATAAAGAGCGGACAATGCATGCTCTGCCGTAAATATATGAATACCTTTATACTCCAGACAATTTGATCTATCCACAAATTTCACATAGTCGGCAATAGCATCAATCACAGGTTCACCTTCTATATCAACTCTCTTAATTTTATATCCATGATTTTCTGGGGCAGGTTTAAATGTTACAACTGCATTTTTCCCTGTATGTAAACCTACTCCGGACAGTGTAAACGACTCCTTTAACGTTCTTTGCTTAACAGACATTATTATTCAGACTTTAAGTGATTAACTTGCTTTTCAAGATCTATTAACTGTTGCCTCATTTTAGGCAAAGATCTAAACAATACATATGATTTTTGAAAATTAGAAATATCAACAGCCGGAGATCCCTGTAAAATAGCACCCTCTTTTTTCACAGAACTTGCAATTCCGGTTTGAGCAGCAGCTTTAACATCGTTAGGAACATTAAGATGTCCTGCAATACCTACCTGTCCTCCCAACATACAGTTTTCTCCAATTTTTGTACTTCCTGCAATACCTGACTGCGCAGCAATCACGGTATTAGAACCAATCTCAACATTATGAGCGATCTGTATTAAATTATCCAATTTTACACCTTTACGAATTACGGTTGACCCCATTGTTGCCCTATCTATGCATGTATTTGCACCAATCTCAACAAAATCTTCTAGTACGACATTGCCAATCTGAGGAACCTTCTTATAATCCCTTGAATTACTTGGAGCAAAACCAAATCCATCTGCCCCAATAACCGAGCCAGCATGTACAATACATGATTTTCCTATTTTGCAGCCTTCATAAACTTTAACCCCCGAATAAAGTATCGAATTATCTTCAATAGTAACATTATCCCCAAGGTAGGCCTGCGGATAAATCATTACATTATTACCAATTTTCACATTGCTGCCAATGTAGGCAAAAGCTCCTATATAAGGATTTTCTCCAATTTTAGAAGATTTACTTATAAATGATGGTTCTTCTATTCCAGTTGGCTTAGGTTTAGCCTGCTCATACATTTCAAGCAAAGCAGCTATTGCCTGATAAGCATCATCCACTTTTATTAAAGTAGCTTTTATCTCATCCTTAGGCTCAAAATCCTTATTTACAAGAACTATTGAAGCATTTGTTTCATATATGTAATGTTCATATTTTGGATTAGCCAGAAATGCTAATGTTCCTGGTTTTCCTTCCTCAATCTTTGAAACATTACTAACGGCACACTCCTCATTACCAACAACATACCCCCCTAATATCTCCGCTATATCTTTTGCTCTAAATTCCATTTGTAAAACAATTTAAGTTCCTTATATATACATAAATTGTTGCGCTTCAAAACCTTAATTTATAAAGTTTTAAAGTACAACTATTAAAATCTTATTTCAAATTTCTGTTTTTCCAAAAAATTTCTGCAAATTTAAAAATTAATTCCGAATATGTATTACCATATTTGCTTTTAATATACCTTTAACACTCAGACAAAAACATCTTATTTTGTTTTGTTATTTAAGTATATTTATCTATATTTGCACCGTAAAAGGAAGAAAAGGATAATTAGGGGGACACTCATGTCCCCTTATTTATTAGACTAAAATGAGGTCACCTTAAACAAAAACCCTAATAATGATAGAAAAAAAACATATTCAAAACATAGTAACAGATATCATCAAAGACAGTGAATTATTTATTGTGGATATCAATGTTTCACCTTCAAATATTATTATTGTTGTTGTTGACAGCATGAAAGGTGTATCTATAGATAAATGTATCTCTATTAGTAAAGAAATAGAAAGTAAGCTAGACAGAGATGTGGAAGATTTTGAATTAAAAGTTTCTTCGGCAGGTATTGGTCAACCTTTCACGGTCATTCAACAATATCACAAAAATATCGGCAACGATGTTGAAGTTTTATGTGCAGAAGGGAATAAATACAAAGGCAAACTTACAAGAGTTACCGATGAAGGATTTGAAATTGAATATGAAATAAAAGAGAAAGTAGAAGGAAAAAAGAAAAAAGAATTAGTTAAAAAGACTGATTTTTTTAATTTTGATAGTATAAAATACATAAAAGACATAATTAGCTTTTAATTATTCAATGATGGAAAATTTAAATCTCATAGAATCATTTTCAGAATTTAAAGATCTGAAAAATATTGACAGAGCAACTATGATGAGTGTGTTAGAAGATGTTTTTCGTAACATGCTTATCAAAACTTTTGGATCAGATGAAAACTTTGACATCATTATCAACATAGACAAAGGAGACCTTGAGATATGGAGAAACCGTACTGTTGTTGAAGATGACGAACTTATAAATCCTAGTGCAGAGATAAGCCTTACAGAAGCCAAAAGAATTGATTCTGACTACGAGTTAGGAGAGGAAGTAACTGACGAAGTTAAATTAAAAGACTTCGGTAGAAGATCGATTTTAGCCTTAAGACAAAACTTGTCTTCCAGAATTTTAGAACTTGAAAAAGATACTCTTTATAACAAATATAAAGAACGTATTGGACAAATAATAACTGGTGAGGTTTACCAAATATGGAAAAAGGAGATACTTATACTTGATGATGAAGGTAATGAGCTAATTATGCCAAAAATTGAACAAATCCCATCGGATTTCTTCAGAAAAGGAGATACAGTTCGTGCCGTTGTTATCAGAGTGGAGATGAGAAACAATACTCCTCTTATTATTATTTCCAGAACTTCCCCAGTATTCCTTGAAAGATTATTTGAAAATGAAGTTCCTGAGATTTTTGATGGACTAATTACAATTAAAAAGATTGTAAGAATACCAGGAGAAAGAGCAAAAATAGCTGTAGAATCGTATGATGACAGAATTGATCCTGTTGGTGCTTGTGTTGGAATGAAAGGTTCCAGGATACACGGTATCGTACGTGAATTAAGAAATGAAAATATAGATGTGATTAACTTCACTAATAATATCCAGCTTTATATCACAAGAGCACTTAATCCAGCAAAAATAAGCTCTATTAAAATCAAAGAAGAAGATAATAAAGCAGATGTATATTTAAAGCCAGAGGAAGTATCTCTAGCTATCGGTAAAGGAGGACTAAATATAAAATTAGCAAGCCAGTTAACAGGATACGACATAGATGTTTATCGTGAGATTGCTGAAGCAGAACAAGACGAAGAAGATGTTAATCTTGATGAGTTTGCTGATGAAATAGAAAGTTGGGTTATCGACGAACTTAAAAAAATTGGTTGCGATACAGCTAAAAACGTTCTTGAACTTTCTGCAGAAGAGTTAGAAAAAAGATCGGATTTAGAAATTGAAACCATTAACGAGGTGTTGAATATATTAAGGGCAGAATTTGAATAATTGCTAGCACCTGAAAATTCAAATAGAGTGCCAGATAAAAATTAATTAAGGGGCAGATATGGCAGAAAAAACAAAAAGACTTAGCAAGGTAGCAAGAGAGTTTAATGTTGGAATTTCAACAATTGTGGATTTCTTGGAAAACAAGGGAGAAACTATTGATTCCAACCCAAATACAAAAATTTCAGAAAAACAATATCAGATACTCTCAAAAGAATTTAGTTCGGATATAAACTTAAAAAAGGCATCCGAAAAAGTTGATCTTAAAAGTACCAGGAAAAAGAAAGAAACTATTTCTATAGAACCTGAGAAAGAAGAAAGTAAGGCAGACAAAGTTGATTTTTCTGTAAAAGAAGAAGTTAAAATAGAGAGCAAAATTAAGGTCGTAGGAAAAATTGATCTTAAAAAACCTGCTAAGCCTGAAAAAGCTAAAGAAGCTGTAAATATTAAAAAGGAAACACAACAAAAAGAGGAAGCTAAAGTGGCCGAAATAAAAGAAGTAGAAAAACCTACATCAACTACTACAGAAACACCCAAAATTAAAGACGAAGTTAAAGTAGTCGGAAAAATTGATCTGGACTCTATTAATCAACGTACCAGACCTCCGCGCAAGTCAAAAGCCGAGAAGGAAAAGGAAAGAAAAGAGAAGAAAAAACAAAAAACAGATTCTCATAAAACTGCCAAAACCGGAGAACATATTCCCAAAGCTAAGCCTGCTATTCAAGGAGAAGAAGGTGCTGCCAAGAAAAAAAGAAAGAGGATAAAGAAAAAAGACGAGAAGGTAGATGTTAGTGCTGATAAGCAAAACAAAATAGAGGAAAAAAAGAAAAAACTTAAGAAGCTTAAAAAGAAATCCCCAATTAAAGCTGAAATAAGCGATGAGGATGTTCAAAAGCAGATTAAAGATACCCTGGCCAGATTAACATCTAAAGGTAAGTCCAAAGCGTCGAAGCACAGAAAAGAAAAACGTGAAGCATACAGCCAGAAGCGTCAGGCGGAGATAGAAAAGGCTGAGATGGAAAAAAATAATCTAAAAATTGCAGAGTTTGTTAGCGTAAACGAACTTGCAACAATGATGAATATTGCCGTTACAGACGTTATTTCCGCATGTATGTCACTAGGACTATTCGTTTCTATAAACCAAAGATTAGATGCTGAAACAATTAACCTTGTTGCAGATGAATTTGGTTATGAAGTTGAATTTGTTAGCGCGGAAGCCCATGACGTTGAAGAAGAAGAAGTTGTAGAAAGCGAAGAAAATCTCAAACCTCGTCCACCTATTGTAACAGTAATGGGACATGTTGACCATGGTAAAACATCGTTACTTGACCATATACGTAGAGCAAATGTTATTGCCGGCGAAGCAGGTGGTATCACTCAGCACATTGGAGCATACAATGTAAGACTGGAAGATGGAAGAATGATAACATTTTTAGATACTCCTGGACACGAAGCCTTTACAGCCATGCGTGCCAGAGGTGCTCAGGTAACAGATATTGCTATTATTATAGTTGCTGCCGATGACAATGTGATGCCACAGACAGTAGAGGCCATTAACCATGCCACAGCAGCAGGAGTACCTATTATATTTGCTATAAACAAAATAGATAAACCAGGAGCAAATCCTGATAAAATAAGAGAAGAACTGGCAGGCATGAACTACCTTGTTGAAGATTGGGGTGGTAAATATCAATGTCAGGAAATTTCAGCAAAACAAGGAATTAATATTGAAGAATTACTTGAAAAAGTTCTTCTTGAAGCAGAACTTTTAGAGCTCAAGGCCAATCCAGATAAAAATGCTACCGGTTCAATTATTGAATCATCTCTTGACAAGGGTCGTGGTTTCGTTTCAACAGTTTTGGTACAAACAGGTACGCTTAAGATTGGTGACATTATGCTTGCAGGTCAATATACAGGACACATAAAAGCAATGTATAACGAAAGAGGACAAAGAATTGAGAGTGCCGGACCAGCTACACCTGCTCTTATCCTTGGTCTAAATGGAGCACCACAAGCAGGTGATCTATTTAAGATAATGGAAAATGAGAAAGAAGCCAGAGCAATCGCAAACAAACGCGAACAACTTCAAAGAGAACAAGGATTGAGAACACAAAAACATATCACCCTTGACGAAATTGGAAGACGTATCGCCATAGGAAACTTCCAGGAACTTAATGTCATTGTTAAAGGTGATGTTGATGGTTCTATTGAGGCCCTATCCGATTCTTTAATAAAACTTTCAACAGAAGAAATTCAGGTTAACGTTATTCATAAAGCCGTTGGTCAGATTTCTGAAGGAGACGTAATGTTGGCCGCAGCATCTAATGCCATAATCGTAGGTTTCCAGGTTAGACCATCAATAGGAGCCAGAAAAATAGCTGAGAAAGAAGAAATTGACATCAGACTATATTCGATCATCTACGATGCCATAGAAGAGATAAAATCAGCAATGGAAGGTATGCTTTCTCCGGAAATCAAAGAAGTGATTGTTGCTACGGTTGAAGTAATGGAAACATTTAAAATAACTAAAGTTGGTACTATTGCCGGATGTCAGGTTAGAGACGGTAAAATATCAAGAAACCATAAAATACGAATTATCAGAGACGGTATTGTTATATTCTCTGGAGAACTTGGTTCTCTTAAGAGATTTAAAGATGACGTTAAAGAAGTATCAAAAGGCTTCGAATGCGGTCTTAACATTCATAATTACAACGATATTAAAGTTGGTGATATTGTTGAAGCTTACGAAGAAGTTGAAGTTAAGAAAACTCTTTAATACATCAGAGGCTGGTTTTAAACCAGCCTCTTTTTCTATCTATAGTATTTTTCCAACTTATTGATCTTCCACACAAAGTTATTTCAAATTTCTTTCTCTTTCTCTGTAAAACTCCAAAAGACTAAAAACATCTTTATTCCCATTATAATCACAACCAAGTTCAGATAATAAATCACAAGCCCCCTTCAATACAGATTCTTTATTTAATTCTCTTTCATGAATATAATTAAGATATTTTAAAACATTCAACAGGTTTAAAAATTTAAAAAATTTACTTTTGAATACATTTATTGACGAACAATTAGAATTAATTTCATTTATTCCATCCCTAAATGAAATACTTTCACAATACTCTTTTATATCAACAGGAAAGTCATTTATTATTGAAGAATACCTATAATCATCACATTTATAAAAATCATCAGCCCTTTCCAGTAATTTGCGAATACGTTTAAAAGCATTAATATTGTACGTCTTATAATCAAGATATTCATTATCTTTTATTTCACTAATTGATCTTCCTGTTCCAAAAGGAGTTCTATCCGACATACGTGAAGAAGGAATAACACGTGTTGAATTAATCTCGCCAAACCCTCCCAGAGGAATTATTTTTTGCAAAAAATAAAAATCCTCTCCTGCCTGTTTTCTATTCATCCCCCCCTGCAAGGCATAATCAGAGGCTCTCACAGCGTAGGCTGAACCAATACAATAAAAAGCATGTGGATGTCCACAATAAGATAAGGCCGTCTTGTAATATCTCAAATACAACTCATAAAAAGCCGAAGCCTCATATACATCTTTATTGTATTCTGTTCCCTCAACAGGATGTTCGAAATATATTGAAGCCCCTCTATTCTTAACATTCGAGAAATAATCTTCAATAGCAACTAGATAGTTGCTATCACATAATGTATCAGCATCAAAACCTACAATCACACCCTCAGGTTTTTCTATAATATTAAACCTTCTCACTGCTTCATCCATTGCAATTTTTCTGGCAAGACCAACACCAGCATGTTTACGCGGTAAATTTTCGACCTTTAGTACATAAAAACTAATGCCTTCAAACTTATTCCCAGATATCCATTGTTTAATCTCAGCATAAGTTTTGTTATTAGCTTCAACTATATTATTACTGTCAGTTTCAGACGAATTAATAACAATAATAACTTCAGCAATACCATCTATTGGATAACATTTAGCAATACTTTCAAGACTCTTGAGAATATCGGGCTCATTGTAACATGGAATAGTAATTATAATCTTTAAATCCTCGGGAACATTATCTCCAAGAAAAGACTCATATAATACTCTCGATTTCAAATACCTATCAGCAAATCCCATAATCATTCAAGAAAAAAAAAGCGAAGAATTAAAAACCCTTCGCTTAAAATATTTTTAACAAACAAAGAAATCACTTTATATATCTCGCATTCAATTCATCAACAACCTGATTTGTAATATCCAAGCCTTTTTTAGAGTATAATACATTGCCTCCAAGAGTAGTACTTAGTATAACATCAAAGTTATGTGTTTTATTAAATTCTTTAAGGAAATTTGTAAGAGTATCGTACAATTTCTTAGTAATTTCGCTTCTCTCTCTCATCATATTCTCAGACATTTCCTGTTGAAGCTTATCCAAAGAATTTTTTTTCTGAATAAGTTCCATTTGAGCTTTCTCTGCACGTTCGCGAGTTAGAAAAGCACCACTCTGAACTTTCTTCTGAAAATCAGTAGCTTCCTTATCCAAGGAACTAGCTTTAATATTTAATTCTGCTCTTCTATCCTCCTGCTTTTTTAGAAAAGCTTCATTAAGCTCAACTGACATTTTATATTTAGATAATAAAGAATCTGTATTTAAATAAACAACAGAGGCACCCTTGACGGAGGCAACCGATTGATCTTGATTTTCTACCTTATTCTCCCCTTTAAAATGCAAAAAAAAATAGAACTGCCACTGCAGCTAATAATAGAACATTTAATCCCAATGATAAATTCTTCATGTTAATCTAATTTAGGTTTTAAGCAAAACAATTTGTTATTATATCTGAACAAATATACATTTTTTCATGAAAGAATCATACTTTAGAATTATAAAAAAATAATACTAAAGGAAAGTATTTAATTAACATTATACTTTTTTCTTTAGTATTATTTTCACAGTAGATAAAATAATTACGAAGCATTAGCTCTCTCTATTTTTATCTCCGATTTCTTTAGCAGCTTGTAAAGTAATTCCCTCGCTCTAAACAGCTGGGCTTTTACTGTACCCAATGGTAAATCCAATTCATCTGCAATTTCTTCATAAGAATACTCCTTAAAATACCTTAATTCAATAAGTCTCCGATACCTTTCTTTTAATTTTGATACTTCTTTTCTCATAAGTACAGCTTTCTGGGCCTTAATATACTCCTGCTCCGGATTTAATACATCAGCAGGAAGAGTCATTAGTACTGTCCTTTCAGATTCATCTACATCTTTACCATCAAGAGAAATTGTATTATTACGTTTTTTCCTAAGAAAATCAATACAATTGTTAGACGCAATCTTAAAAAGCCAAGTACTAAAAGCAAACCGAGGCGAATATTGCCTCAAATTACGGAAGGCCTTTCCAAAAGCTTCATAGGTCAAGTCCTCTGCATCTATTTTATTGTTAACCATTTTCAACAACATAAAATAGATTGCATCACGATAACGTTTAAAAAGCTCTTCAAAAGCTTTCTGATCACCGTCAATAGCTAATTTAACTAATTCGTAATCATGTTTAGCCTTATCAGACAAATTTGAATTTAGTTCCATTAAATCAACCAATCCTTGCTTTTAAATACTGAACAAAACTTAATACACCTACTATTAATTCCATGTATAACGAATTTATGAATAAAAATTTTTCATTCAAAGCCTTCGATAGTAGTTTTACATTAACAGCACGTAATATAAGATAAAGGCCCATAACTGATGCTATCAACATTTTATTACTGAAAAAAGTAACCAATAGAACAAAATATATAAGCAGCAAAAATTTAATAAAAGGAACTATATCAATTCTTAATTTAGTACCTGACTTACAATATTTTCTATGTTGAAAATACAACATCTTATAATGTCTCCATTCACGTTTAAGATCAATATAATCGACATACATATGAGCACCCGAAGAAAGAACAACCTCAATATTTTTTCCGTCAGACAATTCCTTAACAGGAAGAGCATCATATCCAGCCTCTTTATTAGCATTTCCAGCAAAACAATTATTGGCAAAGTATGCTTTTTTCCTATACGCCACATTAGTTCCGTCACCTCTAAAAGCCCTTTTTCTCAGAGCAAATCCAATTGTTCTGAGATTCCTGATGAACCTATCAAGAAAAATTATATTACCCATAAAGGTATTAGCTTTTATATACATAGAATAGCCAATAACAACATTTGTATGAGGCCTAAATGCAGATTGCATTATATCTATCCATTTATCAGATGAAGGAATACAGTTAGCCTCAGAAAAAAGAACTATATCATAGCTTGCCGCCTTCATACCCAAATTAACCGCAAGTTTTCTTGTATGAAGAAATTTGGCATCAGGTTTTATAGTAGTAACCTTTAAATTTGAGTATTGTTGTTTATAATGTGCCAGCACAGTCTGAGTATCATCGTAAGAACAGTCATCAACAACAATAACCTCAAAAACGGGATAATCCTGCTCAAGAAAATATTTTAAATTATTTTTTAGAAACTCTGCATCATTTTGAGCCGTAATAACAACAGATACAGCATGTTTTTCAGTATTTACAGAAATTTTATTTTTTCTAATTAAAATATAATTAAAAAGATCTATTATTAACAATATTAGTATTAAAAATACCAATACTCCCAATGATATAAGTTCAATAGTTGTTAATTGTGAGAATATTTTTTCTACCATGAAATCGATATTATTATGAGTACACAAAAATAATCTAATACTTTAATTTTAAAAACATATTTACACATTTACTTAATAATAAATCAATATAATTTTCGTAAATATAAACCCATTAAACCAGACTCTTATGATTACTAGTCATAAAAACAAAGGAACCATTGCCATACTAACAGGAGGAGGTGATGTTCCAGGGCTAAATCCAGCCATCAGAGCCATTACAATAAGAGCTTTAAGAGAAGGATATAAAATAATAGGAATAAGAAGAGGATGGAGAGGTCTAATTGATATTGTAAGGGAAAAAGATTTTGACAATTCCAATAACTATATAGAATTAACGGAAGATATAGTAAATAAAACCGGCAGAACAGGAGGTACATTTCTTCATACATCAAGAACAAACCCATCACAAGTTCCAAAAGAAATGATCCCTGAACATCTAAAAGAAGAATACAATAAAAATACCAACGACCTAACATCCGAAGTTATAGCAAACCTTGAATTCCTAAATATCGACTACCTGATTCCGATAGGAGGAGACGACACCCTAAGTTATGCTGTTTGCCTTAATTCTGAAAACATAAAAATAATAGGTATTCCCAAAACTATGGATAACGATGTTCCAGGAACCGATTATTGCATAGGCTTTTCAACATGTGTTACCAGAACCATAGCCCTTACCAACAATCTAAGAACTACAGCTGGATCGCACGAACGACTGCTTGTTCTGGAAATATTTGGACGCTATGCAGGATTTACTGCCATGTTACCCACACTTGCAGGAGCCGCAAACCGATGCGTAATACCGGAATACGAATTCAACATAAATCTCTTATGCGAACTTTTATGCGAAGACAGATTTAAAAATCCGAGTAAATATTCAGTCGTTATAGTCTCAGAAGGAGCAAAATACGATGGTTCAAATATGGTATTTGAGACCTCTGACAAAGATATGTTTGGTCATAAAAAACTTGGAGGTATTGGAGATATGGTTTCTAACGACTTAAAAAGGCTATCCTCAAAATACAACAAAGGAGAAGGAATAAATGTTATCAATCAGAAATTAGGATATATGGTAAGATGCGGGGATCCCGATGCTATCGATTCCATTGTACCCATGGCATACGGAAATCTGGCCCTGGACCTTATCACCAAAGGAATTCACGGAAGACTTGTTATACTCAGAAACGGAAGTTACGATAATGCACCCATAGAAATAGTAACAAGTTTTAAAAAAATAGTAGATATCGAAAAATATTACAATACGGAAAGATTACGCCCAACATACAAAAGCTTCGAATTTATGCCTTTATTCCTTATTCATTAAAATAACAAAACACTAAGAAAAAAATCACAGTAAATTACATTTTAGCAAAAAAATAAATAAAGGCCTAGTCGGCCTTTATTTATTTTTACATATTTTAAATCATCCTTTCTACATCTTCAATAATCATAGAAGCAAGCTTTTCGGCTTCTTCCTTTGTATTACTCTCAGAATATATCCTGATAATAGGCTCAGTATTTGATTTACGCATATGAACCCATCCATTTTCAAAATCAATTTTCACACCATCAATATCGGTAACCTCTTCATTTATATATTTTTCCTTCATTGCTACAAGCAAGGAATCCACATCAATCTCCGGAGTTAGCTGTATCTTATTTTTAGAAATAAAATAATTAGGATATGAGGCCCTTAATTCCGAACATTTTTTACCAGATTTGGCAAGATGAGTCAAGAAAAGAGCAATACCTACCAAGGCATCCCTCCCATAGTGGGACTCAGGATAAATAACACCGCCATTGCCTTCTCCTCCTATCACAGCAGAACACTCCTTCATAAGGGTAACCACATTAACCTCCCCTACTGCAGACGCACTGTAGTGTTTGTTATGTGATTCAGTAACATTCCTAAGAGCCCTTGTTGAAGAAAGATTAGACACGGTATTTCCCGGAGTATTCGACAATACATAATCCGCAACAGCCACAAGAGTATACTCTTCACCAAACATGGATCCATCCTCATTAACAATAGCAAGGCGGTCAACATCAGGATCAACGACAAAGCCAACATCAGCACCCTTGGATTTTATCACGCTGGAAATCTCAGTAAGATTCTCAGGTAGAGGTTCCGGATTGTGAGGAAACTTACCATTAGGCTCACAGTAAAGTTCTATAACATCGTTAACCCCCAAAGCCCTTAACAAAGCCGGTATTGCAACACCCCCAACAGAATTCACCCCATCGATTGCAACCTTAAAATTTGCATCTTTTATTGCCTGAAGATCAACAAGATCAAGATCAATAACCTTATTGATATGTATATCATTATAATCAGATTTCTCTGTAATACGTCCTAATTCCGTTACCTCTGCAAAAGAAAAACTTTCCTTATCAGCAATAGCTAGAACCTCTTTACCATCCAGATCAGACAAGAATTCCCCCCTTGTTATTCAATAGCTTAAGCGCATTCCATTGAGCAGGGTTGTGACTTGCAGTAATAATAATACCACCATCGGCATTTTCCTCAGTAACAGCAATTTCTGTTGTAGGAGTAGAAGCAAGACCAATATTTACCACATCGATTCCAAGCCCTGTTAAAGTACCATTTATAATACTATTGACCATTGGTCCTGAAATACGGGCATCACGCCCTACAACTATTTTACAATCTTCTTTGTGAGTTCTATTCTTTATCCAGCTTCCAAAAGCTGCTGTAAATTTTACTATATCAAGAGGACTTAATCCTTCCCCGGGAATTCCCCCTATAGTTCCTCTGATACCAGATATTGATTTTATTAAAGTCATCCTATTAATATTATGGTTAATCCAAAACAGATCAAAAATAGTATTTATTATCAATTATTCATACATAAAAAGAAAAATAATATAAACAAAAACACCATCCCGAAATATCGAAATGGTGTTTCTTATATCTTTATATAAATTATTATATCAACTCTTTATAAGCTTCTGCCGATAATAATTCATCTAATTGAGATTCGTCAGACATTTTAACTTTAATCATCCAACCATCTCCATAAGGATCTTTGTTTACTGCATCAGGAGCATCTTCAAGATTTTCGTTAATCTCAAGAACTTCACCTGCAACAGGCATATACAAATCAGAAACAGTTTTTACTGCCTCAATTGTACCAAATACCTCTTCTTTATCTAACTCTTCACCTTCAGTTTCAATTTCTACATAAACAATATCACCTAATTGGCTCTGAGCATAGTCAGTTACACCTATTACTGCAACATCACCTTCAACACGAACCCATTCGTGGTCTTTTGTGTACTTAAGATTTTCAGGTACATTCATATCCTAAATATTTTAAATAATAAAATTAATACTTTTAATCTGTTGCCAAAATTACACTTTTTTTTTAAATCCCAAATTTATTTTACAATGAGTTATTTGAATTTATTAAATTACTATTTTTGAGCTGTTAAAATCAGAAAATATGGACTTACAATCATTCCCCTCGAAATTACTAGAGAAAGCAGTAAATCAATTTGCCAGTTTACCTGGAATAGGAAGAAAAACAGCATTACGTCTGGTTCTTCACATTTTAAATCAGTCGGAAGAAGATGTTAATATATTTTCAAACAGCCTGACTGAGCTTAAAAAAAATGTAAAACATTGCAAGGTTTGTCACAATATCTCGGATACAGAAACATGCGACATATGTTCCAACAAAACCAGAAACCACTCACAAGTATGTGTTGTCGAAAATATTAAAGATGTAATGTCTATAGAAAACACACAGCAATACAAAGGTATATACCACGTACTGGGAGGCCTAATTTCACCTATGGATGGAATAGGTCCTGGCAATCTCACAATTAACAGTCTTGAGCAAAAAGTTAAGGAAGGTAAAATAGACGAGATTATTCTTGCCCTCAGTGCCACAATGGAAGGAGATACCACCAATTTTTTATATATATAAAAGACTAAACAACTACCCTGTAAACATTAGCACAATAGCTAGAGGCGTGTCTATTGGCGACGAACTGGAATACATTGATGAAATCACATTGGGAAGATCTATTGTAAACAGAATGCCTTTTAAAAATACAATATAAACAAAAACAAATCATCCCCCTACTACCTGTTCGTAATACAACTACTTCGCGATTTCTGTTTAGTTTGTATATACCTTGTGTATATAAAGCATACACAAAGTAAGGGGAAAAAATCCGTCAAGTATCCAGAAAGAGGAGACTTGGTATAAGTATGATACAAGGAAGATACGACTTTGGTAAGAATAATTACTGAAGAACAGACAAAAAAAATAGGTACCCCCAATGAGTACCTATCTCTATATGTTGTATCTACGACCTTAAGTCTTATTTTCTTTCAGAATCGGCAGATCTGTCTTTTTTTATCACCTTAGGAGCACTTCCTTCCCTACGAGGCCTGTCTTGATTCTCTCCCTCAGGTCTTTCTGGTTTTGGTAATAATACTTTTCTGGAAAGTTTAAGTTTACCGGTAACCTTATCAATATCGATAAGCTTAACTTCAACCACATCACCTTCCTTAAGCACATCCTCCACATTAGCAATTCTTCTATGCTCAATTTCAGAGATATGAAGAAGGCCTTCTTTACCAGGAATAATCTCAACAAAAGCACCGAAAGGAGCCAAAGCTTTAACCTTACCTTTGTAAACTTCACCAACTTCAGGAACGGCAACAATTGCATTTATTCTTGCAACTGCAGCATCGATACTTTCTTTGTTAGAAGCAGACACGTCAACAATACCTCTTCCATCCTTCTCTTCAATAACAATAACAGCACCGGAAACTTCCTGAATTTCCTGAATAATTTTACCACCAGGCCCGATAACAGCACCAATCATATCCTTAGGAATAGATAGTGTTTCGATACGTGGAGCATGAGGCTTAAGATCTTCCCTAGGCTCAGCAATAGTATCGGTAAGAATATTTAGTATATGCATACGACCTGCGTTTGCCTGAGCAAGGGCTTTCTCAAGAATTTCGTAAGAAAGTCCTTCTACCTTAATATCCATCTGGGTAGCAGTAATACCATCTCTAGTACCTGTTACTTTAAAGTCCATATCACCCAAGTGGTCTTCATCACCTAATATATCAGAAAGAACTGCAAATTTATCAGAATCCTTATCTGTAATTAGTCCCATTGCAATACCAGAAACTGGTTTTTTCATAGGAACACCCGCATCCATAAGAGCCAAAGTACCAGCACAAACAGTTGCCATAGAAGACGAACCGTTAGATTCAAGGATATCCGACACTATACGTATTGTGTAAGGGTAATCCTTAGGTAGCATTGGTTTAAGAGCACGGTTTGCAAGATTTCCATGACCTACCTCACGACGACTAACACCTCTTGAAGGACGTGCATCACCAGTTGAGAATGGAGGGAAATTATAGTGCAACAAAAATCTGTCTTTACCCTGATTCTGAACATCATCGATAATTTTTTCATCGAGTTTAGTACCAAGGGTTACTGTAGATAAAGACTGAGTTTCACCTCTGGTAAAAACAGACGATCCATGAGGTCCTGGAAGGTAATCAATCTCACACCAGATAGGACGAATTTGTTCGGTAGTTCTACCATCAAGTCTTTTACCTTCATCTAGGATCATTCGGCGAACAGCCTCTTTTTCCACATCGTGGTAATATTTAGAAACAAGATATTCCTTTTCTGCACGTTCTTCATCGTCGAATTGCTCAAGGAATTCTGTTTTAACAGCTTCAAATTTTTCTGAACGAAGATGCTTATCAGCATTCTGCTCCATAGCGACAGCATAAGCTTTATCGTAAGTTTGTTCCCAAACCATTTTTTTAAGCTCTTCATTGTTATCTTCGTGGCAATATTCTCTTTTCACTTTAGATCCGACAGCCTCAGCCAATTCAAGCTGAGCTTTACACTGATCTTTAATTGCCTCGTGGGCAAATTTAATAGCCTCAAGCATTTCTGCCTCGCTAACTTCACTCATTTCACCTTCCACCATCATGATATTATCCATGGTAGCACCAACCATAATATCAAGATCGGCATTTTTAAGTTCAGAGTAAGTTGGGTTAATTACAAATTGTCCATCTATTCTGGCAACCCTAGCCTCAGAGATAGGCTCCTTGAAAGGTATATCGGAAACAGCCAAAGCAGCAGAAGCGGCAAGACCGGCCAGAGCATCAGGCATAGTTTCTTCATCTGCAGAATAAAGAGTAACGCTTACAAACGTTTCTGCATGATAATCTTCAGGGAAAAGAGGGCGCAAAACGCGGTCAACTAATCTTGATATCAATATTTCGTAATCAGAAGGACGAGCCTCTCTTTTAAGGAATCCACCAGGGAATCTACCCATGGCAGAATATTTTTCTTTATACTCCACAGAAAGTGGCATAAAATCAACATCAGACTTAGCATCCTTGGCCGAAACAACAGTAGCCAGAATCATGGTATTACCCATTTTCAGCATTACTGAACCATCGGCTTGCTTAGCTAATTTCCCTGTCTCCAGAGTAATAGTTCTACCATCACTTAATGTAATGGTTTTTTCAATGACATTTAACATATGTATAATATTTTCTCAATTTATTGATGTCTCGTATTTGTAAAAAAAGAATACAAAACAGAGTAATGAATGGAGGGGAGGGACAGGTTATAAAAACAATCCCTGTCTTTACAGGGATTGTAAATGTATTCTTGATTACTTACGGATATTCAATTCTTTAATGATAGAACGGTATCTTTCAATATCATTCTTTTTCAAATAATCCAATAAAGATCTACGTTTACCTACTAATTTAATCAAAGATCTCTGTGTCCCAAAATCTTTTCTGTTTTTCTTCAAATGTTCAGTCAAATGAGCGATACGGTAGGAAAATAAAGCTATCTGTGATTCTGGAGATCCAGTATCTTTATTAGACTTCCCGTGTTTGCTAAAAAGCTCTTCTTTTTTTTCCGCTGTTAAATACATAATTTAAAATTTTTAAAATGTGATATTTTTACACAAAATTCGATGCAAAATTAAGCATTTCTTTCTTATACACAATACAATCAGATCATTTTTTAATTTTTTATGCATTTATATATTATAGAAATTAAAATTATTATTTTTGTATATAACTTAAATCGATATTAAACAAACAACACCAACAACAGAAATGCTAAAATATATATTACTACACACTCTATTACTGATATTTACAATTAATTGTTACTCACAGGAAGCAAAAATTTCGTTTGAAAAAAGAGAAATAAACTTAGGGAACATAAAAGAAGAAAAAGGAGAAGTTTCTTTCGATTTAAGATTTGCAAACACAGGGAAATCACCTTTACTAATAAGAAACGTAAAAGGATCGTGTGGATGTACTACCCCTGAGTGGTCTAGAAAACCTATCTTACCAGGGGAAAAATCAATAATTAAAATCACCATCGATCCTAAAAACCGAAAAGGGACATTTGATAAGAGTGTAACAATAACAACAAACACCTCCCCTGCCTCACACGTTATCCAGATAAAAGGGAAAATTATTCCAAGACCCAAAACGGTAATTGATTATTATCCATTAAACATGGATGGCTTAAGATTCAAAAAGGAACACATTCCTTTAATGAATATCACAAACAGCATGAAACTAAACACATCTATAGGGTATATAAACACAAATACAGTTCCATTAAGAATCGAAAGGATAGATAATCTTCAACATATAAAGACTAATTATTCGAAGCAAGTAATTCCTCCAAATGAAAAAGGAGAGTTATACATTTATTTTGATGCCAAAGAAAAAAACGATTGGGGATTTACCATAGACACCCTTAAATTTTCTATTAATGGAATTCACAAACCCGAGTATATACTTATTGTTTCATCGACAATAAAGGAGGATTTTTCATTGTTGACGCCCGAAGAAAAAATAAAAGCTCCAATTGCAATATTTAACCACACTCTATTTAATTTTAATACCGCAGAAAAAGGCAGCATACAAAAAGATAATCTTGAAATTGAAAACAAAGGTAAGTCCGTACTTATTATAAGAAAAATAATTTGCTCATGTAAAGATATCAATATAACATATTTAAAAAAAGATATCAAACCCGGAGAAAAAACAGAAATTTCAATTATTTTTGCAACAAAGAACAGATTGGGACTTCAAAATAAATACATTACTTTTATAACAAACGACCCAAACAAACCGATTGTCAAGTACAAAATAACCGGAGTTATACAGAACATAAAAAGATAAATTAAGATGAACCGAATTATTATTACTCTTATTTTTATATTTACAACAACAATTTCTTTTTCACAAAGGTACACCCCTTATATTAAATTTGAAAATCCCATACAAAACATAGGGGAAATTCATGAAGAAAATGGATTAGTAAAGATCGAATACAAGTTTACAAATACCGGGGCAAAACCTTTAATTATAAACAAGATCAACACGTCAACACAAAGACTTGATGTTGATTGGGCAAAGAAACCCATACTCCCCAAAGAAACAGGAACAATAACCATCACCTATAATCCCAAAAACAAAAATGGCAGTTTCAACAGAACGGTTACTGTAATATCAAATGCAAAAAACAATGTCAGCATACTAAGGATTTCGGGAATTGTTATCCCACGTCCACTGACTTTAGAAGAAAAGTATCCACTAATACTGGATGAATTGAGATTCAGAAAAAATGAAAACAGACTTTATTTTAACGAAATAAAAAACACAGAAAAAAAAACAGATACTATTCATTTTATAAATTACTCAGACAAAGACGTTAAACTTTCTTTCAAACATCTTCCTGACCATATATCTGTGAAAATTATTCCTGAGAATATAAAGCCCAGAGAAAAAGGAGTAATGGTGATCGAATTCGATGCAACTAAGACCAAAGAATACGGATACACATACGAACGCCTTCCTTTAAAGATAAACGAAGAATATAAATACAGCAACAACATAACAGTAAACGCAATTATCGTTGAAGATTTCACAAAACTAACCAAGGAAGAACTGGCAAAGGCTCCAAAGATAAAATTTAAAGAGACCAGATTCCAGTTTGGATCAGTTGAAGAAGGCAAAAAGGTAACACACAAATTTTATTTTGAGAACATAGGAAAATCGGACCTTATAATAAGAAAAATAAAAGCAGGCTGCGGATGCACCCCTTTCGTATCTACAAAGAATTTCATAAAGCCAGGAGAATCTTCATTTATAGAAGTAACATTCAACTCCAAAAACAGAAGAGGCCGACAGCATAAATTCATTACATTTATATGTAACGATCCTCTTAATCACACTATAAAACTTGAAATAATAGGAAACATCACAAATTCGCAACAATAAAAACATAACAAAAAACAATAATAAGGAGTATAATAAACAAAGCATAATCGAATACTCCTTTTTCATTACAGATCAACATATTATATATTCAAACAGAATAAAAAAGGTTGTATTTTTTCAGTATTAGCTTTTTTTTTCGTAACGTTGTAGTCTGTTAAAAACTGACTATTCTATTTTTCAATAAATTGATAGTCATATTATTAACCTAAGTAATATAATATGTCTTTGAAAAGAAACATTCTTGACTTAAGAAAAAGAAAAGAAAAAGCACTTCAGGGCGGTGGTCCTAAAGCCATCGAAAAGCAAGTTGCGATGGGTAAAATGACAGCAAGAGAAAGAATTCAGGCAATTGTTGACGAAGATTCTTTCACTGAATATGATCTTTTTGTAGAGCATCAGGCTCGCGAATTTGGAATGGATAAAAAAGTTCTTCACGGAGACGGTGTAATTATCGGAACCGGTAATATCTATGGAGAACCTATTTGTATTTTTGCACAAGACTTTACTGTTGCGGGAGGTTCGTTAGGACTAATGCACGCCCGCAAAATCACAAAAATCATGGATCATGCTCTAAAAATGCGTGTACCCCTAATCGGTATTAACGATTCAGGAGGAGCCCGTATACAGGAAGGTGTTGATTCATTGGCTGGATATGGCGAAATATTTTTTAGAAATACACAGGCATCGGGAGTAATCCCTCAGCTTTCTGTAATACTAGGTCCATGTGCAGGTGGTGCAGTATATTCACCAGCCTTGACAGACTTTGTATTTATGGTGGATAAAGTATCTAAGATGTTTATCACAGGACCTGAGGTAATAAAGACTGTACTAGGAGAAGAGATTTCAATGGAAGAGCTTGGTGGAGCAAAAGTTCACAGTGAGATAACAGGAAATGCTCACTTCTTTGCAGAAAACGAGGCAGAATGTTTTGAGCAAATCAAAAAGCTTCTTACATTCATTCCATGGAACAACTCGGTAAAAGCTAAACCATTCCCAGCTAAGCCACCTAAAAAAGAGTATGTAATTGAAGATATAGTACCATCAGATCCTTCACATCCATACGACATAAGAGATATTATTCGTTCTATAGCAGATGATTCTGATTTCTTTGAAATCCAGAAAGACTTTGCAGCGAACATAGTAATAGGATTTGGTCGTATCAATGGACAGACAATAGGATTTGTCGCTAACCAGCCATTGGTTCTTGCAGGTGTACTTGATTGTGATTCTTCAGATAAAGCAGCAAGATTCATTAGATTCTGTGACTCATTCAATATTCCAATCGTAACATTGGAAGACATGCCAGGATATCTTCCCGGAGTAGATCAGGAGCATGCAGGTGTTATCAGACACGGAGCAAAAGTTCTTTATTCATATTCAGAAGCCAGTGTACCAAAAATCACTGTTATCATCCGTAAGGCATACGGTGGAGGATATATTGCAATGAACTCTCGCCATATGAAGGCTGACTTTATGTTTGCATGGCCAACAGCAGAGATAGCTGTCATGGGACCAGAGGGAGCTGCTAATATTATCTTCAGAAAAGAGATTCTGGAAGCAGAAGATCCAGAAGCAATGCGTAAAGAAAAAGTTGCCGAATACCGTGAGAAATTTGCAAATCCATATGTTGCAGCTTCGAAAGGATATATCGACAGTGTAATTGAACCAGAGGAAACAAGGAAAATTCTTATCCATTCATTAGAGGTATCATCGAATAAAACAGTGATGACACCAAAGAAAAAACATGGTATTCCTCCATTCTAAAATTATTTCGATATGACTAAAGAAGATTTCAAAAAAATAGTTGTACTTGGAACGGAATATAAGACCAACTTAACTAAGAAATACGAAAACAGGAAAAGTTGGGCAGCACCAGACCCTAAAAAGATAAGTGCTCATATTCCCGGAACTATTCTGGAAGTTAAAGTTAAAGAAGGTCAGGAAGTAAAGGCCGGCGATAATATTTTAATTCTGGAAGCAATGAAAATGAAAAATGAAATTAATGCCCCTTTCGATGGAGTTATTTCAAAAGTTCATGTTGAACCAGGAGAGAAAGTTCCTAAAAATCATTTGATGATTGAATTCAAGTAAATATATAAAAGAGGTTATCTAATAGATAGCCTCTTTTCTTTTAAAATAGTTCACTATCCTAATAACTTTCCAAGTGTTTTGCTCTAACATTTTGTAGAATTATTTCTTCTTACTATTTTTATACTTTGCTAAATATAAAATAAATAAATACGCTATGTCTTTTTTTGAAACTATTGATATTGTAAAGAACTATGCTCACCATAAGGCATTGGATAAAGTATCCATAAACATACCGGAGGGTTCGATATACGGACTATTAGGTCCTAACGGAGCAGGAAAAACATCATTAATAAGGATAATCAACCAGATCACAGCTCCCGACTCCGGCACAATACTTTTTAAAGGCAAGGAGCTAAAGCCAGAGGATGTTAATAATATTGGATATCTTCCAGAGGAAAGAGGTCTTTATAAAAAGATGAAAGTCGGCGAACAGGCAGTTTATCTTTCTATGCTTAAAGGATTATCAAAAAAAGAAGCAGTGAGTAAACTAAAGATGTGGTTTGAAAAATTCGAAATACAGGAATGGTGGGATAAAAAGGTGGAAGAACTATCAAAAGGGATGCAGCAGAAGATTCAGTTTATAGTTACTATACTTCATGAACCTAAGCTTTTGATCTTTGATGAGCCATTCAGTGGTTTTGATCCCATAAATGCCAATCTTCTAAAACATGAGATTCTTGAATTAAGAGATAAGGGAGCTACTGTTATTTTCTCAACCCACAATATGTCGTCGGTCGAAGAAATATGTTCTGATATAGCATTAATAAATAATTCGAAAAAAATAGTTGAAGGTCCTGTTAGTGAAATAAGAGAGAAATACAGTTCGAATACCTTTGAGATAATTTATAAAGGCGAACTCGAAAAAAAGGACATCTTGTTTAACGAATTTGAGTTGATTAAGGAATTCAGTGAAAAAGATAAAAAAATAATGGAACTGAAAGATATTAATAATATTGGAGCAAACAACTTGCTAAAACAGATTATAAATAATGCACAAATTGTTTCGTTCAGGGAAATTATCCCGGGTATGAATGATATATTTATTAAACTGGTGAAAGAAGGATATATAGCTAACAATTAATCTTTACACAATGAATAAGATACTTATAATAATAAAAAGAGAATTTCTTACAAGGGTTAAAAAGAAATCATTTTTACTGGTCACCATATTAGTACCTATTCTAATGGCAGGATTCTATGCTTTTATGGTATGGATGATGCTAAAAGAGGATACAGAAAAGCGTAATATAGCGGTAATAAATAAGTCGAATATAGAACAGATAGTTAATTCAAACGAATATACTACATTCGAATATAATAACGATAAGGACTTTGAGGCATCTAAACAGGGGTTTATTGATAAAGGATACTATGCAGTACTTTATATTCCTGAAGATTTAATGGAAAAAAACGAAGCAGAATTATTTTCTCTTAAACAGATTCCTATGGATCTGAAATCTTCTATTTCTTCAGAGATAAGGGATAAAATTGAGCGCATAAAAAGAGATAAGATAATTCAGGAAACGGGTGTACCTGACTTAGAAAAGAAATTAGCAGCAACAAAGACCAGCATATACCTGAAAACTATGAAGCTGGAAGAAGGTGGCGAAGCAAAAGAGAGCTCTTCTGAAGTGACCTCAGTAATAGGAATTATTGGAGGATTTATAATTTATATTTTTATCCTGATATACTGTACACAGGTAATGAGAGGAGTAATAGAAGAAAAGAGCAATCGAATAATTGAGGTTATTGTATCTTCAGTAAAACCTTTCCAGTTAATGATGGGAAAAATTATTGGTATAGCCATGGTGGGTTTGCTACAATTCCTTATATGGATTGTTCTTTCCGGTATTATTGTGTTTTCTGTACAGGCATTACTAATACCAGATATAGATATTGAATCTATAAGGCAATCTGGAGCAAACCTTTCGGCAATAGCACAAAATTCAAATATCGATATTGATCAGGCTAAAATGTTGAGCAGTATAGTTAAGACTATCGATCCAAGTTTTATCTTAAGTTATCTTGCTGCTTTTTTATTCTATTTTATAGGAGGATACCTTCTTTACGCAGCATTATTTGCTGCCATTGGAGCAGCAGTAGATAATGAAACAGAGACACAACAATTTATGACACCGTTGGCTATTATTCTGGCTATATCATTATACATGGGATTTGGAGTGATGAGAAGCCCTGAGAGCTCTATGGCTGTTTGGGCGTCTATAGTACCATTTACCTCCCCTATTGTTATGCTCGTTAGAATTCCGTTTGGGGTACCAACTATTCAGTTAGTTTCCTCAATTATTATTCTTATAGCCTCATTTTTTGCCCTTACATGGCTATCGGGCAAGATATACAGAACTGGAATTCTGATGTACGGTAAAAAAATCACCTACAAAGAACTTTGGAAATGGATTAAATATAAACACTAATACTACATTAAAAGGCAATATCAAAGACATATCGATATTGCCTTTTATTTTTCTTCAGTCCCCTCCTCACTTTTGCTTTTTTATTTAGATGGCAAACTCTTGCATTTATATTCAAACAGAATTTAGACAAACAAACATAATCGACACCTATAAATTAAGGTACATTAAAGTATTTTTAGTAATATTACATATACTTTAAAAAACAGATATAATGGATAGAATTCTTGTTATTGATGACGAAAGAAGCATAAGAAATACCCTTAAAGATATACTTGAATTTGAGAAATATGAAGTTCAAACTGCAGAGAATGGTCTGGAAGGTTTGAGTTTTATAAAATCAAACACCTTTAATATTGTTTTTTGCGACATAAAAATGCCCCAGATGGATGGGCTTGAGGTACTGGAAAAAATAAAAAATATAAAACCTGATCTTCCTGTAATAATGATCTCAGGTCACGGCTCTATTGACACAGCTGTAGAAGCCATAAAAAAAGGAGCTTTCGATTTTATTGAAAAACCCCTTGACTTAAACAGGATATTAATCACAATAAAAAATGCTACTGAAAAAACGGAATTAATAACCAAGACAAAAGAACTGGAGCAAAAGGTAAGCAAAAATTTTGAGATGATTGGAACGTCCCCAGCTCTTCTAAAAATAAGAGATATAATAGACAAGGTAGCACCTACCGATGCAAAGATATTAATTACCGGAGACAATGGAACAGGGAAAGAATTAGTGGCAAGACAAATACATGAAAAAAGTTCAAGATCAGATAATCCATTTATTGAAGTCAATTGTGCAGCCATACCAGGGGAACTTATAGAAAGTGAACTTTTCGGACACGAGAAGGGTGCATTTACCTCGGCAATAAAGCAAAAGAAAGGGAAATTTGAGCAAGCCAACGGAGGGACACTCTTTTTGGATGAAATTGGAGATATGAGTCTTAAGGCACAGGCAAAAGTATTAAGATCACTTCAGGAAAATATTATAACTCGTGTTGGTGGAGATAAGAACATAAAAGTTGATGTTAGAATAATAGCAGCAACAAATAAGAATTTACTTGAAGAAATTGAGAAAAACAACTTCAGGGAAGATCTTTACCATAGGTTAAGTGTAATAATTATAAATGTTCCGTCTTTAAAAGACAGGAAAGAAGATATCCCCGAACTGGTCAGATATTTTATAGGATTAATATGTGATGAGATGAGAATTCCCCCCAAAGAAATTTCAGATGAAGCGATATCTGCCTTACAGGAAAAAAATTGGACAGGAAATATAAGAGAACTAAGAAATGTGACTGAAAGGTTGATAATTCTTGGGGTAAAACTATATCAAAAGAGGATATTAATTTATATTTATAATTATTTTTGTGAAAGAAGAAATAATTTATCCATGCAAAAGACTAAAGATAGTAAGACACATATAGGAATATATGGAAGAAGAAATAATGGAAAAAGTTCAATTATTAATACTCTTGCAAATCAAGATATAGCAATTGTATCTGATGTAGCAGGAACAACAACCGATCCCGTAAAAAAATCGTTTGAGATTCTTGATTATGCACCCGTTATATTGATTGATACTGCAGGTATCGATGATCAGGGAAGTCTTGGAAAGAAAAGAGTTGAAAAATCTCTGGAAACTATACCCAATATAGATCTTGGCATAATAGTAATAACAGACAACTGCTTTAAAGAGTATGAGGAAGAGTTGGTAAATGAATTTGAATATTTCGATACTCCATTCTTTATAATACACAATAAATCGGACATTTCCCCTCTTAAAGAAGAATTCAAAAAAGAAATTGAGGATAAATACAGAACTAAGGTTATTGAATATTCTACAATTGATAATCCTGATAATGAGACATTAATCAAGACAATAAAAGAAACTGCACCAGAAAGCTCGATGATTACACCCTCTATTATTGGGGATCTTTTAAATCCCGGAGACATAGTGATGTTAATCACCCCTATTGATTCAGAAGCTCCATCGGGAAGGATGATTTTGCCACAGGTTCAACTCATTAGAGATGTTCTTGATAATAAATGTATAAACATAGTTCTTCAACCTGAGGAAATCAAAGATTTTTTTAAGAACAACAATATAAAACCCAAACTGGCAATCACAGATAGTCAGGTTTTTGAATTGGCTGACAAACTTGTACCTAAGGAAATTCCTCTTACAAGTTTCAGTACTGTTCTGGCAAGACATAAGGGTGATTTCAAAAATTACATAAAAGGCACTCCTGCTATTGATAATTTAAAAGACGGTGACAGAGTACTTATACTTGAATCCTGTTCTCATCATGTTTCTTGCGAAGATATTGGAAGATATAAACTGCCTGCGTGGATTAAAAAATATACAGGTAAAAACATTGAATTTGAAATAGTTGCTGGTCTTTCTGCAATTAACAGACCTATTAAGGAATATGCCATGGTAATACAATGCGGTGGGTGTATGATTACTAAGCGTCAGATAAGAAACAGGTTGCTAGCTGCTGTAAAAGCCGGTGTTCCGGTGTCGAATTACGGACTGGCAATCGCTTATATGCACGGAATATACCACAGGGCTGTTGCACCATTTTTATAATTTGAATAAAAGATATTTGATAATAACACAAAAAAATATCGGAGTTTAAAAGCTCCGATATTTTTTTATAATAATTTACATCAGGTGTTATCCTGATTCTTATTTACTTATCACTCTTTTTATTAGGATGTTGAGATATTGACTCTCTCATAGAAGTATCTGCATCAATATTCTTCATTCTATAATAGTCCATTATTCCCATATTACCTGATCTGAAGGCCTCTGCCATTGCCTTTGGAACCTCAGCCTCAGCTTCAATAACTTTAGCTCTCATCTCCTGAGCAAGGGCTTTCATTTCCTGCTCTGTAGCAACAGCCATTGCACGACGTTCCTCTGCACGAGCCTGAGCAATCTTAAGATCAGCTTCAGCCTGATCTGTCTGAAGAACTGCTCCAATGTTTTTACCTACATCGATATCAGCAATATCAATTGACAATATTTCAAAAGCCGTACCAGCATCTAATCCTTTATCAAGAACAACTCTGGATATAAAATCAGGATTTTCAAGTACTGCCTTATGAGATGCAGAAGAACCAATAGAAGAAACAATTCCTTCACCAACTCTTGCAAGCACTGTTTCTTCACCTGCTCCTCCAACTAATTGTCTGATATTAGCCCTTAAAGTTACCCTTGCCTTAGCAATTAGCTGAATACCATCTTTGGCAACGGCAGAAACAGGAGGAGTATTAATTATTTTTGGAATCACACTCATCTGAACCGCTTCAAATACATCTCTACCAGCCAAATCAATAGCAGTAGCCATTTTAAAAGAAAGGTCAATATTAGCCTTAGACGCAGATACCAGAGCATGTACAACCTGAGGCACATGTCCACCTGCCAAATAATGAGCTTCAAGCTGACCCCTTTCAAGCTCTACACCAGCCTTTTTCCCCTCAATCATTGCACGCACAATAACAGCAGGTGGAACTTTTCTCCATCTCATTAAAACTAGTTGAAGTAAAGAAATTTTTACCCCCAGAAACTAAAGCAGAAAAACCATAATCCAACTGGTATAAAATAAAGTAGCAGCCATAATAAAAGCAGTCCACCTCCAATAATACCAATTAACGCAGCAAAATTATCCATATTAATTATTTTTAGGTTTTACAATTATCTTATATTTATAAATTTTCACAACTTCAACCTCTGTCTTTGCATCAAGATAACCTTCAATAGATTGTCCCCTCGACAACAATATCTCCTATCCTAACTTTACCCATTGGGGCTAATCTGGTAACACAAGAACCAGTATCACCTACATTTATTTCAGGGGTATCGGTGTCAACACTACTGTCAACCTTGCTTTCTAGCATAAACTTTTTCCAAGTACGAGATTTCAGGGCATACATAATAAGCACAATATTAACGACTAATACAGATAGTAGAATAATATGTCCCACAGTACTGCCATATGTAGTATATGCAAGATATATACCTCCACCCATCATAATAACACCACCTATCCCGGCGATAGTCACACCTGGTACAACAAGAAATTCCAATAATAGCAACACTATTCCCAGAAGAAGCAATAACACAATAACAAATACCGTCATATCATAAATTTTATTCAATAATAACTTTTAGTCCCTTTTCACTTAGTTCTTTTTGAATATGTTTTAATACAATTAAATCACCTTTTTTAATCTGGCATTTCCCTGTATAGTGAGCCAATGAAGCACATTGTTCTGCCTGTAAGGGATCGTGACCACAGACTTTCGTAAGTGTTTTAATAACATATTCAAATTCATTTATATCATCGTTATAAAGAACAAGACTCTTATCCTGTGATAAAGATTCCTCTTTTTCAGGCCTTGCACTTCCAGAGATATTATCTTCGCTAAATGACATAATTTAATTTTTAGACTAAATTAACTATTTTTCAAATAGTAACAAGTATTGAGTTACTGATTTAAAAAATATTTTTAGCATTATTTAAAATTTAAGATATAAAACATATAATTAATAAGCAAAAAAGTAGGGGATCTGGCAATATGATCCCCTCTTAATTATTTTAATCGATAATTAATATCTTTCAGCAACAACAACCCAATTAACAATATTCCAGAAATTCTCTATATATTTTCCTCTGGCATTCTGTGTATCCAAATAATAAGCATGTTCCCATACATCCATTGTCAACAAAGGAATATAGTCTTCTCTTAAAGGATTTCCGGCATTGCTCATAGACATGATTTCCAGAGTATCGTCTGGGGTTTTTACCAACCACACCCACCCAGAACCAAATAGGGTTAATCCGGCCTGAGTAAATTCTTCTTTAAACTTTTCAAAAGAACCAAAATTCTTATTTATTGCCTCTCCTAAATATCCTAGAGGTTCTCCTCCCCCATTTCTTGAAAGAGCCTCGAAATAAAACGTATGATTAAAAACCTGTGCACCATTATTATAGATGCCACCGTCAGATTTTTTAATAATATCTTCCAGACTAGAATATTCAAAAGAAGTATCCTTAATTAGTTTATTCACATTATTCACATAAGCCTGATGATGCTTCCCATAATGAAACTCCAATGTTTTCTTACTGATATATGGTTCCAGTGCATCTAACTCAAAAGGTAATTCGGGTAATTCAAAAGCCATAGTAGTATTTTTTTGATTTAACACTTATAAATATAATTTTATTAACCTATAATTATGTATAAAAGTTACAGAAATGGAGCAAATTAACAAAGATTTAGAATTAATCTTAATAAAAACAATTAATAAAAAATTAAAATTACGATATTTGCATATATAAAAATTGTAAGAACTACAAGATGGATGAGGAATGGACAAAAGAATATTAAGACTTGCTATACCAAATATAATTAGTAATATATCTGTACCTCTTGCAGGTATGATTGATCTTGCCCTAATGGGATACATGGAGGGGGCCGTTAATTATGTAGCAGCAATATCCCTTGGGGGAATGATATTCAATTTTCTATACGCCACATTTGTCTTTCTTCGGATGACAACAACTGGGTTTACAGCTCAGGCATATGGGAAAAGAAATTTTTCAAGTAGTATTTCAACATTATCGAGAGCATTGACCGTTGCCTTTATTTCAGCATTTGCGATTATTGCATTACAAATTCCACTGGAAAGACTAGCATTCACAATATTATCAACAGAGCCAGAGGTGGCAGAATTAACCCGTAATTACTTCTATATAAGAATATGGGCAGCACCCGCAACCATTGGACTATATGCTCTTTTAGGTTGGTTTATAGGAATGCAGAATGCCAAAACCCCCATGATAATATCCATAGTAGTGAACATACTTAACTTATCTCTTTCGGCAATGTTCATCATATTCTTCGGGATGAAATCTGATGGAGTGGCACTTGGGACTTTACTGGCACAGTATTGTGGCTTATTTATGGCATTATTCGTATTATTTAAATATTATAGAAAACTATTTAAATACTGGCAGAAAAATGCCATATTTAAACTAAAGGAATTATTCAGTTTCTTTAATGTTAGCAAGGATATACTTATAAGAACAATATGCCTGATAGGTGTATTCACATTCTTTACATCGGAATCTGCTGCAGCAAATAAGCATATCTTATCAATAAACAGTTTACTTCTTCAATTTCTCATGCTGTTTTCTTATCTTATAGATGGATTTGCATATGCAGCAGAAGCACTTACAGGAAAATATATAGGATCGGGAAACAAGGATTACTTAAAGAACTGTATCAAACACCTATTTAAATGGGGATGGAGACTTGCAGCAATCTTTGTAATAATATACGCAGTTGCACGAGAAAACATACTTTATGTACTAACCAATGAACAAGAAATAATTGAAGGTGCCAGAACATATATAATTTGGACAATATTACTGCCAATAAGCGGATTCGGTGCATATCTTTGGGATGGAATTTATATAGGAGCAACAGCATCTAAAGAGATGCGTAATTCTATGCTACTATCTGTTTTTGCAGTATTTGCACCAACATACTATATTGGAAGCACATATATTGGCAACCATGCATTGTGGCTTGCTCTTTTACTATTTATGATAGCAAGAGGATTATTTCTTAGTCTTATGTCGAAAAAAGCAATATATAACAATAAGAGAAAAATTTAAGAAAAGAACTAATATAGTATCTGAATTTTATAACAATCCACAAAAAGCTATTCATATTTTTATAAATAAAATATTTGTATTTACTTTGACACAGAAAACTATAAGATATGGAGTTCACTATAAACAAACCAGGGATGGGTTTTCAGAAGATCGAAAAATTCGATGCTGATGCCACCGAAGAAATGGAAATGCATTACCGTGAGATAATTAAACTCATTGGTGAAGATGCCGACAGGGAAGGATTGGTTAAAACACCTCTTAGAGTTGCAAAATCAATGCAATTTATGACTCAGGGGTACAATATGGATCCTAAAGAAATATTAAGATCTGCAATGTTTAAGGAAGATTACAGGCAGATGGTTATTGTTAAGGACATAGAGATTTATTCTCTGTGTGAGCATCACCTGCTTCCTTTTATTGGAAAGGCTCATGTTGCATATATTCCTAACGGACATATTACCGGACTTAGTAAGATTGCCAGAGTTGTTGAAGCTTATGCCCGAAGATTTCAGGTTCAGGAAAGACTAACCACTCAAATAAAGGAATGTATTCAGGAGACACTAAATCCTCTTGGTGTTGCAGTAGTTATCGAAGCGCAACATATGTGCATGATACTAAGGGGAGTGCAGAAACAGCATTCTGTTACGACAACATCAGATTTTAGTGGTGCTTTCGAAAAACTTGCAACAAGAGAGGAGTTTATTCGTTTAATAAGCAGTAATTTACATTAATTCTCTGATAATATTTACTTCTGATTCATAATTCTCAATCTTCATAGGGAAATTATCAGAATATTGTAATACAATCTATCTGAATTATATACTCAGATGGATCTGGCCACAAAAACATAGATAATGTGGCAGATTTTGAAAATAAATAAAAAATATAAACTTATGAAAGCTTATGTATTTCCAGGGCAAGGAGCCCAATTCCCAGGTATGGGAAAAGATTTATATGAAAATTCAGTACTTGCAAAAGAATTATTTGATAAAGCAAATGAAATCCTAGGTTTCGATATAACAACTCTAATGTTCGAAGGTACCGAAGAGGATTTAAGACAAACTAAAGTAACTCAGCCAGCAATATTCCTGCACTCTGTTATTTTAGCAAAAACACTAGGAGAAGATTTCAAACCAGATATGGTAGCGGGTCACTCACTAGGTGAATTTTCTGCTCTTGTTGCCAATGGTGCATTAGCATTCGAGGATGGTCTTAAGCTTGTTTCTCAAAGAGCTTTGGCTATGCAGAAAGCATGTGAGGCAGAGCCATCTACTATGGCAGCCATCATTGGTCTTGAAGACAATATAGTAGAAGATGTTTGCGAAAGCATAGACGACGTAGTTGTTGCGGCAAACTACAACTGCCCTGGTCAGCTAGTAATCTCAGGAAGCATGAAAGGAATTGAGCTCGCTTGTGAGAAACTTAAGGAAGCCGGAGCAAAAAGAGCACTTCCATTGAAAGTAGGAGGAGCATTCCACTCACCACTTATGGAGCCTGCAAGAGCAGAACTAGCAGAGGCTATTGAAAACACAACATTCAATACACCAGCTTGTCCTGTTTACCAAAATGTAAACGCTCAGGCAGTAACAGATCCTCAAGAGATTAAAAAGAATCTAGTATCACAGCTTACTGCACCAGTAAGATGGACACAAACAATGATTAATATGATTGAAGGGGGAGCAACATCTTTCACTGAAGTAGGTCCAGGTAATGTACTTCAGGGACTGGTTAAAAAAGTTGACCGCAAAATGGACACCATAGGAATAAATTCTTATCAGGGATAATTTTCTAAAACAGATATAATAAAAAAGCTTGCCTATTTGGCAAGCTTTTTTATTAAGTTCAAAGAAATACATAAAGACATAAGAACAAATATAATTTCACCAAAAGAGGCAACCCAAATGGGCTGCCTCTTCAAATATATAGAAATAAATTTCTTACTTCTTATGTCTTTTTTTGTAATTCTCAAGACCTTTTTCAAGGAACTTAACGAATTCATCTACATCTAGGTTATGTCCTCTTGAAGGAGCAAGAATCTCTTCTCTAATCTTTGCACGATCACCACCGTTATCTAACAATATGTAGTTAGGCTGAGCATTAGAATCGAAATACTGCATCTGAAAATCACCATTCTTCTTAGCAAGAGTTTTCTTCTTCTTGCCATCGTAAGTAGAAACGTACCACTCGTTTTCAGGAAGTTTTGTTTTATCATCTACATAAAGAGCTACAACAACGTAGTCTTCCTTCAACATCTTAAGTACTCTTGGATCACCCCATACAGTCTGTTCCATTTCACGGCAGTTTACACAACCGTGACCAGTAAAGTCAATAAATAGAGGTTTATCCTGAGCCTTTGCACATTTAACTGCCTGATCATAATCGAAGTATCCATCAAGACCATGAGGTAAATGAAGGAAATCAGAATATTTAGGTTCTTCACACTGATCAGATTTTGCATGAGTACCTCCTACGCTAACACCACTCTTCATTATCTCTTTTGCATGTTCACGTACAATACGGTTCACATCAAAATCAATAGTTTCCTGAGGAGGCATATATCCGGCAAGAGCTTTCAAAGGAGCACCCCACATACCAGGAATAAGATATACTACAAAAGTAAATGTAGCAATAACAAGCCCTAAACGACCAACACCCAAGTGCTTCATTTCACTATCGTGAGAAAACCTTATCTTACCTAATAAATAGAATCCCATCAGAGTAAATACAACAATCCAAATGGCAATATATACTTCTCTGTCAAGAAGTCCTAAGTGATAAGTCTGGTCAATAACCATAAGGAATTTGAAACCAAGAGCTACCTCAATAAAACCTAATACCACTTTAACTGAATTCAACCATCCACCAGATTTTGGCAGACTTCCTAATTTAGAAGGGAAGAAAGCAAAGAAACCAAATGGAAGTGCAACAGCTAATGAGAATCCTAACATACCAATAATAGGTCTAAGGATTGATCCTCTTGCTGCCTCAACAAGCACTGTTCCAACTATAGGTGCAGTACATGAGAAAGATACAAGTACAAGAGTAAAAGCCATAAAGAATGCACCAACATAACCTCCTTTGTCAGCCTGTGAATCAGACTTGTTTACCAACCAGCTTGGTAATACTATCTCAAATGCACCAAAAAATGATGCCGCAAATATCATAAATATGATAAAGAAGAATAAGTTAGGTACCCAGTTAGTGCTCAACCAGTTTGTAAAGTCAGCCCCCAACACCATTGAAATAAGAAGACCAAAAGCAGTATAGATTGCAATAATTGAAAAAGCAAAGAAAAGAGCTTTCATTTTTGCTTTAGCCTTATTAGAATCACTATGCATAAAAAATGATACTGTCATTGGAATCATAGGGAACACACAGGGCATGATTACTGCAGCAAGACCACCAATAAATGCCAACCAGAAAAATGTCCATAAAGAATCATCTTCTTTACTCTCTTTGACCGGAGCTTTATCTGATACAACTTCAAATTCAAACTCAGGATCAAACATCACGCACTGACCTTCTCTACATGCCTGATATTCAATATTACCAATAATTTTAAAAGACTTATCGCCTGATACTTTTACTTTTTGTCTAAATTCTACTTTATCCTCAAAATACTTGACATTAACTCCGAAAACCTTATCAAATTCTTCATGAGGATTAGGACTCTCAATAGCCTTACCTACAAGTTTAAAATTATCGCTTTCTTCGAAATTAATAGCAGTTGATGTTGGCCCCCCTTCTGCAGTAAACTGAGAATACATATGCCATCCTTGCTCAATAGTAGCAGAAAAAACCAATTCTAACTCTTCAGAACTAATTTTATTCTGTGAAAATTTCCATGACACTGGATTTACCATCTGTGCATGCAAACTAAATACGGATATTAGTAATCCGACAAATAATGCAATAAACCTTTTCTTCATCTGATTCAATTTTAGTTACGCTATATATAATAATTATATTTCCACACATAAAAAAACAATAACCGGAATACAAGAGAACACCGTCCGATTATTCACGTGAACAAAAATAAGAATAATGAGAAATTCAGCAACAGAGAATTATTACATTAACTTTTTTTAGATATAAAATTAACACAATTTAAGATACTGAAAGAAAAGTTAAATTTCTAACATTCTGTTTTCTTTATCAAAAAAACTTAATTGGTATATATGATAAGATGGTGATTCTACCACCTTAATTTTAATCTTATAGCGCATTTGCCATCTTCTCCTCAAAGAAAACAGCCCTTTATTTATATATGCTGCAACAAATGGATGAGTACGAATAACTAATTTATTATAGCTCTTTTGACGAGAGATATATTCAATTTTATCTTCAATTTTATCAGTCAGCAAGACAGATGGTTCTACCTTACCAGAACCGTGACAAACAGGACATTCCTCAGAAGTCTCTATATGCATCTCAGGTCTAACCCGCTGTCTGGTAATCTGCATTAATCCAAACTTACTTAGTGGTAATATACTATGTTTTGTCCTATCTTCTTCCATTACCTCCTTCATCTTTTCAAATACCTTCTGACGATTCTCGGAAGCATGCATATCAATAAAGTCGATAACAATAATACCCCCCATATCTCTTAATCTTAACTGACGCGCAATTTCTTCAGCAGCAGCAATATTAACATCTAACGCATTAGCCTCCTGATCCATACCATCCTTAGACCTATTTCCGCTATTGACATCAATAACATGAAAAGCCTCGGTATGTTCAATTATAAGATAGGCACCATTCTTCATAGAAACAGTGCGACCAAAGGAAGATTTAAGCTGTTTATCGATACCAAATTGTTCAAAAATAGGTGTTTCGCCAGAAACATAGTTTACAATCTTCTTTTTTTCAGGAGCAATTGAGTTAATATAACTCCTAATTTCTTTATAAACCACCGAATCATTAACATAAATCTTCTCAAAAGAAGGATTAAGGATATCTCGTAAAAAAGCAGTGGTTCTGTCTATTTCACCGATTACTAACCTAGGAGGAACAAGATCTCTGAAATGTTTAAAAGCTTCCTCCCATTTATTAAGCAACTCACTAAGCTCCTGATCTAACAGGGCAACTTTTTTACCCTGAGCAGCAGTTCTTACAATAACTCCGTAATTCTTTGGCCTAATACTTTCAAGAAGTTTCTTCAGTCTTTTTTTCTCTTCTAACAAAGATATTTTTTGAGAAACAGAAACCTTATCTGAAAAAGGCATCAAAACAAGATTTCTACCAGCAATAGAAATCTCAGAAGTCAATCGTGGTCCTTTTGTAGAAATAGGCTCTTTGGCAACCTGAACTAAAATCCATTGTCCTGGTTTTAAAAGTTCACCTATCGTTCCATCTTTATTAATATCTTCCTCAAGCTTCATTTTTGAAACAGACATTCCCTTTCTCGCAGAAGCCATCTGCATATATTTGTGCAAAGAACGAAACTGAGGACCTAAATCTAAATAATGCAAAAAAGCATCACGTTCATACCCCACATCGACAAAAGCAGCATTAAGGCCAGGCATAATTTTCTTAACCTTTCCTAAATAGATATCGCCTACAGCAAATCTAACATTACTTTTTTCCTTAGTCAACTCAACAAGCTTTTTGTTCGTCAACAAAGCAATATTTATCTCATCAGCCTGTACATCTATTATCAATTCACTACTCACAATCAACACATTAGGGGATTAACATTCAATAAACCAATAAACCTAAAGAGACATAGTTCTTTAGGTTTATTATATTTTTCTCACAAACGAAAACAATAATTTATTTCTTCTTCTTATGTCTATTTTTTCTAAGTCTTTTCTTACGTTTGTGAGTAGCCATCTTATGTCTTTTCCTTTTTTTTCCACTTGGCATAACTCTGTTCTCCTATATTTAATTACTTAACGTTATTTTTTACTTTTGCCACAAATGTTTTTGATGGCTTGAACGATGGAATGAAGTGTTCCGGTATAATAATTGTTGTATTTTTAGAAATATTTCTTGCTGTTTTCTCAGCTCTCCTTTTCACAACAAAACTTCCAAATCCTCTCAAATACACATTCTTACCTTCAACAAGAGAATTCTTTACGGCTTCCATGAAAGCTTCAATAGTAGCCTGTACAGCAACTTTTTCTACGCCGGTACTTCTCGAAATTTCGTTAACAATATCAGCCTTTGTCATTTTAATTCAATTATTTAATTATCAAATATTTATACTCAATACTGTGTTTTTTTCAGAATGCAAATATATATCTTTTTAAGCTTATAATAAAACAGATACAGATATTTTTTACACAAATTATCAAAATTAATGAAATATATTATCTCTATTCAACTTAAGATTACAGACATATATACGAATACAAGGAAGAACACATTCATAATCAGATAAATAATTTAGCAACCATAATATATTTTTGATAAATATTTTTGCTAAGGAATAAAATATATATATCTTAGCTCTTGAAACAATTAAACAATTTGTCATGATAAATAAAGTAATATTAATTGGGAACGTAGGAGCAGATCCTGAAGTTCGTTACCTGGAAGGCGGTGTTGCTGTTGCCAACTTAAAACTTGCCACCAGAGAATCGTACAAAAACAAAAATGGAGACAGAGTTGACCAAACAGAATGGCACCACATTGTTCTATGGAGAGGACTTGCCGAGGTTACAGAAAAATACGTAAAAAAAGGAATGCAATTATATATAGAAGGACGCATAAGAACTCGTTCTTGGGAAGATCAAAATGGAGCTAAAAGATACACTACTGAAATCTATGCTGACACAATGCAAATGCTATCAAGAAAATCAGAAAAACCAACAGAAGAAATCAAAACAGACCAATACACTCCTCCTGTCATAGAGGATAATAGTCCTGATGACTTACCTTTTTAAAATAGCATTCCCCTGGAAAATTAATTAATTATCAATTTTCCAGGGAAGACTACTTACTAAATCATCAATTAATATTTCAATCGTATCAAATTAATTAGTATTTTCGTAATATAATTACAATACGTCTAACAAATATTAATCTAGATTGGAACCAGAAGTCATAATTTCCTCGCTACAAGATATAGATATTATTATTAATCCTATAACATTCAGCACAATTTTAAGTATCATCTTAATGTTTATGCTTCTTTTAATTTCGGCCCTTGTCTCCGGATCAGAAACAGCATTTTTCTCATTAAGTCCAAAACAAGTAGAGGAAATTAAAGAAGGTGATCATCCCAAAATAATTACACTACTTAGTAATCCCAACAATTTACTAGCCACAATACTCATTAGTAACAATTTTGTAAACATAGGGATTGTAATACTATCAACATACATCACATCATCTATATTTGACTTTAGCAACTCCCCTATAATAGGATTTGTAATACAGGTTATTGTTGTAACATTTCTTATTTTATTATTTGGAGAAATAATTCCTAAAGTTTATGCGACACAGTATTCTAAAGGTTTTTGTATATTCATGGCTTACCCGTTAAATGTATTATCAAAAATATTCAAACCAATATCATTTATTCTAACAAATTCAACATCTTATTTCGATAAAAAGCTTTACAAAAAAGAGAATATATCGTTGATTGACCTTTCACAAGCCCTTGAATTAGCCTCAGAGGATATTAGAGATGAAAAAGAAATTCTTGAGGGAATTGTGAAATTTGGAAACCTAAATTGCGAAGAGGTAATGACGGCCAGAGTCAATATAATTGCACTTGATATAAAAACAGATTTTGAGAAAGTAAAGGACTCCATTATAAAATCGGGATTTTCACGACTTCCGGTTTACCACAAAACTTTCGATAATATAAAAGGAATATTATACGTAAAAGATCTTTTACCACATATACAGAAACAAAAATCATTCAAATGGCAATCATTAATCAGACCACCTTATTTTGTTCCAGAAACAAAAAAAATTAGTGATTTACTTGAAGATTTTCAGGAGAAAAAAATACACCTTGCTTTTGTTATTGACGAATATGGAGGATGTTCTGGAATCGTCACAATGGAGGATATACTTGAAGAAATTGTTGGAGAAATTAGCGATGAATTAGATGAAGAGGAACTTAAGTTCTCATTAAATAAAAAAGGCGCATACATATTTGAAGCGAACATATTACTAAACGATTTCTTTAAAATAGTCGAACTCGACCCCCACTCTTTCGATGAAATAAAAGGGGAAGCCGACACCCTTGCTGGATTAATACTGGAAATAAAAGGAGAAATTCCCGAGCCAAACGATGAAATCATTCATAAAGATTTCAAATTCACTATACTCGCAGTTGACAACAGAAGAATAAAGAAAATACAATTCGAAAGAATTCAATAATTCCATATCTATAAAAGTAAAATGAATAAATCAATTTATATATTATTAGCTTTTGTTTCAATAATATCTTCAAGCTGTAAAGAAAAGAGTTATACACCAAAACCCTACGGATATCAAAGATTTTATTTTAAAGAAAAAGCATATGACAAGTTAGTCCATAATTTCCCCTACACATTCGATTATCCATCTTATGCTACAATTGAAAAGGACAAAGCTTACGATACTAAACCCTATTGGATAAACATTGTTTTCCCTGAACTAAACGGTAAAATATATTTAAGTTACAAAAAAATAAATAACAATTTCCATAAGTTAAATGAAGATGCACACAAGCTGGCATACAAACATTCACAGATGGCAGATGCAATAAAAGAAAAGCAATTCACAAACAAAGACCGAAATGTTTATGGATTAATTTATCTTATAAAAGGAAATACCGCTTCCCCCATTCAATTTTTTCTGACAGATAGTACAAAGAATTTTATAAGAGGCTCATTGTATTTTGACACCCATCCAAACAAGGATTCATTAAGTCCTGTAGTCAGCTATGTTTACAAAGACATTGTGAGATTAATGGAGAGCTTTGAATGGAAAGAAATTAATTAACATCCAAAATCATTCCATCGCATCCTTGAGGGACAGAAATATGTAAAATATCGGCTAATGTTGGCACAATATCAGAAATTCCAATCTTTTTATTAGTAAAACCTTTTCTAATGTTTCCGCCAAACCAAATAACTGGAACATTTCTAATATGACTATATTTAGATAAAAAATCCTCTCTGTCATTTATCTCATTAACCCATCCAGGCTCCAAACTCATTAATATGTCACCGGAACGCTTTTGATTAAATGATTTCTGCATGAAACCCTCAATTCCAAAAGGAAATATATTAGTTAGCAGAGCATAAGCAGGTATAACTTTATACACACCCGAGAATTGAATCAAAAAATCTGAAATTCTATCCTGCATCTCTTTAAGGTTTTTTCCCTTTCTTTCAATAAGCTGTCTATCAAGAAATATCTGCTGTGAATCATATGAAGATATCCAGTCCGCAACTCCATAGGTAATATTCAAATACGGTTTCAATAAAGCTATTGCTTTAAATGTATTAAAGTAACCACCTGGTAGTCTATGTCTACCTAACTCCTCAGGCTTAGCTGTCATAGCCTGAGAAACAGTAACAAACACCAAAATATTATCAATACCTACTTGTTCATCCAGAAAATCAAACAACTCACCCAACTCCTTATCCAGTCGGTACATCATATCTATTTTTTCAGAAGCATCAGTTGAAAAATCATCTCCCATATAATCCATAAAAGAATAGGACAAACTCAGCAAATCAACATCAGCATCTTTTCCTAAATTCTCATTTACAACCAATTCCTTTGCAAAATCAGTAATCATTGAATTCGCATATGGAGTAGCTTTAAGCATCCTATAATTCCCTGATTTTTTCTTTGATTTAGTCAAATCATAGTAAAAGCCATTAGACAAACCAAATCTATGCTTTATCTTAGTACTTGAAATACTAGCCTCCTCATCACTAAGAGGAAACCATCCCCTATTTACGTAATATTCAGGACTCATTTTTTTATTATAATCCTTGATCCAATTATAAAGAGAATCCATGTAATATGAAGAAGTAGCCCATTTACCTGAAAATTCATCAAACCAAAAAGCGCCATCGGCCATATGCCCAGCGGACAATACAGCTGCCTCCGGATTCATTGAAAGCCCAAAAACACGGGAACACGCATTTGTAAGTTTTAATTCATCACCTATAGTATGAGCTAACATTTTCTGGGGAGAGACCTTACCTTTAACAGAATCACTGCCAACAGCCCTCACTTTTTTATCATACACATTGCTAATGGCATCCCTTTCAATCCTATTATACCATGAATGAGCAATTATTCCATGATAAGAAGGATTTGTCCCACTATATATTGATGCATGATCTACACCAGTTTGAGAATACATATAATCGTACGAGGAATTTTTATAAACAAGCCCCTGATTCAACAAACGAGAAAAACCACCCACTCCAAACTGACTTTTATATTTCATCAGATAATCCGGATTAAAATTTTCCAATACTATTCCAACAACCAATCGGGGTTTATTTTCTGATTGAGCATCTACTCCCAGGTTCATAAACAAAACTAGCAAACAAAATAAGATTACCTTTATATTCTTCATATGTTTAAATTTATTTTCATTCATAACATAGAGACCTATCCCCTATTTTTCATCTCAATCAATTAAGTAAAAATGGTCATATTCAATTAATTAAAATAAGATCTAACCGTCACATTAATTAAAAGATTTCAAAAATATAAACAATGATTAACTCTGACAAAAAAATCGTTACTATAAAATTACTAATCAGGTAACATTTTATCACAAAAACTTAGTATTTTTACCAAAGTAATTAGGTTGATAACAAATAATACAAGCTATATGGATAAAAAAATTGTGACATTATTAAAAAAGGCAAGGTCTTTTGTTGCAAAATATGGTCTGGAAGGCGTTAACTGGGAACGACTTAACGAAGAAGGCATTTCCATAAAAGAAATGGTTAAAAATTTTAAAACACCAGAGGAGCTTGTAAATAACATACTTGAACAAGAAAGAGATTCTTTTGAAAAAATCTTCGAGGAATTTGATTTCGATGGCTGGAATGCAATTGATATTCTTTTATTGGTCAGCAAAGAAATAAACGAGCGTTTCTTTGACATTACTCCATCCATAACAATGGAATTCAAAAACTTATTCCCTGATATTTACAAAAAACACATAGACGAAAGAGAACAATTCATCTTTGATAAAATCACTGTCAATATAGAAAAGGGGATTTCACAGGGAGTATATAGGGACAATGTCAGTAGTGAAATAATCGCAAGAATGTTTATTTCTAAACTAGATGAAATTCATAATCCAGATTTATATCCACCAGAATCATTTTCCTTCACAACAATTTTTGATAATTTAATAGACTATTTAATCAAAAATATTGCAACAGAGGATGGTAAAAATTACTTTAAAGAGAGAAAACAACTTTACAATGTCCTGGGATTTGGTAAATAACTAAAAAAAAACACATATGTCCTCAAAGATTCAAATAGACGAAACAGACAAAAAAATTCTATCATACCTTATAAAAAATGCAAGAATTCCATTTCTTGAAATAGCGAGAGAATGCGGAATATCGGGAGCTGCCATTCATCAAAGAGTAAAAAAAATGGAAGATGCCGGAATAATTGAAGGATCCAGATTTAACGTAAAACCAAAAGCTCTAGGATACAAAGTATGTGCCTTCATTGGAGTAACACTAGACCATGCACACAAATACAAAACTGTTGTAAAAGAGATCCAAAAAATACCGGAAGTTGTTGAATGCCATTTTATTACAGGAAACTATACTTTTCTGATTAAATTAATATGCAGAAATCATCAACACCTAATGGAGCTCCTAATAAACACTCTTCAAAACATACCAGGAATAGCCAAAACAGAGTCATTCATTGCACTGGAACAACCAGTAGACCGACAAATAAATCTCGACGAAGAATCTATATTAAACGAAGAATAAATCATGCGGCTCCATTGCCGCATTTTTATTAAACACCTTTTTTGTTTCCAAAAAGACTAACATGTAATCGCCAGCAAAAGCGCCAACCATTTTTTATTGCCATAGTTAAGGCTACAGGAGAAGATATACTTAACAACTCCTCGGAATCACCTGCAGGCATTATTAATACATCTGAATTATCCAGATAATTTAATTTCGAAAGAAAGTTCTTTATCTCCAACTCATTATCTTTTGTAGAGACCACAAACTTAAGCTGTAACTCCTTTCCCTTATTTTTATTTACAAAATCAATAAATCGCTGAACCTCAATTTCTAAATCTTCTACACTCTTACCACCTAAAGAATAAGAAAGTTTTGGAGAAATACTAAATAAATCTACATAGTTTGCAACATCATTATCAAACAACGTACCATTAGTTTCAATAGTTATATGAATACCTTTGTTTCTTTTTAAATCACAACAAAATTCAGCAAGAGCATTTGCCTGTAAAAAAGGTTCTCCTCCTGTTATAACAACATGACTTATATTTTCAAGATTATTTCTGACCAACCTTGCAACAACATCAACACACTCTTGTCTTACATTTACAAGTTCAAACGACGCGTAAGCAGTATCGCACTTACTTTTACTACCATCAGGAAGAATCCATTCACATCTAAGATTGCAACCTGCAAGCCTTACAAAAAGCGAAGGCATACCGGCAAGCTTTCCTTCTCCTTGTATAGTACCAGGTATATCTATACCAGTCTCTGGCAAATTCTTCAAAAGCACACCATCCTCATCCCTCACAATAGGAAAAACCCCATCCTCAGACAGCAATAATTTATGCATAACTACAAATACTTATTATTAAATATAGTACCCTTCTTTAAGTTATTCCACCATTCTATTTCACGCCATTCAAGCTGAATGGCTTCACTGAAAATTATATCATCCAGATTAAAATCAACTAACCCTAAATCTTCTCTAAAAGCCTCAGCATATCCCGTACTTGTTTCATGAACACGAACAGAAGAAAGAATAACATTCCCCTCATCATTCAGTTTTTCAGTGTTCTCAAGTATCTTATCAATCACATACAAAAACATCAAAGCATAACCTTCTGCAGATGGAGAAACAGGAATTTCAGCAACCCTACTATTATATTTATAAACAAAATCCTTTAAATCCTTATTTTCAGTATTCCAAAGAGAATAACTATGATCAAAACTATCAATCAATTCCTTCACTTTGTCCAACAGAACAAAATCCATCACCATATAGCCTTTATCAAGTTTATCAGAACTAATAAAAACCTCGACAAGATAAGAATGTCCATGAATATTCTCCCTACATCTCTGTGATGAGCAATTTCGAACTATATGAGCCCCTTCAAATTTAAATAATTTCCTTATAATCATCTTTTCAATATTTTATTTTAATGCAGGATCTTCATACCCTGCCTCATCAAAAGCTTTAGCCCTTAAAAGACAGCTATCACAAACCCCACAAGGCTTATCTTCTCCCTTATAACATGTCCATGTCAAAGAAAAATCAACTCCCAGTTCCATGCCGAGTTTAATTTCTTCTGCCTTTGTCATTTCAGCAAAAGGTGCATGAATAGTAATCTTTTTCCCCTGTTCAACAGCCATCTCAGTTCCCATATTTATAGCATTCTCCATTGCCTTAATAAAATCGAGTCTACAATCAACATAACCAGAGTAATCAACCTGACTTACCCCGATAAAGATATGTTGTGCTTTTAACGATTCAGCGTAAGATGCTCCAACAGATAAAAAAACCATATTACGCGCAGGTACATATGTGTCCGGTATATCTGATCGTTCCAAATCACCTGTTTTAACCTCCATAGAAGGATCCGTTAAAGAGCAACCACTCCATCCATTAAGGGCAATACTTACTATTTTGTGCTCCTTAGCACCAACTTTTTCTGTCAATGCCTTAGCACACTCAAGCTCTTTATCGTGCTTTTGCCCATAGCAAAAAGAAAGAGCATAAATATCGTAACCTTTAGATTTTGCAAGATACATTGCAACGGCAGAGTCCAACCCCCCTGATAATAATACTACTGCTTTCATCTTATTATAAAAAATGCGTTTATAAAGACAAAGTTAGCATTTTATTTTCTTAGATTCCCATACAGTCTACAAAGTTTTGTACTGCGAGAAAAGAGATCGACAGATTCTAGTAATAAGACCAAAAAAAATTGCACAAAAAAAAAGAGAAGCTCCCTACACAAAACTTCTCTTTTATTTTGTCGGGGTACCAGGATTCGAACCTGGGACCCCCTGCTCCCAAAGCAGGTGCGCTAACCGGACTGCGCTACACCCCGAAACAAAACTATAACCCTAAATTATTTACTATGCTAAAAACATAATAACCTCAAAAATCAATAACCCTAAAGTCTGAATCCTTGATTGTCGGGGTACCAGGATTCGAACCTGGGACCCCCTGCTCCCAAAGCAGGTGCGCTAACCGGACTGCGCTACACCCCGAAGACAATCTTAACCATTTTTAAGATCTAGTTTCAGACTCTTCTAAAACTTTGCGGAGAGAGGGGGATTCGAACCCCCGGTACAGGGTTACCCGTACGTCGGTTTAGCAAACCGGTGGTTTCAGCCACTCACCCACCTCTCCATTTGCGATTGCGATTGCAAAAGTAGCAAAATAATATTTCCCTCCAAACATTCCGTAAAAATATTTTTGCCCAAAAACACACCTTGTTCACCATTGCAAACATTATCAGGTTTTTAGAAAAACAAAAAAAAATTACTTTTTATAGATAAAAAATATACAAACCCCCTCAAAAGCTATAAATCCCCCACCACACATAGACTAAGGAATAAAAAAAGACTTACAAAAATGCAAGTCTCAAATTATTTTCTTTAAAAAAGTTTATCTTTTTCCATCTAGCAAGCCAAATAATATACTAATTATCCGGAAATTCTCCACCTCCTCCTTGTCCATGTCTATGCCTGCATCCAATTTTATTCAATAATTTTCTTTGAAAATCCCTTTCAACAGAAAGCAATCTAAAAACTTTTTTTGCTGGCAATATTTTTTTGAACCTATTATAATAGTCTTTTTTAATTATAGTCATGTTTATTTCTGCCTGAAGCATCTTATCACATTTATCCAAAATCTCTTTATCAGACTTCGATTCAACATCAAACATCACGTTTCTGTGCATCCTTTCTTTCTTAGCCTCGAAAATTTTCTTATTCATTTCATTATACAAAGGCCAGAATTTCTGCGACTCTTCCGGAGTAAGATCAAGCTCCTGAGTAATGAAAGCAACTTTTTGAGCTTCAAACTTCTTTCTCATCTCTTGTCCACGATCACAATTTTGAGCCTTAACTCCCACAGAAGCCACTAAAACCAATATTATAAATATTAACTTTTTCATAGGTATCTATTTTATCTATTATAATTCTGCAACCAATAGTTCTCCATCAACACCTTCCTCTGAAAGATATTCAATTATTTCATCCACGCTAGGTTCAAAATCCCCTGTAAAATCAAACGTACTTTCTTCCTTAGCATTATCACCCACCCCACTCTGAGCAACGACATTACCCGATAACTTCTGAGAAGGATCAGCAAAATATGGAACCATCAGCTTTCCAATAGTCAATATAAAAAGAAAACTTGCTGCCATCCACAAAAAAGACTTCATTATTGGCAACATTCTCACCTTTTCTTTTTTCTCCTCCTGTTCCACATTTTCAATAATCCGGTCAGCAAGATTATCGAAATAACCTTCAGGAACCATAAATGGAGTTTTTTCTTTTAATTTATCTTTTAATTCAGCCATAACCTAATCTTTTTAAACCTCAGACAATTTCAATGTTTCCTGTATCTTTTTTACAGCATGATGATAAGAAGCCTTCAACGCCCCAACTGTCACCTCCATAATATCTGCAATCTCCTCATATTTCATATTATCAAAATACTTCATATTAAACACTATTCTCTGCCGCTCAGGTAATTTCAAAACAGCTTTCTGAAGCTCTTTCTCTATCTTATTGCCATCAAAATACACGTCACTTTCCAGATTATTAAGCAATATATCCTCAATATCCGATCCCGTGGAGAAAGCCATTTTCTTTTTATTATTCAAAAAAGTAATACTTTCATTTGTGGCAATCCTATACATCCATGTAAAGAGCTCCGAGTCGTACCTAAAATTCCTTAGTCCTTTCCACACCTTAACAAAGGTATTTTGCAATACATCATCAGCATCATCATGAGAAATAACAATCTTTCTGATATGCCAGTAAAGCCTCTCATTGTACTTCTCCACAAGCAAACGAAAAGCCCTATTACTATCCGTTGTACCCGCAAACATTTCTAATATTTCCTTGTCTCCGTACTCCTGCATTACCGGAACTTTATATTTTAGTAATTAATTACAGTCCTAAATATAAAAAATCAATTATTTCAAACGATTCTCTTATTTGACTAACAACAAAGTTAAAGGTTTAATTAAGAGTATCAAAATATTGCTCAATTTCCGAGAAACGTCTCTTACGTTTAAAAAAATAAAGATATATCATGCTCCTTTCAAGAATTGTTGCATGCTTTTTCTTTACAATTTCTTTCTGCACTTTTTTTCTTTTCGATCTATATGTCCCCACCATAGTATAATAGTCCCTGTGAGCCCTCCATACTGCTCCAAAATTTTTAAACTCAAATTTCAACAGAAACTGCAAAGCTGCAACTCCATCAAGCAACTTCCTTTTAAAAAGAATAGTCCGCATAACCTTAGAAGGAAGATTCTTATATAGCATAAGCAGACTATTCCTGAAGTTAAGATATAGCTTATGAGAAGAATTATTTGGCAAAGTACCTCCCCCAACATGATAAACTACACTTTGAGGCACACAAACCAATCTATAACCCTTACTGTGTAATCTCCAGCAAAGATCTATTTCCTCCATATGTGCAAAAAAATGTTCATCCAGTCCTCCACTGTGTAAAAATACATCCGAACGGATAAACAAAGCCGTTCCTGTACACCAGAAGACATCCAGTACCGAATCGTACTGACCATTATCTTTTTCAATATCAGCAAGAATCCTACCCCTGCAGAAAGGATATCCCAGGTAATCGATAAAACCACCCGAAGCCCCTGCATATTCAAAGTTTTCCTTATTGTGGTATGCCTTAATCTTAGGTTGAGCAGCAGCAATACTCTTATCGTTATCCATAACCTCAACAACAGGTTCTACCCATGCCTCTGCAACTTCAACATCAGAATTTAGCAGCACAAAATACTCTGCATCCACCTGCTTTAGCGCCATATTATACCCACCTGCAAAACCATAATTCTTATCAAGACGAATAATTCTAATATCAGGATAATTCTTTTCAAGAAACTCAACAGAATCATCGCTGGAATCATTATCAGCTACAATAACCTCAGCAATATCCTTATTAGTATATTTAACAACCGAAGGCAAAAACTTTTCCATCAAAGCCCTGCCATTCCAGTTAAGTATTACAACCGCTACCTTCATTATATATTATATTTAAGCCTCAACAGGCCTTTTATGTTTCCATCTTTTATGAGACCAAAGCCAATACTGTGGGGTCTCCCGAATAATTTTTTCCAGTTCACGGGTATGTCTTTCAGTAATTTCTTTCTCATCAGTATTTTCAGGATCTTCACATATAGGGTACATATCAACTTCGTAATATCCCCTTTTTATCTTTTTCATATGAGCAAATACAACCGCCTGGCCTAACTTTTTAGCAATACGACCAGTTCCAACCAATACAGGAGTATCCTGATTTAAAAACTCTGTCCAATAGTTAAGATTTTGCCTATTGGGAGTCTGATCAGCAATAAAACAAGTCAAAGTAGGTTTTCCCTCCTTTCTATACTTAATCATAGTGCGAAGAGTATCATTTTTAGCCAAGGGTAATGCACCAAAAGACGACCTTATTTTATAATACATTTTATCCATCACCTTATTATGCAAAGGCTTATATATAGGAAGAAAAACAGGTTTATTATTCCATAGAGAAAAACATGAAAGCCATTCCCAGTTACCATAGTGCCCAAGCACAACCATCACATTCTTCCCCTCATCAAAATACTTATCAACAATCTCCGCATTATTATATTTACACCTCTTCTTTATACTTTTTTCGCTCATATTCAACAATTTGAAAGTCTCAACAGACAAATCGCAAAAATGATGATAAAACTTTCTACGAATACGAAATATCTCTTCATCAGACTTCTCTGGGAAGGAATTCCTTAGGTTTGTTTCCACAACTTTTCTTCTATACCCAACTATATAATATAGTACAAAATAAATAAAATTGGAGAAAAGGTATAAAACCCTTAATGGCAAAAGACTTATAAGCCAAATAAACCCATAAATAATATATGACAAAAACGTTCTAATCATTAGTATGCTCAGTAAAAGGATTTAATTTATTTACTACCTCATTATGCACGAAAGGATTAGAAGCCACTATCTCTTTTCCAAATATATAATCATCACCCTCATTAAAATCACAGACCACACCTCCGGCCCTCTGTACTATAAAGGCACCTGCAGCCACATCCCAGGGTTTAAGATTATATTCAAAAAATGAATCAAATCTTCCCGCGGCCACATAAGCCAGATCAACGGCAGCAGCTCCCAGACGTCGTACACCCCTGGTATGAAGAATAAAATAATTCAACACATCCATATATGCGGTTAGTCGGCTATAATTGTGAAATGGAAAACCAGTTGCAACAAGACTATCGTCAAGATTATTAGTATCCGAAACGCTGATTCTTTCACCATTAAGATAAGAACCATCACCTTCCCATGCATAAAAACACTCATCCAGATTTACCTCATACACAACACCTATAACTATCCTTTCATCCTCCATAAGCGCAATACTAACAGCAAAAGGACATATACCATGTACAAAATTGGTAGTCCCATCAAGGGGATCAATTACCCAATTAAATTTTTCCCCTCTATGGGTATCAGTCCCCTCCTCTGCAATAAAACCAGCCTCAGGTAAAACCTCTTTAAGTCTTTCTACTATAAGAGCCTCAGATTGCTTATCAACAAAAGTCACCAAATCATGCTCACCCTTAATAACCACCGAATCAGCATCCATTCCCCCTTTATAGCAACGAATAAATGCACCAGCCTCTTTTGCAGTTTCACAAACCTTAAGACATATATCTTTATAATTTATTGTCATAACAATAACAATTTAAACCAGAGAATTAAAACATAATAAATTTATCAACAGATAAAATTACTAATAAATCAAACATTCAAACCTATAAAACCATGCAATTTTGCACACAAATATGATTATCCCCATCATGTTCAGATTTCACGCCAGTCAATTCAACTTCGACAACCTTATTTACAAGATCAGAATCGTATTTATGTTCTACTCTAATATAATTCTCACTAAAGCCAGACATAAACTCCTTACTATTACCTTCTTCAAACAAAACCTTCGCTCTTTTACCAGTAAATTTCTTATAAAACCTCGAAAGTTTAACATCAGAATGCTCTATTAATTTCTTAGCCCTTTGTCTTCTCACATCAACAGGAACAACATAATCAAGTTCAAGAGCCTTAGTCCCAGCACGCTCAGAATAAGGAAACACATGAAGCTGACTAACATCCAGCCCTTTAATAAACTCATAGGCATCATTAAAATACTCCTCAGTCTCCCCCCTCATACCAACAATCACATCAACACCAATAAAAGCATCAGGCATCAATTCCTTGATTTTCTCAATTCTATGAGCAAAAAGAGCAGTATCGTACCGTCTTTTCATAAGCTTAAGCACCTCATCAGACCCACTCTGAAGAGGAATATGGAAATGAGGAGCAAACTTCTTTGAAGAAGCTACAAACTCAATTATCTCATCACTCAATAGATTAGGTTCAATAGATGAGATCCTGAATCTTTCAATCTTTTCAACCTCATCAAGAGCCTTAATAAGATCAATGAACGACTCCCCGGTAGATTTACCAAAGTCCCCGGTATTGATACCAGTAAGCACAATCTCTTTTATATTTCTGTCAGCTATCTCATTAACTTCCTTAACTGCCTCCTCAATACTCATATTTCTACTTCTACCCCTTGCATAAGGAATAGTACAATAAGTACAGAAATAATCGCATCCATCCTGGACTTTCAGAAAACACCTTGTCCTATCCCCAAGAGAGTAGGAAGTATGAAAACTTTTTATCTCATTAATCTCGCAAGGATGGGTCTCTCCAAATATCTTTTCATCAATATGCTGAAGATATTTTTCCACATTAAACTTATCCTTTGCACTAAGCACAATATTCACCCCCTTAATAGAGGCCACCTCATCGGGTTTCAGCTGAGCATAGCAGCCAACCACTATCACATAAGCACCAGGATTCCTATTAATAAGCTTTTTAATTGCCTGACGACATTTTTTATCAGCCTGATCAGTAACAGAGCATGTATTAACAACTATTATATCTGCAATTTCCCCTTCATTAGCCTTTACTACGCCATATTTAGCAAGCTCTCTGGCGATAGTAGAAGTCTCAGAGAAATTCAATTTACAACCAAGAGTATAGTATACTACTTTCTTCCCTTTAATCATCATTTCTAACCCTCTAAAATTTTAAGAAGCAAAGATAAGATAATAAGCCGAAAACAAAAAAAGAAGGAACGGCCAAAGCAATTCCCTCTCTCTATATATTAGTTGCACTAATATTATTCCTGTTCAGCTAACCATCTTTCGCAGTCAATGGCAGCACGACAACCAGCACCAGCAGAAGTAATCGCTTGACGGTATACAGGATCCATTACATCACCTGCAGCAAAAACTCCCTCTATATTAGTCCTGGTAGATGCACCATTGGTGATAATATATCCCTGATCATCACAATTAATAAATTTCTTAAACACGTCTGTATTAGGCGTATGACCGATAGCAAGGAAGAAACCATCAATTTTAATATCAACCTCAGTCTCATCAGGCTGTCCCATACGCTTAATAAGCTTAACCCCCTCTACACCATTCTCACCATAAATCTCTTTAGTATTGTGTTCGAAAAGAACCTCAATATTTTTAGTAGCGAATGTTCTTTCCTGCATAGCTTTTGAAGCACGAAGGTAATCTTTACGAACGATAAGATAAACCTTATTACAAAGACCAGCAAGATAAGTAGCCTCTTCACAAGCAGTATCACCACCACCAACAACAGCAACATCTTTACCTCTATAGAAGAAACCATCACAAGTAGCACAAGCAGAAACACCCATACCCTTGTATTTTTCTTCACTTTCAAGACCAAGATACCTGGCAGTAGCACCAGTACAGATAATTACTGAATCAGCCTCAATTTTCTTGCTACCATCTATAGTCAAAACATGAGGTTTACCGGAAAAATCCACATCAGTAACAATACCAAAACGAACATCTGTACCAAAACGTTCAGCCTGAGCTTTAAGATCTTCCATCATATCAGGACCAGTAATTCCCTGAGGATAACCTGGAAAGTTATCTATTTCAGTTGTAGTAGTCAACTGCCCCCCCATCTGTAGACCAGTATACAAAACAGGACTCAGGTTAGCTCTTGCAGCATAGATGGCAGCAGTATAACCAGCAGGACCAGAACCAACGATAAGGCACTTCACTCTTTCAATATTTTCTAAATTATCCATAATGAATTTATTTTGTTTTTTGTATATCCATCAATTATCACTGCAAATCTAAAAATTAAATAAATTTGTAACAACGTGAAATTCAAAGCCAGACTATAAAAAATGTTAAAATAGAATAAAGCTTTTTAACAAATTCCTTTGCAAATAGATACACATAACCTATATTTGCAAGCGATTTCGGGATGTAGCTCAGTCCGGTTTAGAGTACACGTCTGGGGGGCGTGGGGTCGCAAGTTCGAATCTTGTCATCCCGACAAATCAAACACTATAAAATCCTGTCTAAACAGATAGGATTATTTTTTCGGGGTGTAGCGCAGTCCGGTTAGCGCACCTGCTTTGGGAGCAGGGGGTCCCAGGTTCGAATCCTGGTACCCCGACAATCAAAAAATCCGTTACTTCTTTAAAGTAGCGGATTTTTTGATCTAAGTAGTTGTATATTTCTTACATAATCTAATTCAATCTATTATTAAAAGGAATTGTAATATAAACTCTTACTATATCCCCGTTTTTCTTTCCTGGAATCCATTTTGGCATTGCCCAGACAACCCAGATAATAAGTTTTACCGTTATTAATTACATAAAGATCATCGGAGATATCTATGGTATATTTATACAAATGGTCTGTAATTATTATTCCTTTATTTTCTTTTTCTCTTAGTATTAACTCCTTAATTGTATCAACATGTAACGGCATTACCTGTGAGAATAGTTCATCCAGAATACAGAACTTTGTTTTTGATGTTAAGATTGCATATATCTCAACTATCCTTTTAGCTCCACCCGATAGTTTGCCCAAATTTATTTTGTAGAATATTTCCAAATCTGGAAACTCATTTACAAAATCTCCAAAATCAAGTTTAAAATCTTTAAAAACTCTTTTTATTGTTACATATCTTGACAGAAACACAAATTGAGGCAAATATCTCATTAAGTCAGGTGAACGAAAATCTGAAATAATATATTCCCCTATTTATTCGAATAGATTTATCGTTTGTCTTAATCTCCCCATAAATAATATTCATTAAACAGGTCTTCCCGGAACCATTACGACCAAGTAATCCTTTAACAAAACCAATCTCTACCTTCAAATAGACATCCTGCAATACTCTATTTTTTGCATATTCAAGAATTACACTATCAACTTCCAGAGAATGTTTCATTTAAATTATAATACTAAAGTTAGTAACAGGTTAAAAAGAATAATATCGAAAGACAAAGTAGTAATCCTTAAAAGCTTCTTAGATACTCCAAAATTCTTGTAATAATAGAATTCGTTCCTTTTATAATTATTTATAAAATATTAAGCCAAGAGTTGCTATTTTAAACCAAAAGAGTTCCATAAATACACTAATTCCATAGCGATAGGCAAGTCCCATACAAACAAAATTAATCACATAACTCGCGAATATATATGATCTGTAAAATGTTGCTATAAGCCTTAGTGTTTTCATTCTAAAATTAGATTATAATCCCCCTAAAGTTTAGTTTCATTTCCAAGAATAAAATATAAGATTGAACCTAGATAAGGAAAGAATATAACTACGATTACCCAAATAATTTTATTGTATCCGGTAAATTCGTTTCTTAAGATATCGATAAGTGCAAACAGTGGTAGTAATACAGCTGCAATAACCAACAAAACAGGCAAAAAGAAAAACATAATAATCTAAATTAATTTATAAATGATTCTCTCGTTAAGTTTCTATAAAAAAAGACTCCCTAAAATAAAAACACCTGTCATTCAAAATATTTCCATCAAGAAACATTAAAACAAATATTTTATTAATACAAATATAATTCTTTTGAGGTATCAATCCATAATTCCATATAGTTAATTATATACTTTGAGTATTTTTCAACAGAATTAACTCTTAATCATATTCATATCAACTCTGAAGTTTAAAAATGCTTTTCGCAAGCTTTATAACTGCTTTCTGGCTCATATATAACATAAACCTACCACAAACACCAGGGGAGGTATAGCGAAAATAAGGGGATAATTGGGATTAAAACATAAGTTAAACAATATCAAAAAACTTCTGCAAATATTTAGTATGTTTGTAAAACAATATAATAATAAATAAAATGAAAAGTAGAAATATCTTAACCATTTTGTTGCTTGCAGCATCTGTTTTGTCTTGTCAAAAAAAGACAAATATGGAAAAACAAATAAACAGCCTTGCAGAAACCTATGTAAAGACAGTACTTGAGATAGGACTGTACGATCCTCTATATGTAGATGCCTACTATGGCCCTGAAAAATGGAAATCTGAGGTTGAATCACTAAAAAAAGATTCAATCCCTAGTGCAGAACTGCTTAAAAGAACTGATAAGCTAATAGGAGATCTTGCCTCAATTAAAGTTATGCCCAAAGACACTATGCTGACATACAGAAAAACTTATCTAAACAAGCAATTTCTCGCAGTAAAGGCAAGAATTCAGATGCTTAGTGGAAAGAAATTTACATTTAATCAGGAATCAAAGGTATTATACGATGCTGTAGTTCCTGAATACAAGGATGAATATTTTGCTAATATCATCAACGAGCTGGAAAAAGTTGTTCCTGGTAAAGGAGATCTAATTGACAGAATAGCTAAATTCAAAAAAGATTTTATAATACCTAAAGATAAAGTAGATACCGTTTTTAGGGCAGCCATAAAAGAATCGAGAAGAAGAACCAAACAACACATAAGCTTGCCAGAGAATGAGAACTTCAAACTTGAATATGTAACAAATAAAGCCTGGGCAGGATATAACTGGTACAAGGGAAACAACTTTAGTCTTATTCAGGTAAATATAGACTACCCTATACTGATTGACAGGGCTATTGATCTGGCCAGCCACGAAGGCTATCCTGGACACCATGTTTACAACTCCCTTTTGGAAACAAACCTTGTAAAAAACCGTTCGTGGATGGAATTCTCTGTTTATCCTTTATTTAGCCCACAATCTCTAATTGCAGAGGGAACCGCTAACTTTGGCATTAATGTAGTTTTCCCTAAAGAAGAAAGAATGAAATTTGAAAAAGAAGTATTATTTCCTCTTGCCGGACTTGATACTAAAAAAGTAGATCTTTATTACAAAATCCAGGAGCTAAGCCATGAATTGACTTATGCCAGAACTACAGCAATGAGAAATTACCTTGATGGTAAATGGACTAAGGAAAAAACTACTGAATGGATGGAAAAATTTGCTCTTAGCAGAGCCACTACTGCAAGCTTTAGATTTCCGGAAATATACAGAAGCTATATTATAAATTATAACCTTGGTCAGGATATGGTTAAAAACTACATAGAGATCAATGGTGGTACTCCTGATAACCCTGAGAAAAGATGGGAAATATTCACTCATCTGATATCAACTCCACAGATTCCATCAAATCTTAAATAAAAATATAGTAAGAGCCATTGATTATTTTTTTCAATGGCTCTTACTATGGATCACTTTAAAAAGTTGTGGGATAAAAAAACAAATTTCATCTTTGTAATATAAAAAATAGATAACAAACGATGAAGATAAAGGAATCCGAAATACAGCCACTTTTACGAGTATTATTACCAGAGGAATTATTTGAATATTTTGAGATACTAAAACTAGATGTAACAGATCAGGCAATTCATGTCTATATTGATGAGATAAATAATACTCCAGAGGAATATGAATCAGAGAAATTAACATCTAAAGGTTTTCATACAAGTGTAACAATACAGGACTTCCCCATCAGAGAACGAGCAGTGTATCTACATGTACGAAGAAGAAGGTGGCAAATAGAATCCAATGGAAAAGTAGTCAGTAGAGACTGGGATGCAGTTGCAAAGGGTACGCGTTACACAAAGGGGTTCGCGGATTTTTTAAAAGAATTATTTGGACAAATGCCCGGTAAGCAGTAGAAGTTTAGGTACCTACTATCATGTTGATGGAGATCATTTAGGGCAACAATATAAAGATCATCTTAGTGATTATTCACAATGGGACCAAAGATCTCATGCAGAAGACTGGATGCTATTTCCCGATAATATAGGTGAATATTTAAGTATAGATGAAACTTCTCTTTCAAATGGAGAACTATATACAATACTAACCAATAAAGCAGCCAAAGGGCAAAAAGGCACCATAGTTGCAATGATAAAAGGCACCAAGGCAGAATCTGTGATATCTATATTTAAGAAACTTCCAATAAAGCAAAGATATGAAGTAAAAGAGGTTACTTTGGATATGGCAAACTCAATGAATCAGATAGTAAAGGCTTGTTTTCCTAATGCTTCAAAGGTAATAGATCGTTTTCATGTGCAGAAGTTAGCATATGAAGCTTTACAAGAGATAAGAATCAAGCATAGGTGGGATGCTATAAATGAGGAGACTAATGCAATAGATAATGCTAAATGGGAAAAGATAGAATACACTCCTTTCCGTTTTGAGAATGGAGATTCAAAGAAGCAATTGCTAGCAAGAAGCAGGTATTTGCTATTTAAATCGGCAGAAAAATGGAGTGAAAGTCAAAAAATAAGAGCACGAATTTTATTTGCTCAATACCCTGATATTAAAAAAGCATATTCCTTAACTCATTCATTAAGAATGATATTCTCAAAAAATAAAGATAAAGGTGTTGCTTTTACTAAGTTGGCTCACTGGTATAGAGAAGTGACTGAATCTGAATTTAAATCATTCAATACTATTTCAGCAACCATTTATACTCATTATGCTAATATCTTAAACTTCTTTGATAACAGAAGTACAAATGCTTCTGCTGAATCATTCAATGCAAAATTAAAAGCATTTAGGTTTATGCTTAGAGGAGTTACTGATATTAAATTTTTCCTGTACAGAATATCTAAAATTTATGCCTAAATATTAAAATCCCACAGAAATATCAAGTGATCCCTTACTATATTTATTGTTCTGCTAATATTCCTTAAAAATATTAACAAAAAAACGCCTGCTAATGCAGGCGTTTTTAAGTGATCCAGCTGGGGTTCGAACCCAGGACCCCATCCTTAAAAGGGATGTGCTCTACCAGCTGAGCTACTGAATCTTCCAAAATGTTTGCAATTAATTGCTTAATTGACTTTAAAAAACACCTGTTTTATCAAGCATTTTAAGTGATCCAGCTGGGGTTCGAACCCAGGACCCCATCCTTAAAAGGGATGTGCTCTACCAGCTGAGCTACTGAATCTTCCATTATTTCTAAGCAGCTGTTTTTCTCAGCTGCGGTGCAAAGATACACGCATATTTTAAACTTTCAAATTTTTCAATAAAAAAAATCCTACACCCCTTTCCCTGTAAGGTTTTAAGGTTTTAAAAACAAGCTTTTTACACCCCTAAAAAAATTATTCTATTTGATGTATTTTTTTTAAAAGTCACCACAGAATAATAACTATATTTGCACTTTCTACATATAAATATAAAAAACGAACACCTATATTATGGGAATTAGTATAATCACAACAGATACTATTAGCAGAATTAATGCAGTTGATAAAACTATAACTACGGATACCTTAAATGCATTAAATACAATTAATATTCTAGGACACGATATAAGTATGGGAGATATTCAGCATACTTTTTTCTGGAGTGTGATAATAAATTTAGCATTTGCATTCTTTTTAGCATGGCTTGCATATATCTTTACAAAAAAGATTCTTTTAAGAATAGTAACCCGGTTTATTAAAAAGACAAAAACAAACTGGGATGATATACTACTGCAAAAAAGATTCTTCAGAAAAGCTGCATGGTTTGCCCCTGCGATTGTTCTTTATTATTACTTTAATTATCTCGGTCACTGGAAATTTTCCGCTCTCATACAAACCGCTCTGATGGTTTATATGCTTGTACTTACAATTATTTTGGTCAATACCATACTAGACGCAATTAACGACATATACAACTCTTTCGAGATATCAAAGAACAAACCTATAAAAAGCTTCATTCAGATAGTTAAAACTTTTCTTTTCTGCATCATCGCCATTATTATTATTGGTCAATTAATAGATAAATCACCTTTGGCAATCATAACAGGTCTTGGTGCTTTTGCCGCCGTACTCATGTTGATATTCAAAGACAGTATTCTTGGATTCGTAGCCGGAGTTCATCTTGCTGCAAATAATATGCTCAGAATAGGAGACTGGATTTCTATGCCTTCATATGGTGCAGACGGAGAAGTAATGGAAATATCTCTTACAATCGTCAAAGTTCGTAATTGGGATAAAACAATTGTAACTATTCCCACATATAAAATGGTAAACGAATCGTATACCAACTGGAGAGGAATGGAAGAATCAGGAGGAAGAAGGATTAAAAGACACGTAAACATTGATGTCAAATCAATAAAATTCCTAAATAATGAAGACATAGAAAAATTCAGCCAATACAAACTTATAAGTGAATACATTAAAAATAAATGCGAAGAAATTAAAGAAGAAAACAATTCGGAAAGTCTTCCTGTCAATCAAATGAGATTAACTAATATAGGGACATTCAGAATTTACCTTGATGAATACTTAAAACAACATCCTCTAATACACGATGACATGACTTTTATGGTTCGACAGCTTCAACCCACAGACAGAGGTCTTCCCTTAGAGATATACGGTTTCTCTAAAGTGCAATCCTGGGTTGAATATGAAAACATACAGTCAGATATCTTCGACCATATTATGGCGGTTATTCCTGAATTTGATTTAAGGATTTTTCAGTTCCCTACTGGCGAAGAATTTAAAATGATAAGATAAACCACTAAATTATAAAAATATGAAACGATTATTTTTTATTACACTTATTTCATTATTTACTATCTCAGTCAATGCACAATTATTCTCATCCACAAAAACTTTATCTAAAGGTGAGATAAGTCTTGGACTACATCCAGTCATTATTGATGGAAATGCAGGGGTTTACCTAAGAGGAACAATTGGTACTGCCTACGACCTTGATGTTAATATCAATATCGGAGTACTGGAAGGAGACAACTATATTGGTGCTGATATTAAAAAACCAATAATTACAGATTTTATAGATATGGCATTTAAGGCTGGAATTCATTTCTGGGGTAACGACTTTGGTTTTGATGGAGCACTAATAGTTGACTATGACATAAAAGACGATATCACTTTCTTTTCCGGAATAGATGCTGATCTTAATGCAGACAGTGGTTTAAGTGCTTATTTTTGGCTTCCTTTAGGTTTCGAATATAATTTCTACCCAAACATGACTTTCATTGGGGAACTTGATCTTGGAATTAACGACAGAGCTTTAAACATATGGCAGGCCGGTATTAGAATCTCTTTTTAAATAAAACATTCAATATAAAACTGTAGAATATTGCATCAACTCTTTACGTTTTTCTTTAGAGTTGGTGCACATCTTTTCCATAAGATCCCAAAATTTTTTAGAGTGATTTTTCTCAATTGTATGACAAAGCTCATGTATTATAACATAATCAATCAAACGTTCTGGAACTCTCATTAAGTGTATATTAAGACTTATATTATCTTCTCCAGAACAGCTCCCCCACCTTGTCTTATTATTCCTTACACTTATACGTCCATGTTTAAAACCTAACTCCTTTGCTATCTCTTTTGTACGTGGAATAAGATATGTCTTTGCTTCAAATTCATAAACCGATTCTACAAGACCCTTCAAGCGACTCTGGGTTTCAGGCTTTAAAATATCTTTATCCGTAATCTCATTGGAAAAGCTTACTCGAAGAAAATCATTACCCTTTTCCAATTTAATACCTGACTTATCAGATCTAACAAACTCTATTCTATGACGAAATGTATTATATACTGTACCAGGAACAAATAATGTGGCTTTATTTTTATTCCCTTCAATTTTCTTTATGCACTTAAGTATCCAATCTTTCTTTTCGGTAACCCAATTCTGTGCAAAAGAAGAGGAAACATTATATGGCAAATTAACCATTACTCTTGCCTCCCGGTCAATTTTCATACTGAGCCTCTTATACCGTTCATCTTTCTTAAAAATAACAGGGCCGACACCATCTATTTCAACTACTTTATACATAAATCACCCATAAAAAAATACCTGAAAGACGTACTTCCAGGTATAATCATTTATAAAATCTTCAAGCTTACTTACCTTCTTTAATAATATCGCTTAATTTAGTAAATGAGGCATCAGCTTTTGAAATAACTTCATTAAAAATGCCTTTATAATATCCTTTAAGCTCTCCAGCTTCAACATCAGGATTATTAACTTTAGATCTAAGATCGTTTCTGGTAGCTACCATATCTTTAACTATATCGATAACATCAGTATTACCTGGTTTGTAGCAATTATAGTTAAAACAATCGGCTATTACCGCAAAAGTTAAATAATCAATGTCCTTCTTTAATCTTCTAATACTTGCCATAATATTATATTAATTTGTTTTTGAACTTCAAAAGTATTAAATAAGTGGTAAAAAACAAAATTAACCAAGTTTCTTTTCAGATACAGCAACAACAGTTGCAACAGTTGAATCCCCTGTCACATTAACTACTGTCCTCATCATATCAAGAGGCCGGTCTATTCCCATTATTAATGCCAGGCCTTCAACCGGTATTCCAACAGCAGTCAGAACAACAATAAGCATCACTATGCTTCCTCCTGGTATTCCCGGTGTTCCTATAGATGAAAGAGTTGCCGTCATAACAATAATCAACATCTGGCCTATACTCAGATCTATCCCAAACACCTGAGCTATAAACACAGCTGCAATAGCCTGATAACAACTTGTACCATCCATATTTATAGTTACACCAATAGGAAGAACAAAACTGGCAATATCACTATGAACCTTAAGTTCATTTTCCACCCGCTCCATAGTTAAAGGAAGAGTGGCAGCGCTCGAGCTTGATGAAAATGCCAATAATTGTACAGGTGTTATAGCCTTAAAAAAATCTTTATATTTTACAGGAGTGAATAACTTTAAGAATAATGGATAAATCACAAAAGTCATAATTAAAAGTCCTGCCACTACAGTAACAGCATATAGTCCTAATGCCGAGAACAAATCAACATCACCAGAAAAATCAACTATCAAGCCAGCCATTAGTGCCAATACCCCATAAGGAGCAAAAAGCATAATGTAGTCAATAATCTTCAGTATAATATCATTAATTTCTTCAAAAAACTTTTTTACGGTACTTGATTTTTCTTCTCCAACAGCCAACATACCTATTCCAAAAAGAATAGCAAAGAATATAACCTGAAGCATATTGGAGTTATCACCAGTAGCCTTAATAATATTATCTGGAACCATCTCAACCAAAAACTGCAAAGGAGATTCTTCCTTAACTGACTTAGCTACCTGATGCTTTTCTTCCAGAGTCTGTCCGTAAAGTTTCTGTAATTCAGCCGTTTTTTCTTCCGGAAAAGTCTTTCCTGGCGTAATAAAATTCACTAACAACAACCCTATAGATATTGCAATAACCGTTGTTACAATATAGAGTGATATCGTTTTAATACCTATCCTGGAAAGTTTTGATATATCGGAGAGCCCTCCAATACCCTTAATAAGAGAA
>CAXXRT010000029.1:0-12867 GCA_963666945.2 Marinifilaceae bacterium
ATGAGGTCATAAGGTAGATAAAAAAGTATATCACCCCTATTATTATACCGTTCTTCTTTTCTGCTTCTACATTTAGCAATATTGGTGTTATTAGTGCAATATTTACCATTAATGGCTGAATGTAATCTTTCACGGCTTTTAGATATGCTGAGAAGACTGCCGATGAGTTTGCTATCTTTAATACTTCTGGCTGTCTTATTATCTTAAAGAATGATTTTAATGTCGATTTTATACCGGGCCTGTCTTCAGGACTTATTTGTTTCAATGAATAGTTAAGCTTTCCGGGATAGGAGAAAATTAATAATAGGTTTAGCAAATAGGGGATTACAGAATATAAAAAGATGTTCTCATACTTACCGCTATAAAAGACTATAAAGCCAGCTATCAGGGAAGATATGGCGGATCCTTTTTGTGACCACGACCTGGTATGTCCGTAATATTCTATCTTCTGATCTTCCCATTTATTTAATTTAAGGTAATCCATTATCATGCCTTTGTGTGTGCCGGTACGGAAGGCATCGCCAATTCCATAAAAGATAAATGCTACTAGAAATAACCAGAAACTGCTGGAAATATAAAACACACAAAACGAAACAATGTAAGCAAATAAAGAACCTACAAGTGAATTCTTCCTCCCAAAGGTATCTGCAATTATACCCGAGGGAATCTCAAAGATGTTGATGGATATCTCACGAACTGCATATAAAATACCTATCTGAGTGAATGGCAATCCTTTTTCAATTAAAAACAGTACAAAGAATGCATCAAAAAAACGAAGATTCTTGAGGAATCCGTAAATGCAGAATTTGTAATATTGCCTGTTCTTAACCATCGTTTAAAATGTTCTATAATGGGGATTGCCCTCACTTACAGTTGATATATTATTGAATTCGTATCTTTATTACAACTTTTTTTACTTTTGATATTTGATTGAATTTTATGCATGGCATATGAAGGTCCTCTGGAAAAAATATTGTAAACATTCCTTCATCGACTTTAATTAAGCTTGAATCGCCTTCATAGAAAGAATAATCATCTGCTTCGTTTTTGCATACTAATGTCTGATTAGCCAATGTGGTTACGCCCATTAGTTCAACACCGCGTATAATATATTGAATATCTATATATTTATAATGTCCTTCTAATTTACCTTCTGTTTTTTCTTTTGTATCATACTCCTGAACAAGTGCAAAAATATCATCTTCATTGTCGATTATATATTTGCCTGACTCTGTTTGGGCCAGATCTGTCTTGTTAATATAATCAAATGCCTTAGCTATTTTTTCACTAAGGTTGACATAGAGTTTATAATTTTCAATTTTATCTATTACCATCTTCGTTTATTTTAATTGTTGTCAAAGGTTTAGTATTTTTCTGTTTGCAAAAGAAAAACAACAAACATAAATAATTAATACATAATAATTGCAATCATGTGCCAAAAATAATAACAGAAATAATATATATGGAGTTATATTACTTGTTGTTAAGGAATGGAATAGAAGGGGTTTTAGATTTATTTTTTTGGTTTTTTCCGATTGGTATTCTTTGTTCATATTTTTAAAATATTTTTTGTCCTGTATTTCAAATTAATTCTTACTGAAAATATATATGTTCGATTAAAATTTTAAGTCCTATCCCAAATAAAACAAGTCCACCAAGAATTTTAACAGATTTTCCTGATTTCTTTCCAAAGTATTTTCCAAGATGTAAGCCCATTAATGAAGTACAAAAGGTAATTAATCCGATAATTAAAACGGGAGTCACAATTGACAATTTCAATATTGCAAAACTTATTCCTACTGCAAATGCATCGATACTGGTTGCGATTGACTGTCCTATGAGAGTTAATATTTCTAATTCAGAATCTTTTGCTATGTCATTTTTCCTTATTCCTTCATAAATCATTTTTATGCCAATGAATGATAATAGTAAAAAGGCTATCCAATGGTCAAATTCCTTAATATATTTTTCAATTCCTATACCGGTAAACCATCCGATTAAAGGCATTAAAGACTGAAAAAATGCTAATGAAAAACATATTGTCAATGTTCTTTTTACGTTTAAATTCTTAATGGTTAATCCGTTTGTTACTGATACTGCGAACGAATCCATTGATAAACCTATTGCTATTAGTATTATTGAGATAGTGTCCATTATTGTTTATTTAAAGACCTTCATTTAGTCGCCTGTGTACATATTAATACACTATTTTCCCCAATATGGTTATATACAAAATGTCTTTTAATAGCCTGGGATAGGCGCTATATGAGGGGGGAATGGACTATTACGTCTTTGAGCTAATGATGGGTTTATGTTAATACAACATTCACAGTAACTTATTTTTCTTCTTTTTAAATTATTTCACAATTCTAATTATCTTTGCGCCTTCACAAAAAAAAGAGCAAGAATGATTTCAATAGATGGCTTAGGCGTAGAGTTCGGTGGCGCAACTCTTTTTAAGGATGTATCGTTTGTTGTAAATGAAACTGATCGTATTGCCCTTATGGGGAAGAATGGTGCGGGAAAATCTACCTTACTTAAGATATTGGCTGGGGTTCAACAACCTTCTATGGGGCGTGTTTCTGCTCCTAATGATGCTGTTATTGCATACCTGCCTCAGCATCTTATGACCGAGAATAACAGGTCGGTATTTGAGGAGGCTTCTCAGGCTTTTGTTGAGCTGATTGCCATGCAGAAGGAAATGGATGAACTGAACCATCAGCTTACTGTACGTACTGACTATGAATCGCAGGAATACTACGACATTATTGAAAAGGTGTCTACTCTTAGCGAAAAGATTTATGGGCTTGGAGATATTAATTTCGATGCTGAGGTGGAAAAAATTCTTTTGGGTCTTGGCTTTGAACGTACGGATTTTCAGCGCCCAACCAGTGAGTTTAGCGGGGGATGGCGTATGCGTATTGAGCTTGCTAAGATTCTGCTGCAAAATCCTGACCTTATTCTTCTCGATGAGCCTACTAACCACCTTGATATTGAATCGGTGCAATGGCTTGAAGAGTTTCTTGTGAATAGTGCGAAGGCTGTGATTGTGATTTCTCACGACCGTGCTTTTGTCGATAATATTACTAATCGTACTATTGAGGTGACTATGGGGCGCATCTATGATTATAAGGTCAACTATTCAAATTATCTTGTCCTTCGTCAGGAGCGACGTGAGCAACAACAAAAGGCTTACGACGAGCAACAGAAGATGATCGCTGAGAATAAGCAGTTTATAGAAAGATTTAAGGGTACTTATTCTAAAACACACCAGGTACAATCCAGGGTAAAGATGCTTGAGAAGCTTGAGATTGTTGAAATTGACGAGGTTGATACTTCTCATTTAAGATTGACTTTCCCTCCTGCACCACGATCGGGGGAGTATCCTGTGATTGCCGATAATGTATCGAAATCATATGAGGAGCACTTGGTCTTTTCTGATGCTTCTTTTGCTATAAAAAGAGGGGAGAAGGTTGCTTTCGTTGGGAAGAATGGTGAGGGTAAATCGACTCTTATAAAAGCTATAATGGGGGAGATAGAGCATGGTGGTAATCTTACTTTAGGGCATAATGCTAAGGTGGGTTATTTTGCTCAGAATGAGGCTTCTCTTCTTGATGAATCGCTTTCTGTTTTCCAGACTATCGACGAGATTGCTAAAGGTGAAATCCGTAAAAAGATTAAAGATATCCTGGGGGCTTTCATGTTTAGCGGGGAAGATATCGATAAGAAAGTAAAAGTACTTTCAGGGGGTGAGCGTACTCGTCTTGCAATGATTAAGCTCCTTCTGGAACCTTACAATATTCTAATTCTCGATGAGCCTACCAATCATCTTGATATGCGTACCAAGGATATACTAAAACAGGCCTTAATGAAATACGATGGTACTCTTATACTGGTATCGCATGACCGTGATTTCCTTGATGGCATGGTTAGTAAAATCTATGAGTTCGGTAACAAACGTGTAAAAGAACATCTTGAAGGTATCAAAGAGTTCTTGGAACGCAAAAAAAATGGAACATCTTTGCGAACTTGAGGCTAAGAATTAACTATTTATATAAATTTCCCCTATTCAATAGTTTTTGAATAGGGGAAATTTTGAAAATACAGGTGTTCGATTATTTTTTAAAATCTTATATATCGTAAGATAATACCCCCAGTTTTTTAACAGCTTTTCCTTTTTTTTCCATGTAATAATCATTGCTGCTCATTTCCTGATTATGATATTTATGCAGTGTTTGAGATATTAAAAGAAATTTATAAATTCGTTGTTTGCTTTATTGAAGTGAATATTAAAATAATTTATGAAACTGAGAATAAGAAAATCAATTAAAAGTGATCTTGGTTTTTTGGAAAAGATAGAAAAGGAATCTTTTCCCGATTTTCAAAGAAGTACACGACAGAGCTTATCAAACAGCCTGGGAAGTAAATTTCAGGAAGTTTATATTGCAGAATCACAGGAAAAAACACCCATCCCGGTTGGTGCTTTGGTGCTATTCAGGTATAAAAAGGCTTTACGCCTGTATTCAATTGCAATAGTGCCGGAATACCAAAATAAAGGAATTGGTGATTATCTGCTTAAATATGTTATTGAAATTGCTAATCAGTATAATTGTGAAAGAATTCTACTTGAGGCATATGTTGAAAATAAAAGACTGATAGAATGGTATAAGGCAAGGGGGTTTAAGCCTGTGCAAGTAATTAACGATTATTACGAAGAAGGCAAGGGGGCCATTAAAATGGAATATGAATTGGCTTCTAATGCTTCGGCTAGAAAAACAACTAATATTATTGTTGTAAATCATCCTCAGAAATGGACTTTTGAAGATATTAATGCTAGGGTGATTTCTGTGAAGGAATATATTGGTAATCAGATCTATCATTCTAATTCGAATTTTAGGATTTTTAATCTTTGTAGTTCGTATAAATACCAAAGTTACCGGCTATTACGTATCTCTTCTTGCCTCTGCAAGGGGGCAGCGTGTTGTTCCCAGTGCAACAACTATTCGTGATTTCAGGAGCTTAAACGTAATCCGCTCGGTGACTTCTGAAATTGAAGAGTTGATTGCTCAATCTCTTCATAATGTTAAAGGTAATAGTTTTTGCCTTAATGTCTATTTCGGTCAGACTTACGTTAGGGGATTTAGCAAACTGGCGATGAAACTTTATAAGCTTTTTGAGGCTCCTTTGTTTAAAGTTCAGTTTATTAAACATGATATATGGCTCATTAAAGAGATTAAGGTGCTTAATTTTACTAAATTGCCGGAAGAGGAAATTCATTTTATTAATAAATTTGCAAAGAAGTATTTCGATAAGAAAAGGTTTAACAGGACCAAGTTGACTACTTATAAATACGATTTGGCCATTCTTGTAAATCCTCATGAAAAAACTCCTCCTTCCTGTGCAAAAGCTTTGCATAAATTTAAGATTGCTGCTAATAAAAGGGGTATTTATACCGAATTCATTACTAAATCGGATTTTGATAAAATAAATGAATTTGATGCTCTTTTTATAAGGGAAACAACTAGTGTAAGTGATCATACTTACGAGTTTTCTCGAATGGCTTACGCTGAAGGTCTTGTGGTAATAGATGAGCCTTGGTCTATTATGAAATGTTCGAATAAAATTTATCAAAACGAACTTTTCAGGAAAAACAAAGTGCTGACGCCTCAGACAACTGTCTTAACAAAGAACCTTTTCTCTCATACGATTTTGGATGATCTGAATTACCCGGCTGTGATTAAACAACCTGATAGTTCTTTCTCGCTTGGAATAACAAAGGTTGAAAATAAGGATGAAGCTGTTGTCGCTTTAAATAACTTATTTAAAAAATCTGACCTTATTATATGTCAGGAATTTCTTTACTCTGACTTCGACTGGAGAATCGGGATTATAGATAATATGCCTTTGTTTGCATGTAAATATTATATGTCGAAAGGTCATTGGCAGATATATAACTGGAAAGGGGAGGAGGAGGATAATTCGGGGGACTCTGAAACATTGCCTGTTGAAGAGGTGCCTGAGCTTGTTGTGAAAACTGCATTAAAAGCTGCTTCCTTGATTGGCGATGGACTCTATGGTGTGGACTTAAAAATGATTGATGGTAAGGTTTATGTTATCGAGGTGAACGACAACCCCAATATCGACGGCGATATTGAAGATCTTGTTTTAAAGGAAAAACTGTACGATAGAATAATCGATTCAATTTATAAGAGGATAGAAATTTCTAAAAATGTACAAAGATTGATTTCTTATTAAGATTGATAGCAGAATTTCTTTTTGTGGGTCAGTATACCTGCATAATTTATACTCTTTGTAAAATGGTGTAGTTGATTTAAAGACATAAAGAATAAGCATAAAACTTACTGCCTGTTCTTTATGTCTTTTTATTGTTGTATTCATTGATGTATTTAATTGCTGCTTGTCTTCCTATATCAACCATTTGTTCTGCCTTAAAAAAATCGAATATGCCACACGAATCCCTGGATATATTAATTAATATGTCCTGTGAATATCTTTCCAGTGATAGTTGGGACATGTGATAGGTCATTAGACTGATAGTTCTGTTTACCAGCTCAAAATAACCAATTTTTTCTGTGTGATTAATATGATTGTTTTCACGAAGTTGATTATAGAAATCTTTGATCTTTTTTAAATAAATGGATTGTTTTTCCCCGTTTTCTTTTTTCTGAATAATTGGTTTGTATACTGGTATGTTTGCATTCACGTCTACAACTATCAACATATCGTTTTTCATTCTTTTTGCATGGTTGATGGGGATATTGTTTAAAATACCTCCATCCACGAGTATCCTCCCATCAACGGTTACAGGAGTAATGACTGTGGGTATTGCTATTGAGGCTCTTATTGCATCGTAAAGACTACCTGAAGTAAAAACTACTTCCTCTTTGTTTAGTATGTCTGCGGCAATGGCACAATACGATATCTTTAAATCTTCAATATTTGAATCCGGAATGAAATCTTTCATCTTATTGAGGACTTTGTCTCCCTTAATTAATCCTTGTTTACTTAGTGTGAAATCAATAAGATTGAAGACCTTTGCTTTATCTAGTGTATACAGCCAGTTCTTGAACTCTTCCATTTTCCCCAGGGCATACACGCCTCCTATAAGGGCTCCGATTGATGTTCCGGAAATAGAAAAGATTTCATATCCTTGCTTTTCCAATTCTTCGATTACTCCTATATGGGCTATTCCTCTGGCTCCTCCTCCTGAGAGTACTAATGAGATCTTTTTTTTCATTTCATTTATTTACCAAGTTAATACTTTTTTTGAAAGATTTGTGCGTATAGAAAATGTTCTGTTCGTTTTCCAAGCATTATTTTTCCTTTATTACATTTTAAATGTTTGATTACATATATTGTAATTCCTCAAATAAAATAAACTTTCTGCAATTATTTTTCGTAGTACTGAACAATAGTATAACTATGATTTTTAATGACTTAAATCATCTGGTTTTCATTTAATGTTGTTTTTTAATATATGGTCTGTTATGTATTTAATAATATCTTAATATTTGGAATATGTTATTCAAAATTGTAACCACAGATAATGATGAAATATTCATGGAATGTTTAGATGCTATAAAAAAGTCTCTTTACAACGAAAAGGAATATAATACAGAAGATAATATAAAGTCACTACATGAATGTTTGAAGTTTTATGAAACAGAGGATAAAGATCCTCTTAAAATCTGTCTTGATAAATTAGTTGAAAAAATCTGTTATAGATCTTTTGAAAAGTTTTATGGTGAATCGCATGGCCAATCTTATGGAAAATATAAGGTTATTGGTAATAAAAATATGCCTTTCCCTTTTATTGACAGGTATCATAAATTCTTTCTTCAAAGGAAATGGAATATTCCAATGGGGGATTTTGACTCTGAAGAAAGCATAAATAATTTATTCAGACTTGAGGAACCTGAAGATAATTCAACTCTTCTTTTGAATTATTCCCGAAATTTTGGTGATTATAATCATTTGCTCAACGTGATTGCAGCGACTGCACGTATTATGAATTACCTTAAAGAGATTAATGTCATAGAGGAATTCCTTACTTCTTCTTATAAAGCAAGAATTGTATGGAGAGAATACGCTGAAATTGTAAAATACGACCCCCAAACGCAAGGTCTGAGAATATTTATGCTTATGTTGGCTGCTTATTTCCACGATATTGGCAAAACAGTGGTAAAGCACCGACATGGAATGGAGGGGGCTATTATAATTTCTGAACATTCAAGTCAGGCATGGTTCCAATTAAACAGGATAGCAAAAGCACATAATATTAAAGAGGAGTTTGCCAGAACCGATCTGTTTTTGATTTCCGATTATTTAGATTATCACGATATATTTGGAAAACTATCTAACGGTGAAGCTGGCTATTTTCAACTGGAAGATTTAATCTATAAAATAAAACGATTTAGCTTAAAAAACTCACTTCATCAGGAGCAAAAGAATTGGTCAATTCGCTGTCTGTTCGATTTATGGGTTTTAAATATCGCTGACATAATGGTCTCTGCTAAAGATAAGTATGTGAGACAGACAGTTTGGGAAAATAAAGATGAATCGTTTAAATATATTGAGGAATTCTCTAAAAATATAGCTAAGTTTGACACTCTCAGGCATGATCTTGGGATTGCCAATAATCTCCTGGAAATTATTAATGAGCACCGACATACTGATGTTTTACAGAAACTTTCCATTAATTCCGAAATTAATTCCGAAAGACATACTATAGAAAGAATTAGAAGATTGGTATGTTCTTCAATTAGATTTACTACAGATGAGTGTGGGGATAAACTCAAAAGTATTAATAATATAATTCCATTTATTAATTCTGCTTGCGATATCTCTGAAACATCTTTATCTATAAATATTGAGAGATCGATAATTGCAATAAGTAACCTTCAGGATTTTTGCACAAGATTTTCATGGATTTCTCAAATGGATTCTTCTTTGGGCTTTTTTAAAGCTATATGTTACAGGGCTCTTTTTAAGATTAATGAGGAAATAGAGGAAAAAGAAGAACCTAAAAAGTCCGATAAGTCGGGAATAAAAAGTAATTATTGCTTCCGAACCATGTGGATTAGAGATAAATTCTCTGACAAATTGGGGGAAGATCCTGCTTTTGTAAAAGATTTAAATAAATTGCAAAGTCAGTATTTTGTGGAAAATTACGTCTCTGTTGTTATTCAAATAATTGCCCATCTATTATATAGAGAGGAGGGGATTGAAAGAATTAAAAATATTGAATTTAATGATGCTGTTGGAAGACTTACAGATGAAAAGTTGGATTCTATTTTATCTCTGAAGGGACCATATCATTCAAAGCGCTCTATTCAGTTTGTTCTCAAAACTGTGTTTGTGTATTGACAATATTATATTGGTATAAGATAATTTTAAAGTTTATTTATACTCTTCTTTAATTAAATAGAATAAGCAGTAGTCTCTACTACTTATTCTATTTTGTGTTTTATCGTTTATAATTATAAAAGCCTAATTTGCCAAAATCTTCTGGGGTATAAAATTCTTTCTGATGAATATCAATCAATTTGTGTATGCGTTTAATGATTTCTATATTCTTGCATAAGCGTGTTTTTTTCGAATCCCACCATACATTGTCTTCAAGACCTGCACGAACACCATAGCCCATGGCAATAGCTGCTGCATTAACCTGTAGCTGATATTTACTGAGACCGGCAAGTCCTACAAAATGGTCTTCAGGAATCTCTTTTAGTGCGGCTGCTATTTGTGTGAAATTAGCCTGAAATCCTGATATGTTTCCAAATAGCAGGTTCCAATAAAAAGGACCTTTAAAAATATTCTTCTTTATAAGGTATAATCCGAAATTTATCATGCCTAAATCGAAACATTCTAACTCGGGGTTTACTCCATATTCATTCATTTTATTGGCTAATTGCATAATCATATTTGGAGAATTTACAGATGCTTGTTTTATGAAATTGAGTGAAGATAATGTGAGTGAACACATATCCGGCTGTAACTCAATTAGCTCTGACCGTTTCTCGAATTCCGGAAATGTCCTTCCTGATGTGCTTCCACATACTATTAAATTGGGGCAATGTTTGCGTACTCCTTCAAAAATTTCACGATATATATGCTTCTTCCAGGTTGGTGTTCCTTGCTCATCACGTGCATGAAGATGAACAATGGTAATACCAACTTCATATGCTTCATGAACCTGTTCTATTATTTCCTGAGGTGAGATAGGGACGTGAGGTGTTAATTCTTTGGTTGGAACCATACCTGTGGGGCAAAAATTGATTATGATCTTTTCCATCTTACAAACTTGTGTTATGCTTTATACTAAAAGTGATTACATGATTTTTGTATAAATATATACATAACGTTATTATACATTTATAAATATCAAAGGTTACATAAAATTATTTGACTTTTGGGAATAGCAATGGACTCAAACATTTTTAATTTATCGAATGTGACTGTTGAATAATAAGATAGATGAAATATTGTTTATTCTGATATTGGTTTATTCCAAATTCCGAAATATTGAATTTATCGTCTCCAGATTGAGTAAATCTTTCTTCATTTTAAGACCTCCGGCATAACCAACCAGCGTTTTGTTGGAGCCTATTACCCTGTGACAAGGTATTATTATTGGGATAGGATTTTTGTTGTTTGCCATTCCTATTGCCCTTGATGCTTTGGGGTTGCCTATGGCTATGGCAATTTCTTTATAGCTGCGTGTTTCTCCATAGGGTATATTTTTAAGTTCATCCCATACTTTAAGCTGAAAATCCGTTCCTCTGGGATTTAGCTTCAAATGGAACTCTTTCCTTTCTCCTCTGAAATATTCTTCAAGTTGATATTTTGCCTCAATAAAATAGTCTTCCGACTTAATATGGTTTTCAGGAATATCTCTATCAATCAATAACTCTGAAATGCCGTCTTCGTCGCCTACTATAATCATTCTGTAATAAGAATTGTAGAATATATCGTAATACATATTGGATTTATATTTATAACATAAAAGGTATAGCCTTTGATACTAAATACTATTTATAATATTTAGTACTAAATTAGTTGTTTTTACCGCCTTTTTAAAATAGAAATTAAATTATCCCGGAATTAAATCATGGGGAAAATAAACGGAGGCATAATTTATACCTCCGTTTATTTTTGTTTTATGTGAAAGTGTGTATAAGGCAGTCAGAACATTCTTTTTCTTTGCGTAAATTTAGTTTTGCTAATTGAAGAATATGGACATTCCAAAGGTAATACTCATTATGCTGTCTTTTAAATCCCAATCTTCTCCCATAAAATCGCCTGATTTTTTAGAGTATATATAATTGACTCCTAAGTCTAATGAAATGTTGTCTTTAACAAAATAGGATATACCTGCACCTCCTCCAAACACCATTCCATCAGCATCAACTTCTACACCTTCATCTACATCGGCTTTCCATTTAATCCAACCAATTCCGGCGTGTATAAATGGCCTAAAATCATTTTCCATTGGTATATAATATCTTACCATAGGCATTATGGCAAAACTTGTTTCTTTCATTTCTACTCCATCTTTAGGATCTTCCTTTGCATGTGTATACAATAAATCAAGTCCCACAACCATATTATCTATTATAAATATACCAATTGAAGGGATAAAACTGATATTGGTAATATCGTTTTCAATTTTCTCACCATTCTCAAATGTCTGAGAATCGAATGATAAATCAAGCATTGTACTTCCACTAATATATAGTGTTCCTTTTTCTGTTTGTGCATAAATAATATTTGCACATAAGATTATAGCCAAAATTAAAAGTGATTTTTTCATGATCATTTTGTTTTAATTGAAATTACATCATAATAAATATGCCAAATAGCATTATATATTTTACTCTTATAACTAATAATAGTTGCAATAGTCAATATAATTTTGATGATATCCTTTTAATTTATGGATAAACAGCATATAAATATGAACAGATAATTTTAAAAGTTGATTTTCTAAGTTTTTGATAATTAAAACATAGGGCTGTATACCCCGAAAATACTGGGAATTTTATGCTTATATGGTTTTGTTTTTTAAATAAAATATCTATCTTTGCACCGCAATTAAAAAAATAAGGATGGTCCAGTAGCTCAGTTGGATTAGAGCAACGGCCTTCTAAGCCGTAGGTCACAGGTTCGAGCCCTGTCTGGATCACGATAACAGGAAAAGGAAGCTTTAAAGCTTCCTTTTCCTGTTTATTCTCATTCTTTAATTTGGCCGATAGTATTGGAATTTATATTTTTATTGTCAGATATCTTTATTTATTAAATAAAGATAAATTACAAACAAAGAATTACCATGATAAGCAGTATATATAAATGGCTAAATAGAAAATACTCTCAAAATTTTATTATAGCGAAGCCTTTTATAGGATCTTTTATTATTGTGCTATTTTGTCTGGCATTTATTTTACTCTATAGACCTCTTAATTCCCATCCTGGAGAATCGTTGAGTTATGAACAAACTATGATAGTATACTGTGCTTCAATGGTTATTCCTATTGTTCTGTTGGTGTGGATTATAAAAAAAATAAGATTCTTTTCTAAAAAAGAGGAGTGGACTATATTAAAAGAATTTGTTTCTATTGTTATAGTCTTACTTGGAATAGGAACAACCGTTTATTTTATGGCTTTTCTTGTTGAGGAACCAGCGGAAAGATGGAATTTGGGCACCTATTGGGATTCCTGTTTAAATGCTTTTCTGGTTTGCATTATTCCTTTCACATTTTTTTCTCTCAGGAATTATCGATTCTCATTTACCATGGATACCAATGTGTATAGAAATGAAAAAAATGAATATTTAAATCAGAATACTAA
>CAXXRT010000030.1:0-10907 GCA_963666945.2 Marinifilaceae bacterium
ACTATGATGATTACTCTTTTGCCTGGAAACAAAATATTGACGCAGGAAAGAAAATCTCTGAATATACAGGAGGAGAAGGTTATTTTGATAAGGTGAAAGGTCAGATTACAGGAACGAAAGCAAAGGTGCTAGGAGTAAGTGGGGCATATTGGGTGAATACTACGTTATATTACGATGACAGGTACAGGGTAATTCAGACTATAAGAAGTCTTTATCCTTACGGTAAAGAGATAGTGTCGACTAAATATGATTTTGTTGGTCAGATATTGCAGACTAAGGAGTATCAGGAGTATAAACAAACAAGTAGCTCATCTTATATCGTAAATACCGTTGATAAGTATTATAGTTACGATCATGTAGGAAGACTAACGAACATAAAGCAAAAAATCAACGGTGGTCAAGAGAAAGTTATTGCTTCTATGACTTATAATGAACTTGGAGAGTTGCAGTCAAAATATCTTCATGGCAATGATCAAAACAATATTCAAAAGCTAGATTACAGTTATAATATCAGGGGTTGGATGACTGATATCAATAAGTCAAGAGAAAGTAGTGATAAGTTTTCTATGAGCCTTATGTATGAAGATTGTAGTTTGTTGTCAGCCTTAGATGAAAAACAGCAATATAACGGTAATATCTCAGGAATGATCTGGAAGAACAGTGATGGAGTCAGTAGGGCATATTCATTTAAATATGATGGAATAAACAGGCTTAATAAGGCTGATTATGGAGAAGGGGCAAGTATTGTAAATAGTACAAAGTTTGATGTAGAAAATATAACCTACGACAAAAATGGAAATATTTTAACACTTAGTCGTAAAGAGAATGGAGCTGGAACAGATAATCTATCGTATGGATACGTAGGAAATAAGCTAAAGTATGTGAATGATTCATATAATGACGGAGTAGGCTTTAAAGAATATTCGAATTCCACAGGTGATGAATATTTTTACGATGCTAATGGAAATATGATAAAAGATTTAAATAAAGGCATCACGAATATTGCCTATAATTTCATAAATTTGCCAGAGATGGTAGATATTGCAGATAATATTAGCAGGTATGTATATTCAGCATCAGGAGGGAAGATACAGAACATATTGCCGGGTAAGACGCTGACATACAACGGAAACTTTGTTTACGAAGGCAGTTCTTTGAAATATATCCTTAACGAAGAGGGCAGGTATGTATTAGAGGGCAGTTCAGGCAGGTATGAGTATAACCTTACCGACCATCTAGGCAATGTAAGGATGGTGTTAGATGAGACAGGCAATGTAGTTCAGACCTCAAACTACTATCCTTTCGGAATGAGCTTTGGCAGAAGTGGTTCCAGTTCGAATAAATACCTGTATAACGGCAAGGAGTTGCAGGAAGAGACAGATTGGTTGGATTATGGGGCTCGGATGAATCAACCAGAGTTAGGCAGGTGGTTTTGTGTGGATCCTATGGCGGAGAGTTATTATTCTCAATCTACATATCACTTTTCAGGGAATAATCCTATTAAGTTTGTTGACTTAAATGGGATGAACTATTCAACTCACACAGATAAGTATGGAAATGTTATAGCAGTATATAATGATGGGGATTTAGGTGTTTATAGACACAGTGACGAAGTTTTAGCAAACTTTGATCCTAATACTATGTCATTATCAACATTTGGTGCTGAGAAGATGGGAGAGACTTTAGAATGGTGGAGTTTTGCAGATGATAACAATAATCCAATTGGAAAGATAGATTTTGGCTCATATGAAGCTAGAGATTGGATTAACTCAACAAAACCTAAGGGATTAAGTGATTATATGCATAATGCTGGTACTGGTGATAAGTATGATTTTAAATCAAATGGAATTACCTCTTCAATGACAGAAAGTCAAATTGAGCAGCATCGTCATCGTGGTTCACAAATATCAAAAGGGATTTACGTATCTGCAAGAGATGCAGGTAATATGTTTGCTGGAATGTACAGTAGTTTGTTTTTCTCTGAAAAGATATCATTAAAAGCTTTTGGAGCGTTCCAAGTTAATGATAATAAGCTGAATTCGAAAATTATTAGGCAAGCCTTTAAAAATTGGTCTCCTCCTTATGGAGAAAGATTTCGTTCCCATGTAATGCAAAAACGTGGATACAAAAGAGGTTTTCCATCTAATTATCCTATTATTAAATCAATACCTAGCTCATGGCCAAGAAAATATTAATATCCGTACTAATTATAATTCTAATTGCATTGTTTTTTGCATTAAAGTATAGTAGAGTAAAATTTCCTGATGATTTTTATTACTTAAAATCGCCGGATAGAAGCAAGGTAATAACTATTATGGATAGAGGTTATTTGTTTGAGGCTAAATCTTCAAAGAAAGATGACTCTGGCTTATATTTATTTTATGGCGAAATATCTAAGTTAGATACTATACCAAAAAATCATTTAAAAATAAAATATAGTGACAGTCCATTCTATATAGCTTGGGGAGATACTATTAGAATTATTTATAAATATGCTCTTGAGGATAGATTGGATAATTCCAAAATTAATTTTTCGTCTGAACATAAAGAATCAGATGTACATCTAATAGGAAATAAGGTTAGAATGAAAGATTATTTTGAAATGTTTTTTCTTGATGAAATTTTTCGAAATAAGGCTGATAAAAAAAGGAAATAGTTTTCTTATAACCATGATTTAGGACAAGATAGTGCCTCGTCCTTAAATAAATTTGACAGGATTATAGAGGTAGCATTCTAAAATATTTATCCTGTTTAAAACTGAAATACTAATTATTAATTATCCAGTAAAAGCAAATTTTTACTGGATAGTTTTTATAGTATGTATCGGTTTTAGTTTTATTTATACCTATAAGTTGCCTTTTATGAACTTTATTTTAATTTTGTAAGTCGTAAGATTGACAAAAAATATTATTAGCAGGACTTAATAAAGGCTTATTTCTTCTGCTATCATTTCCTCTTTTATATCAAATACACAGTCAGATTCCAGTTTCTAAAAGGAAATCAGTGGATAATGTGGATAATCGGTGGGTAACTGATGCAATTATCCACTCAAATATCTAGGTGTCAGATAAAAATATCCAGTGGGTAAGTGGGTAACCAAAATGCAAGGCAGGGGGTATAAAATAATCGTCGTAATGGACATACTCGTTATACTAAAGAATAGTGGTCTTAATTAGGATACAGCCTTGAGTTATTCCTTAAACCTTTTTCTTTCAACTGAAAAAAGAATAATAAAATATGTTCAATTAAAATAAAAAGTCTTATTTTTGAGGGTAATAGAAGTTCTTTGAACAAGTTTTTGGAGCGAGTAGAGCCTTAAAAACAGGCTTAAAAAGTTGCGTAAATTGGTTGGATTATGGGTGGAGGATGTATGATAAGAGTTTGGGTAGATTTCATTGTATAGATCCTCATACAGAAAATTATTTAAGTTGGACTCCTTATAATTATGTAGCTAATAACCCAATATTGCTTATTGATCCAAACGGAATGGATTGGTATAGAAATCAAGATGGACATGTAAAGTGGCAAGAGGGTAGTGATGATGTAGAAGGTTATACTAATATTGGTGCTAATTACACGATGGATCTTGGTGGAGGTATTTCTGTGACATATACTCAAAGAGATCTAACATCTATTACAGAGACAGTGCTTGATCAAGATGATTTTGTTTCAATGTTTAATGATGATGGAACTAGAAGGCAAAAGGCTGATGGATCTAATGTTTCTTGTTATGATGCGGCAACAGAGCAACTAGAGGTTGTTGGTGTAGAAACAGCTGGTGTAGGTACACAAGTACTTATGACAAGTGCCACTACTAGCGGAACAGCTGGAACTACTAGTACTGATGCAACAACAGGTGTAAGTGTTATTGATAAAGCCATTAATTCTGGAAATCCAATAATGGTTGGCGTAGATTACCATGATGGTTCACCAAATGGAGATGGAATGACTGATCATTTTATAGCGATTTCAGGTAGAACTACAACGCTTAGTAACGGTGTAGTTACTTGGACTAGTTATAATTTCTTTGATAATAGAACTAGACACAGTAATTATGGTACCCAAAGTAGTAATACTTTAAATTTAAATAATAATAGATTAACAGGAACTTACGAGCAAGGACGAAGATTTTATGATTATACAGTTACAACAGTAAGACGAAATAGATAAGAATGAAAAGTATAATATTTATAATTTTAGTAATAACTTCATTGAGTTGTGATGGACAAAATCACCAATTTAAGAATTATGTCAATGAGTTTAAGCTTGGTAAATTACCATTAATTCTAAATAACCAAACATCTAAACCTCTGTTTAAATACGGAAATAGTTATAAACAAATATCTAATGCGTTAGTAAGAGAGTTTATAGATTCAGATCATAAGGATAATAATCTTTGTAGGTATGATTATGGAATTAGAATACCTTGGACAAATAATTTAATTGCTCTAATTATCCAAAAACAAAATTATGAGGGAGAATCTGTTTATGATTATGATCTACTTGAAACAGTATTAATCATATACGATAAGTCAGGTTCAATACGTTCTAAACAAGTTTTAGGAAAAGATAATGATGGATGGTTATCCTATATAAAGATCAATGATAAAAATATAAAGGTAAAGCAAGCAAAATTGCTTGAATTTGATAAAGATGAGATGAATTGTGAAATTAAAATTCTTGAATATGTAGTGAGTTCCAAAGGAAAGATTGTTTTAAATAAGACAAGTTTCATTCCCAAAGGTAAGGTGATTTGGGATGATAAAATACATGATTTAATCATAAAATAACAAAAAGCCGGCATTGTGAAGTGCCGGCTTTTTGTTATTTTTTTGTATATGAGGGCAATGTATTATAAAGTGTAATAGTCAGGATATCATCTGACAGTAGGGCAAAAATTCTCATGAATTTTTGGAGTTTTCAAAGACATTATTTCTTGGAATAGTCAAACTAATTATAGGGGGATTCTTTCCTCCTTGACCATTCCGGTCATTCGGATTATTTCTGTCGGGTTGCTCTCCGGCAGAGCCCGTTTCCACTTCATCCGACATATGCAAAGATACATCTTTTTGATAAAGAGTTGATAACATTTTTTCTTTTGCAAGATAAATAGAATCTTTCCATGTTTGCATAGGTGTTTTCCCATAACAATATTTACCTGAATGAGGGCGTTCGTTATTATAATAGTATAGCCAGATATCTACATCTTGTTGCAGTTCTTCTAATGAATTGTAAATCTTTTTTCTAAAGTAAGCATTCGCTGAACTACACCTCCATATAGAGTATATTTATGGAAGTGTCTATAAATTCTTATTGAAATTGGAATTTGTCAAAATTATTCAATACTAAATAATACCTGATTTATAGAGGAATAAGTTTTTGCCATTTAAACTATTCCAAAAAAATTGGAATTTATTGGAATCGGTTGGATTCTATTGGACTATTCTAATGCTTTTCTGCCCATACTGATGGTAGAAGTTCTTCAAGGTTGTTTTTATCCCTCAGATAATATGGCATTTTTGTAATCACATCATTCAGCCATTCTCTTGTATTAATTCCAGCTTCTTTACAACATCCCATAAGGGTAAACATTACGGAAGCGTGTTCTGCAGCCTGATGATTGCCACAGAAAAGGAAATTCTTTCTGGATATGGCTACGGGACGGATTACATTCTCTGCTGCATTATTGTCTATGAGCAAAGTGCCGTCTGTTATGTATTGCCTTAGTCTGGGGAGAAGTGCATATGTATACTTTATAGCTTCACCCATTTTGCCTTGTGGAAGAACCTTTTTATAGTTTGCTTCCATCCATCCTTCAAAGGCATCAAGTATAGGCTCCGCCAGTTTTTTTCTAAGTAATGCAGTCTCTTCAGCAGATAGATTATCTTCTGCAGCCTTTTGTTCTATTTTGTACAAAAGCTGTATCTGTCCAAGTGCATAATCTGACATGGACTTATGTTCTTTCTCTGCATCTTTAAATTTCCTGCGATTATCAGAAGGTTTTGATAATCGCAGTAAATATGAGGAGGCTCTAAAAGAAGATGAAGCCAGGGCTTCCTATGCTTTAGTGCAAATAGGTTTACTTTATGATGTAGAAAGACAAGCTACAGAAGAAAATCTTTCTGATCAGCAACGTGCTGATATACGTACTCGTTTAGCATACCCTATAATGGTTGCTTTTGAGAAGTGGCTGGTAAAAGAATATCCTAAGGTATTACCTAAAGGACGCATAGGAAAAGCAATCAAATATACACATAGAATTTTTCATAAATTATCAAGGTATCATTTGGATGGTCGTTATAATATAGACAATAATCAAGCCGAGAATGCGATTCGTCCCATTGCTTTGGGTAGAAAAAATTGGTTATTCTGTGGCAATCATAAATCAGCAGAAAATGCTGCAATCTTCTATTCTATGCTGGGGTGTTGCAAGAATAACGATGTAAACGTCCGTGACTGGATAATCTACTTCCTTGAGAATGTCCATAAGTACGATAACGACTACAGTAAGGATCTTGCTGAACTATTACCACATAATTTTAAAATGTAAGAATAAGAATTTATACAACTTTACTTTCAAAGACTTTCAAACTAATCCGAATGTTTTAAGATTAATTTGAAAGTTTCTCTAATTTTAACTTAGAAATACGGAGTTTAGCGTATGCTTACGAATGTATGATGCTGGTCTTGGTAGGTGGTATTGTATAGACCCATTGGCTGAAAAGTATAATTCATACTCTTCATATTCATATGTATTAAACAATCCACTTAAGTTTGTTGACCCTGATGGTAAAGATGTCGAACTTGTCATTGGGAAACCTTATACTAAAAATGGAAAGGAACATCCTTATGGACATGTTGCTATTAGAGTACATGGTGAAGGATATAATTATGTTTTTGATTTTGGAAGATATGTAACACTACGGTCATCTGCATATTGCATATAAAAAAACTTGCCTAAGTAGTTTAAGCAAGTTTTAAAGATATCGTTAATCTAATTACATTTAACATTCTATTTATAGGGAACTTTCCAGATATTAATGTATTTTTACATATTATTATTTCTTAGTGTGTTTTCATTGTAATTTATTAGATAAAAATTTTATGGTGGGTTGTTATTCAAGATTATGTAGAACAGTTTTTGTTTTTCTTTTTGTATTTATTGTCGGGTCGGTTAGTTCGCAGGTTGTTAATGTGAATACTTTGTTGGATAGCCTGGCTAAGCGAGAGATTCCTGATTTGAATAAGAAGGTTAGTATAAGTATTAGCCAAATGAAGGTAGGGGAGTTTATAAGAGCGATTGCTAATGATGCGGGTCTTAATATTTCTATTCCTAATAGTCTTGAAAGTTATGTGAGCAATAATTTTAAGAATGTTGCTGTAAAGGATATTCTTGTTTATTTATGCAATGATAATAGCCTGAATCTTGAAGTTACGGGAAATATTATTAAGATTTCTAAAAAGCTTGCCCCTCCTGCTAAGGAAAAGGAAATTAAGATTAGCTATAATAAGTTGAATAATGAAATTACCATGGATTTGAATAACGATCCTCTGAATAAGGTGGTTAAGAAGATTTCCGAGGTTTCGGGAAGTAATGTTATTCTTTCCCCTGGGCTTATGAACCAGAATGTTAATGGGTTCGTGAGGTCTTCGAATCTTAAGGAGGCTTTGGATCTTCTTGCGCATTCCAATGATTTAAATGTTAAGACAGAGGGCAAAGCTGTTTATATTATTGAGAAGAAGTTTAGTAAGGATTTGTCTAAATTTAAAAATAATGAGGCTGTAAAGTCGTTTGTTCCTGCTGTACGAAATGTGAGTGTTGACTCTGAGCAGGGTATCACTGTAAATGTTGTGAATGAGCCTTTGGATAGGCTGTTTAAGTTTGTGGCTGATAAGGCTAATCTAAAATACCATTTACTTTCAAAGCTTGATGAGAATGTAAATCTTAGTGTTAAGAATCTAAGCGTTGATAAGTTTCTTTATAATCTTTTTAAAGGAAGTAAGTATAGCTATAAGATTCAGGATGATGTTTGCTATGTGGGCGAAAGAAGGATGAAGGAACTGCAGGATTGCAGGATGGTGAAATTTAACTACCGTTCGGTTTCTAAGTTGTCGGAGTTGTTGCCTAAGTCGTATATTGCAGGACTTGAGATAAAGGAATTTGAAGAGTTGAATAGTCTTTTTGTTTGCGGGGATACTGACAGGATTATTGAGTTTATGGAACTGATGCATGAAATTGATCAGAAGGTTCCCGTGGTGCTTATTGATGTGATAATTGTCGAGGTTTCGGATAAAGTTGATCTTTCCGTGGGAGTTGAGGCAGCTCTTGGTGTTGAATCAACAAAGACCGAAGGTGGTCTTGCTCCAGGAAGCGAAAAGGGTGTGAGTGTTACTATGAATGGTAATACCATAAACAGTGTATTTAATAATCTTGGTTTTGCAAGACTTGGAAGGGTTAATCCTAACTTTTACCTTAAGCTTAAGGCTCTTGATGAGTCGGGTAAGGCTAATATAAGATCAACTCCACGACTTTCGACAATTAACGGTCATGAGGCCAAGTTAAAGATTGGAAAGAAGGAATATTATAGAGAGGAGACCAATAATTACTGGGGTTCACAGAATCCTCAGCTTGCTATTCAAAAGGTATATAAACCGGTAGAGGCAAATCTTGAGGTTAAGATTAAACCAATGATTTCCGGTGATGGTAGTGTGAATATGGATATTTCGGTTGAACAATCTGATTTTACAACAAGGATAATTGAAGACGCGCCTCCTGGAATGGTGACCCGTAAGTTTGAATCTATGATAAGGGTTATGGACAGGGAGACGATATTGCTGGGAGGATTGGAACAAAATACAAATTCCAAGAGTTCGAGAGGCGTTCCTGTTTTGGGAAAGATTCCTGTTTTGAAGTGGATTTTTGGATCGAATAGTAAGAGTAAGCATAAGACGAGACTTAATATTTTAATAAGACCTGCTATAATAAACTAGTATGGGAATTGTTAGCTACATAAAGAATTTTGTAAAAGGACAAACTGCAATAGGTTTGCATGTCTCTTATAAAAAGGGAGATGTAGATTCCTACAGTTTAGTCAGACTGAAAAGGAAGAATAATAGTCTTTTTGCCGAAGAATCCCGAAATATTACCGAGAAGGAGTTGGGAGATCTTAAAGGCTTAAAGCTTCCAATTGTTCTTTGTATCACGGGAAGTAATGTGATATATAAGAAGGTTGAGGAAACAGATACTCAGACAATGCTTTCGGGATTGATCCCCTCGGGTAAGGAAGATGAGTTTGTTTATAATATCTATAATGCAGAAAGAGGATATTGCTGGCTGTCGGTAATTCGTAAGGATGTAGTGCTGGAACTTATTAATAAATTGAGGGATTCTAAGCTTTTTGTTTCCGGTATTTGTCTTGGTCCTTTTGAAACAGCTACCGTGATTCCTGTCATTGAGAATTCATGTGATAGTATTAAAAGTGGAAATTATCGATTGGGGATTAGCGGAAATAAGGAGATAGGATCAACTGGAGTTGTTGTTAGTTCTGTAGAAAATGATGAGGGCGAAGATAAGTTATGTAAAATCGGTGATGATAAGGTTTCTTCTGAATATTTACCTGCATATAGTGCTGCTGTGAGTTTTTTCACCGGTAGTCATGCCAATTTTTATAACAAGCAGATAAATGAATATTTTAAGGAGTATAGCTATTACAGGAACAATATAAGTTTGTTTAAGGGAGTTGGGATATTATTGTTTGTTGTGTTGTTTATAAACTTTCTGGTCTTTAGTTCTTATCGTAATGAATATGACTCGTTAAGCAGCGAATCTGTTATTAATAAAGGCTTGTTGGTAAGACTGGATTCCCTGAAATCTAAGGTAGCACAGTACAAAACGTTTATTTCAAGTAATTCGCTTGATGTAAAAAGCAATATGAGTTTTTTGTGTGACAGGGTAATTTTAAAGATGCCAGAAGGGATAAGCTTAAGTCAGATTTCAGTTGCCCCTTTATCTTCAAAGATAAGGGATGGAGAGGATTTAAAATATAAGGACGGCATTATTTATATAGAGGGTAAGTGTAGTTCTCCGGGTAAAATAGATATGTGGCTAAAATTTCTTAAGGATGAAAAATGGTTGGATGGCATAGTTCGTCAGGAGTATTTTGAAAGGGAAGGTCATGGTGAGTTTGTTTTGGAATTGAAGATATCTTCAAAAAAGTAGTTTATGGAAGGATATAAAAAGAAATATTACTTGTTATTAGTTTTGACACCTGTCATTATGATTGTGGTGTACAATCTAACTATTAGTAATACCATAGAGCTTGCCGGGAAGATTTCTGATTTAAAGCATGATGTTAGTCAGACATCTCTTGCACCTGCCAATATTAGTATATTGACCCGTCAGCTTGATTATTTAAAGACCAAGGTGGGTAAAAGTTCTAAGAATAGTGAGATGGAGAGTCTGTTTACCGATATATCGGAATATTGCAAAAGGCATAATCTTAGGCTAAAGAGTTTTCCAGCGGCTCATAGCGTAAGCAGGAGCAGCTATCTTTGCAGGACTTCTATAATAACGGTGGAAGGTTCGTTTAAAAAACTTCTAAAGCTTATACATTATTTTGAATATAAGAAGAATAAACTTATAAGATCTGTTTCTTTCGATTTGGTAAGGGACAGGGTAAGTAAAAAAGATAAGTTACAATTAAAAATATACATGCAATCTATAAATTATGGCAAGGATTAAGATATTGATATTTGTATTATTGGGAGTTAGTGTATTTGCATCGTGTGATGACCTGATAGAAAAAGATCTGGAAGATAAAAAGCTGGATATTATTTCTCCTGCTGATAGTATTGAGACACAATTGACTAATATAACGTTTCTGTGGGAAGACCTGGAAGGGGCTGAT
>CAXXRT010000031.1:0-96727 GCA_963666945.2 Marinifilaceae bacterium
TTCAAGATGGAGTCACACGATTTACAAGTGGGTGATGAGGTATTGATAACAGGTCCTACTACTGGTGTTATTCAGATGACTATAAATGAAATCAGAGTTGACCTTCAGTCGGTTGAAAAAACGGTTAAGGGAGAGAAATTTTCTATACCTGTTCCTGAAAAAGTCCGCAAGGCCGATAAATTATATAAATTGGTTGAGATACAAACAGATTCTATAAGATAATAGGAACTTGCTGGCAATTAAGATCAGCTTGATTTCTTAGTCTTACTTTATAAATAAATATGCCTCTTATGCGAAAAACGCGTAGGAGGTATTTTTTTGTTTTCTTGCCTTATGACAAAATGACAAGCATAAAGTTGTTCTCTTTCCAGAAAATACCAGCTACTGTGTTTGTGTCTGGTTTTTATTTGCTTTATGCATGCTTTTTACTTTTGAGGTAACGGTAAGCTAGTACAAACCTAGTACAAAGCTAGTACAAATGCTGAATGAGATACGGCAAAAATCCCTGTTCTTTTAGTGGGGTTTTTAATTAAAGTTTTGATAAAAATGCCTGGAAATCCAGAATAAGCTTATGTATTTTGTGTCAGAATGACACCTTTGTATAAAAAATAAAATCAGGTTATAAAAGTAAAGACTTGCAATAAATGCCCGACAGTTTTATAACCTGATTATCATTAGGGTATAGTAATTATTCTTTTCTTAATTCTTTTTTTATCCCCAGAAAAACAGCTCCTGCAAGTAACAGTAATAGTATTAATGAGCTTGCATAAGAAATGTTTGTTCCTGTTTTGTATGAATCGGGATTAAAACTAAATACAATTGTATGATTCCCGGCAGGAACAATCATTGCCCTTAATATATAGTTTGCCCTGAAATGTTTGGCTTCTTTTCCATCAATGCTGACTTTCCATCCCTTTGGATAGTATATTTCAGAAAACACGGCCAGTTGTTCTGTTTTGGCATTTGTTTTATAAACAAGCTTATTAGGAGCATACGATTCCAGTTTTATACTTGCATTTTCATCGGGATTGAATGCCCTGTCGTTTAACTGGTTCTCAAATTGTTTGTCGATAATAGCTTCTTCTTTAGGATTAAAACCATAAAGAGCAGCAATCTCGGCATCGGCATTTGGAACTATCTTGTAATCGTTAACAAACCAGGCATTACCCATAGCTGTTCTGTTTGCCAATGGTGCAGAACCCGGGTTTGTGATTATATACTTTGTGTTGAGCATATTAATGATCTTCATACCTGCAACAATTGAGTCTATCTGATGCATTGAAGTTGCAGTCTTAATGCCATTGGCAAATTGTTGCATCTCTTTTGAGATATGAAAATCAATCATGTCCTGATATCTTCTAAGTTTTCCGGCACTATATCCACCAATTGTCTTATGGTGATAGGATATGTGCGAATCGTTGAAAGTATTTACGGAGAAATCAAGAACCTTATAGTTAGGATCTTTGTCCTGAAGAATAATCTTATCAACAGGACGAAGAGCAAACTGATTAGTGAACTGACGTTGTTTTACAAAGTGATCGTTGTTAAGATATCTTTTATCTATAGTCCACATATCTGCAATTATAAGCAGTCCAAGAATAATATATGAATGCTTAGCTTTTAGTTTTTTATTGTAAACTGCCCATATGGTTGCTGCTGCAAGAAGTATAAATATCATAGATCTTATTGCATCGGCCTTAAGAAGGGCTATTCTGTCCAGACGTAAAGTGTTTGCAATCATTTCATGCATCTGGCTATCCTGAGGTGAAACAAAACTTCCTGCAATAGATGGTATTATATATACCAATAAGCAAAATCCAGCAGTAGTACCAAGGGCAATTTTCATTGCTTTTATAAAATCCTTCTTTTTTATTTCACTTTGGTAAATTTTCTTCAAAGCCAGCATTGCAAGCAAAGGAATAGTTAGCTGTGCGATTACCAGTATCATTGATACTGTCCTGAACTTGTTGTAAAGAGGGAAATAATCCAGGAATAAGTCGGTAAGGGGCATAAAATGCCTTCCCCATGCAAGAGCAAAGGAAAGCAGGGTAGCAGTTAGTATCCACCATTTTGTTTTTCCTTTTATCAGGCATAATCCCAAAGCAAAAAGGAATATTATAATTGCACCTATATATACCGGTCCTGCTGTGAATGGCTGAGGGCCCCAGTATGTAGGCATCTGCTTTATGACTTTCTTGGCGTATGAAGGATCTTGTCTGCTTATTAATTTATATGTCTCAGATTTTTCGCTTAAAGCACCACCGGAAGCCCCTCCTTTATAGTTAGGAATCAGAAGGTTAAAAGTTTCATCTATGCCATAACTCCATTGTGTTGCGTAATCTTTATCCAGACCGCTAGTCTTGTTACCCTTGTCGTGAGTTAACTCAGAAGGACCACGCATGGTATATTTTGCATATTCAGAGGTAGTCAGCAAATAATCTGCATTTGTAGCAACTGCAAGCCCTGCGGCAACTACCAAAAGACCCACTGTTTTAGAATATCCGATAAGAGTCTTGTTTTTAAAGGCATGGTAAAATTCATATATACCATAAACAAGCACTACAAGTCCCAGGTAATATGTTATCTGAGGGTGCTTGGCAATAATCTCAAGAGCCAGTGATATTCCCAGAAAGATGGAGCCTGCTATTCTGTTTTTCCTGAAAGCATAAACTACAGAAGCCAGAACCATAGGCATATATGCTATGGCCAGCATTTTGGCATTATGCCCCACCTGTATAATTATGAAGTTGTACGACGAAAAGGCAAAAGCAATGGAGCCTATTATACCCAGCCATGGATTAACCCCAAAGACAAGCATAAGAAGGTAAAACGATAACATGGCAAGACAGATATAACTGGCAGGTCTTTTCCCTATTTGTACTAAATGGTCAATATATTTTATAAGATTGCCCTTGTATTGGGTTGAAACCATATAAGAAGGCATTCCTCCAAACATAGAGTTAGTCCAAAGAGTCTGTTCTCCTGTTTGTTTATTGTATTCCAATATCTCATTTGCTGCACCTCTCCACGACGACACATCGGACTGGTTGACAACCTTTCCCTGTAAAATCTCGGGGAAATAGATGTATGAAATACCAATGAATAAAATGATTGCAGTAATGTGAGGAATGAATTTCTTGAATTGAATATTCTTCATGATTATTGTAGTTAATATCTGTACTCTGTTAAATAAAATTTACCCAAAAATAGGAATTTATAGTAATTATTGCCTATTATTTAGTTATTAAAATTTATTGATAAAGGTTTGCCCACTTAGGAGCAGTGTGTTTCCAGCTGCCAAAATTCAATATACGTGAAAAGTTACCATCGGTGCTAATATTTTTGGAATTGTTTATAACCGATTCTAGCATTTCTCCTGTTTCTTCAACATTGTTGACCTCTTCAAATATAACTCCTCTTGATTTGAGCTCCTGATATGGAAGCCAGCTTCCCGTTATAACAATGTTTCCCGCACACAGATGTTCCTGCATTGATCCAGCTAAAAGATCAGTTATCTGCACCTGAATAAGTATATCGCAGGCGAGTCTGAAGCGTGCAATAGTTTCTGCATTCATAAAATCTTTTAATACCTTATAGCGAAAAGGAAAATATTTAAGAATGTTTTCTATATGATTAATATATCCCGGCTGTCGTTCACCATATGTCATTGGTAGAACAAAGAATAACTTGTCTTTTAGTATTTGTAAATTGCTATTTGCTTTAATCAATTCAATAAGTTTTTGGTGCTGTTGTCCTGAGTCTGCGTTATAGCCTATAGATATGCATATTGAATCTTCAGGAATATTAAATAATTTCTTTAAGCTATTTTTATTTGAATCCTTATGTTTTTCAATATAGTCAAGGGCTTCAAAACCAAATGGTGTATGTATGAGTTTCTCGGTATTAAGATTATAGTATTCTCCGATATTTTTTAATACGGTTGTGTTGCCACAAGTTATTATGTCTACCTTCTCTACCAATGATTTTAATTTTTGTCTTTTACTTTCATTTCTCCTTAGAAAGTCAGAACCCCATACTGTAATTATAGATTTCTTTGCAATCTTTTTTATATTCAGGTGATTAAAAATATTCTGAATATAGTGCATATGAAGTATGTCGTATTTGCCCGAAATAAAGAAGGTAAATATCTTAAGATAAAAGACTTTTAGAATAAAAGCCAGAGTAGGATTATCAACCTTAAAAATAAATGAAGGGAAAGTGTGAATCTTTCCGAATATGTTACAATTCTTTTCGGTATTGTTTAATGAAAAGAGATCTATGGTAAAATTATCTCCAGTGTATTTGTTTATATTCTTGTATAATTCTTTTATAAGAACTGACTGGCCATTACCAATGACTAATATTTTTTTATCCATATTTAATATTCTCAGGTAAAATATATAATGTTAACCAGCATGCGTTTAGAAAGACTGATTATGCTACAAATTTAATTAATTAACTGGAAGGTGGTTTATATATCATCATATTATAATATGATATCTTCTTGTTATTTTATACTATATTTGTAGAAAATATACTGCCGATTATGTTTAAAGCTATTGTAGATTTAGGGAGAGAAATTAAAAATAATATAGCGGAAGATTATAAAGAAGTTGGTAAAGGAGTATTTGTTTCATATTCCTTTAATGAGAAATTTCGTAACGATTGTGTGGAAATTGATAATTCAGAACTATTTATAGTCATAGAGGGGGTGTTTTTTAATAAATCCGATTTACTCAAAGAGAATATTGGACTGGATTTTTCTCAGCTTGTAGCAAAACTATTTCTTCAATACGACAGGGATTTTTTAAAAAGCTTAAGCGGAATATTCCGTGGTATGGTATATGACAAACGAAATGGAGAGGTATTGTTTTTTACCGACCATATAGCAGAAAAGAAGCTTTTTTACTACAAGAATTCAGATTTGCTAATTGTGGGAGATTCATTGGGGATAGTCAGGGCACAGATGGAGATATTCAATATTGGTTCCGGTGTTAATAGAAATGCTGCTTATTGTTTTCTTACATATGGGTATTTACTCGACGACATTACCTTATGCGATAACATAAAGAGAATACTTCCCGCATCTTATCTACAACTTAGGGATAATGTAATCAGTCATAGTGAATATTTTAATTTGACAGATGAGCCTGATCATTCTATCGATATGAAGAAGGGGATAGAAGGCATAGATCATTATTTCAGGAAGGCTGTAGATAGATCATTTCAAAAAGACAAGGAGTATGGGTATAAGCATATAGCCTGCCTTAGCGGTGGTCTCGATTCCAGAATGGTTAACTGGGTTGCCTCCGACTTGGGATACAGTCCCATTACGTCTATAACATTTTCTCAGTCTGGTTATTCCGATTTTAAAGTAGCACAGGATATAAGCAGGGAATTGAGACATGAATGGTTGTTTAAGACCCTTGATGATGGTTTTTTTATGCACGATTTGGAGAAACTTATTGCTTGTAATAACGGAATGACATCGTTCTCGGGACAGGCCCATCTGAATAGCATGATAGAGAAGATTAATTTTTCGGAGTATGGTATTCTGCATACAGGTCAGTTGGGAGATGTAATTATTGGTTCTTATGCCAGAACCCATAACTATAATCCCCCTACGCATCGTGTAAAAGCTGCGTCACAGAAGTTGTTTCATAAGCTTACCCATTACGATATAAGCAAGTACCCTAACGAGGAAATGTTTGTATTTAATAACCGGGGTTTAAACGGTATTCTGACCGGGGATCTTCCTGTTCAGCAATATACCGAGACTTTTTCTCCTTTTCTGGATAAGGATTTTTTATCTTATGCTTTATCTGTTCCATTGAAATACAGGGCTCATCATAGAATATATTTTGAATGGATAAACTCTTGTTACCCTAAGGCAGCAAAGCATAAATGGGAGTCAATAAATGCCAGAATTGACAGTAAGAAGATAATCTTCAGAAAGAAGGTGATTGCGTTAAAGAATTTTCCTTCTTTTGTTATAACTGAGGTTATTAAAAAGCTTGGAGTAGGTGGATTGCTAAAAATTATTGAGAAAAAGGGCATGAATCCTTACCTTCACTGGTATAACAGCAATGAGGATATACAGAAGTTTTTTGCTCTTAAATTTGACGAGGGCAAATCACTTAATATCGATAAAGAATTAATGTCTGATTGTATAATGCTATATGATCAGGGAAATATATATGAAAAGATGATGGTTTTATCTTTTTTTGAATCAGTAAAGAGGTATTGTAAAGATGTTTAAAGATTTAAAAAACACTATAAAGCATTCTTTTGTTTACAGCCTTAGTAATCTGTCCATAAAATTACTGGGACTGATACTTATGCCAATATACACAAACAATCAATATGTTGGTCTTGATGAATATGGGGCATTTGGGATTTTAGAGGTAACCTCACAGATTCTTATTGCAGTTTTTGGATTAGCTCTTTTCCAGGGATTTAATAGGTGGTACTGGGATAAAAATTATGAAGAGAAAAAGAATTCGCTGTTTTTTACTATTCTAACTACAAGTAGTCTTGTGGCACTAGTAATGTGTCTTTCTCTTTTACCTTTGAGTCCTTTGTTCTCAATGCTTGTCTTGGGAAAAGAGACATACAGCTACGTATTTTCATTAATGATTATTGTGAGTGCCTTACAGATAATTCAGAATATACCTAATACTCTGTTGAAGCTTCAGTCGAAATCCGGCTATTATTCGGTAATGAATATAGTGAAGCTTTTTGTGGTGTTGGGCTTTACACTGTTTCTTGTAATTGTAAAGGGCAGGGGCCTAAGTGGTATTTATGAAGCCCAGCTTATTAGTAGCATAGTATATCTATTGCTTATATCTCCTTATATAAAGAGAAATATTGAGGCAGTCTTCGAGAAAGAAATATTAAGGGAGATAATGAAATACAGCACGCCACTTATGTTTGCTTCTATATCAGGAATGCTTCTTTCAGCTTTTGACAGGTATTGTATTAGTTATTTTGGGGGACTTCCTGAAGTAGGTATTTATTCTGCAGGATTTAAGATTGCAAATACTATTAAGGTTGTGGTTGTTTCATCGGTTCAGCTTGCATTAAATCCCCTTCTTTATAAAAAGATGAATGATCCCGATAATAAAAGATTTTATTCAAAAGTACTCACATACTTTACCTTTGGACTTATAATAGTTATCCTTTTCATTTCATTGTTTAGCTATGAGATATTATCAATGCTGACCATAGAGAAAGAATACCTGAATGCACTCTATGTGATCCCGTTGATCTCTTTTGGATTGCTTTTTGGGATGATGAAAGACAACGTGGTTATCGGTCTTCATTTGACTAAAAAATCAAAAATAGTTGGGAAAATTATTGTAGGTATTGCAGCAATAAATTTAGTTCTAAATGTTTTAATGATTCCTGTATGGGGGATAATAGGGGCATCTGTTGCAACACTTATTTCTCAGTTTATGTTTTTTATAGTTACATACAGGTATGCTCAAAGGGAATACCCTGTAAATTATGAAATAGGAAAGATTGTGCTTATGATACTGGCGGGTGTAGGTATTTATGCAGTTAGTCTTTTCTCAGGATTTATGCCTATGTTCTTGTCAATACTATACAAATTTGTTATAATTGCTTTATTTCCGTTTTGTTTGTATTTGTTTGGCTTTTATGATAAGGTTGAGTTGGAAAGAATAAGGGGTGCCTGGGATAAGTGGAAAGACTTGTCAAAATTTAAAGATAATCTCAAAAAGATAAAATTTTAATATATGAAGATATTGATGCTACTGGAGGGATTCGTCAAGAATGATAATAGAGTTGAAAAAGAGGCACACTCATTGGCTGCAGACGGGCATGATGTTCATGTTCTTTGTTACGGTAAGGAAGGAGAGTCCCCTGTTGAAGAGTGGAGAGGGATAACTATTCATAGAATGTTTGTTTCTCCTTTTTTTATAAAAAAATTGAGTGTTTTAGCTTTAGTATTTCCATACTATTTTAATAAATGGAAGAGAGAAGCTAATAATATATTGAAAATAGGTGGTTTTAACGCTGTTCATGTGCACGATCTTCCTCTATCAAAAGTTGCATATAAGTTGTCAAGAAAATATTCCCTTAATCTGATTTGTGATCAGCATGAGTTCTATAGTAATTGGATAAAACATACTGCTCATTATAATACTTTTTTGGGAAGAATAATTGGTGTGTTTTCCAATTGGTACAGATATGAGAAAAAATATCTGGGTAAAGCCGATTTAATTATCTCCGTTGAAGAGCCCTTAAGAAAGGAATATATAAAAGTACATGGTTTCGCAGATGATAAATTGATATATGTGCCTAATACACCTGAAAAGGAGGTGTTTAGTAAGGAAAAAGTTATACCTGAGATCGCATGCAAGTACAATGATTATTTTGCCGGCATTTATGTTGGTGTAGTTGATGTTTTAAGGGGTGTAGATACAATTGTGAAGGCTATGCCTGAGATTATTAAGGTGATTCCAAATTTTAGGTTTGTAATTGTAGGAAGAATAGCTAAAGGATGTAATGTGTTGGAGCTTGCAGAGCAAATAGGAGTAAGGTCGCATATAGATTTTGTAGGATGGAAAGATATAAGTGAACTACCTTCCTATATAGAGGCATGTAAGTTTGGTTTTTTTACTCAACCAAACTATAACGTAGAGGCAAATTCTTCAATTGCCACGAAGATTTATCAGTATGCAGTAATGAAACGTCCTGTAATTGTGGGTGATACCTTGCTAACTAAAACATTTGTTGAGAGTAATAATTTAGGACTATCTACAAGGGACAGGGATTCCAAAGACCTGTCTGAAAAGGTAATTTATTTATTTAATGATTATGAGACATATATCAATAAAATAAATAATGCTAATACTGAGAATTTTAGCTGGGATTATACAATTAAAACTTTGTTGGAAAGATATAAACAGATGTGAAAAAACTTATTCTTTCTTTCCATAGTAATTTTTGCTGAAGCCTTTAACTTCTTTCCCTTTGAGTGCATTAACAAGTCCCCAGATTAAGCCTAGTCCGTATGCAAAGACCTGTATGTTTAGTGTTATTATTGATAGAAAGGATGTCTTTAGGTTTTTGTATTTGAATAGTGATTGGAAAAATGCTAACAGGCATATTGCCAAAAATGCAGCAAGTGTAAGACTCCATAACGGGGCAGCTAATTCGGGTATTATGATGGTTAATACACCTAACATTAGCAGGCCAATGATAACGCCCATTGGTAGGAAATGAACTGGTTTAAGCATGTTTTTATGCCTTCTTCCCAGGTTTATTCGTGCAACTCCCCAGTTGAATATTTGTTTGAAGAATTTTTTTAAGCTTGTTCTTCGTTTATGAAAGACTATTGCATCTGCAATAAGGCCTACCTTAAATCCTGCATTGTATATTCTTGCAGAGTAATCCATATCCTGTCCGTGACGAAGGCCCCCCATTCCTCCAATGGTTTTATATACCTGTCGGGATATGCCCATATTAAAGCTGCGGGGATAGAATTTTCCTATGCTTTTCTTGCTACCTCTTGTTCCTCCCGTACCTATAAAGGAAGTCATTGAGTAGTTGATTGCCTTAAGAAGAGGGGAAAAGGAAGGGTGACAGCTGTCGGGTCCTCCGAATGCATCGTATTTATATTTATTTACAGCGTCGTCGACCTTTGTCATCCAGTCTTCCGGAAACATACAGTCAGAGTCGACAAATATGTAGTACTGTGCTTTGGAATTCTCCATACCAAAGTTTCTGGCAGCACCGGGACCCTGGTTTTGTTGGAAAATTGCCCTGATATTTAAGCCTGAAGTTGATTTGTATTCAGATATCCATTCTTTAAAACCGTCGTTTGAGCCATCGTCAACAAAGAGTAATTCAAAAATATCTCTTTCTCCCTCCATTTTTTCGGCACTGTTTAGTAATTCCTTTACTTCGTCGAGTCTGTTGTATACGGCAATTATTATAGAATATCTAATCATATCTAGCTTTAGTTTGTCTTAATTGTAAAAACGTTTCAGGTCAAAGTCTTTATTTTCAATATCTCCTTCAATAAATGTTTTTTCCCAGATGGCAAGACCAAGAACTATCCATATGTAGTTGTAATGCCAGCGAAGATGTGGATTTGCAGGATAATCCAATATCCTTCTTATGTATTTGTAGTTGAATATTCCCTGCTTTTCTACAAAATCTTTTGTCAGTATATTTTCTGCTACATCCTTAAGGTCTTTCTTGAATTGCAGATATGGATTGACAGCAAAGCCCCATTTTTTCTTTGTAATAATCTTGGGAGGCAGTTTATCTTTCATAGCCTCACGGAAAAGATATTTGGTTGTGTTGTGCTTTATCTTCATTTCCACTGGTATAGAGAATCCGAATTCAACAAGATCCCTGTCGAGGAAAGGCACTCTTTCTTCTACGGAATGAGACATGGACATGCGGTCGTCTGTCAAAAGGTAATCGTTTACCATTTTGGAATTGAATTCTGTGTAGAGAACCTTGTTTAGGGCATCCTCCAGTTTGCATGAAGAGAATATCTTTTCAAATTCCTGCAGCGTTTTTTGAGCACTTATATCTGTTTTTGATATAAACTCTTTCGAATAAATATTGTTGTAAGCACCATTATCAAAATCCCATGCATTGCGGATAATAAGATAAAAGCGTTCTATCTGTCCTATGGATAAAAGCATTTGTACTCCTCTTCTGTATTCATCGAACCTCAGACTATGGGAAGAGTTCTGTATATCGAATAATATCCTGGATTTCAGGTTAGCCATCTTTTTCATCCAATCCGGGATGTTGTTATGCCACCTGTTGAATGGATATATGAATTTGTGTATGTCGTATCCTGCAAATAGTTCATCTCCTCCTAGTCCTCCTAATACTACAGAAACATGAGGTTTGACAAAAGCCGACATATTAAAACCCTGAAGAAGATTAATCTTTGGTTCTTCTGCATGCCATAAAACCTCGGGGAATTGCTGAAGAGGATTCATGGACAGGGATTTTGTCCTGTGATTGGTATTGAAATGTCTGGCTATCTGTTCGGCATCGGGGAATTCATCTGTTGGTTCGTTAAATCCAAGTGTGAAAGTATTGATTTCTTCAACACCCAGTTCCGACATCTTCTGAACTATGGCTGAAGAGTCAAGTCCCCCGGAAAGGTACACTCCTACAGGCACATCACTGACCAATTGTCGTTTTACTGCCTGTTTTAAATAGTAGTTAAGTTTTTCCTTTGCTTCGTTTTCAGAGATATATCTGTCAACTACCGGATTTAGTTCCCAGTATCTTTTTATGTTTAAACTTCCATCTTTATAAATTGCATAATGTGCAGGAGGAAGTCTTTTAATGCCTTCAAACAGAGTCTGGTCACCCTGAGTATATCTTAAATTAAGATGCAGATGAAGAGCCTTGTGGTTCATTCTTCTTTCAACATCGGGGTGCAGCAATATTGACTTTTGCTCTGAGGCAAAGATGAATGTATCGTTGTTTTTGTAATAGTGCATTGGCTTGATACCAAAATGGTCTCTTGCAAGCATTAATGTATTTGTGCGTTTATCCAGCAGGGCAAAAGCAAATATTCCGTTTAGCTTATTTAAGAAATCTGTGCCGTACTCTTCATAAAGATGTACAATTATCTCTGTATCTGAAGATGTACTGAAAACGTGACCTTTATCTTTAAGCTCCTTGGTGATTTCTTTGTAGTTATAGATTTCTCCGTTAAGAACAACGCATACGCTTTTATCTTCGTTGAAAATAGGTTGTTGTCCTGTGGTCAAATCAATAATGGAAAGTCTTCTATGACCCAGTATAAAATAGTCGTGTGCATATAGTGTTTTTGCATCAGGACCACGGTGCTCAATTATATCGAGCATTCTGTGCATTAAGGCTGTATTGTCCTGATGTTTTTGGTATATCCCGGCTATTCCACACATATTATAGTCTTTGCAATTGTTTTAAAGCCCTAAATTTAATAAAATACATGCGAATAATGTTTGTTAATCTATCGTATTTGGAAAATTTAGTACTGTAATCTTTAAGTTCTTTTCTATTTGTGATCTTATATAGGATTTCCAGTTGTCTGCTGATTAGTCGTAAATAACCTATAGTGCACGGATCTTTTTTTGGGTAATGCTTTAAATCGCATCTGTTGAAAAGTACCCAAAATCCCATATCATATTTTGGAAGTGAGTTTATTAGTCCTTCAATACCCTTGTCGAATAATTTTTTTGAAAGAAGATGCGCTTCTTGATCCTTTTCTTTATCGATAACTCTTATAAAGTCGTATAATCCCCATAGGGAAAAGATATGACCGTCTAATACCCTTGTTGGTTTTTCTGCTACATATTCCTCGTAGAAGGCATTATTGGAGTTTAAGTCGACAGCGACACCACCGTTTGAGATGTCTTTGGTAAAAGGTATGAGGGCTTTTTCACATGCCTCCAGATATTTATTGTCTCCGGTAAGTTGCCATGCCCTCATCATGATTGATAAGCCACGACTCTGGGTAAAGGCACTCTTCCATGGTTTTGTCACTTTGTATTCTGGCTTTTCTACATCGGTTAACCAATAAACTCCTAGTTCGTCATCTTCTGTCTTGTTGTTATAAAACCACTCAGCAATCCTAAGAAAGTGTTCTTTTTTCTCTTCGGAGTTGGTCTTTAGGTAGGAGTGAAATACCGAAAGTCCATATTGCCCTATGCTTATAGGGTAATAGTGAAGTTTTTGTTCTTTAACATCAATATATGTAGTATTCAATGGTATTCCATCCTGATCAAAGGAATGAAGTAATTTATTTAGTTTCGATATATTCTCATCGAAAGGTATATAATAGTAACCCAGGTTTGATGAGGTTAAGTCGTTGCTTATTTCAATATTCTTATTGGCATTCAGATCGTTTCTGAATTTCTTAAGCATGAAAATTATCTTTTTTAATTGCATCTGTATACTTGTTTTGAGCCAATTATATTACCGTGTAGTTTCACTAACAAATAAGGATGATAAGTCCTCGGTAAGAGTCCTTCTTGAGAATAGTTTGATTTTTTCGTTTTTATCTTCACGCTCTTTTCCTGAAGCAGACTTGTTGTGATAACTATTAATAAAATCTTCTATTCCTTTTATGTTGTCATAGTTGAATGTTTCTCCTGCTTCTGCTTTTTTTATAATGTTTGCAGCATCACCATCAACTGGTCCAAGACATAGGATTGGTTTCCCAGACCCTATATATTCAAACAGCTTTCCTGTAAGTATTCCTTCATTATCCTTTATTAAAGGAATTACCAGCAACAGAATATCTGTTTTCTTAAGGTATTCTATTGACTGTTGATGGGGGACAAATCCCTTGAATTCTACATTGTCTTTAAGTTCTTTAGTCAGTTTTTCTCTGATATTTGCATCAACTTTTCCTACGAATATTAGCTTATAGTTTTTATCGAAAGATTTAAGGATATGTATAAGACTTGAGATATCGTAATTTGCCGCTAAAGTTCCGGTATAAGTGATAGTAAAAATATTGTCGTCTCTTGTTGACTTGAAGTCAAAATCTTCATCATCATATCCATTGGGGATGACTTTAATTTTTTCCGGTCTTATTAAATCAGATTTTTCTATGAATTGTTTTTTTATGAATTCACTTACAGAAATTACGATATCAGCTTTTTCCAATACCTTACGTTCGTATCTTTTGTCTATGTTTTTTGCTAAAGACGTAGGGTAGAAGTTGTCGTAGTAATATATATCTGTCCATGGATCTCTTAAGTCAGCTATCCATTTGACATCGTATTTCTCTTTTAGTTTAAGTCCAATAAGCTGTGAAGAATGGGGGGGACTTGTGGTAATAACGGTCTTGATATTGTACTTTTCGATTAGTTCAGCCGCTTTATTGTATGCAAATTTATTCCATCCTTTTCTCGAATCGGGAAGGAAGAAATTACCTCTTATAAATCTTGATACTTTTTGTTCAAGGCTGGGATTTGCTTCATTGGCAAACCCGCTGTAAGGTGCAGTTTTTGACTTTGTAAATTTTTTATATGTTGAATAAAAACTCTTGTTATTGGTTCTATGTATTTCAAGATCCGGACTTATATCCTGACTTAAGCTTTCGTCTATAATAGGATATTCTGCCTTTGAAGGATCGGGAACAATAATTATGGGTTCTACCCCAAATTCAGGAAGATACTTTGCAAACTTAAGCCATCGTTGAACTCCGGGGCCTCCGCTTGGTGGCCAGTAATATGTGATTATAAGAACTTTTGTTTTCTTCATAAATCTCGTGGTTTATGCAAAGATAAACAAAATATGTTTGTTTGTGCTATTACAAAAAATAACCCGATAGCCTTTTGGGGTACCGGGTTAAATATTATAAATGAATTTTAATTAGTCCTGAAGTAGTTTGAAAAGGGTTCTCATATCCGTCTTTTCTTTAATTACATCTCTCAGATGTTCAACAGATACCCTTTCCTGTTCCATTGTATCTCTGTAACGTACTGTTACTGTATTGTCCTCAAGAGACTGGTGATCTATAGTAATGCAGAAAGGGGTACCAATAGCATCCTGACGTCTGTATCTCTTACCGATAGAGTCTTTCTCATCGTACTGACAATTGAAATCGAATCTTAATTCTTTGATTATCTCTCTTGCTTTTTCAGGAAGACCATCTTTCTTTGTAAGAGGCATTACTGCAAGCTTAATGGGAGCAAGTGCCGCTGGCAATCTAAGAACCACTCTCATATCCTTACTACCATCTTCTTTTGTAAGTTCTTCCTCGCAGTAAGCAGAAGAAATGACCTGAAGGAACATTCTGTCAACGCCTATAGATGTTTCAACCACATATGGTACGTAAGATTCGTTTAGTTCAGGGTCGAAATATTGTATTTTTTTTCCTGAGAATTCCTGATGCTGTTTAAGGTCGAAATCTGTACGTGAGTGAATTCCTTCCACTTCTTTAAATCCGAATGGGAAGCGGAATTCAATATCTGTAGCAGCATTAGCATAGTGGGCAAGTTTCTCGTGATCGTGGAAACGGTAGTTTTCCTCACCAAATCCAAGTGCCTTATGCCATTTAATCCTTGTTTCCTTCCATTTGTTGAACCATTCCATTTCAGAACCGGGGCGAACGAAGAATTGCATTTCCATCTGTTCGAATTCCCTCATTCTGAAGATAAACTGACGTGCAACGATTTCGTTACGGAAAGCCTTACCAATCTGGGCAATACCGAAAGGTAATTTCATGCGTCCTGATTTCTGAACGTTAAGGTAGTTTACGAAAATACCCTGTGCCGTTTCAGGTCTTAGATATATTGTGTTTGCTCCTTCAGCGGTTGAACCCATTTCTGTAGCGAACATAAGGTTGAACTGACGAACATCTGTCCAGTTGCTTGTTCCGGATATAGGGCAAACTATGTTGTTGTCAATAATTATCTGGCGAATTTCTTCCAGATTATTATCGTTTAAGGCTTTTGAGAAACGTTCAGTAAGCTCTTCTATTTTCTTTTTATTTGACAGAACCCTTGGGTTCGTTTCCTTGAATTTCTCTTCATCAAAGTCACCTCCGAACTTTTTCTTGGCCTTAATGACTTCTTTCTCTATTTTATCTTCAAATTTCGCAATCTGATCTTCGATAAGTACGTCGGCTCTATATCTTTTTTTTGAGTCTTTATTGTCGATCAAAGGGTCGTTAAAAGCATCTACGTGTCCCGATGCTTTCCATACTGTTGGGTGCATAAAGATTGCAGAATCTATTCCTACTACGTTTTCGTGAAGAAGAACCATAGAGTCCCACCAGTATTTCTTTATATTGTTTTTTAATTCAACACCATACTGCCCGTAATCGTAAACAGCTCCTAATCCGTCGTATATCTCAGATGATTGAAAAACATAACCGTATTCCTTGCAGTGAGCAACTAATTTTTTGAAAACATCTTCCTGGGCCATTGTTATTAGTTTTATAGAATTATAATTTATTAACGCACAAAAATATAAAAACTCTGAGGATATAAAAAATAAGAATTGATGATGATTCTTTTTAATATTAGGTTGACTGGTAGTTGGGCGAAAATTAAAAAAAGGCTGCCAAACGACAGCCTTTGGAAATTATAGGATTATTTCAGTTTAATCAGGTTTGATTTCACTAATTGCCTGGGTTACGTTTATTGCATAATCACCCACTTTCTCACATTCAGAGAAAATATCGCTGTATATAACACCGGTCATATATGAATATTTTTGTTCTTTTATCTGTGTTATATGCTCCTGACGAAGAATTGTTCTGTAGTCGTTGATTTTGTTTTCCAATTCATAAGCCTTTTTGGGCATAAGGTCTTCGTAGTTTGTTTCTGTATTTGTAGCCATTACAGTAAGGGCTTCTTCAACCATTCCGAACATTGTCTGGATATTGCTTATCAGTTCGTCAGGAAGAGTTACTTTCTGTTCGAAGCTTCTATGTATGGCTTTTGCGATATTGAAAGACGAATCGGCAATACTTTCCAGTTCCGAAACTATTTTAAACATTGCTCTAACTCTTTTTGAGTTGGTAGTACTAAGTTTGCTTTCTGCAACTTTAGTAAGATAGTTTGCAATTTCTATTTCGTTATTATCGCAATCTTCTTCAAGTTTGTTTAATTTCTCAAATGTTTTCTCAAAATCTTTTTTGTTTTCGGTTATAGAATTTCTAACCATTTGAAACATAGATATTGTATTGTGTGCGTAATAACTTAGTTCTTGTTTTGCCTGGAATATGGATGCGTCAGGTGTTGACAAAAGTCCTATTTTAATATGCTTTAGCTTAAATGAATCGTCTTGGCTTTCTTTTAAAGGAACTAATTTGGTAACAACTTTGGCAATTAAATTAGCAAACCATATAAGTACACATACATTTATAATATTAAAAGTGGTATGAAAAATAGAAAGAGCAATAAGGATAGAATTTGGATTGGTATATGGATCTCCACCTCCAATAATATTGTTTATCCATGATACCCCATTAAGGAATATAGGGAAAATAGCTAATACCCACAGTACCCCAAAAAGGTTAAAGATAAGGTGGGCTCTTGCGGCCCTCTTAGCAGAGGTGTTTGCTACCATAGCTGCAAGGTTTGCGGTTATGGTGGTTCCTATGTTTTCTCCCAGTACCATGGCTGCTGCCATGTCAAATTGTATCCATCCGTTGGCACACATCACAAGCGTCAGTGCCATAGTTGCTGACGATGATTGTATGATTACTGTTAGTATTGTACCTATTAACATGAAAATAAAATAGGAACCATATCCCAGATCGGTATATCTTGAAAGGAATGTAAGTATCTCAGGATTAGACCTTAGATCGGGTACTGCTCCTTTAAGGAATTCCAGTCCGATAAAAAGAAGAGCAAATCCCATTATCAGTTCTCCCCAGGATTTACTGGATCGTTTGTTGGAAAAGAGAAATGGTAAACCAAGACCTATTAATGGAAGAGCCAGGGCAGACATCTTAACTTTAAAACCTAAGATAGTGATAAGCCAGGCTGTTACAGTTGTTCCTATGTTGGCTCCCATTATAACACCAATAGATTCTATAAGCGATAGAAGTCCTGCGTTGACAAAACTTACTACCATTACGGTTGTGGCCGATGAAGATTGTATTAAGGCTGTAATTAAGATACCTGTAAATACTCCTTTTACTCTGTTTGAAGTCATTGCAGATAAAATACTTCTCATTTTATCTCCAGCAACTTTCTGCAAGGCTTCACTCATTAGTTTCATTCCGTAAAGGAAAACTCCAAGAGATCCTAGTAGTTTTAGAAAATCGGCAACACCGTATTCCATTTTATTAATCTTTTATGCGTTAATAATTTACTTGTTTACGTGGGCAAAAATATAAAAGTAGAGGTATTAAAAAAATTGTTTTTACGAAAATTCACAAAATCTTAACAATTTGGTAATTGTGATAAAACAATAATTCTGTAAAAGGCAAAAGGTTTTTGTTTAATTGTTTGTAGCACAGCTGTTAGTCTTGGCTATTTGGGTTTTAAGTTGTTTTTATAAAAGTAAAGGCAGGATTTATCCTGCCTTTACTAATTGTTTTATTAAATAATATTGTTGTCTTTAAGTAGAATCTCCATTTGAAGCTGTAGTTCTTTGGCTTTTTCTTTTGCAACTTCTGCAAAATTTGCATCTTTCGAGGCATAGATAATACCTCTTGATGAATTTACAATAAGGCCACAATTTTTATTTATTCCGTATTTTACTACTTCTTCAAGGCTACCTCCCTGAGCTCCTACGCCAGGGACAAGAAGGAAATGATCCGGTATTATTTTTCTTATACCTTCAAGCATTTCTGCTTTGGTGGCTCCAACGACGTACATCATGTTTTCTTTGTTCCCCCAGTCCTGGGATTTCTCTAAAACTTTTTCGTAAAGAACCTTGTTTTCATCATCACTCTTGAAGAACTGAAGATCGAAAGCTCCTTTGTTGGAAGTTAATGCCAGAAGAATAACCCATTTGTTTTTGTAATCAAGGAAAGGAGTCACTGAATCTTCGCCCATATAAGGAGCAACAGTTATTGAGTCGAAATCCATTGTTTCAAGGAATGCTTTGGCATACATCTTTGAAGTGTTTCCGATATCACCTCTTTTCGCATCGGCAATAAGGAATATCTCAGGATAGTTGGACTTAATGTATTTAACTGTTTTTTCAAGGCTTATCCATCCTTTTGTACCCATGCTTTCATAGAAAGCAATGTTTGGTTTATAAGCTATTGTATATTCCTGTGTGGCGTCAACAATTGCTTTATTGAATTCAAACATTGGATCTTCTTTTTCAAGAAGAAATTCCGGGATTTTATTTATATCTGTATCCAGTCCAACACACAGGAAAGACTTTTTCTTTTTTATTTGTTCAAATAATTCAGAGTAGTTCATAGTATAGTGTTTTTATAATCCGCTCTCTTTTAGTCTTTCTGTATTTTCTTCGAACTGTAACTTTTCGATTATCTCCTGAATGTCACCATCCATGATGGCAGCCAGATTGTAGAGGGTAAGATTTATCCTGTGGTCTGTAACCCTTCCCTGAGGATAGTTATAGGTTCTGATTTTTGCAGAACGGTCGCCTGTTGATACCATTGTTTTTCTTTTCGAAGATATGGCATCAAGATATTTTTGATGTTCAACGGCATAAATACGAGACCTTAACTCTGTCATTGCCTTTGCCAGGTTCTTGATCTGGGATTTCTGGTCCTGACATGTGACAACAATACCTGAAGGGATGTGTGTAAGACGTATGGCTGAATATGTGGTATTTACAGACTGTCCTCCAGGACCTGAAGAGCAATATGTGTCTTTTCTTATATCCGCAGGATTTAATTCGATATCGAATTCTTCTGCTTCAGGAAGTACGGCAACGGAGGCAGCAGATGTATGTACTCGTCCCTGGGTTTCAGTTGCAGGAACCCTTTGTACACGGTGTACTCCCGATTCGTATTTTAATACTCCGTAAACGCCTTCTCCTGTAATGTTTATCACAATCTCTTTATATCCGCCAGAGGTGCCTTCACTAAAGTTAGAAACAGACATTTTCCATCCCTTGGATTCGCAGAACTTAGAGTACATACGGTAAAGGTCACCGGCAAAAATTGAAGCCTCGTCACCTCCTGTACCTGCCCTGATCTCAAGAATTGCATTTTTGGAATCTTCAGGGTCTGCAGGAACAAGCAGCATTTTAATTTTTTGTTCCATTTCAGGAAGTGCTTCTTCAAGCTCCTCAAGTTCCATTTTGGCCATCTCCTTAAGTTCTTCATCACTTTCAGTGGCTATTATCTCTTTAGATTCTTCTATTGTTGAAACTGCATTTTTAAATTCTTTTGCGGCTTTAACAACTTTAGCTAATTCTTTGTATTCTTTGTTAAGTTTGACATAGCGCTTCATGTCCTGCATAATTTCAGGATCGGTTATAAGCTGACTAATTTCGTCAAATCTCACAAAAACTGTATCTAATTTTTCTAATAAAAGATTATTACTCATCTCAATCTTTGTTATAATTCAGTACAAAAGTACAATAAATTTTTTAAAATTTTTTGGGTGCTATTGTTATAGTGAGGGCTAAGTATCTATTTTAGATGTTTTAGTTTATAGCAAGAACAGATATCTTGTATGGTTTTTTCAAATGATGTATATTTAAAATCGGGCAAATAATTTTTGATTTTTTCTCCACTGTAAAACGATATATTGTGTGAGCTTCTTGATGTTTCTTTTGTTATTGCCGGTTCTTTCCCTGTGATTAGTTTAATGAATGCCCCAGTTCTCCATGCTAATTCTGTTAACAGTGGTGTTGCATGAATAAAAGGTTTTCTTACCTGAAGATATTGGGCTATTAAGATGAATAGTTCTTTGTATGTATAATTCCCCTGATTTAAGATAAATCGTTCACCCGTTATATTGGATTCGGTAAGTAGTCTCATTGCCCTGCAGACATCTCTTACATCTACAAATCCTGTTCTTCCTTTAGTGTAGAAAAGTATTTTTTTTGCAACTGTGGAGATTAGAAGGGAACTCCCGGAAGTCCAGTGTCCGAAGCCTAAAATTACTGATGGGTTTACTATTACTGCATTTAAGCCATTTTTTATTGCAGATGTTACTATCTTTTCTGAAAGGTATTTGCTTACAGAGTATTCGGAATGAATGCCATTTTCCTTTCTCGGTGTGTTTTCCGTAATGTATTTGTAAGGGTTTTCTGCATCCCCCATAGTTGCAATGGAACTGACAAAACAAAGACGTATATTTTTTTTTATACAGATATCAACTATGTTTCTGGTTCCCTCTATGTTGGTTTTATGTATTAACTCTCTATCATACTTGCTGAATGAAACCTTTGCAGCACAGTGGTATATTGTATTAATATTGTCTGTGATTTTCTCAAGAGAATCTTTATTGTTAATATCCCCCTCAACCCATTCTATTTTATCAATTAATGTGTTGTAATGATCTGTATGGCACTTGAAGGTCTCTTTTACAGTCTCGAGGTTGCTGGTTTTTCGTCTTAACGCTTTGATGTTAAAGCCAGAGCTTGTAAGCTCATATAGCATATGAGAACCTACAAGCCCAGTTGCTCCTGTAATAAGTATCATTTATTTTTTCCAGTTAAATCTGAATGTTTGTTTTGTTTCCGGATGCAGGCTAAGATGTACAGGACATGAATGTGCAATTCTCTCCAGTATTTTCTTTTCTTTAGTAGAATATTCTTTGTCAGGCATGTTGAAATCAATAATAATTTCTCCAATTCTTCTTGGATCAGCATTCATTATTTTATGGATTTCTATGTCAGTGCCGGCGATATCTATTCCGTTGTCGTTGGCATACATCCCTGCTATTGTCATAACACATGCTCCTAATGCTGTAGCACAAAGATCTGTGGGAGAGAATGCTTCTCCCTTTCCGTTATTGTCGGTAGGGGCATCGGTGATGATAGTTGTATTGGATTGTGTATGAGTACACTCGACTCTTAAGTCCCCCAGGTATTTTGCTTTTATTGTTGCCATAATATATTGTGTTTTTGATTATTAATGTTTGCTCAAATATAGTAAATATTACCAAATAGGGGATGAAAAGGCATCTTTTATGTGTTGTATTCTGAATTTCTCACCATCGGTGATTACACAAATGACATCGAATCTCACTGGGATATCTATATTGTTTATCTTTATGTAGGCTTCAGTTGCTTTTACAATACTTCGTATTTTTTTGTTGGTTATTGCCATTATTGCATTTTCGTAATTACTGTCGGTTCTTGTTTTGACTTCAATGACAATTATTTCTTTGTTGTTGGTTGCTATAATGTCTAATTCATATTTCTTGCATCTCCAGTTGGTTTCAAGAATTGTATATGCTTTTCTTTTTAAGAACTGACAGGCAATGAATTCTCCTTTTTTTCCGGTGAAGTTGTGAATGGCCATAGATTAATTTTAAAACAATAAAATTAATTAATTTAATATAAAATCTCACTATCTTATTGAATTGATGTGTTGTGAATATTTGAAAAGTTTGAAATACAACTATATTTAATTACCTTTGTAGGGTTTTTTAGACAAGAAAAGATAGAATATCATGGAAAAGACCAGGGTTTTATTTATTTCGCAAGAGATAACTCCTTATTTGCCAGAGAGTGAAATGTCTGTAATGGGGAGATTTTTGCCACAGGGAATACAGGAAAAAGGTAAGGAAATCAGGACATTTATGCCCCGATATGGTTGCATTAATGAAAGAAGAAATCAACTACATGAGGTAATAAGATTATCGGGAATGAACCTTATAATTGATGATACAGATCATCCATTAATTATTAAGGTAGCCTCAATTCAGGCTGCCAGAATGCAGGTTTATTTTATTGATAATGAAGATTATTTTCAAAGGAAACACATAGTGTCTGATGATGAAGGAAAATTCTTTGAAGATAATGATGAGAGAATAATATTCTTTGCTCGTGGTGTATTTGAAACTGTAAAAAAATTGAGGTGGGCTCCTGATATTATTTTCTGTCAGGGATGGATAACCAGTCTTGTTCCTTTATTGCTTAAAAAGGCTTATAATGAAGATCCTCTTTTTGCTAATGCAAAAGTTGTATATTCTCCTTATAATGATTCTTTTGGAGGCTGTTTGGATAATAGATTTGGAGAAAAAGTTATTTATGAGAATATAACTAAAAAGGATGTCGAAATTTTGAATGATCCAAGCTTCTTTAATGTCAGTAAGTTAGCCGTAGATTTTTCAGATGGGGTAGTGTTGGGTAGTGACAGAGTTAACGAAAAAGTTGTAGAGTACGTTAAAGAAAGTGGAAAATTATATTTACCTTACCAGGGCAAAGAAAACTACGTTGATGCCTATAACGAGTTTTTTGATAAGGTGTTGGAAAAATAGTAAAGTATTAAATTTAATTATGACCCGAGAATGAGAAAGTATCGCATAGTATTAGGAATTCTGGCAGTTATTTTTTTTATAGGATGTAATGATAATTATCCAGAGATATCTGAAGGTTTGTTCGAAAAGGATAAAATGGATGTTATTAAAGATTCGATAACAGAAATATTAGCATATACTGTAAGTGATGAAGATGCTATTACCAGTCCTGTAACATTGGGACTTGTCGGGGTGCATAACGATGATGTTTTTGGGAAGACTAAAGCCGGATTTGCTTTTCAGCTAAGGACTCCATCAAAATATACTTTCGAGGAAAACGCTATAGTGGATTCTGCTTATCTTTATTTGTTGTATGATAAGGTTCATTACGATTCTACCTTTGTTCAGAATATGAATATTTTCCAATTAGAGGGTGCTGGGCTTGATTTTACCGATAAATACAGGGCAAATGAAATTGATAGGATTTCATTAGGAGAAAAGATAGCTGAAAAGGACTTTAATTATGCAGCTATTGTAGATACTCTTATTGTTTTTGTAAGAAATGATACAATAAAAAGTCAAGTTGTTCCTGAGCATGATTCTTTGATTATAGTTGTTAATGATACATTGGTAAGTGATTTTCTTAGAGTAAAGATTCCTAATGAGTATGCTCAAAGAGTTTTTATTGATGAAGCAACTCCTGACAATTATGCAAGTCAACAGGATTTTTTGTCTTATTTTAAGGGGCTTTATATTGAAACTGATGATTTCTCTGATAAGGGAGGGTTGTATGCCTTTGATATTTCAAGTGGGTTTAAAGCTAGTTCTGGAGTTAGTAAATATTCTTATCTTAATGTTTCCTATTCTTATCCGGGAGATACTGTTCGTTCTGTTTTCGGATTTTATGCAGGAGAGAATTCGGCCAGAGTTAATTTTGTGACACATGATTATACTGGGTCTGAGGTTGAAAGAGTTATAGGAGAGGTTGCTGAGAGTGAGAGTTTGTATATAAAAGGAGCAGCTGGAACTGCTGTAAAGTTGTATATTAATGCAATAAATAATTGGCGAGAAACTTTTGAAGAAAAAAAGCAAGATCTTGCAATTAATAAAGCGGAACTTGTTATTAGTGTTGCAACAGACTCAATTTACAATTTAACAAATCCTGTACCCGATAAACTTGTTATGGTCGCTCTGGATGAAGAGGGTAATCCTTTTGTTTTGCCTGATTATAGTTTGTCAACATATGATGGTAATTATGATATAGAAGATAATACATATAAGTTCAATATTACTTTTTATTTACAGCAATTAGTTAAAAACAAAGAGAACTTTTATGGATTTAAGATCTATCCGTCAAACAGGAGGGAAGATCCTAGGGGAGTTGTTATTGCTAATCCAAATGAAGCAAACGGGACGGACAAAAGAATAAAATTGTCTATTACTTATACAAAAATAAAATAAATATGTGTGGTATTGTTGGTTACATAGGAGGCAGAGATGCGTATCCTATTCTTATTAATGGGTTGAAGCGTCTTGAATACAGGGGGTATGATTCGGCTGGTATAGCTATGGTCGATAATGATACTGTTGTCTATAAATGTAAAGGACGTGTGAAAGACCTTGAAGAATTTGTAGCGGGAAACGACATTACCGGAAACATAGGAATCGGTCATACCAGATGGGCTACTCACGGAGAGCCTAACGATACTAACGCTCATCCTCATGAGTCGATGCATGGTAAGTTTGTGATTATTCATAATGGGATAATTGAGAATTATGCAACTATAAAAGAGAAACTTATAGCCAAGGGTTATGAGTTTAGTAGTGAGACTGATACTGAAGTATTAGCCAATCTTATTGAGTATATGTATCTTAAGGCTGATGTTGAGGCGGAAGTTGCCGTTCGTATGGCTCTTGCCAAGGTGGTTGGTGCATATGGATTGGTGGTTATTTGTAAAGATGAGCCCAACAAGCTTATTGCTGCAAGAAAAGGAAGTCCTTTGGTAATAGGAGTAGGTGAAGGGGAATATTTTATTGCTTCTGATGCAACTCCTATAGTTGAGTTTACTAAGAATGTTATTTATTTGAATGACGAGGATGTAGCTATTCTTAGTAAAGATCAATTAGTTTTAAAGACTATTGGTAATGAAGAGTTGAAACCTCAGATCCAAAAAGTAGATATTGATATTGAAAGGATTGAAAAGGGCGGATTCCCTCACTTTATGCTTAAAGAAATTTATGAACAGGTAAGTTCTGTTCACGATACTATAAGGGGGAGAATTAATGCCAGCGCTACGGGGGTTTTTCTTGGCGGTATTAATGATGTAGTGCCAAAACTTGTTAATGCTAGAAGAATACTGATAATTGGATGTGGTACATCATGGCATGCCGGTCTTGTGGGAGAATATCTTTTTGAGGAGTTTACACGAATTCCTGTTGAGGTTGAATATGCTTCTGAGTTCAGATACAGAAATCCTATTATTCATGAGGATGATATAGTTATTGCCATTAGTCAGAGTGGTGAAACGGCCGATACTCTTGCAGCCATTAGGTTAGCAAAGGAAAAAGGTGCAACTGTTCTGGGAATTTGTAATGTTGTTGGATCAAGTATCCCTCGTGAGACTCACGCTGGTGTTTATACTCATGCCGGGCCCGAAATTGGTGTTGCTTCTACAAAAGCTTTCACTGCACAGGTTGTAGTTCTTACTATGATGGCTCTTCTTGTGGGCTATAGAAAGGGTACTATTGATAATGATTTGTACAAAGAGATTATTGATGAGCTTGTTGCTTTGCCTGATAAAATAAGTAAGATACTTGAACTTAACGAGAAGATAAAGTATATTGCTGATAAATATAAGGATTCCACTAATGCGATTTATTTAGGAAGAGGATATCAGTTTCCTGTAGCTTTAGAAGGGGCCTTAAAACTTAAGGAGATTTCTTATATACATGCTGAAGGTTATCCTGCTGCTGAGATGAAGCATGGCCCTATCGCATTGATAGATGAGAATATGCCTGTTTTTGTAGTTGCGTCAAAAGATACATACTATGAAAAAGTGCTTTCCAATATTAAGGAGGTTGAATCAAGAAAAGGACATGTAGTAGCTTTGGTTACAGAGGGTGATAGGGATGTTAAAAAGGTTGCAGAACATGTGATAGAGATACCATCAGTTCATGAGGCTTTAGCCCCCTTGTTGACAGTGATTCCATGGCAGTTGATTTCTTACCATATTGCAGTGATGAGAGGTTGTAATGTGGATATGCCCAGGAACTTGGCTAAATCTGTTACAGTTGAATAATATAAAGGAGTACCTAAAAGGTACTCCTGCTTTTTTAGAGATATTCTCCAAGTATTTTTAATAGTACCGCCTTACTTATGGGTTTACTGATATAATTATTAAATCCCTTATTTAGATACTTCTCTTTATCTTCTGTTAATGCATATGCTGTGTTTGCTATAACAGGAATATTTGGATTTATGCTTCTTATCTCTTCTAATGTCTTTATACCATTTACCTTAGGCATTTGGATATCCAGTAATATTACATCTATATTGCTGTTATTCTGACATATCTTTGTTGCGTTATATCCCGATGACGCATAGATACAGTAAACTCCGGTTTCTTTGAGCATGTTTTCTATTATAATAAAAACATCTTTTTCGTCATCGACAATTAATATGTTCTTGTTTACCCATTTTGTGTTCCTTTCTATGTCAGAAGTAATTTCGTTAGCAGGTATGGGAGTTGCTATATCTCTTTTGTATGGAATAGTAAAAAAGAATGAAGATCCTTTGCCAGGGGTAGATTCAACCCAAATATTACCATCCAGGAGTTTTACTATATTCTTTGAAATAGCCAGACCTAGTCCCGTTCCTCCATTAGAGATGGAGTTGGGGTCTGCTGCCTGTTTAAATTCATCGAATATCATCTTTTGTTTTTCCTTTGGTATTCCTATTCCTGTGTCCTTAACAGAGAATGCAATATTATTCTCATCCTGTTTTATATAGCTGACTTTTATATATCCTCTTGTTGTGTGCCTTATTGCATTGTTTATAAGATTTATAAGAACCTGTTTGAGTCTGACAGTGTCACTTATAATTAATGCCTCTGAATCATTAAGGTTTTTCTCGAAAAGCATCTTTATGTCGTCATTGTTCTTTAAAGAAGGACTGTTTTTGTACATGGTTTCCAGTTCGCTCATTATGTTATTGATATTTGTAGGGTGATTTCTAATAATTATCTCACCTACCTCAATTTTAGAAATATCAATTATATCATTAATTAGAGCAAGAAGCTGATTTGAATTCTTGTAAATGTAGCTTATGTAATTCTTTTTTTCTTCCATAGGGATGGTTTCATCTACAATAAGTTCTGAGAATCCTACTATAGAATTCATTGGAGTTCTTATGTCGTGAGACATTCTGGCTAAAAAGGAGGATTTTAGCCTGTCCCTGTTCATGGCCTTTTTTCTTTCACTTATATCTTTAGTGTAGCAGCTTATCATCAGCTTTTTGTTGATTTCGATAAGTCGCATATGTATTTCAACAGGATATGCTTTGCCTTTTGATGTTTTAAAGTATGATTCCTCAATATGCAGACTGCGTGATTTTAAGATATCCAGTATAGTTTCCCATTTTTTCTCATTTAGATCGGGAGTTATTATCTTTATTTCTTCTCCATGTAATTCTTGTTTTGAAAATCCAAGTTTAATGCAGGAGGTATCGTTAACAAATAATATTTTCCCTTTTGTATTAAGTAGTATTATCTCTTCAGGAGAATTTTCCACTATGGTTGTAAATATTTTTAAATCTTTTCTGTCCGAAGTATCTTTGCGTACATCTTTTGATGTAAAAAGTAGTTCCTTTTTTCCTGTAAAATCAAATAGGTTTACTTTTGTTTCTATTGGGTGTATGGAACTGTCTTTGAATTTATACGCACCTGTATATATGTATTCTTTTGTTTCTAAAATATGTTGTAAATATAAGTTCCATGTTTCTGCAGAGAAAGATTTATCTATTTCCCAGATGTTTTTTCCAAGTAGTTCCTCCTTTTGAAATTGTAGATGTTTTGCAAAATTATTGTTGCAGTCAATTATCTGCCCTTCCTGCGAAGTGTAGAATATATAAGTAGGAGGATTATCTATTGTATTAATTAAGTAGTTAAAGCAATCCTTTGTAATATTATCTTCGGTATTAGGAATATGCAGTTTCTCCATATTGTTTAAAATAAATTATAAAACATGCTTGTTCAAGATATACTTGAAAGGCATAAATATATTATTGAAATTATATAGTCAGAATATCCTTATGTTTTATAAAATTGTTTGATTCTATGAATATATTATACCTTATTTGATGATAATAGTTGCATTAATTACTATAATTTTTTTCTTTTAAAGAAGTGTCTGGAATCACCCCATTCGTTGTATTTTATGTCGCATGATGCCATTTTTATTCTTGCTTCTATGCAGCTATAGCATTCCTCTGCCCCTTCGTCTGTACAGGGTTTGTTTTCATAGAGAGTATATAGGGCTCTTTGGGTTGTTGGGGTTATATTTGGCATAATGACATTTGCCCCTATGTTTAGTGCTTTTTCTCTGCCAACCGGATCTATGGCCTGTAATGCAGTCGCTGCAGCTATGTTAATATCTTTCATTAGAATCCTTAAGGCTGAGATCATATGTAACGATAATCTGAATCTGTCTTTTAGGGGCATCAGGATATTTTTGTGTTGGTAGAGGGGAGTTTCAGCATGTTCAATGTAAGGTCCCATACCAACCATGTCAATGTTAAATTTTTTGAAGAAAAGAAGGTCCTCTGCAAGATCTTCAGTTGTTTGGAAAGGTAATCCTATCATTACCCCTGTTCCTGTCTGATAACCTTCATCCTGAAGGTTATACAGACATTCTATACGATTTTCAAAATTATGTTCCGGATTGTTGGGATGTATTTTATAGTATAAGTCTTTGTTTGAAGTCTCAATCCTTAAAAGATAGCGATGGGCTCCACTTTCAAACCATCTCTTGTAAGTTTCTTTTTTTTGTTCTCCCAAGGAAAGGGTAACGCCAAGTTCGCCGTTACTTATCTGTTTAATTTTTTTAAGTAGTTTGTCTATTCTTTTTACAAAATCATTATCGTCTCTTTCGCCACTTTGCAATACAATGGAGCCGTAGTTATTCTCCCATGCAAATTTTGCAGCGTTAATTATATCTTTGTCGTCTATATTGAAGCGGGTTACCTTATTGTTGTCTTTTCTTATCCCGCAGTAAAAACAGTTCTTTTTGCAAATATTTGAGAATTCAATGAGGCCTCTTAAATATACATATGGACCAATTTCTTCGTTTCTTATTCTTTTTGAATTCTCAAAAAGATTTATTTCTTCTTTCCCCCTGCATGTAAGCATATAAACTAAGTCATCTTTGCTTAATGACTCTTTTTCTATTATTTCCTGCATCCTCATTTTCATTACTCTTTGTTTGAGAACAAATTTTAAAAATTAATTCATATCCTGCAAATACTTTGTGAGTTAATTGTAATTTCTTATAACTGGAATATTTAGTTAAGTATCTATGGCTTTTGAATAAATTTTAAATAAAGAATAGATATTATTGTATTAAGGTGTGATTCCTTTTTGCTGTTAGTTGCATTTTTCTTAATTTTGAAATGTGTTAACTGAAAATAGGGGATTGTTTATGAGGAAAAATATTTTGTCGATATTGGCAGTGGTTATGCTTCTGGTTATTATCTTGTTAGGGTTTTGTTATATAAGGAATCAAAAAGAATTTAACTCAGAAACTCTTGATGCTGTTCCTATTTCCAGTGAATGTGTTTTGCAGTTCTCTTCTTTAGATAAGTTTCAGGAATTATTGAGTGATTCCAAAAGTATTGTTAAAGATATAAACAGGTTTAAAGGAGTAATGAGTGTAAAATCTATTTTTGACAGTATCTGTAGAAAAGTTGAATCCAATTCTTCTTTTTCAGATATAAAAACAGATAAATCGTTTGTTTGTGCAACTAAGTTGACAGGTAAATCTGATGTTGAGTTATTGTTTGTTTTTCCGGTAAATAATTATAATGAGCAGGGTCAGATTAAGGATTTTCTTAAAGATGTTTTTAAAGGATATTTGGTTAATAACAGGAAATATAGCGGAGAAATAATTACAAGCTATGTAAAAGGAAATAAACAGTTACATACTGCCTTTATTGAAGGACTTTTGCTTTTAAGTGAATCTACAATATTTGTTGAGGATGCGATAAGACAGATGTCTACTACTCCAAAACTTAGAGATATTGAGGATTTTAAGAAAGTTCAGAAAACTGCAAGTTCAAATTCAGAGGTTAATATTTTTATAAATAATGTAAATATTTCCAGATTGTTAATGCTTGTTTCTGCTAAAGAATATAAGGATTTATTTTCTTCTTTTTCAAGTTTGGCTTCGTGGACCTCCCTGGATCTTGATGTTGACAATAATTATATTCAGCTGAATGGTTTTTCTAAGACAGGGGATAAGCGTTTCGATATGTTTGATATGTTTGTAAATCAACAACCGGTGTCCTCACAGTTAATAAACATTATTCCTTCGGGAGTAGCTGCATTCTCATTATTTTGTTTGAGTGATATACAAAAGTTTAGGGAAGATTATGGCAAATATCTTAATCAGACAGGAAGGTTAAGGAATTACAGGAAGGGGAATGGGGCGATTAAAGATTTTGTATGGAGAAGATTTTGAGGATGTATTTTATTCTTTTTTCGAGGGAGAAGCAGCAGTAGTGTCATTAGCAGTTAATAATCTGGATATAAATAAGGATAAATTGGCAATTTTCAGGACAAAGGGAAGTAGTATGGTGAAGGATAATATGCTGAAGATGCTGAATAATTACGCAAAGCAGAATATGAAGCCTTTATCCTATTATAAAAAAGAAATTGTAATAGACCGGGATAAGAGTTTTGATATTTATAATACTGCTGTTAATGATATTCCATATAAATTGTTCGGAGATTTATTTTCGCAAGTACCTGCAAATTATTTTATGGTTGTTGATAACTATCTTATTTTTGGTGGTTCACAAAAAGTGTTATCTGACTTTTTACATTCGTATGTTTTAAATAAGGGTATTAAGTCTGATATATTGTACAAGGACTGCAGTCAGCTATTTGCATCTAAAGGCAATTATAAATTTTATTCAAATACAAGTAGTGCTTTGCCTCTTTTGACTAATTATTTTAGTCAGGAAGTAAAAGATATGGTAAATAAGAATAAAGAGAATATTAGTAAGTTTTATTCAACTTGTTATCAGTTTTCTTCTGCCAATAATATGATCTTTAATAATCTTTTTTTCATGTATTCGGAATCTTTAAAAGAGAGGCCTCATACTATTTGGGAATCGGGACTGGATGCAGGTGTTAAAATGAAGCCTGTGATTGTAAATAATCATAATACTAGTGAAAAGGAGATTCTGGTGCAGGATGAAAATAATAATTTATACTTACTAAATTCATTTGGGTAGGGTATTGTGGAAAGTTCCTATTGATGGGGAAATAAATAGTGAGGTTTATCAGGTTGATAAATATAGAAATAATAAATTACAGTATTTATTCTCAACGAGAAATAAGATATTTCTTGTTGATAGAAATGGAAATCATGTTGGACGATTTCCTGTAATACTAAAAAATCCTTCCGAGAAGGGAATATCTGTTTTTGATTATGACTTAAATAGAAAATACAGGATATTTGTACCTTGTAGCGATAAAAAAGTTTATTTATATGATATTGACGGTAATATTGTTAATGGATGGGAAACATTTAAGACAGACAATAATATTATCACAAAAGTTAATCACTATAGGATAGGGGAAAAAGATTTTATTGTATTTGCCGACGAATTTAAAGTTTACCTTCTTGACAGAAGGGGACGGATTAGGTCTAAAACAGATAAGTATTTCAGCCTATCAAAGAATGCTGAATTTGTTGCTGTCAACGCAAGCGATCCGCAAAATACCAGCTTATTAGTTACAGATATTAAGGGTGATGTATATAAAAATAGGTTTTAACGGAAAAATTATTAAATTCAGGTCTTTTGCTGAATTTTCCCCACAACATAGATTTTATGCTGAAGATTTGGATGGGGATAATAAGATGGAATATATTTTTTGTGATGGGAATAAACTTAAGGTATTCAATGATAAAGAAAATTTAATAGATTTTGAGGTAGAAGGAAGAATTGAAGGGGTTCCAAATATATTTTCTTTTGGATGGAATAATAAAAAGATTGGAATTCTTGATGGAGATAATGATTTGATATATTTAATCAATAATAACGGGGACGTTTATAATGGATTTCCGGTTCAGGGTAAATCACCTTTTAGCATAAGCTTTATGAAAGGCAAGAATAGTGGTTTTAACATGTTTGTCGGAAGTTCAGGAACAAGTTTGTTTAATTATAAGGTACAATCATAACAGGTCGTAATTTTAACTGAAAAACTCGAATTATGAATCGTAATTTTTTTGCGGGATTAGCTGTATTTTTCCTGTGTGTAATGACTTTGTCTTCTTGCTATGACAAAGATTTGTTGGATTCGGATAAAATGTCCGAGTCAGTTGAGTGGCAGCCTGACTGGGTCATTCCTGTGGGTTATGCTAAATATAAGATATGGGATATTTTGGATCAAAATGATCCTAATGCAGATATCCAGAATGTAGATAATGTTATTACCCTAATTCATAGGGAAAATGATATTTTTAGATTTCAGGCCAGTGAGATAATAGATATTCCTACTACTCAGGAGTCTAAGAATGTAGGGATAAAGATTCCAGATACTTTTACTATTCCTTTTTTTGGGTGAAGTTTCTAAGGATTTTGTAGATGGAATAGATATAACTCAAGAATTTAAACTTCAGGATGAAACAGGTTCTGTTGAGTTTTCGCTTGTTGGTACTGGCATTTCATTAGATAAGTTAGTGGCTGATTTTTCAATTGTATTGAAAGACAATGTTGTGCCTTTTAACTATATTATAGACATAGAATTTCCTAATCTTTTATTTGAGGGAAATCCTTATAAAGTTAGATTTTCAGGAAATAGAAATTCATCTACTAGTGTTAAATTCGATTTACCAGATGCTGAAATAAATTTTGGTCCCGGTAATTCAATAGATTATAAAGTAATTGTGACTATTCCTGTACAGGAGAATATTTCTTTTGTAGATAATGAAAATATCGACTTATTCCTTAGTCTTGAAAATATTGTTTTCCATCGTGCGGAGGGTGATTTTGGAAATATGTCCGTTGATATAGGTAATGGTAATTTTGATATGGATGTTGACTTGTGGAATGAATTGGATGGTAATTTTGAGTTTTCAGATCCAAAGATAAAATTGACAGTACATAACCATAATATTGGTATTCCATTTGAAGTTGATGCCGACTTTATTGGATATAATAAAAATGGAGATTTTGTTAACATCAAAAAGGATGATGGATCTTCTAAATTGGAATTTGAGGGAATTATTGATCCTGAGATTTTAGATAGAACAGAGACAGCAAAATATGATACAATCAATTCAAATATTGCAAAATTATTTGCTCTTCCTCCTAATGAAAGAGTTGAATATTCTGGTTTTGTCAGACTAAATCCTGATTCTGAAATTCCTGTTAATAATTTTATTACCGGTGATGCTGAAAATATCCTTGGATGCAGAGATAGAGGTACCATTGCATTTTAAAGCAGAGAACCTAATATTCAGGGATACTATAACAGATGTGGATCTTGGTATTGATTCAGATAAGGACTGATAATATTGAAAAGGCTGGTATTTATATTTCCTATAAAAGTGAGATTCCTTTAGATGTTCAGATTGATAAAATTTTATTTTTAAACTCTGACATGGAAGAGATTGCTTCTTTGTCTGATATTACTATTTTAAAATCGCCTAGTGTTGATGATAATGGAGATGTAACCGATATAAAAGAATCAAATTCCAAAATTGAGTTAACAAGGGAAGTAATTGACAAGCTGGATGAAACAGAGCATATAGAAATAATTGCTAAGGTTTCTACATCAGCAGAGGGATCTAGGTCTGTAAAGATTCCTGCTGATGCGATTATTGATTTTAAAATGGCATTTGAAATAAAACTAAATCTTACTAACCAGTAAACAGCTTAATCATGTTAAAAAAATATATACTTTTTATTTTATTATTTTTATCTGTTTTCGGGGCTTTCTCGCAATCATTGAATAATACTTTGTATTTCCTGCAGAATTCTCCCCAATCAAATAAACTTAATCCGGCCATAATGCCAGAATATAATGTCTGGATAGGTTTCCCGGGTATAAGTTCTATATATCTAAATTACAGTAATAATTCATTTAGTGTGGAAGATATACTTCATAAAGGAAAAGGTATCAATAAAGATTCTGTAGTAATTGATATTAATTCATTCCATTCTGCATTGAAAAATACCAACACAATAAATCTGACTAATGAGAACACCTTTTTTGCCTTTGGCTTTAGGGCTAATAAATCATACATTACTTTCGATATTTCCCAGAAGAACGATTTGATGTTTGGTTTTGATAAGGATATGGTTACTTTCCTAAAAAATGGTAATGCAGGGTACCTTGGGAAAACATTTGATTTTGGAAATCTCCAGTTAAATGGAAGTGTATATAATCAAATAGCATTGGGATACGCCAGAGAATTCGGTGAAAAGAAAGATTTTATTGTTGGGGTTAAATTTAAACTTCTTTTTGGAGTATCTAATGTTGATATGACTGACTCGGAGATGTCTGTTTATACTAATAATGATGCCTCTTTAATAAGGCTGAAATCTAAACAAATAATCAGGGCTTCTATGCCGCTTAATATAGTGAGAGATGCAGATGGATATGTTAACTTTGATGATCTTGATTTTAATGATGATAATATTGATGCAAAGTTTTATACAGGTACAGAGAACAAAGGATTTGGAATTGATATAGGTGCTCAGTATAAGGTTAATGAAGATCTTACTTTGTCTGCCAGTATTATTGACTTGGGTATGATTAAATGGAAAGCTAATACCTATGAGTTTTATCAGGATGCTTCTTTTGACTGGAAGGGGGGAGATTGGTCCCAGTCCGGCAATTCTGATGCACCGGATTATAAAGAGATTGGCGATGTAATGGATGACTTGGTTGATTCTTTAGGAGATAAATTTCAATTTATGGATAGAGAAAAGGCATATTCCACTCCATTACATGCAAAATTATATGTTGGTGGATCCTATAAACTAAAAGATTGGGTTACAGTAGGGGCTTTGTCAAGAACTCAGTTTTACTATGGAAATATTGTGACTTCGCTAACATTGTCCGCAAATACAAGAGTATGTAGAAATGTTAGTGCCAGTATGTCTTATACTGCTGCAAACAATAGTTACACGAATCTAGGATTTGGGCTTACTGCAAAGCTGGGATGCCTTCAGTTTTATGCAGTTACAGATAATCTTATGGCTGCCAATTTTACAAAGACCCAGCTTGTTAATTTTCGCTTTGGGTTGAATATGCTTTTTGGTCATAAAGACAGAAAGAAAAATAAGAAATACGACTTGAAAGAAAAGGAATCGGTTAGGAATCTTTAAAATAATCGGGACGACTGTTTTGATGTGGCCCCAGAAAGTTAGATGATTAATATTTTATCCGCATAGAGAATGAGTTCGGTATTGTACCGGACTCATTGTGTTTTAGGCTTTATTTTTTTCTCGAAGTATTTTTGTTATATTTGTCTTAAATAGATAAGAGAATGGGATTTTTAATAGGAGTAATTATTTTTATTTTGCTGACAAGAGTGTTAGTGTATTATATCCTTCCCTTTTTTATAAAAAGGAAGTTGGAAAAAATGCAGGCGCAGTATGGGCAAAATTATGAGAATAAAAAAGAGGGAGAGATAACAGTTGAAAAGTCAATCCCAAATCAAGAATATCCGAATAAATCGGATATTGGTGAATATGTTGATTTTGAAGAAGTTGAATAATTTAGCTTATTTCCGGTAAATGAATTCCTTTTATTGTTCGGTATAAGTCTAATGCATAGGAATCTGTCATTCCAGATACATGATCAACTATAGATTGAATCTGACTGTACATATCTTTATTTTTCGTACTAAATTGTTCAGGTATAAGAGATAATATATTCTTGGAATAATACCTTTCAGGATTTAGTAAAGCGTTAGTAAATTCTTTTAGAAGAGTTCCCAGAATTTTAAAACCGGCAATTTCAATGTCTACTACTGGTTTTGCATTATATATTTTGGAATAAGCAAGCTTGCTGCAGTTACGATATGCTTCCATAGAATTTTTGCTTAATCCGTCAATAAGAGAATTAGAGTAGCACCCTTTTAAAATTTCGTCGTGATTATTCCAGAAAACTCTAGCGCACTCTTCTGTAAGTTTACCTATAACACTTGCCCTTAAATAAGCAATCTGTTCGTTTTTGTCAGTTACAATTTTAAGATTGTTTTTAATAATATCGATGGGTTTTTTATCATCTGAATCATCAAAATAATTGAATAGTAATTCTTTAGCTTTTTCTGTTGTGATAATCTTTAATTTATGGGCATCTTCAATATCCATAATCTGGTAGCATATATCATCTGCAGCTTCAACTATATAGACAAGAGGATGACGCGCATATATGTCCTTGTCGTCTGATATTTTTTCTATACCTAGTTCATTTGCAATCTTTTTATAATGTTCTTTCTCAGATTGAAAGAATCCGTATTTCTTACCTTTGGGTGATTGGGTTGAGTCAAAAGGATATTTTACTATTGAAGATAAAGTCGAGTAAGTCATGGCGAAACCTCCTTTTCTTCTTCCTTTGAATGTATGTGTAAGTAGTCGGAAAGCATTTGCATTTCCTTCGAAGTTTGTTAGGTCTTTCCATTGCTGCTCATCCATGTATTGCTTTAATTTCTGACCTTTACCATCTCTAAAAAAGTGGGATATACCTTCTTCTCCGGAGTGTCCAAAAGGAGGATTGCCTAAATCGTGGGCAAGACAAGATGCAGCGACTATGCTTCCTATTTCATTAAGCAATTCTTTATTTTCAATATCCACAGATGATCTTAAATGACAGGCAGTAATGTTACCCATAGACCGGCCGACACTTGCGACTTCAAGGCTATGCGTTAGCCTGTTGTGTATAAAGATTCTTCCGGGAAGGGGAAAAACCTGTGTTTTGTTTTGAAGTCTTCTGAAGGGCGAAGAAAATATTAATCTGTCGTAATCTCTTTGAAATTGTGATCTTATTTGTAAAGTATCTATATATTCTTTTTCTTCCTGTCCAAACCTTTTGGCAGAAATAAGTTTATCCCAGTTCATGATATATTTATTTATTATTAATCAAATATAAGCAGAAATAGACTATGCGCAAAACTATAATGGGTTATATCCTATACTTTATATGTTCATTCGCGTATAATAAATGTGCGATAACGGGCAACTATATTGTTAAGATAATTTATTTATATATTTATGTTGCTGAAATACTGCAAGATAAATATTATGGCATAGCAATTGTCATATTACATGAAAAACCTATTTACTATGATAAAATTACGAAATGTTCATAAGACTTATGTTATGGGAACTAATAAGCTTCATGCTTTAAAGGGGATTGATCTTGAAGTAGAAAAAGGGGAGATGTTATCTATTATGGGCTCTTCCGGTTCCGGAAAATCTACATTGTTGAATATTATTGGTTTGCTTGATAAACATGATGAGGGAGATTATTGGCTTGCGGGAACCAGAATTTGCAAGTTGAATGAGACTAAAGCTGCAGAATTACGTAACAAGACTCTTGGTTTTGTCTTTCAGTCATTCAATCTTATTTCGTTTAAGAATGCAATGGAAAATGTTGCACTCCCATTATATTATCAGGGTGTAAGCAGGAAGAAACGTAATATTATTGCAATGGAATATCTAGAAAAGATGGGATTAAAAGATTGGGCTCATCATTTACCCAATGAGTTATCCGGAGGACAAAAGCAAAGAGTTGCAATAGCAAGATCTCTTATTACCAAACCTAAGGTTATTTTAGCTGATGAACCAACTGGTGCTCTTGATTCTCAAACAACTGCCGAAGTAATGCATGTTCTTAAGTCTATAAATAAAGAGGGAATAACCGTGCTTATCGTTACTCACGAACATGATATTGGTGGAATGACAGACAGAACGGTTATTCTAAAAGATGGATTTATTGATTCGATAGTGCAAAACAATATAAACCAGAATTGTTATGATGTTCGATATTGATGTGTGGCAAGAAATTTTTAGTACCATCCGTAAAAACAAGCTTCGTACTATTTTAACAGGTTTTTCTGTTGCAATAGGTATATTTATGCTTGTCATATTGCTTGGTGCCAGTAACGGGCTTAAAAATGGGGTTACAAAGAACTTTGAGAACGAAGCATCGAATAGTATCCATGTTTACGGGGGAATTACAACAAAGGCTTATGAAGGACAAAATCCCGGGAAAAGAATTAGGCTTAAGACGAAGGATTATTCAAATTTCAAAAAAAGGATTATTCAGATCGATGAAATCGCCGCTCGTACCTGGATTCCTGGAGATGAGGCTATATCCTATAATATGAAGTTTGGAAATTTTGTTGTCAGACCTGTGCATTGTGCTTATAAATATCTAATTAAGTATAAACTTGAAGGGGGCAGAATGCTTAATGAACAGGACGAAAAGTTGAGAAGAAAGGTTGTTGTAATCCAAGATAAAGTAAAGGATGCTCTCTTTGAGAAACAATCTCCCATAGGTGAGTTTATCGAAATCAATGGACTTAAATTCAAAGTTGTTGGGATTTATAGTATAACTAGCCAGGAGAATAATGCAGGAATTATTTATATGCCCATAACTACTGCAGATATTATTTTTAATAATGAAGGAAGGCTAAATGAAATAGGATTTACTCTTGGAAATTTAAAGTATAATGAGAGTGTTAAGATAGAAGATAAGTTAACGATGCTACTTGCCGGTGAGCATCACTTTGACCCGGCTGACAAGGCCGCATTGTGGATTGATAATAATATAGAAGATACTAAAGACTTTGTTAATATGTTCAATGCTATTGATACGGGAATATGGATAATTGGCATATTTACCTTAATTCTGGGAGTTATTGGTGTGTTTAATATTATGCTTATTGTAGTCAAGGAAAGAACCAAAGAAATAGGTATACGAAAGGCAATAGGAGCAACACCTTCATCTATAGTCGGTTTGATTCTTTTTGAATCGATATTAATTACTGCTATTGCCGGATATACAGGCCTTTTTCTGGGAATCAGTTTATTGGAGATAATTTCTAAATTTAATCTTATTGAAGTCTTATCTGAACATGTGGCATTATATTTTGTTGAGCCACAGGTAAATATGGGCGTTGCAGTTGGTGCTACTATATTATTAGTAATTACTGGGGCTATAGCTGGACTTGTTCCTGCAAGAAGAGCTGCAAGAATAAGACCAGTAATTGCTTTAAGGGAAGAATAAAATTTAAGACTATGTATGATCTAGATAATATAAACGAAATATTTGCAGCAATAAAGCAGAATAGACTGAGGACATTTCTTACTGCTTTAGGAGTTGTGTTCGGAATTCTGATTTTGGTGATTTTAATGGGACTGGGTAAAGGATTTGAGAATAAAGTTGAATCTGATCTAGGAAATTTTGCAACTAATTCATCTTTTTTTTGGACCCAGAAAACAACAGAGCCTTATAAAGGATTACCTAAATCCAGAGAGTATGCCTTTAATTTCAGGGATATAGATGCAATAAAACGGAATGTTAAAGGTGTTGAATTTGTTGCCCCATGGGTTCATTCCTGGGGGGTGGAATCTGATAATAATATCATAAGAGGAGACAAGAAAGGCAACTTTACTATTTATGGAACTTCTCCTGATATGAACCAGATTAATCCGGTAGAGGTTAAAAAAGGCAGGTATATTAATGGTAATGACCTAAAGAACTATAGTAAGGTCTGTTTGTTAGGTCCTAGGGTAGTTGAAGTTCTTTTCGATAAAGGGGAAGATCCTATAGGAGAGATTGTGAAGATTAACGGACTTCCTTTTATGGTTGTCGGAGTATTTCAGCCTCTTAACAGGAATCTGGGGAATAGGGAAGATGCTGTTTATACTCCTTATACTACTTTGCAACGATTATATAAAAGAGGAGATAACTGCCATGCTTTTATTATTACGGCAAAACCAGGGTATAGTATTACAACGTTAGAAAAAGATATATTCCAGGTTCTTGCACGAAATCATCATATATCACCCACAGATGAGCAGGCAATTGGTAAATTTAATATAGAGGAGATATTTATAAAAATGACTGCCTTTTTTATGACTATTAAAGTTTTTATGTGGATTATCGGAATAGGAACTTTAATCACTGGGGTTATAGGAGTAAGTAATATTATGCTAGTGGTTGTCAAGGAAAGAACAAAGGAGATAGGAATTAAAAGAGCAATTGGAGCCAGACCAAGGGATATAATAAAGCAGGTTTTGACAGAATCCGTGTTGATAACATCTTTTGCTGGTTTCTGGGGCTTTTTATTAGGAGTTCTTGTAGTCGAACTTATTGCTCGTGGAGTTGCCAATAGTCCCAATCCTGGAGATTCTCCAATATTAAATCCTTATGTCGATTTTAATGTTGCAGTTATTTCTCTTTGTACTTTAATTGTGCTTGGAAGTCTTGCTGGCCTGCTTCCCGCTAAAAGGGCTATAAATTATAAGCCTGTTGACGCATTACGATCAGAATAGGATATTGCAGATATTAATAATATTTTAATAACAAATAACTTTACTTATGAAAAAGAAAATTTTAAGAACTATCTTTTTTAGCATTTTTGGATTAATATTTATATGGACAATTTTTTTCCTTTATCAAAAATCGCAACCTAAAAAAATAGAGTTTAAGGTTGAGAGTCCCGAAATAAAGGATATTTCAGAAAAAACTATTGCTACAGGTTCTGTTATACCCAGAAAAGAAATAGAGATTAAACCTCAGGGAGTGTCTGGTATTATAGAGCAGATTTTTGTCAAACCGGGGGAAATGATCAAAAAGGGTGATAAAATTGCGCGGATTAAGATTATTCCTGATATGATAAATCTTAATGCCGCTGAGAGTAGGGTAAACAGGTCTAAAATTGCATATGAAGATGTAAAGAAAGATTATAGCAGGGATAAGGAATTATTGGGAAAGGAAGTTATTTCTGAAGAAGAATTCAGGAAAACAAAAGTCAGATACTTTGATTCTCTTGAGGAATTGAATTCTGCAGAAAATAACTTGCAATTAATAAAGGAAGGTGTCACAAAAAAATCTGCTTCTACAACAAATACAATTATTCGTTCCACAATTGATGGAATGATTCTGGATGTCCCGGTAAAAGAAGGATATTCTGTTATTCAAAGTAATACTTTTAATGCAGGTACTACTGTTGCTCTGGTTGCTGATATGGGGGAGATGATCTTTCAGGGCAAGATTGATGAAACTGAAGTTGCAAGACTAAAGGAGGGTATGAATTTTGAGTTAACAATAGGTGCATTCCCGGATGATCAATTTATTGCAGAACTTGAGTATGTTGCTCCTAAGGGAGTTGAAGAAAGTGGTGCAGTAAAGTTCGAGATAAAGGCTTCTCTCGAATTAAAGAAGAATATGTTTATACGTTCAGGTTATAGTGCAAATGCTGAGATTGTTCTTGAAAAGAAAGATGAGGTAATGGTGATAAACGAGAAGTATGTTACCTTTAAAGGAGACTCTGCTTTTGTCGATATTCAGGTGGCTCCTCAGGAATTTGAGAAAAGATATATTAAGACTGGCTTATCCGATGGTATTAATATTGAGGTGAAATCCGGATTAAAGAAAACGGATAAGATAAAAGGAGACGAGAATAAGAAAAGTAAGAAAAAGTCTGAGTAATTATCTGCCTGTTATTTAAACTTAAAAACTATGAACAAATGAATAAAATATTAATAATTATTACTCTGGTGTTTATTACTCTTACTTCTTTCTCTCAAACAAAGTGGACTTTTGAAGATTGTATATCATATGCATACAAGAATAATATAGATCTGAAGCAAAGAGAACTAGGTGTAAGGATAGCAGAAATAAATAATAAGCGATATAAATTAGATAGGTTGCCGTCATTAAATGGAGAGACTTCACATAGCTTTAATTACGGTAGAAATATTAGTTATTCTGATAATACTTATGTTGATGAGAATACACAGAATACAAATTTTTCAGTATCCACAGGGGTAGTTCTTTTTAATGGTTTTAAGAAATCAAATATTGTAAAGAAAAGTGCTATTGATTTAAGTGCAGAGATTAAGGATGTTGAAACTATTAAAGCTGATATTGCTGTTCGGCTCTCTGGTGCATATCTTGATGTGCTATACAGTATGGAGATATTACTGGTTGCAAACCAACAATATAAAATTTCTCAACAGCAATATGAAAAATCTCAAAAGTTAGTTGATGCAGGTAAGTTTCCCAAAGGAGAATTACTTAAGCAAAAAGCTTTGGTTGTTCAGGATGAGGTTGCTGTTATTGAGGCTCAGAATGCAGTTGATTTAGCATATGTTAGTTTGTACAATTTATTAGATATTGGCAATGATCAAGCTTTTAAGATACACGAACCAATAGATATTGTTGTGGACGCTAATAAGTCATTAATGACAGCTAAGTATTACTATGATAAGGCTGTTGGTGAAAGACCTGAAATAGAGGCTGCAAATCTAAGATTAATGAGTTCAGAAAAGAATCTTGAGATTGCTAAAGGAGGTAGGTTTCCAACTTTGAGTATGGGGGCAGGGTGGTCAACATATTATGCCGATAATATTAGTGATTTGATTACAAAGAAAACGATTAACTTTTCTGATCAGTTAAAGAATCATGAACGTAAGTATTTTGGTTTCAGACTTGATATACCTATATTTAATGGATGGAATATCTCTAGTTCCGTAAAGAATTCAAGATATGAGATAGAATATGCCCGCCTTGATCTACAAAAATCAAAGAATATAATAAGACAAGAAATTCAGGAAGCTTATGCTAAAGCAATGGCTGCAATGAAAAAGTATTATGCTAATATAATAGCAGTGGAATCTAATGAGGAGGCTTTCCGTTATTCTCAGGAAAAATATAATCTTGGAATGATTGATATTGTTAGTTATAATGAAACGAAGAAAGAATATATAATTGCTAAATCTAAATTCCTACAGGCAAAATATGATTATATATTTAGAACCAAGATCTTAGACTTTTATTGTGGAATACCGATCACCTTATAGAAATATTCGAGATAATTTTAATTAAATTATTTTGGGGAAAATAAATAAATCAGGGTTAGCTATATTTTATAGTCAGACCCTGATTTTCGTAATATTATTATTTTAATGTCACATTAACTCATTATCAAGCAATATACTTGGTTAATATTATGCTATTTTTTAAAGTAATAATGACTTCCAAATCTTTCGAATGCTGCCCTGTCCAGCTCTTCCTGATGATCGGGGTGAGAAATAGAAATAAGAGCTTTAGATCTTTCCTGAAGTGTTTTTCCGTAAAGATCAACAGCACCAAATTCTGTAACTACATAGTGTACGTCAAATCTTGTAGTAACAACACCAGCACCATTAAGTAAAGTTGGAGAAATCTTGCTCATGCCTTTAGCTGTAATAGAAGGTATGGCAATAATTGGTTTTCCTCCTTTAGACATAGCTGCTCCTCTTATGAAGTCAATCTGTCCACCACATCCACTATAGAATTTTGTACCTATAGAGTCTGAATTAATCTGTCCGGTTAAATCAATAGATACAGCCGAGTTGATAGCAGTCATTTTAGGAAGCTGTGCAATTATACATGGATCGTTGGTATATCCCACATCCTGCATTAAAACTCCTGGGTTATCGTCAATAAAGTCATATACTTCTTTTGATCCCATTAGGAAAGTGGAAACTATTTTTCCTCTGTCAAGAGTCTTCTCTGCTCCGTTTATAATTCCTTTTTCATATAAGGGAAGAACACCGTCGGCAAACATTTCTGTATGTATACCCAGGTTTTTGTGGTTTCCTAACTGTGCTAGTACTGCGTTAGGAATAGCTCCGATTCCCATCTGAAGAGTAGCCCCATCCTCAATTAATGCTGCAACATTTTTACCTATTGCAATATCCTTTTCTGAAAGAGGAGAAGGGTGTGCTTCAATAAGCGGAGTATTATCTTCACAGAAGATATCAATATCAGAAAGTTTAATCATTGCATCACCCCATGCTCTTGGCACGTTGGGGTTAATAACTGCGATTACAGTTTTTGCGTTTTTAACAGCAGCAAGAGTACAGTCAACAGATGTTCCCATTGAAACATATCCATGTTTGTCTGGAGGACACACCTGTATCATTGCAACGTCTACAGGCAGAATATTTTCCCTTATTAATTTTTGTGTCTCATTCAGGTGTACCGGAATGTAGTCGGCATAACCAGCTTGTGTTGGTTTGCGAACATTCCCACCTACGAAAAACGATTCCAGAAAAAATATTCCTTCAAATTCTGCATCTGCATATGGAGCATCACCTTCTGTATGGAGATGTTGAATTCTTATATTTCTGAATTCACCAGCTCTGCCACGTTTACACATTGCTTGTATTAGCCCCCTGTGGAGCACAAGCTACACTGTGGATGTGTATTCTGTCATTAGTTTTAATGACTTTAACAGCTTCTTCAAAAGATACTGTTTTTATTTGTTTGAACATGTCCTTAAATTTTTGTCTTTGATAAAAGTTTTGCAGGACTAATATATATGCTTAAGCAATAATAAACAACAAGAATGCTAAAGAATATATGTTGTTTTACAACATATATTCTTTAGCATTATATAAGATTATCTCGGCAACAAATGTCTTTAGCTGGATGACTAAGCTCGCATTATCTCTTGAGACACCATCTCAGGGGATATATCAACCATGCATTTTTGCCATACATCCTGAATACATCTGCCACTACCATCTTTTGTGCATGGTCTGCATTTTAAAGGAACTTCAAGAGTTTTTACAGTATTTCCCGATGGATAGCCAAATGCTGTAGGCCCTATAAGTGCAATAGTTCGTACTTTGAATAGATCAGCTGCATGCATAAATCCAGTGTCTGCAGAAACTATTACTTTTGACTTGCTAACTATGTAGCAAGATTCCAAGAGAGAAGTTTTACCAGCCAGATTATTAACTCTGTCGGGGGCAGATGCTTCAATTTCATCGCAGAAAGTATCATCGTGTCCGGCAAGTATTATGAATTTATAATCCTCCATAATGCCAATAAGACTTTTCCAGTGTTTTATTGGCCAGCGTTTCATTTCCCAGTTAGCCGATGGTACAATTGTTATTGTTTTATTATCTGTAAATAGATATTTGAACTTTTCGTTATAATTATCAGGGAAATGCCAATCTGTGTAATTGGATTCAAAGTTTGTAATTCCCCATTCCTTTAAGGGGGAATTATAGGATTCTATTCCTTTAAATGGTTTAGGGAATTTATTTATCTTAAAATTAAAAAGTAGTATCCTTTTTATCCTTTCCTTACTCCTTAAAACGTATTTCGGACCTCTTGGGATAATTTTTCTAAATATTGGTAAAAGGAATAATTTGAGAATGTTAGAACGGATATTACTGTGTGCATCATAGATATAATCGTAATTCTCTTTTTTTAGTTTTTTTGCGGTTTTAATAATCCCCTTAAATCCTTCATTTCTGTCAAATCCCCATATTTTGTCTATCCTTTTATCCATTGCCAGAAACGAAGACATATCCTTTCTTGCAAACCAATGAATTTCTGAATCAGGAAAATGGTTTTTTATTCCATTTACAACGTTCATACATTGAACTATATCCCCTATAGAACTCAGACGTATAATTAGGAATTTCTTAGACATACTACTTTTTTAGTTTCTTTATTAAAATATTTGAATTTAAAACTAAAAATACGGAGGCAGATATATTGTTTTTATCATTAGTGAAGTCAAAGTAATTTTCTATGCTTCCCCCAATAGTCGCATTTTCCCCTAAATTGTATCTGCACGTGTATTTTAGATTTAGCAGATTACGTCTCTTTGTGTAAAACTGCGTGTCAAATCTAGAAACACTATGGAAAATATCCAAACCATATGTGCTAAAATAATTCTTGGAATACCAATAACCTACCATAAAACATCCTATTCTTGTATCTGAACTCAGAGTTGTGTATATACCTCCTCCATCATCGATAAGAGAAATACTTTCTTTAGTGTGATCTTCAAATGCAGTGAAAAGGATGTTGAAATTTAAGTATTTAATTGTTTCCGTGTTAATAATTCTTTTATAGTTTAATCCTATCGCCATATTGCTTATTGTTGAAACAGGGGCATCCGATATGTCAATTTCTCCACCTTTATGGTTTATTAGAATAAATAAGGGTAGGGAAATAATATTTGATGAATTGGTTTTGCTGAAAATGTAATTCATTTTAAGACCGAATGTGAATCTCTCCTGTTCAGGAGAGTTCTGTTCAATAAAGTTTTCCCAATCTATCCAGCAGTCCAATTTAAATTTTTCATCATTGTATAGGTACTGAAAACCTGTCTCAGGCATCCCTTGTATATACTTTTTCGCTTATTGACAGGAATTCTGGAAGATCATGGTTATTGTCATTGTTAATATTTCCGAATATCAATGTATGCTTTTTATTTGGTTTGAAAACAGCCGATATAAAAAGTGTTGAATTATTCAGACTACCTTCCCCAGAATATTTTAATAAATTAGCCCCCAGGCTTAATCTTGTTTTTGAATTCAAATAGTATACCATCTGTGGTTTTACTAATGCACCTATAAGTGTATAGCCTTTTGTGATATCCGATTTGTATTCATTATTTTTAAAAAAATTAATGTTTTCTATTCTGAAGAATAACTTAGTCGAATCTTTTTGATTGAATGTGTTAAATGTATTGAGTATTGGTTTGATATCCTGACTGAAAATTGTGCCTGTCAGTAACGACAGAAAAACTATAATTATTGTTTTTTTCATATAACGGTCTGATTGTAATTTAATTTTTATATATCAACCTTGATGTGTCATTTTATTAAAAGTATAAAGACCTGAGTTTCAAATCTTGCTATTATTATTGTACTTAAGTAGATGCAAAAAAGATTGAAATTCTTTGTAAAAAAGATAATATTATATACATTTGCAACCACAAACAAGCCCAGGTGGCGGAATTGGTAGACGCGCTGGTCTCAAACACCAGTGGAGCAATCCGTGCCGGTTCGATCCCGGCCCTGGGTACAGAACAAAAAGATTCTCTTTATTAATAAGGGGATCTTTTTTTGTATATGATATTTTCATTGGTTTGAAGATAAATAAAAAGTCCTTCACTATACTATGAAGGACTTTTTAATGAGTAAATATTTTCTACTAATAGAACTTATATCTTTTATCGTCTATGTTTGCATTCTTGATTAGAGCCTGCATATGTGCTCCCTGATAAAGCATTCTGTACACTAATGTATTTTGAAGCTTGTCTTTTGTCATTTTCAATGCATCCTCACTAACTTCACCTTTTGTAATGTTATTTACAATAATAACATATACACCTTGGTTACCTTCAATAGGTTTTGGATATTTTCCCCTTTTCTGTCATCACTGCATTAGCAATAACTTTAGGCTCAATACCTGCTCCCGGGATCTGGAACGATTCAAAGCTGATTTCGTTAGCTTCTTTAACCTCAAGATTTTGTTTCTGAGCAAGAGAAAGTAAACTCTGACTACCTTTACTAGCAGCTAAAAGTTCATTAGAGATGATTTCTGCTTTTTTCTGTCGTCTGATTTCTCTTATTATTGAAGAAGATACTTTGTTTATAGGCGTAGTTCCTTTTTCGTTTATTTCTGAAAGAACAGCAATAACAAATTTACCTTCAAGTTCAAAAATAGCCGAACCTTCCTTGTCCTTAACTAAGGAATTCGGTTCTTCCGTTAGTATAGATAGCTTTTATTAATTCTCTTGGCTTATCCAGTCCGGCAAGAGTCTTATCATTCTTTCTAATGTTTGTTCCAATCCTTTTAGTTACTCCTTCTTTTTCTGCGCTAGCAGAGAAGTCTTCTGAAGTCTCAACATTCTGAGCGAATTTAACGGCTTTGGAATAAATTTTATTAAAAGTATTCTGACTTGCCGATATTTCTCTTGCCACAACAGCAATCTGAACTTTTCTTTCCGTTTAGCCTGTTCGGTTACTTGTACAACGTGAGCTCCAAATTGAGTCAATACAACTTTTATTTTATTTTTCTTAGCAAAGAAACAAGTATCACTGAATGGCTGTACCATTTGTCTTGGACCAAACCATCCAAGGTCACCACCGTTAACAGCAGAATTTTTATCTGCAGATATCTCACGAGCCATTTTATCAAAGTCTGCACCTTTTCTTAAAAGGTTTGCAAGACTGTCTGCTTTTACCTTAGCACCGGCAAAATCATTGTTGATTGGCTGAATAAGTATGTGACGAGCTTTAACAGAGTCAGGCAACATTTTTACATCATTTATTTTTGCAACCTTAAAGAAACTGTCTTCTTCGTAAGGACCAAAAACTTCACCTTCCTCAGCAGTAAACATGAAATTATCAAGATCAGATATTTTATTCTCACCTTTCTTGAAGAAATATCCATTGAATTTTAAATCAGAATTTAAATCAACGTACTCTTTGTTGTCTTTGCTTCCTTTAAATTCGTTTAATAATTCTGTTACATATTTTTTTGAAGCAGCTCTGTCTTCTTCAGAAGGATCAATATTGAATGTAACATACTGGATCTTTCTGGTTTCATCTTGTTCGAAAGATATTTGTGTGAATTGTAATATTCCCTTATTTCATCGGAGCTGACACTAACAGTACTATCAGCTACTGAAGAATATTTCTTTACCAAATAGCTAAAATCAACTTTCTTTCCTGCATTCTCTAAGATTTCCTTGGCTCTTGGAGTTGAAATGAAGAACGATTTTTGAATTAGCTCGTTGTATTTTTCAAGTTGCCTTGCAGACTTTACCTGATCTTCTATATTTAACCAATACATCTTTTGCGGAGTTCCATCTTGCGCATTGATTAATTGTTTAAGGACCTGAAGAATTCTTGTTTTATCAACAAAACCTTTTTCATCCTGGAAAATCTGACGAACGATAGGAGAAAGATTTTCTCCCTGAACAAGTTCAAATAACTCATCAGAGCTTACTTTTAATCCCAGTTCTTCATATTCTTTGGTCATTATAACTTCCTGAACCAATTCCTGCCAGGTGTTTTCCCTGACCTTTTCCTTGCTGTTCTGTAGTTAACGCACTTTGCCCACTCATCATTTGGGCTATATTTTCATTATGTTTTACTCTTTTTTTGAAAATCCATTATTGAGATTGATTCATCTGCAATAACAGCCATTTCAGTTTTTGAGCCTCTTAATAAAGCTCCACCAGAATTCAGTGCATCTCCAACAATAAATGCAAACAGTGCTGCACCAATAACAATTGCTACAAGAATTCCAGCGCGGTTTCTGATCTTTTGTAATGTTGCCATTTGATATTTTTGTTTAAATATTTCGAAAAATTAGGCTACGAATATACAAAAAGCTGTCAGTTTTTGCAAGTCTGACAGCTTAATTAAATTTATTTCTTTTTCTTCTTTTGCCCTTCTATAAGAGATAAACAATCTTCGTAGGATAGTTCCTCCGGTACTTGTTTTTTAGGAATCTTGTAATTTTTCTTCTTGTAAGCTATGTAAGGTCCATATCTTCCATTTAGAATTTGTAGCTCCTCATCGTTGGCGAAAGTCTTAATTATTTTATTGTTATCTGCTTCTCTTTTTTCAAGGATTAGCTCTATGGCTCTCTCCAGAGTGACTGAAAGTGGGTCATCAATTCCTTTCTTTAGAGATACAAATTTATTGTTGTGTCTTACATAAGGTCCAAATCTACCCAGACCAACAGTAACAGATTTTTCTTCAAATTCTCCTAATTCCCTTGGGAATTTAAATAACTCAAGGGCTTCTTCTATAGTTATTGTTTCTATACTCTGGTTTTTTTTCAGACTGGCAAATCGGGGAGACTCTTCATCTTCCGATGTTCCTATCTGGGCAATAGGACCAAATCTGCCTATACGAACAGAAACAGGTTTACCTGTTTTTGGATCTTCTCCCAATATTCTTTCTCCTGTTTTTCTTTCTGAGACCTCAAGCGTATTTTCTACAGTTTTGTGAAATGGAGTATAAAATGCGGAAATACTTTCTTGCCATACCGATTCTCCTGCTGCAATGGTGTCTAACATTTCTTCTGCCTGAGCAGTGAAATTATAGTCCATTATCTTCTTAAAGTACTCAGTAAGGAAATCTGTCACTACAAGACCAATATCCGTTGGAAATAATTTTTTATTTTCTGTTCCTGAAATCTTTTCCTTGGTCTCTTTTGAGATATTGTCGTCAATAAGAGACAATACCTTATATTCACATTTTTCACCTTCTCTGCTTTCTTTTACAACATAACCTCTGTTTTGAACAGTGGTTATTGTTGGGGCATATGTAGATGGTCGTCCTATTCCAAGTTCTTCCATCTTTTTAACCAGGCTGGCTTCGGTGAATCGTGGAGGATGATTGGTGAATTGTTGGGTTGCAACAATATCTTTTGGGATAAGAATATCTCCTTCATTAATAGGAGGAAGAAGTTTGCTGTCTCCACTCTCTGTCTCTTCATCTGAAGATTCTTTGTAAACCTTCAAGAATCCGTCAAAGACTACTACCTCTCCGGTTGCCTGAAATAATTTGTCGCTATCACCAATTTTTATCTTTATTATAGTCTTTTCCAGCTTGGCATCCGACATTTGTGATGCCAAAGTACGTTTCCAGATTAGGTCATAAAGCTTTTTTTCCTGATCAGTACCGGATACGGTCTGTTTGTCCATGTATGTGGGCCTGATAGCTTCGTGGGCTTCCTGAGCTCCTTTTGTTTTGGTGCTGTATTTACGGGTTTTGCTATACTCCTCTCCATGATTTTCTAAAATCGCTTCCCTGGCTGTTGTAATAGCAAGATTAGAAAGATTTACCGAGTCAGTCCTCATGTAAGTTATCTTTCCCGCTTCATATAGCTTTTGAGCAATGCTCATAGTTTGTGAAACTGAAAAACCAAGTTTACGACCTGCTTCCTGCTGTAAAGTAGATGTTGTGAATGGGGCCGCTGGTTTTCTTGTAAGAGGTTTTTTCTCAATGTTTGCAACACTAAAGTCTTTGCCTTTGCATTCCTCTAGGAAATGTTCCGTGTCTTCTATGCTGTTAAACCTTTCGGGAAGTTCCGCTCTTAATATAGTAAGATTATCAGATCTGTCTCTTACTTCAAAATTTGCAATTACTCTAAAATAGCTTGTTGGCTTAAAGTTGTTTATCTCCCTCTCTCTTTCTACTATAAGTCTTACTGCAACAGATTGCACCCTTCCTGCTGAAAGAGATGGTTTTATCTTTCTCCATAATACAGGTGAAAGTTCAAAACCTACAAGTCTGTCCAGAATTCTTCTTGCCTGCTGTGCGTTAACAAGATTATCATCAATCTCCCTTGGGTTATTTATTGCCTCCGTTATAGCCTCTTTTGTTATTTCATGAAAAACAATACGTTTAGTATTTTCTTTTTTCAATTTAAGAACCTCATAAAGATGCCAGGCAATTGCTTCTCCTTCCCGGTCTTCATCGGAAGCTAACCAAACAATCTTTGCTTCTTTTGCAAGATCTTTAAGTTCTTTTACAACCTTCTTTTTATCTGATGAAATCTTATATGTAGGCTTAAAATTATTTTCTATATCTATACCCAGATCTTTTTTCTCCAAGTCCCTTATATGTCCAAAGCTGGAGCGTACCGTAAAATCCTTTCCCAGGAATTTTTCAATGGTTTTTGCTTTTGCAGGGGACTCAACAATAACTAAATTCTCAACCATATCAACCATTATTAGGGTTAGTTTTCAATAAAGTGCCTGCAAAAATACAATAATAAAAATGGTAAGATCAAATTTTTCAGGATGTTTTTGAAAAAATACCTGTTATGATTGATGAAATGTGTCTGATTATTTCCTCTGTTTTTAAAGTAAAAATCAATCCCTTTAAAACACAGAGGACTAGTATAATAAGAAAATATTATAGATGATATTTTTGTCTAATGTAGATATTGGATGAAATATTTTGTTGATATTATTTTTTTGAAGAAAAAAACTTTCGGTAGAAAAGAATAATCATAAACACACCTATACTTATATATGAGTCGGCTAAATTGAATACCGGTCTGAAAAATATAAGGTGTTTACCTCCCCAGATAGGAAACCAGTCAGGTAAAAATCCTTCATAAAGAGGGAAGTATAACATATCGACAACCTTTCCGTGAAGGAAAGTACTGTAACCTCCGAATTCAGGAAACATAGTAGCAACCTGACCATAGCTGTCGCTAAATATCATGCCATAGAACAGGCAATCAATAATATTGCCGAGAGCTCCGACAAAAATAAGACAAAATGCAAAGACAAGGCCTTTAGGAGCCTTTTCTTTTATTAATTTTGATATATACCATCCAATACCACATACGGCAACTACTCTAAATAAGGTTAGAAATATTTTCCCAAATCTGCCTCCGAATTCCATACCAAAAGCCATCCCATTATTTTCAATGAAATGTATACGGAACCAGTTACCTAATACGTTAAATTCTTCCCCTAATGTCATGGTAGTCTTTATTGTTATCTTAACTACCTGATCTATTATTAACAGTAATATTATAAATATTATCGAATGGTATTTTTTTGACATCTCTACTCTATCTAGTAATTAGCTCCCCTGTTTCATTTTTGCTTCAATGCTTAAAGTAGCATGAGGAACTGCACGCAACCTTTCTTTTGAAATTAATTTGCCTGTTTCTCTACAGATTCCATAAGTTTTATTTTCTATCCTTATAAGTGCTCCTTCAAGGTGTGAAATAAACTTCGATTGTCTTTGTGCTAACTTTCCAGCTTCTTCTTTTGATAAAACAGAAGCACCTTCTTCCAATACTTTGAACGTAGGAGAAGTATCCTGTGTATCATTACCGTCAGTATTGGAGATTACAGCCTTCAGGATCTCATAATCTTTTCTGGCTTTTTCTAACTTCTGAAGAATTAATTCTTTGAATTCTTGTAATTCCTCATCAGAGTATCTTTTTTTTTCTGCCATAGTTTTAAAGTTTTGCCCTAAAATAATAAAAAAAATCATTTATTGAACAAAGGCGGTATAGTTTATTCTGATAAATTTTCCAAAAAGTTAATCCTATGCATAATATTATGCATAGGATTAATTATTTAAGCTTTTTCAATTTTAATATAAGTGTTCACTTCATCAATTTCTACAGCCTTGGCATTCTCTTCGTTAAGTTCGTCAGAAAGCATTACGCTTACGGCAAGAACCTGACTGCCGATGTATTCCTTGTGATTTTGAACAGCAAGATTAATTTCTTCGTGTTTGCCAATCTCAAGTATTATCTTGTCGGTAACATCGAAATTACATTCTTTCCTGAAATTTTGAATCCTGTTGATGAATTCCCTTGCAATACCTTCCTGTTTAAGATCTTCGGTAATGTTTATGTCAAGGGCAACTGAAAGTTTGCCTTCGTTGGCAACCAGCCATCCCGGAATGTCTTCCGATAAAATCTCAACATCAGAAACTTCAATCTGTACAGGTTTCTCATCAATAAGAATCTCATAATAACCTGATTTCTCAAGGTTCATTATGTCGCTCTGACTCATCTGGTTTATTGCTCCGGCAACCTGCTTCATTTGTTTCCCGAATTTAGGACCAAGTTTCTTGAAATCAGGCTTAATCTTTTTAACAAGTATACCTGCGGTATCTGTTATATATTCAATTTCCTTAACATTTATCTCTGAAAGAATAATGTTTTTAACGGCTTCAAGCTGAGTTTCCATACTTTCGTCAAGTATAGGAATCATTATCTTGCTCAATGGCTGTCTCACCCTTATCTGTACTTTTCTTCTAAGTCCAAGAACCATAGAAGAAATATTCTGTGCCATATCCATTCTTTCTTCAAGATCCTTGTCAATACAAGTCTCATCAGACACAGGGAATTCTCCTAAATGTATGGAAGAAACCTCATGTTTCCCGGAAACAGAATTCAGGTCCTTAAATAGCATGTCGGAATAGAAAGGAGCTATAGGTGACATTAATATCGATATTGTCTCCAGACATTTGTATAAAGTCTGGTATGCCGATGTTTTGTCTTTTGATTGTTCTCCTCCCCAGTATCTTTTCCTTGAAAGACGAACATACCAGTTAGAAAGATTTTCAGTCACAAAATTCTGAATAGCCCTTCCAGCTCTTGTAGGTTCATAATTTAAGTAAGCATCTTCTACTTCTTTTATCAAAGAATTCAAAAGAGACAATATCCATCGGTCTATCTCCGGACGCTCTTCTATAGGAAGATCAGCCTCCGAGTAGTTGAAATTGTCAACATTTGCATATAATGAGAAGAAGGAATATGTATTGTAAAGAGTACCGAAGAATTTTCTTTTTACTTCCTCAATACCGTTTAAGTCAAATTTAAGGTTATCCCATGGTTGAGAGTTAGTAATCATATACCATCTCAATGGGTCGGAACCATATTTTTCTATTGTCTCGAATGGATCCACAGCATTTCCAAGACGCTTAGACATCTTGTTTCCTTTGGCATCAAGAACAAGTCCGTTGGAAATAATGTTTTTGAATGCTACTGAGTCAAATTCCATTGTTGCAATAGCATGAAGAGTAAAGAACCATCCCCTTGTCTGGTCAACACCCTCAGCTATGAAGTCAGCAGGGAATCTTTCTCCCGATTCAATAGCCTCTTTGTTTTCGAAAGGATAGTGGGCCTGGGCATAAGGCATGGCACCCGAATCGAACCATACATCAATAAGGTCTTTCTCCCTTTGCATTGGCTTTCCACTATCAGAAACCAAAACAATATTGTCCACATATGGTCTGTGCAGGTCAATCTTTTCATAATTATCCTTAGAAAAATCTCCTGCAATAAATCCTTTATAAGGATTCTCTGTCATGTAGCCTTTATCTATAGACTTTTCTATTTCGTTGTATAATTCCTCTACGGAACCAATACATTTTATCTCATTTCTGTCTTCTGTTGCCCATATCGGAAGTGGTGTTCCCCAGTAACGTGAGCGTGACAGATTCCAGTCAACAAGGTTCTCAAGCCATTTGCCAAAACGACCCTCCCCGGTGCTTTTAGGCTTCCAGTTGATAGTCTTGTTAAGCTCAAGCATCCTTTCCTTAACCTCTGTTGTTTTTATAAACCATGAGTCAAGAGGATAGTAAAGAATAGGCTTGTCTGTACGCCAGCAATGAGGATAGTTGTGTATATGCTTTTCAACTTTAAATGCTTTGTCTTCTTTTTTAAGCATTACAGAAAGATCAACATCAAGTATAGGGCTATCTTCAGTAGCATCTTTATCATAGTCATTCTTCACGTATCTTCCTGCGTATTCAGAATAAAGCTCTTTATTTACGTTGTTTGCAATAAATTCAGCATCAAGCTCTTCTATTGGAAAGAATCTTCCCTGCTTGTCGACCATCGGCTGAGTGTTGCCTTCCTTGTCAATAAGAATTAGGGGAGCAATTCCTGCAACCTTGGCCACACGGTTATCGTCGGCACCAAAAGTAGGGGCAATGTGAACTATACCTGTACCATCTTCTGTTGTTACATAGTCACCAAGAATTACGCGGAAAGCATCACCATCTGGTTTTATCCATGGAATAAGTTGTTCGAAAGAAATACCTTCCAGTTCTGTTCCTTTGTATTCCTTTATTACTTTAAAAGGGATAAGTTTATCACCCTCTTTGTAATCTTCAAGATTAAGATCTGCAGCTTTAGGATTAAAGTAAGCAGATAGTCTGTCTTTAGCCAGGATTACAGTCGTGGGCTTTCCTGTATATGGATTAAAAGTGCGAACTTTAACGTAGTTAATGCCAGGACCTACTGCCAAAGCAGTGTTTGAAGGTAATGTCCAAGGTGTAGTTGTCCATGCTATAAAGCTGACATCTGTATCAGTATCTTCGAATAAGAATTCAGATTTATCGTTTCTTACAGCATAAAACTGTGCCACACAGGTAGTGTCCTTTACATCACGGTAACAACCAGGCTGATTAAGCTCGTGAGTACTTAATCCTGTACCTGCTGCAGGTGAATAAGGCTGAATAGTATATCCTTTATATATTAAACCTTTATCGAAAAGTCTTCTTAAAAGAAACCAAAGAGTCTCTATATATTTATTGTCGTAAGTAATATACGGATCTTCCATGTTTACCCAATATCCCATTTTATGGGTCAGGTCTTCCCATTCCTTTGTATATTTCATTACCTCTTCACGACAGGCTTTGTTATACTCTTCAACAGTAATGCTTTTTCCTATATCTTCTTTGGTAATACCAAGTTTCTTTTCTACTCCTAATTCAACTGGCAGTCCATGGGTATCCCATCCTGCTTTTCTTTCTACGTGGTATCCCTTCAATGTTTTGTAACGACAAAAAACATCCTTAATAGTTCTGGCCATTACATGGTGAATTCCGGGCATACCATTTGCGGAAGGAGGTCCTTCGTAAAAAACGTAAGAAGGTTGACCTTCTCTTGTCTTAAGGCTCTGTTCGAAAGTATTGTCAGCCTCCCACTTCTCTAATACATCCTTATTGATTTGAGATAAATCAAAATTCTTGTATTCCGGAAATTTCGCACTCATATTCTATATTTTAAATTTGTTGTCAAATCGAAAAAAGTGTACAAATATAGAAAAAATATGTAATAAGGTGTGAATCTGTTGGGAACGAGCGTTATTTTTTTATAATTCTTCCGTTTCTACAATAAATCTTGCTGTAAGTCTGTTTTTCTGCTCAACTAGTACTTTCTTTCCGTTAATAACCTTTTCAATGCTATCTGGAGTGAAATGTCTTATAGTTATTAGTTCTGTGTTTTTATTGTATAGGATGCTATACCTATCCTTTAGTTCGCTTATAAATAAGTCAACAGTATCTTCTTTGTAGTCAAGACAAATAGAAAAACTTATTGCAGAATTTTGCATAAGGTTAAATTTGATCTTGTATTTTGCTATTACTGAAAAAATGTTGCTTAGTTCTTCTTCGGCTATAAACGAAAAGTCTCTTGGTGTAATCGATAATAATAATTGTCTTCTTTTGTGTATAAATATAGGTATCAAAGATAATTTCTCATCGAATTTATTGACAATACTTCCATGTCCTTCCGGTTCAATAAACGATTTTACGAATAATGGGATATGTTTATTCTGAAGGGGTTTGATTGTCTTGGGGTGAATAACCTTAGCGCCGAAATGAGCCAGTTCTATGGTTTCCTTATACGAGAGTTGTTTTATGATTTGTGCATCAGTATATTCCTTGGGGTCGGCATTCATTATTCCAGGAACATCTTTCCAGATAGTAACACTATCTGCATTCAGTATGTTAGCCAGTATGGCAGCTGTATAATCCGATCCTTCTCTTCCAAGGGTGGTAGTGAGATTAGTTTCTGTTCCAGCAATAAACCCTTGGGTCACGTATTTAAAAGTGTTCTGGAAATTAATGTTTTTTTGACACATTTTTTCCGAGAGCTCCCAGTTTACTTTGCCTTCCCTGAAATTACAATCGGTCTTAATGCATTGTCGTATATCTATCCATTTATTTTTTTGTCCTCTTCTGTTAAGATATTCAGATATTACTTGTGTAGAAAATATTTCTCCAAAAGAGACTATCTGGTCGTATTCAAAATCAAAACTAAGAGAAGGAGGTGTACTTAGTTTGGTTTTTAAAGTTGTAAATGTGTTTTCAAATATTGAAAATATATTATCTCCTTCCTTGAAAAGATCAATAATAATATTCAGATGAAACGATCGTATATTCTCCAGTATTTCTTCAACAGAAGAATTCTTGTAAAAATACGCATACACAAGATTTTCCAGCTCGTTAGTTATTTTCCCCATAGCTGAGACAACAATTATCTGATTGTCAACAATGGTTGAAGTAATGTCTACGAGATTTTTCACTCCTTCGGAGCAGTTAACAGATGCTCCTCCAAATTTTAATACCTTCATCTGTTTATAGTGTTTCTGTAATCATTCATCATTTTTTTCAATCCTTATTGTTTCGGATTTTTGAAAAAGGACTTTATACTTGTTCTTTTTGTGTTCTTAATTATTCAGGCTGCTAAAATAGTAAAATTGTTGAAATAGGAGTACAAACCGGTGCATTTAAAAATTTATGACGTATATTAAAATATTTTGTATATAATTTTTAACTTAGCATATTGAATTGTAATTACAAATACCTTATAGAATGGTAAAACAGAACGTACGAACTCTTAATCAATTTATAATAGAGAAACAGGCAGATTATCCGGAAGCGAAGGGTGATCTCTCACGTCTTTTACATCATGTGGGAATAGCTGCAAAAATAGTAAACAGGGAGGTTAATAAGGCCGGACTTGTCGATATATTGGGGCGTTCGGGGATAGAGAATATCCAGGGTGAGGAACAACAAAAGCTGGATTTGTTTGCTGACGAGGCTTTTACTGATGAGCTTAGGGCTAGCGGAGAGGTCTGTGCGATAGCCTCAGAAGAGAGGGAAGATATTACTGTTTTTGACGACAAGCTAAGCAAAAAAGCAAAATATGTTTTTTGTATGGATCCTCTTGACGGGAGTTCTAATATAGATGTTAATGTCTCTGTGGGAACTATATTTTCTGTATATGAAAGAAAGACAAAGAGGGGAGAGCTTGCCACCGTTGAGGATTTTTTGAGAAAAGGAACAGAGCAAATAGCCGCAGGCTATGTTGTTTATGGCTCTTCTACTATGCTTGTTTATACCACTGGAATAGGGGTTAATGGTTTTACCTTGGATCCTTCAATTGGTGAGTTTTGTTTGTCTCATCCGAATATAAAAACACCTCTTACCGGGAAAATATATTCTATAAACGAAGGGAATTATTCTAAATTTCCTGTTGGAATTAAGAAGTATATTAAATATTGTCAGGAGAAAAATTCAAGAGGGAATAGACCCTATACATCCCGATATATTGGATCTCTTGTTTCGGATTTTCATCGTAATCTATTAAAAGGAGGTATTTTCCTGTATCCTCAGACAAGTGCTAATCCAGGAGGAAAACTCAGACTTACTTATGAATGTAATCCTATATCCTTTATTGCTGAACAGGCAGGAGGGAAGGCTATTGATGGAGAAAACAGGATACTTGAGATCCAGCCGGAAAAAATACATCAAAGGGTTCCGTTCTATACTGGTTCTGCTAATATGGTAAAAAAAGTAACCGAATTTCTTGAGTTTTTTAATAATATGGAATAGTCTCGCAAGTATTGAAATTCTATGATATTTCCTTAGCTGATACCCTGTTTGTTCAGGGTATTCTTTTTTCTTCTCTTTAAGTTATTTATTGTGAGATTATAGCATATTGTTATATATTTGCGGATAATAAAAAAATTAACCAAATAAAAGAGAGAAACAAATGATAAACCAACAGTTGTTAAACCCTAAAAGTATAGTAGTTGTAGGTGGTTCTGACGATGTACAAAAGCCAGGCGGGAAAGTATTAAAGAACCTTTTGGACGGTGATTTCAAAGGTGATTTATATGTTTCCAATCCTAAAATGGATGAAGTACAGGGTGTGAAATCATATAAAGATATAAACGATCTTCCTGAAGTTGATTGTGCTATAATAGCAATTGCAGCTAAATTTTGTCCAATGACAGTGGAGATTCTTGCCAAACAGAAAAATACAAGAGCATTTATTATTCTTTCTGCAGGATTTAGTGAAGAAAACGAAGAAGGTGCAAAGCTGGAAAAGCAGGTTGTTGATACTATCAATTCTGTTAACGGCTGTTTGATTGGGCCTAACTGTGTTGGTGTATTGAATCCTAATTATAACGGAATCTTTACTACTCCAATTCCTACTTTAGATTCTAAGGGAGTTGATTTTATTTCCGGTTCAGGTGCTACGGCTGTATTTATTATGGAATCGGGTGTGCCTAAAGGATTAAAATTCGCAAGTGTGTATTCAGTCGGAAACTCCGCACAGATGGGTGTTGAAGAGATTCTTCAGTATCTTGATGAGTCTTTCGACCCTGAAACAAGTTCAAGAGTTAAATTATTATATATCGAAAATATAGATAAGCCTGAGAAATTATTGAAGCATGCATCTTCTCTTATCCGCAAAGGATGTAGGATTGCGGCTATTAAATCAGGTGGTTCTGAGGCTGGTAGTCGTGCTGCTTCTTCTCATACTGGGGCTTTAGCCAGTTCTGATGTTGCAGTGGATGCATTGTTCCGTAAAGCTGGTATCGTTCGCTGTAACGGCAGGGAAGAACTTGCAACTGTTGCAGGTATATTTATGCATCCTGAATTGAAAGGTAAAAACATTGCTGTTATTACCCATGCAGGTGGTCCTGCTGTAATGCTTACAGATGCATTATCAAACAACGGTCTTGATGTTCCTCATATTGAAGGAGAAAAAGCCGATGCTCTTCTTGAAAAATTATTTGCTGGTTCTGCTGTGGGTAACCCTATAGATTTCCTTGCGACAGGAACTGCTGAGCAACTTGGTCATATTATCGATGCTTGTGATAACGATTTTGATAATGTTGACGGAATGGCAGTTATCTTTGGTAGTCCGGGTCTGTTCCCTGTTTATGATGTTTACGATTTGTTGGATGAAAAGATGAAGACCTGCAAGAAGCCGGTCTATCCTATTCTTCCATCTGTTGTTAACGTTAAGGATGAGATAGAGCAGTTTATTGCAAAAGGAAGAGTTAATTTCCCTGATGAGGTGATCTTCGGTCAGGCATTGGCAAAGGTTTATCATACTGCTGCTCCGGAAGCCGAAGAAATGAGTCTTCCTGAAATGGATACTGAAAAGATTCGTTCTGTAGTTGATAATGCAGAAAACGGATATCTTTCTCCTGAGCAGATTCACGATCTTCTTGATGCCGCTGGTGTTGCCAGGGCTAAGGAAGGTGTCGCCGATACTGAGGAAGAAATAGTTGCTCTTGCTAAGGAAATAGGATTCCCTTTGGTAATGAAAGTTGTGGGACCTGTTCATAAATCTGATGTTGGAGGAGTTGTTCTTAATGTTACCGACGAAGAAACTGTTCGTAAGGAATTCCAAAGGATGATGCAGATCAAAGATACTTACGCAATCATGCTTGCTCAGATGTTGAGTGGAACTGAAGTGTTTATCGGAGCTAAGCGTGAAGATAAATTCGGACACATGGTTCTTTGTGGACTGGGAGGTATCTTTATAGAGGTTCTTAAAGATGTTAAGGCTGGATTGGCTCCAATTTCTGAGGATGAGGCTTATTCAATGATCAGGGGGCTTCGTTCCTATAAGATTATTCAGGGTGTTAGAGGTCAGGAACCTGTTAACGAGCAAAAACTTGCTGAAGCAGTTATGAGAGTATCTGCTCTTTGTAAGGTTGCTCCTGAAATATTTGAAATGGACTTAAATCCATTGTTGGGAAACAAAGAAAGTGTTACTGCCGTGGATGCAAGAATTAGAATTGAAAAGGAATAGTTTGTTCTGAATATAATAGATAGTCTGACCCGGCAGTAAATACTGTCGGGTTTTGCTATGACTCCAGGGTGTGTAATAAATATTATTTGTAGCCAATTTGTTTGATAGGGCAATTTAAAAGTCGGGATTAACTCCAAAATTACTGACGGAAGGGGCAAGCATGTTTTTAAAAATAATATATTCGCAGTAAATTATTCCTCATATTAAGTAGTGTGAAGATAAAAACATAAAAACAGATGAAGAAATTTAAAGATTTTTCAAGGAGCGAAAAGGCAATGGCTATAACACTTATATTGCTTTTATTGGCTATTCTGTTGAATTGGAAAAGAGTCAGCGAGGGAACTGTAAAAGGGTTTAAGACTTTTTTCTCTACGCCCGATAATACTGAAAATGTCAGTAAATAAAATTAAAGAATTAAAAGAATTAAAATATTTGTATGAAACGACAGGATTTATTTTTTATTGTTTGTGTGGTATTGTTCTTTATACCATTTTTTATTTCTGATAGTGTATTTTCATTTTATGAGGGCTTTAATAAGACTCATGGTATGCTTATGAGTTTTATAAAATTTGCCCTTCTTGCTACTCTTGGAGAGGTTATTGGGCTAAGAATTAGTCAGGGTGTTTACAATAAACCGGGATTTGGCATATTGCCGAGGGCTGTTGTGTGGGGATTTCTTGGTTTGGCAATAAAGATGGCATTTATGGTATTTATTATAGGGGTTCCACGTTTTCTTGAATATATCGGGGTCGGTGGTGCAGTATCTGCTATTAAAGGCGATTTTACAGTCACTAAATTGCTTGTTGCATTCTGTATCTCTGTGGCGTTAAATACTATATTCGCGCCAATAATGATGACCTTTCATAAAATTACAGATACGCATATAATTAATAATGGAGGAACCGTAGCCGGATTATTGAAACCTATACCTATGGGTGATATAATAAAAAATCTTAATTGGGATGTTCAATGGAACTTTGTATTTAAAAAGACCATACCATACTTCTGGTATCCTGCACATACCATCACATTTCTTTTACCTGTTGATTATCAGGTGTTGTTTGCGGCATTCTTGGGTATTGTTTTGGGAGTATTGCTTGCTGTGGCATCTTTGAAAAGTCAAAAATAAGTCGTAAATTTAGTAGCACTATTCCTTTTTGAAGAAAAGATTTTGTTCTGTTCAAAAATAAATAAACAATATTGCTATGAAAATTGGACTTTTTTATGCCCCAAGAGGGGGGAATGTAAATAAGGTAGCCGACCTTATTTACAAAAAACTTGGACCTGAAAAGGTTGACATGTATTGCATTACTGAGGTTGAAGCCTCGAAGCTTCTTGAATACGATAAGTTGATATTGGGTAATTCTACTTTAGGTCGCCATACCTGGAATTCTGCACAGCAGGATAAGTGGGCATTGTTTTTTCCTAACCTTAAGAAACTTGATTTTACCGGTAAAAAGGTTGCAATATTTGGATTGGGAGACCATATGACTTATCCATGGCATTTTGTCGATGCTATTGGCGATTTAGCTGATATGCTTGTTGAATCTAATGCTTTATTAGTAGGACGAGTTAAGCCGGACGGTTACAAATTTAGAGATTCAAGAGGTTTTCGAGATGGTTCTTTTTTAGGACTTCCCCTTGATGAGGATTACGAAAGTGAGGTAACAGACGAAAGATTAGATGAATGGCTAAAGCAGCTTGAAAAAGAATTTTAGTATTATTCCTTAGTTATCTTCCTTGTCAAAAGGTCTTTTAATTGTTAAAAAAGATTGTTTCTAATTATTTGTAATAGAAAATATTGTTGTATATTTGCGCCACAAATTACGTAGGTAGTGTATATTAAAATTTAGAAGATTATGGCAACGAAAATTAGATTAGCTAGACATGGTCGTAAAAGCAGACCATTTTATCACATTGTGATAGCAGATAGCAGAGCGCCACGAGATGGTAAGTATATTGAGAGAATTGGATCATACAATCCTATGACCAATCCTGCTACAATCGATCTTAACTTTGAACGTGCATTGCACTGGCTTCAAACAGGCGCACAACCTACTGATACTTGTAGAGCTATCTTGTCTTATCAAGGAGTGTTGATGAAAAAACACCTATTGGACGGAGTAAAAAAAGGAGCTTTTGACGAAGCTGCCGCTGAAGCAAAATTCGAGGCTTGGGCTAAAGAAAAAGAAGCTAAAATTGCTGCTAAGAAAGAAGGACTTGTTAAAGCTGCTGGCGAAGCAACTAAACAACGTCTTGATGCTGAAGCTAAAATTAGCGCTGACAGAGCTGAAGCTATAGCTAAGAGAAGAGCAGAAGCAGAAGCTGCTGCTAAAGAAGCTGCTGCTGAAGCAAACGCAGAAGAGGCTTCAGAGGAGAATGCAAACGAAGAGCCTAAGGCAGAATAATTGCTTTAAATAACTTATTTGCATGATCAGAAAAGAAGATTGCTTATCGATAGGCAAATTTATCAAGACCCATGGTCTTAACGGTGAGTTAGTACTTTTTGTTGAAAACGATTTTCCTGAAAAATATTCAGAGGAACCAATATTCGTTGATATCGACGGAGGATTGGTTCCTTTTTTTATTGAAGATGATGGAATATTTACCAGAAATCATACTTCATACAGAATCAAAATGGAGGATGTTGACTCAGAACATGCCGCATTAAGATTTATTAATTGCCAGGTTTATCTTCCTAAGGAATTATTTTCAGAACAGGAGATGGAGGGAGTTGCCGGCATTGAGGGCTATACTGTTAATGTTGTTGGACGTGGCGAAATTGGAGTTATAGACTCTCTGGCAGATTATTCCGGAAACATTGTAATAACTGTTGTTGTCGAAGAAAAGGAGGTTATGATACCTCTTGCAGAAGATTATATTACTGCTGTCGACTATGAGGCTCAGATAATTACACTTGACTTACCTGAAGGTCTTATCGATCTTTATCTGGATTAATCATTGTTTTTTTATTTTCTGTTACCTCGGTTCTCTCTGTGGAATCATTGTTTGTTTTTTAAAATCAGAACTTTTTCTTTTAAGTCGGCATTTTGTTGCTATTTATTTATTGTTTAATAGATGTTGCTCTAAGATTTTTTTGATTACGATCAGGAAATGAGATTGTAGTGGCAATATATTTCACTGTGACAACTGCGGATTTTATGCTTGGTTTATGCCATGTTTATATTTGTTTTTTACTAGTTTGCTAACAGAAAGCTAGTACAAACCTAGTACAAAGCTAGTAAAAGCAGCGGAGATGTTATGGGGATGGGCTGAAGTGAAAATTGTGAGGCCGGATGTGCGTTATTGTTTGAAAAGTTGCCCGATAGAATTTGACGGTTATTCTTTTATTTGGTTATTAATATGTAAAATATAAGTATTGGAGATTGTTTGTTTGATTTTTGTATTGCAAGTTAGAACCCAGGTAATCAAAAGAATAGTAGGTTTGTATTAAATTATTCTTAATATATTAATTTATGCTTCTTAATATGTTGTGAATATTTCTTTGTTAATTGGTTATTAATCCCAAATATAACCCATGATTAACAGAGTGTTATCAGAAATGTAACAACTTACCTGTTTCTTTGTTCTTGAAAATTTGATTATAGAACTAAATAAGGAACAAGAAATGCAAACATACTCATTATATTCTGAAAGAATAAAGAAATACCTAGATAGAAATCGTGGATTTGTTTTTGTTTTATATGCCTCACTGGCGGCTTTTGTGACATATTCTTGTATGTATGCCTTCCGTAAGCCTTTTACCGTTGCAACTTTCGATGGATATTCTTTATGGGGAATGGATCTTAAAATTTGGCTTATTGCCTCTCAAGTTTTAGGATACACTATATCTAAATTTATTGGCATAAAACTTGTGTCGGAAATGACTGCGGGAAAGAGGGCCAAGGCAATAGTTTCTTTGGCTCTTATTGCAGAATTGGCACTTTTGTTTTTTGGATTGATTCCATTTCCATATAATATTATATTTCTTTTTATTAACGGATTGCCTTTGGGGATGATCTGGGGACTGGTTTTCTCATATTTGGAGGGAAGAAAATTTACGGAAATGCTTGGTGCCGGACTTAGTGTTAGTTTTATTGTTGCATCTGGTTTTGTTAAGACCGTTGGGAAATGGTTAATGGTTAGTTTTGACGTTAGTGAGTTCTGGATGCCGTTTATGACAGGTCTTATATTTCTAATACCATTGGTAATATCAGTTTGTCTTTTAAATATGATTCCTCCTCCATCCATGGAAGATATAGAGATGAGAACAGAGAGAAAACCCATGGATGGGGGACAAAGGCTTGATTTTTTCAAAAAATTCTCTACATCTATAATTGCTCTTGTTCTAGGGTATGCTCTTTTGTGCATATTCAGGGAAATACGCGATAACTATGCCGTTGAGATATGGGCAGCTTTGGGGTATAAGAACGATCCTAAGATTTTTACTGTTGCCGAACTACCTGTGGGAATTGCAACATTATTGATAATGAGTATGTTTACTTTTATAAAAAGTAATATAAAAGCATTGTCTAGCATTATATTATTGGTTGTTCTGGGATTTTTATTAATTGGGGTTTCAGCTTATTTATTTGAGATTGGCATAATTAACGGCACTTTCTGGATGATAATATCGGGATTTGGTTTATATGCCGCCTATATTCCTTTTAATGCACTTCTTTTTGAGCGTATGATAGCAGCATTCAGGTATGTTGCTAATATAGGATTTCTTATATATCTGGCAGATTCCTTTGGGTATCTTTCCAGTATAATTTCTTTCGGGTTAAAGAATTTCTTTAATCCCAATGTCAGCTGGCTTAATTTCTTTGTTCAGAGCTCCTACTATGTTTCAATTATAGGTTCCGTTTTTATGTTAGTATCATTAGGATGGTTATATAAAAAATATTACGGTTCACGTGAAAAGGAATCAAGAGAAATAGGGACAGGTGAATATAAAGAAGAGGTGGAAGAACCAGTTTTTGCAATGAATGAGGATGCATACCAGACTGTAATATTTTCAGACTATTAATGTATAAGAGAGTTTAAATAAGACCATAAGCAAAATAGAAATATCAATATTTAATTTATAAAATCATGAAAAAGTTAGTTTTTTTTGGAATAGTGTTAATGTTGTTGGCTTTTACAGCCAAGATAACGGTTGCTTCAGAACTTAAAGATTCGGATAAGGCCAATAAGGTATCTGTACTTAAGTTTGAATTTGATGATTATGGAAGTGATGAAGAATGGCAATCAATTCCTATGTCTGAAGCAGGCGAGCATGTACTTGGAGAAAGTATTGCAAAAAAATTCTGTTTAGTACAAAAACTTTATGTTAGCCGTATTCCTGTAGGTCCTGGTAATCCTGGTATGCGTACATTTATTAGAAAACCTTATATCTATAATTCTTTGCGTAAGCTGGATAACTATTTCAAGAAAAGCGTGAGAAAAAATACTTGTTCTAAGGATGAGGCACTTAGAATTATAAATCATGTGTTAGATGTTGTTATTGCGATTCCTTCTCACGATACAATGGCTTTTGAGAAGGCATTAAAAGATTCTAAATCAATAGAGAGTAAAGTTGAACTGTATAAGAACACAATACTCAATACTCTATAATTACTTAATAAGGTTTCATATTAATTAGAAAATAACAAAACAAAAATTAATCTAGTTTTAGAAATGAGAAATTTATTTATTTTTTGTGTCTGTCTTTTTATTTCTATTTCATCTTTTGCACAGGATGCTATAGTTAAAGGAAAGGTCAGTGGGAATGACAAAATAGGAATTCCCGGCGTAAATGTTATTGTTAAAGGTACTACTAACGGTACAATAACTGACATAGACGGTAATTATACTTTGAAAGTTAATTCAGGATTATCACTAGTATTTTCTTGTATAGGATATGAGAGTAGAGAAGTAGTCTTTACAGGAAAGTCCCCTATAAATGTTACTCTAGAAGAGAAGGTTCAGAAAGTTAAGGAAGTAGTGGTGACTGCTCTTGGTATTAAAAGAGAGAAAAAGAGTCTTGGATACACAATGCAGGGGGTAACATCAGAAGATCTTAATAAGAGTAAAGATCCAAATATTTTAAATTCACTAAATGCACGCGTGGCAGGTGTTCAGATAACTGCCGGTAATTCGGGTGTGGGTTCTTCATCTAGAATGATTATTCGTGGAGAGAATTCTCTGGCTAACGATAACCAGCCGCTTTTCGTTATTGATGGTGTGCCTATTAATAATTATACTGCACCTTCTGTCACAACCTCAGAGGGTTCAGGAGCCCAGGAAGTAGATTATGGTAACGGTGCGGGAGAGGTCAATCCTGATGATATTGAGTCTATTTCTATTCTAAAAGGAGCTAATGCTGCGGCACTGTACGGTTCGAGGGCTGCAAACGGTGTAATTCTTATTACTACCAAGTCGGGCAAAAACGGGCAGAAGGGAATAGGTGTATCAGTGAATTCTACTATCACTTTTGAAGATATGTTGGTCATTCCATCTTTCCAAAATGAATTTGGTCAGGGATCAAAAGGAGAATTTAGTTTTATGGATGGAATTGGAGCCGGAACCAATGATGGTGTTGATGAATCGTGGGGACCGGCTTTCAGTGCTTTTGACAAATTGCCTCAATTTGATTCTCCTTCGGTTGATGCTAACGGCAATCCTGTCCGGGCTGGGGATATTGTGAGTAGAATAACAGGATATACTGCAGATGGTAAGCCCGTTTATACATCTATCACTCCAACAGATTGGAAAGCATATCCAAATAACGTGGAGGATTTCTTTAGAACAGGCATCACAAAAAGTAATAATGTAGCTTTGTCTGGTAATTATGAAGAAGGAAATTTCCGTGTTTCATATACAAATCTTGACAGCAGGGGAATTATTCCTAACGTAAATTTGAAGCGTAACACAGCTTCTTTAAATGCAAATTATAATTTATCGTCTGATTTGTCTGTAAAGACATTCGCAAGTTATATAGGAAGTGAAAGTGCAAACCGCCCTGGTTCCGGTTATGGGCCTGAAAATCCAATGTATTTATTCGCATGGTATGGCCGTAACTTAAATACAGAATCTTTCAAAGATTATTGGCAGCCTGGAATGGAAAATGTTCAGCAATTTACATATAATATCTGGCATGAAAACCCATATTTCAATATGTATGAGAATACAAATGGTTTTTCTAAAAACAGAATGATTGGAAATGTGGTTGTAAACTGGCAAATCACTCCGGATTTAAGTCTTATGGGACGCAGCGGTATTGACTGGTTTCAGGATAACAGGGTAAGTAAAAGAGCTTATAGTTCAAAGCGTTTTGTAAAGGGGATGTACAGGGAGACTGACGTGTTTTTTAAAGAGCAAAACCACGATTTTCTGTTAACCTACAATAAAACAATTGGAACATCTATTCAGGCAACAGTATCTGCGGGGGGGAACCAGATGATTCAGGAGAATTCTTTTACTAGTACTATTGCTAACGAACTGGCAATTCCCGGAGTGTTTTCTCTTAATAATACAGCAGTGCCTCTGGAAACTACTCAGTACGATACAGAGAAAAGGATCAACAGCCTTTATGGTATGGTTCAGTTGAACTTTGAGGATAAAATATTCCTCGATATCACAGCAAGAAATGACTGGTCTTCAACCCTCCCTAAAGAAAATAACTCGTATTTCTATCCGTCAGTGTCTTTAAGTGGAATAGTCAGTGATATGCTTGAATTACCTGAAGTTATTACTTTTGCTAAAATTAGAGCCGGTTATGCAGAGGTGGGTAATGATACAGACCCATATCGTCTTCGTAGCGTGTATAAGTACACTACTCCTTACGGTTCGGCTTACGGACTTTCTGACGATGATATTATTCCAAGTGCAGATCTTAAGCCTGAAAAACAAACATCGTTTGAGGTTGGTGCTGAAGTAGCATTATTTAAAGGGAGGGTAAGTTTTGATATGACCTGGTATAGAAATAATAACAGTAACCAGATTATAAAACTTCCTATTGCAACATCTTCGGGATATTCTTCAAGATTTGTGAATGCAGGGGAGATTCAAAATACGGGTATTGAGGCATTGCTTTCGTTTACACCTGTGAAGACAAGAGATCTTAAATGGGATGTAGCTTTAAATTTCTCTAAAAACAAGGGGATTGTAAAGTCTATAACAGAGGGGATGGAAGAGTATATTTACAAGTGGACGACTCCTTACGACAATGATGCAGCAAAGGTGTATGCAATAGCAAAAGTTGGAGATGAACTTGGGAACTTCTATGGTACTGGATTTAAGCAAGTTGAGGTCGACGGGAAAATGCGCACTATTTATGAGAATGGTATTCCTGTACAAGATCCGGATATTAGGAAGCTTGGGAATTACAATCCTGATTTTATCCTTGGTATTGTTAACTCAATAAATTATAAAGGTTTCCGTTTAAGTGCTGTTTTTGACTGGCGTCAGGGCGGTGAAGTGGTTTCTCGATTCTACTCTATAGCCTCGCGAACAGGAGTACTCGATCATACTGTTTTGGGTCGTTCAAATGGTGCTGACGGAGTTATTGGAGATGGTGTTTGTTGGAATGCGGCAACTGGTTCGTATCAGGAAAATGATGTAAAGGTTACATCACAGACATACCATAAGGCTGTTTATAGGAGAGTTAATGAAGAGAGTGCTTTGTTTGATGCATCTTTTGTTAAATTCCGTGAACTTAGTCTTGGTTATACATTTCCAAAGAAGATGTTAAAGAATTTGCCGATAAAAGATTTGTCTGTTTCGTTAGTAGGAAGAAATCTTGCTTTATGGACAGAACAGGATTACTTCGATCCAGAAACGGGTTCTTATGAGAATGAATCATATATGCCCGGTGTTGAAGAGTTTGCTTATCCTTCAACAAGAAGTATTGGCTTTAACGTTAGTTTCAAGTTTTAATTAAATCGTTATCAACTATATTAAGATGAAGACAATAAATAAAATATTGATATTGCTTCTTGCTTCAGTTATGATTCTTTCATGTACTAAAGATTTTGAAGTTGTGAATACCAACCCTAATTATCCTGAGAATGCTAGTCCTGATCTTCTTCTGGTAAATATTTTAAGACAATCAGCTTACTCTCTCTCTGAGCAGGCTTTTGAAAGGGCAGGTGCTTCTGCTCATTATATTGCAAAATTTGATTATAATGATTTTGAGCGGTTTCAATGGGATAGTAACAATACTTATTGGAAAACTCTTTATAGTCTATTACGTGATATAGAGTTGATGAATAACCTAGAGAAGACGAATGATTCTTATAAAGCAATTGGATTAACAATGAAAGCCTGGATAGGTTCTCAGTTAACGGATCTTTGGGGTAATGTTCCATTTTATGAGGCAATACAGGGTAAAAGGGAAGCGAACTTTACCCCTGCTTACAATACTCAGGAAGAAATTTATACAGGAACAAACGGAATTATTGAAAGTCTTAAGCAAGCTAGTGAATTATTTAAATCATCTACAGCCCAGGTTAACGGAGACATTATCTTTAACGGGGATCTTGATAAATGGCAGAAATTTGCAAACTCTTTACGTTTGAGATATTTACTGAGAATTTCAGCTAAGAAGAATGTTGCAGCAGAGATGCAGGCTATTGTTGACAATGAGCAGATAATGGAAGGTAATGGTGATAATGCTGTAATGGAATCACTTGCTGCCAAGCCTAATCAAAGTTATCCTTCAATGGTTCGTCTGGGGGATTATAACCTTTGGTTGATGACTAATACTATGGATTCAATTATGCATAAGCTTAACGACCCTCGTATGTCAACCTTCTTCGACGCTGCTTATATTGATGATTCAAATAATCCGGTTTACGCTGGTTTCCCTGTTGGTATAACAGATGGAACAGAGCAGGCAATGGGTATTGACCAGGATAGGATGTCACGTCTTGACCGTTCAATGTTTTACGATACGAAAGATGCATTCGATTATGTGTTAATGAATTACTCAGAGGTTGAGTTTATTATTGCTGAGGCTGCAAAGAAAGGATTAATCTCTGGAGGAGATGCAGAGGCTGAGACCCATTACGAAAGGGGAATAAATGCTTCCTTGGAATATTATAATGTAGTTTTTCCAAATTATCTTTTAGAGGTTGAGGTTCAGTATAATTCTGCTAATGCCTTGAATCAGATTCTTACCCAGAAATGGCTGGCTAACTTTATGGTAGGTTTTGAAGGTTGGCTCGATTTTAAACGAACAGGTTATCCTATGCAAAAGCCAAATATTGATAATGTTAACGTGGTAGGAGGAAATGCATTAATTCCTTCGAGATATTATTATCCTGCAGATGAACAGTTAAATAATAAAGATAATTATCAGTCGGCTTTGCAGATAATGGGTGGCAGTGATAACTTGAACTTTCCTAATTGGTGGGAAAATAAATAAACACTTCAGAAAAATATTATAAAAGATGAAAAGATATTTTTTAATACTGCTTCTTTCGGTTATATACTATTCTTTATTTGCACAAGATGTAAATAATACCCAACTACCTCATATGAAAAGAAGTTCCGTTAGGAGAGAAATTAATATTCCTGATATAATGGGGTATAAAACTCTAAAATGTGATTTTCATATTCATACAGTTTTTTCGGATGGGATGGTGTGGCCCACGGTCAGAGTTGATGAGGCATGGGAGGAGGGCCTGGATGCAATAGCCATCACTGACCATATAGAGTATAGACCACATAAGCAATTTGTAAAAGGAGATCATAATGCTTCTTATGAGATTGCACTACCCAGAGCAAATGAGAAGAATATAATTCTTATTAAGGCCGGAGAAGTAACACGTGATATGGCTCCAGGGCATTTCAACGGTTTGTTTATTAAGGATGTAAATAAACTTGATACACACAATCCAATAGATGCTCTTCAAGCTATTGTTGATCAGGGGGGATTCGTTATATGGAATCATCCAGGCTGGCTGGCTCAGCAACCTGATACGACTAAATGGTATGATATCCATCATGAAATGTACAAGAAGGGGTTGATTCACGGTATTGAAGTTTTCAATGAAAAAGAGTGGTATCCAATTTCCCTTGACTGGTGCATTAATAAAAAACTAACAATGTTTGGTAATTCAGATATACACGATGTGTGTTCACACTATTACGATGTTGAGAATTCTTATCGCCCAATGACATTGGTTTTTGCTAAGGATAGATCCCAGGAAGCCATTAAGGAAGCTTTATTTGCACAGCGTACTGCCGCCTGGTTCGATGGTAAATTGGCAGGAAAGCCAGAGTTTCTTAAAGCCCTATTTAACTCCTCTGTTAGTGTAAAATCAGTAGGTAAGAATGCACAAAATTCTGAATATCTTTATGAAATATCAAACTCATCGGTTATTCCATTTGAGATTGAAAATACTAAAGGATTGAAAATAGTTGTACCTGCTGAATCAGCCATTATTGTTACTCTTAAAAATACTAGCTTAAACAATGTAAGTATTAATAATTTATTTATAGGTACTAACAAAACTTTAAAGATGAGTATAGATTTACCATAGCGGGATTTTAAGTAAATATTGATATATATAAGCCTTACTTCTATTTCACGACTTGAAGAGAAGTAAGGCTATTTTTTTTTATATACCAAAATATTAATTTATAATCATTAAGAGATAATGCATTTGTTTTCAGGGAATTAGGGGCGAAGTAGCTGAGATTTGTTGATAATATATTAATTAATAATCCTTAATAATATAATGTAAGTCCATGATCTTGAATGTTTTTAATGAAATCTTAACCGGAATATTTGCACAATCGTAATTTCTGATAATTAATCTTGTTACGTGAAATAACACTGTGAGATTGAAAAAAAGTATTATTGATTTTTAAATAAATAAAAAAATGAACGTTAAAGGAATTATTTTCGATTGGGCAGGAACAGTTGTAGATTACGGTTGTATTGCTCCCACTCAGGTTTTTATTGAAGTGTTTAGAGAGAAGGGAATAGTAATTAGCATGGAGGAGGCTCGTGGCCCTATGGGTTTGGCGAAAAAGGATCATATAGCTTCACTACTAGAATTAGGGAGTGTAAAACAGCAGTGGGAAGATAAATTTGGAACTGCTCCTTCAAAGAATGATTTGAATGGACTGTACGAACAGCTCGAACCCAAATTGGCAAATATTGTAGATAAGTTTGCAGAGGTCATTCCTGGTGTTGTACATTTTTGTGAAGACATGAGAAGTATGGGTATTAAAATAGGCTCTACTACCGGTTATGTTTCCAGTATGATGGAAAAAATAATACCGCTGGCGAAAGAACAGGGATTTTGTCCTGATTCTATTGTGTCTTCCTCAGATAAGTCTGCCGGGCGTCCTTTACCTTGGATGATATATGAGAATGCTGAAAGAATGGGGGTTTATCCATTATCTCATATGGTGAAAATTGGTGATACCGTTGCTGATATACAGGAAGGTTTAAATGCAGGAATGTGGACTATTGGGATAACAAGAACAGGAAATGAGGTTGGTTTGAATAAGGAAGAAATAAGGTTGGCTGATGAGGATTTTGTAAGGGAAAGAATAAATATTGCAAAGCAGAAATTGGAAAAGGCCGGAGCTCATTTTGTTGCTGAAAGTGTTGCTGACTGTAGACCTATAATTGAAGAAATCAGCAAATTGATAGAGAAAAATATTCTACCTTAAGATATAAAAAAATGAATAGAAATATAAATGATAAACTTTTGTTTACACCCGGCCCTTTAACTACAAGCAATAGTGTAAAGGAATGTATGCTAAATGATTTGGGATCCAGAGATTTTAAATTTATTCAGGCTGTTAAGGATGTTCGCAGTAATTTATTGAGATTAGCAGGTGTCTCCCAGGAAGAGGGGTATGAAGCTATTTTGATGCAGGGAGCTGGAACCTTTGGGCTTGAGGCTGTTACCTCATGTGTATTGCCGGAGGATGGACATTTATTATTGCTGATTAATGGTGCATATGGGCATAGGATGAAAAAGATTGCTTCAGTTCATAATATAAACACAACAGAACTTATTTATAAAGAAAATGAAAGTCCTAATCCCCGAGATTTAGATGTAATACTGAGAGCCAATCCGGATATTACGCATGTTACCATGGTTCACTGTGAGACTACTACTGGGATTTTTAATGATCTGGAAAGTATAGGACAAGTAGTAAAAAAGCATGATAAAGAATTTATTGTTGACGCAATGAGCAGTTTTGGAGCTGTTCCTGTTGATTTTAAGAAAGCCGGTATTGATTATCTTATTTCTTCTTCAAATAAATGTATAGAGGGAGTTCCGGGGTTTTCTTTTATAATAGCTAAGAAAGAATCATTGCTCAAGACAGAGGGACAATCCAGAACATTAAGTCTTGATATTTACGATCAGTGGAAAGGACTGGAACAAACAGGGCAGTTTAGATTTACTCCTCCAACGCATACTATTCTGGCGTTTAATCAGGCTATAAAAGAATTATTTGATGAGGGTGGAGTCGTAGCCCGTGCCTCGCGTTATAAAAAGAATAATGAGTTACTTGTTCAGGGTATGCGCAATTTGGGATTTAAAGAATATCTTTCTCCCGACAAACAAGGGTATATAATAACTTCATTTTTATATCCTGAAGATACAAACTTCGATTTCAATATATTCTACGAGATGCTTAACGGGAAAAATTTGGTTATTTATCCCGGAAAATTGACTCAGGCCGATTGTTTTAGAATTGGAAATATAGGGAAAATATATCCCGAAGATGTAGAGAGACTTGTAAATACAATAGCTGAAGTTTTGAAGGACATGAATGTGAAAATTTAAAATAATGCTATAAAAAAAATAAGACATTAAATTTTAATGTCTTATTTTTTAACTTTACTCATATTAAAATTTTTTCTTCTTCGTGTATTAGTATATTCGATTTTTTTAATTCCGTGAAGATATCTTCTGGCTGAAAAACTTCCTCTGGTATTAATGTACCACTTCCTTTGAATTTTCCTTCAGCTATTAGTCTGACAGCACATCCTACAGGTATTCCTACGTTTCTTGTATAGGCACGCAGTCCTTCCCATTCCTTCACTGAACCATCCGAGGCAGGGTGAGTGTGATAAAGGACATGTTCAGTCTGCTTACCATCTTTTTCACCAATTACTTCAACATGAAGGGCGTATCCATAAAGTTCAGTGTTTTTGCCTTGTTCTGAATTGATTAGATAATTACCAATAGCATCCATAATTCCGAATTCTGTTCCATTGATTTCTACTTTTTCATTTCTCATGAAGCCGTATTCATATAGAGCTTTAACCAGACGCATGTTTTGTTGTGGCCATGTCCCCCTGACTTCAATCAATCCTATGTCTTTATTACGGGCTTTGTAATATTGTGCCAGAGTAAAGGTCTCTGAGTGTGGGATAATATATTGAGGATGTGTTTCATATGGTTCAGGTAATTGTATATCCCTTGGTCGTGCAAAAGGTGGAACCTGAATAAATTCTCCGTTTTCGTAAACTATGCGACCAGGAAGTTCCGGGTTATATTCATAGGTTGTTGTTTCTGCAATAGATGCAGAAAAGGCGATTGGACGATATGCCCCATGACTTACGCGGATACTGTAGATTTTATCCATTTGGTTAGCTGCGTAAATTGCCATCATATTTGTTGTTCCCGGAGTCATTCCAAAGCCTGGAACCATGACTTTACCTTTCTCTTTAAATATATTGTCATATTTATATTCTTCTCCAAATCCGTTCAGATTTATACCGTGACATCCTGCATTTGCTATGCATTCAGTAGTTCTGTCGTTTAATGAAATAGTAGTGCCATCCATTACTATATCATATTCCTTCATTTTATTTATGGTTGTTTTCTTGTCATTTACATCGCAAAAACAGTAATCAACATTTGGGCTGTTTAGCCATTCAGCAACTTTTCTTGCTTCACTTTCATTATAGTCGGCAATAGTGATTTTTTCAAAGTAGCCATGTTTTACTAAATCTAATGCAGCTTCTCTTATTATTCTTCCTGCACCACCTAATACAAATACTTTCATTTTCATTTTTTTAATAAATATTGTTGTACAAATATCTTTGAAAATAGGGTTTAATCCAATGAATTACAGTGGGTTAATTATAATTAATATTAATTAATAATTATTCAAGTGAGGTATAGTGAGTGTATTGTTTATTAGTTGTATTTTTTATTGCTTTTTTTTGTAAATTTGAGTGGGTTAGATAAATAAAATATGATTTTAATTATATTTTGATGTTAAAGAAGAAAATGTTGTTCAATGAAAGAATTCTTAAAAAAGGCTAATCAATTTCTTTTGCTAACAGAGGAGTTGCTGAATAAAAAAGGGTTTAAAAAGAAAGAAATTGCAGAAGAGTTGGATATGGCTTCTCCGGCTTTTTCAAGTTTGTACAGAACAGTTTTACCAGAACTGGCAAAGATAGATATTTCATCCGAAGATTTACATAAAGAAGTAAAGGCATGTTTTGAACTTGTGAATAATCTTTCCATGAAGAAAATAACTTCTTCTATTTCTCGAATGAATGAAATTTTGGAGAATCTAAAAAATGATAGCAAGAAACAAATACCTATTGCTAATATTTTTCAGTCTTTACAAAAACAATCTGAGTTATCTTTTGAGTATATAAAGGAAAATGTTTGTGGTTTATGGGATTGTTTTTATTATTCTTCGAACAAGGATATGGTTAAGGCAGAGCCATTATGGATACGTCCGAATTATAAGCATAAAACTATAGAGGTTCTTAAAGGGAATAAAAATAATACTCTAAGTTATTCAGGAACGGCCTACCTTGCCGGAAGCCATACTTTGACTATTCAATTGGTTGAAACTAATGTTAAGCTGGAAGAAACTGTTATGATGTATTTAAGTATGCCTTTTGCTTCTGATATTAATTTTATGAGAGGAATATTTCTTGCGTTAAGTTATGCGAGACAACCTATAGCAAGAAGGGTTGTATTTAAAAAAGTAGCGGATAGTTGCGATGATCTTTTTTATAACGATATAGAAACAAAATATAACTTGCAAGATGACAATTTCGAGATTATGCAATATCTCATAGATAAATCAAGTATGATTCAAAATGTTCAGTTGCTAAATCCTACATTTGATGAGAAAGATCTACTTAAGGAAATGAAGTTGTTGAAACAATTGAATAAGGCATAAAATATTACTGGACATAAAAAAAGAGAAACTTGCATTAGTTTCTCTTTTTGGGTGGTGCCACCTGGAATCGAACCAGGGACACATGGATTTTCAGTCCATTGCTCTACCAACTGAGCTATGGCACCGTGCTCAATTGCGATGCAAAAATAGTCAAAAATCTTATATTGCAAAACATTTTTAAGAAAAATAGAGAGTTTTTTTACAACTCATCAGAACTTCTTTTAACTTTGCGATGTTTTAAATTAATTAATTCACTGAATACTAAAGAATGACAGAAATTTACGAAATATACAACCTTGAAAACGGAATAAAACTTATTCATAAAAATACTTCCGGCAAGGTTGCTCATTGCGGTATTATTCTAAATACGGGATCTCGTGATGAGGATGAGGATGAGTGGGGAATGGCTCATTTTATTGAGCATGTCATTTTTAAGGGAACAAAAAAAAGGAAGTCCTACCATGTTTTGTCCCGTCTGGAGGATGTGGGAGGTGATCTTAATGCATATACAACTAAGGAAGATACATGTATTTATGCAGCCTTCCTCGATCAGTATTATGAGAGGACTCTTGAGCTTATAAGCGATATTACCTTCAATCCTGTTTTTCCGGAAAAGGAGCTTGAAAAGGAAAAGGAAGTCATTCTTGATGAGATAAATTCATATAAGGACAGCCCATCGGAGCTTATCTTCGATGATTTTGAAGAATTGGTTTTTTGTCACGACCCGATAGGAAGGAATATTTTAGGTTCTCCAAAGCATGTTAAGGCTTTTAAGCGATCTGATGTATTGTCTTTTATTGAGAAAAAGTACAATACCGACCAGATGGTGATATGTTCTGTGGGTAATATCGACTTTTCTAAGCTTGTGCGCTTGGTTGAAAAGTATTTTGGTCATATAAAGACTAATATAAGGGAAGATAAAAGAGTGGCTCCTGAGATTTATGCTCCGGTTTATACGGAGGTTTTTAAAAATACATATCAGACACATTGTATGTTGGGAAATATTGCTTACGATGCCAATAATCCCAGACGTCTTCATTTGTCGTTACTGACAAATATTCTAGGAGGACCAGGACTTAACTCAAGGCTGAATCTTAGCCTTCGTGAGAAATACGGGCTGGCTTATAATATAGAGGCAAACTATACACCATACAGCGATACGGGATTGTTCAGTGTTTATTTTGGAACTGATAGCGAGAATTTTGAGAGATGTCTTTCTATCTGTAAAAAGGAGATGGATAAGCTGAGAAACACTAAACTTGGGATAGTTCAGCTGAAAAGGGCAAAGCAGCAGATAATAGGTCAGATGGCAATATCTTCGGAGAATAACGAGAATCTGATGCTGTCTATTGGCAAGAGTCTTTTATTGTACAACAAGGTTGAAACATTGGATGAGATATATAGAAAGGTAGAAGCCCTGACTTCTGAGGATTTAATTGAAATTGCAAATGAGATTTTTGATCCTAATCAGATGACTACTCTTATTTATAAATAACTAATTATGCTAGAGGTTAATACAGAACTGGAAGAATATATATTGGATCATACTACTAAAGAGGACGATCTGCTTAAGGAATTATCCAGGGAGACACATATAAAGGTTCTCCGTCCCCGAATGCTTTCTGGTCATCTGCAGGGGCAGCTTTTGAAGATGATTTCGCATATGGTTAGGCCTCAGAACATTCTGGAGATAGGTACATATACAGGATATTCTGCTATATGCCTTGCCCAGGGACTTAATAAAGATGGTAAAATATATACTATCGACATTAACGATGAGATAGAAGAGTTTACTACAAAATATATAGAGAAATCGGGACTGTCCGATAATATAGAATTTCTTATTGGGGATGCTCTGGATATTATTCCGGAGCTAGATGTGGCGTTTGATATGGTCTTTATTGATGCCGATAAAAGAAATTACCTTGATTATTATAAACTGGTATTTGATAAAATCAGGCCGGGAGGGTTTATAATTGCCGACGATATTCTTTGGGACGGAAAGGTAGTAGAGGAACTGGATTCTAAGGATGCTCAGACTAAGGGGATTATTGAATTTAATGATTTTGTGCAGAATGATGAGAGGGTTGAGAACGTGATTATTCCTCTTAGACATGGGATTACCCTTATAAGAAAAAAGTGAAATATTAAGGGATGTTAAGTTTCTTCTTAAAAATTGTATTGCTCTAGTGTTAAAAAGAATTTAATGTAGGGATTCATGATTCTGTGAACAAGAAAATTTTATTACATTAGGCTGTTAAAATAATATAGATATGAGTGAATATAGATTGACACAATTTAGTCCGGGGGCCGGCTGAGGCTGCAAGATTAGTCAAGTGGAGCTTGAAAAAATATTAAAGACAGATCTTTTCTTTGGATTTGATAAGAATCTGTTGGTAGGTAATGAGTCGAAGGATGACGCTGCGGTTTATGATTTGGGCAATGGACAGGCTGTAATAAGTACTACTGACTTTTTTACTCCAATTGTGGACGATCCTTACGATTTTGGTAAAATTGCTGCTACAAATGCATTAAGTGATATATATGCAATGGGAGGAAAGCCTATAATGGCTTTGGCTATACTTGGATGGCCTCTTGATAAACTTCCTGCAGAGATTGCCAGAAAGGTTATTGAGGGAGCCAGAAGTGTATGTGCTGAGGCTGGTATTCAGCTTGCAGGTGGGCATAGTATAGATATCTCTGACCCTATATTTGGATTAAGTGTAAATGGCCTGGTAGAGGTAGAGAAGGTGAAACAAAACAATACAGCCATTGCCGGATGTTCATTGTTTTTGACTAAGCCTTTGGGTATAGGCGTAATGACAACGGCAGAGAAAAAGAATCTTATAGACCATAAAGATAATGCCATCAGTGTTGAGCTTATGGGGCATCTTAACAAGGTTGGTTATGAGTTCGGTAACCTTGAGGGAGTGAGGGCTATGACCGATGTTACCGGCTTTGGTCTTCTGGGGCATCTTCTTGAGATATGTGAGGGAAGTAATCTTAATGCAGAGTTGGACTATAATACTATTCCAAAGATTGAGGGAGTGGAGGAATATATAAGGAAAGGTTCTATTCCAGGTGGAACAAGAAGGAATTGGGCTGCTTACGGAGCAAGGGTTGGAGAAATTAGTGAATACCAAAAAGCATTACTTTGCGATCCACAGACTAGTGGTGGATTATTGGTTGCAGTAGAGGATAGTGCAATAGATGATTTCCTTCAGACGGCTAAAGAACATGGATATGATAATCTTCAGTCCATTGGAAGGTTGACAAAGAGAGAAATTGATAATGGAATTTTTGTACAAATAAAATAAAAAGATATGGCATCAAAATCATTGATACAGGTTACTAAAAACTATATGGGAGAAGGAGATGAAGTATTAGGCAAAAAACTTATACAGAATTTCTTTGCTATAAGAAACAATGACGGAAACCTTCCCAAAATAATGCTTTTTTATAATGCGGGGGTGAAACTTTTATGTGAAGAGGGGCCGGTTCTCGATGTTTTTAAGGAAATAGAGGCAAAAGGAGTTAAGATGATAGTATGTGGAACTTGTTTAGATCATTTCGGATTGGCAGATAAGTTAAAAGCAGGAATGAGGGGAACTATGGTAGATATTATTAATCTTCAGGAAGAGGCAGATAAGGTTCTTACTATTTAAGTAAAGAATAATGAAAAGATATTTCTTGCCCGGTAGTTCTACTACCGGGTTTTTGTTTAATAAAGATGGTTGTCAGTATAAATACCACTAATAAAAATAAGTTTTTGTTCTTATAAATGGTAAGTTCTTATCCTTTATTTTTGTAAAGTAAGATAGTGTTTCTCGACTTTAGAGATAAGTACCTGAATAAAAGAAGATATGTGTGATTTGTATGAAGAGTTAATAAAAGATGTTCATTTTAGGGAAGGCTTGAATTCCTGTATGAATTGCGGTATTTGTACTGCCATTTGTCCTGCCGCTGAGTTTTACGATTATGATCCCAGAATCATTGTTAATACAGTTCAAAGAAGGGATAATGAAGAGATAGAAGAATTACTTAAAAGTGATACAATCTGGTATTGCGGAGAATGTATGTCGTGTAAGACCAGATGTCCAAGGGGAAATGCTCCCGGACTGCTCATTATGGCTCTTCGTAGATTATCACAGATGAAGGGTTATTTTGTAGAATCGGAAAAAGGCAGGCAACAGCTGGCAATAAAAAGAACCGTGGGCGAGAATATGGTGAACAGGGGTTATTGTGTATACCCCGATACAGTTGTACCTGATATGCATCCGGAACAGGGTCCGGTATGGGAATGGATTTTTGATAATTCAGTGGATGTTATGGCTAAAATGGGAGCAAGGTATAGGAAATCGGGTCCCGGAACGTTGCGTAATACATCAAAGGAGACTCTTGAGGAGATACAAAATATATTTGATGTCTCAGGAGGTACTGAATTATATAACAGGATAGAGGAATTCTCAAGACAAAAAGCGGAGGAGTTAAATATTGAATTTGATGAGACAAACAAATGTGAATATTTTTTTAAGGTATTTACAGAAAACAATGGGAATCATTCAAAATATTAATAGGTCTAAATTTATACGTCATGATTACAGAGGGGGCAAATAATTTGTGGAAGGATTATCAGAAGGAAATAGCAGATGATAAATATTATTATGCACGAAGCTGTATAAGACAAACCTTCTTTCCCGGTTCGGAGAAAGCATTTATAGATATATTAAGAAATGATCTTAAAAAGGATATATACGATGATGAACGCCACACAAGTTGTACGGGTATAGGATTTCATACAGATATTGTTCCTTTGGACACCACAATGACTGTTATTGCAAGGCATTTTTCCTTGATGACAGAGATGGGGTACGAGAATTTTGTACCTTCATGTATTACGTCTTTTGGGATTTATTCCGAGATTCTTGAGATCTGGAAGAAATTTCCGGAAGAAGAGCAGAAGGTGAGAGAATATTTGTGGAAAGCTACCAGAAGGGAATTTAATATTCCTGTGAATCTTGCACATACATCTGATATAGTATATAAACTCAGGGATGAGATTGCAAAATTGTCCAAACACCGCCTGGTAAATGTACATACCGGCAGACCTTTAAGGGTTGTGGAGCATATTGGCTGTCATTATGCGAAAATGTTTCCATCGAAAGGAGTTGGCGGGGCAGAGTTTCCAAAGGTATTGAGCGGGATGATTGAAAGTTGGGGTGGAGAAGTGATCGATTATCCGGAGAGAAGACATTGTTGTGGCTTTGGGTTCAGGCAATATCTTGTAATGGCAAACAGGGGTTATTCTGTGGCAAACTCGAAGAAAAAATTTGAGTCTATGGAACCATATGAGCCGGATTTCATTGTAGCTAATTGTCCTGGATGTACCATGTTTATGGACAAGTGGCAGTATACAATCAGCGAGATGGAAGGAAAGACTTACGACATGTATGGTTATGGGATACCCGTTTTGACTTATGAGGAGATGGCCGGCCTTGTCCTGGGTTATGACCCATGGGAGCTGGGCTTGCAGATGCACCAGATATCGGTAGACCCCTTGCTGGAAAAGATGGGTGTTGATTATAATCCAGGTGATAAATTTAAGGGCTTGGAAGGTAAGGCGCTTGGGATGCCGGAGAATCCGAAATATTTGAAAGTAAAATAGGAACACATATGAATACAGTTACAGTAATAGGAGGGGGGCCTGCAGGAATGGAAGCTGCGGTGAGATTAGCTGAAAACAATATTAGAGTTAATCTTATAGAAAAGGAATGTGTGGTAGGTGGAAATCTAAATAATTGGTATCAGTTATTTCCAGACAGAAAAGAAGCTGGGACAGTCCGTAAATATTTTAGTTCTTCTATTGTTAACAGTAATATAAGAATATTGACAAATACTGAGCCCGATAGTTTTGAAAAAAAGGATGGTAAATTTAATATTTTAACATCAGACGGGGAGCTTCTTTGTTCTGATGCTGTTCTGTTGGCCACCGGGTTTAAGGTGTTTGATGCCAGGCAGAAAGAAGAATACGGTTATGGTATATACCGTAATGTAATTACATCCGTTGAGTTAGAAAATCTCTTTTCTAATGGAGAGATTAAGACCATGGAGGGAAATATACCCGTAAAGATTGGAATAGTCCACTGTGTGGGTTCCCGGGATGAGAAATGCGGAAATTACCATTGCTCAAAGGTCTGTTGTATTACCGGAGTAAAACAGGCAATAGAAATAAAAGAAAAATATCCGGATAGTGAGGTCACATGTTTCTATATGGATATGAGAATGTTTGGTCCGGGTTATGAAGAGATGTACAGAGAAGCTCAGGAAAAATATAAGATTAACTTTATAAGAGGTCGTTTGTCTGAATCTGCAGAGACTATTGATAATAAATTACAGATTAAAGTTGAAGATACTCTGGTAGGAAGACCTTTAAAGATGAAGCTTGATATGTTGGTTCTTTTAGTGGGCATGGAGCCATCATCAGGCACAAAAAAGATGACTGCTATGCTTGAAATTGAAAAAAAGGAGAACTGTTTTGTCAAGACTAATGACGTTCATTTTGGGAATAACCTGACAAGCAGAGAGGGGGTTTTTGCTGCTGGTAGTTGTGTAGCTCCCATGAATATTACAGATACAATTACAGATGCCAGGGCTGCTGCAATTCAGGTTATAGAGTGGTTTAAATGTAAACAGGATAAAACGAATAATGTATGACATATTGGGGATTTTCAATGCCTAAGCCAAGGGTTATAGATTATGACTCCAACAGCAAGGATATCGCGAATTATGTACTGGAGCGTGTCCCTGATTACGGGCTGTGCATTGGTTGTGGTGCTTGTACCGCCAGCTGTACTGCTTCGGATCTTACAGATTTCAATATAAGAAAGATACAGATGCTTATGAAGAGAGGGGAGATTGATATGCTACATCAGGATATACAAAAATGTATGTTATGCGGTAAGTGTCAGCTTGTGTGTCCAAGGGGTGTGAATACCAGGAATATGATAATGAAAATTCAGGAAGCTATTCAAATTTATAGAAATGATGTACTTTGATTACTTTGTGCTCCCGTTTACAGTGGGCTTAAACATACTTATAATATACCTTATTGTACTTTATTCAGGGTGGATAAGGAAAATGGAAAAAGAGGATAAAGAGAAAATCAGGAAGAATATTTTTTCCTTAAAAACGATTAAAGCCATACGTGAAATATTTCTTGAATCTCTCTTGCATAGAAAGATATTTAGGGTAAATCCGATTTTGGGCTTTATGCATTCGGCTTTTGCCTTTGGTTGGTTTTTGTTGATTGTAGTTGGTAAGCTTGAGGTGTCTTTTTGTTGCAGTGATTTCTTTAATCCCCCTTATTATGCTATTTTTTTCAGGTTTTTCGAGCCTGCAAATGAATCCTTTCCTTTTCAGGCGGGATTTGCTTTTCTAATGGACCTTATCCTTTTGTATATACTGTTGGGACTCATACTTGCCTTGATAAAGAGGGTAAGATCGAGGTTGCTTGGGATGAAAAGTACGAGTAAGCTTAAGTTGTTTGATAAAATTGCAATGATGTCTTTGTGGATGATATTCCCCTTGCGTTTCTTTGCGGAAAGCTTTAGTTGTGGATTAAACGGGACTGGTAGTTTTCTAACTAATAATGCAGGAATCTTTTTTGATTCTTTTCTGCCTCTTGATAAAATTGCTTACCCGGCGTGGTGGGTTTATTCCTTGTCTCTTTGTTTCTTTTTTCTTGCTCTTCCCTTTTCCAGGTATATGCATATACCTACAGAGATGATTTACATCTTTTTAAAGAATATGGGAATAAAGCAGGGAAAAAAATTCACTTCCTTTACTAATTTCCCTTTGTATTCATGCTCAAGATGCGGGATATGTCTTGATCAGTGTCAGTTGAATACTTCACTTGGAAATAAGGACAGTCAGTCCGTATATTTTCTTCAGAAATTAAGGAACAAGGAGGATTTTGGCAGGGAACTTGAGAATTGTCTGCAGTGTGGCAAATGTGAGAAGGCTTGTCCTGTGGGCATAGATCTCATGGATATTCGTTTGTCTCAGAAAAAAGATAAATCAGTGGTTACTAATAAAACCTATAGTTATATCGGAATCCCTGGTGGGGAATTGACCGATATAGCTTATTTCTCAGGGTGTATGGGGCATTTAACGCCAGGGGTGGAAAAATCGATGATAAATATTTTTGAAAGAGCAGGAGTTAAGTTCAGTTTTGTTGATAAAGAAAAAGGGATATGTTGTGGACGTCCTCTTAAATTGGCGGGACAGCATAAGGCCGCATCTGTTCTTATAAAAAAGAATACTGAGAGAATTGAGAATACCGGGGCCAAACTGCTTGTCACTTCATGTCCTATATGTTATAAGGTGTTTAAGGAAGACTATAATTTATCTATGAGGGTTCTCCATCATACAGAGTTTTTGCACGAACTTGTAGGTAAAGGGGTAATTGGACTCAGGAAAAAAACTGTAAGCTATACTTATCACGACCCTTGTGAGTTAAGTAGAAATAATCCCGTTTATAAGGAACCACGCGAGTTGTTGTCAATGCTCGGAGATTATAAAGAAAGTGAATATAGTAAAGACAAATCTTTGTGTTGTGGTGGCGGATTGGCAAATACACATATTAGTCAGAAAGAAAAGACTAAGATAAGTCAGGATGTGGTAAAGTTGTTAAGTGAGACTGTTATGGATGTAATAGTAACCTCATGTCCGTTATGTAAAAAGACACTGGAGAAAGCCAGAATGTCAGAAATAAAGGATATATCCGAAGTATTTGCAGAAGGAATAAAATAGTGATAAAAACAAAAAAGCCTCTTAGCGATTGCTAAGAGGCTTTTTTTGTACCCGGGGCGGGACTTGAACCCGCACGGCCGTAATGGCCACTGGATTTTAAGTCCAGCGTGTCTACCAATTCCACCACCTGGGCATCCTTAGTTAAGAACTTTGAGCGAAAAACGAGACTCGAACTCGCGACCCTAACCTTGGCAAGGTTATGCTCTACCAACTGAGCTATTTTCGCATTGCGGTTGCAAATATAGGGGCTTTTTTCTTTTGTGCAAAGGTTTTGGATATTTTTTAATGTATTTTTTTGGTGATTTTTAAAATAGCCTTGGTTGTCAATATCTTGTGGTTGATGAATTATGTTGGTTTTTTTGAGTTCTTTTTTTACCTGTTGTGTTCTTTCTGGTATTTTAATATCTCTTTAACAGTTTTTAAATTTATTTTGGCTAATTTTGACTCATTCATATTACCACGCTTTGGCCGGTATGTGGTGGTATGATTATTATAGCAATAAATATTTAATAACGTAAAATGTATTATAGAATGAAACGATTGGCATTTCTATTGTTAGTCTTCTGTAGCCCTTATCTGCATGCTCAAAAGGCAGATTTTAAGGCAGCTTTCAAATACACAGGAGATAATCTAAGTAGATATTATAATGGTCTGAGTGTTTATCCCACCTGGGATGAAAATCAGGATTATATGTATTACAGGCATGAGTCAACAGAGGGAGTGAAGTATTATCTTGTCGATTTAAAAAAGAATAAGAAAAGTCTGATGTTTGATAATGCAGTGCTTGCAGGCAAAATAACGGCATTTACTCATGAGTCATGCGATATTCCAAATTTCAGAATTGGTAGTATTACTTTCGATAAGAATAATCCCGATGTGTTTACTTTTTCCAAGCATGGAAAGGATTTTCTTTATAATATGAAGACAGGCCAGCTTAGAGAATATAAAAAGCCGGAGATAAAGAGAAGAAACTGGTCAATGAAATCCTACTGGCAGAAGTATTCTCCAGACAGCACTTGTTATGTATATGCATGGCATCACGATCTTTATCTGGTAAAAAAAGGTGATACTACAGCATATAGGTTGACTAATGATGGCGAAAATAATCATTCATATTCTTCTCAAAGAGATAAGGATACCGATAAAAAAGTTAGTGCTTCCATTTATTGGGCTCCTGATTCCAAGGTTTTTTATTCTTTTAGAAGAAATGCTAAAGATGTTGAGGATTGTTGGATAATAAATCATTTGGCTAAGCCTCGTCCTACTTTGCGTACGTATAAGTTCCCCATGCCAGGAGAAAAAAATGTATTTACATACGACTTGCATCTGTTTTATCCAGAAACATTAGAGCATAAAGTGGTTGATATTTCCAAATATCCCGACCAAAAGGTTGAAATGATGAGGTTTGACTTTAAAGAGCAGTCGAAGTATATCTATTTTACCAGAAAGAGCAGGACTTGTGACAAGATGGATTTGTGCAGGGTTGATACAAAAACTGGAGAAGTATTCGAGATAATTAGCGAAGAGAGCAAGCCTTACTGGATGGATCAGTTATTCGAATGTCATATCCTGAATAATGGAGAAGATATTATATGGTGGTCAGAACGTACGGGTTATGGCCAGTTTTATCTTTACAACAAGGATGGAAAGCTAAAAAGTACTATGACTAAAGGTGAATTTGTTGCCTGTAAGATAACAAAGATTGACACCATTAATCGCAGTATGATATTTGAAGGATACGGAAGGGATAAGACAATAGACCCCTATTACAGAATGTACTATAAAGTTAATTTCGATGGATCTGGTTTTACTCTTTTGACACCGGGTGACGGTTACCACGATATAGATATTTCGAAGGATGGAAAATATCTTGTTGATAAATATTCCAGGGTAGATAAAGAGCCAGTTTCGGTTCTGAGGAATATGAATGGTAAAAAACTTATGGAGTTGGATAAGGCTGATCTTTCCCTTTTATATGAGACAGGTTGGAAAAAGCCGGAAAGAATTAAAGTGAAGGCGGCAGATGGAGTGACCGATCTTTATGGAGTGATGTATAAGCCTTTTAATTTTGACCCGAATAAGAAATATCCGGTTATATCGAATGTTTATCCCGGGCCACAAACAGAACTGGTACCCCGTTCTTTTGTTGTTGATGATAATTGCAATCAGTCTTTGGCACAGCTTGGTTTTATTGTGATTAATATTGGGCATAGGGGTGGGAGTCCTTTCCGTCACAAGCACTATCACAACTATGGATACGGTAATCTAAGGGATTATGCCCTTGCCGACGATAAATTTGCTATAGAGCAACTGGCTAACAGATATTCATTTATCGACATCGACAGAGTCGGTATTTACGGTCATTCAGGAGGTGGTTTTATGTCAACAGCTGCAATCCTCACATACCCTGATTTTTATAAGGTAGCGGTTTCCGCATCCGGTAACCATGATAACAATATTTATACAAAATGGTGGGGAGAAACTCATCATGGTGTTAAAATGGAAGAAAAAGTATCTAAGGTTGATGGTGTTACAAAAAAAGAATATAAATTTGAGGCAACAATTCCTACAAATATGGAATTGGCGGGAAATTTAAAGGGTCATTTGTGTCTTATTTCGGGTGATGTAGATGTTAACGTTCATATGGCAAATACTCTGCGTATGGCAGATGCGTTGATAAAAAAGAATAAACGTTTTGATTTATTTATCATGCCTGGAAAGGATCATGGCCTGGGGTCTAAATACTATATTAATCTTATTAGGTATTATTTTGTCGAACATTTGCTTGGACAGACTATGCACAATGTAGATGTATATGATACGGAATAACAAATAATGATACCTCCTGTGTTGATATTTTCACAGGAGGATTTATTCTTTTTTTATGACTGGAAAGGATAAAATACGAATATGTTTTGCAGATGGTAAAGAAGTTTTGTTTAAAAATTTCTTTAAGGACAATTTTGCGAAGTTTTGTGTTTTTGCCTCCAGGTTCATTGCCGATCAGTTTGTTTGTGAAGATATAGTACAGGAATCTTTTCTCAAGATCTGGGAATCAGAGAATAAGTCTTATGAATCGGATCTTTCCCTTATGGCATTTATGTATAAAACCATCCGTAATAAATGTCTGAATCATATAAAGCATGTTAAAATAAAAGACAAGTATACTTCAGATATGCTCCTTGAGCTGGAATCTGAAGAGTATCTTTTAACTAATGTAGTCAATGAAGAGACAAATTATCTTCTTTATAAAGCGATAAAAACACTTAGCCCTCAGTGTGGACAGGTAATTAAATTGCATTTAAAAGGATTAAAGAATAAGGAAATTGCTGAAGACCTAAATCTTAGTGTTGCCACCGTTAAGACTCATAAAATGGTTGCATATAAACATCTTAGGGAGGAATTGGGAGAGATAATGGCAATTGTAACCGCGCTTATACTTACCGATTTTTAAAAAAGATTAAAAAAAATCACTTTTTCACTCATACTGTTTTTAATCTCGGTTGTTCTACTAATGAGATTGGAAATTTATGGATATACTAAAAAGACATATTAAAGTTGCAAGGCTTATTTTTAAGCAGAAATTTTCTGATTTGGATAAGGGCGATAATTCGGCTCTCCATTCATGGATAGAAGAGGGAGATTTGAGTAAGAGAATCTATGAGGGTTTAGAGAACGCTGACTATTCAGATCTAAAATCCAGATATGAGAAAATTGATGTTGATAAGCAATGGCGAAGATTTGAATCAAAGGCTTCCGGGAGAAGAATCAGGATTCTACCATCTTTGGGTATTGCTGCAAGTATTGCTATAATCTTTGGCTTGTCGATATTTGTTTATAACAATATTCATAAAGATTCGGAAGTGATTGCTTTAAATCAAAAACAATCTGTTCGCTTAATTTTAGGAAACGGGGAAGATATTAAGTTAGGAACGGGAAACGAGGATATTACACTTACTTCGGGAGAAGTTTCTATTAAGAATAAAGGTAAACGATTGGTTTACTCAGGGAAATCGGATTTGGATAAAATCGAAAACAATACTTTGATAGTTCCAAAAGCTGGTTTTTACCATTTGATTTTATCTGATGGAACTAAGGTGTGGTTGAATTCTGATACAAGATTGACTTACCCTGTTGCCTTTGTGGGTAAGAAAAGGGTAGTGAATCTTTCCGGAGAGGCATATTTTGAGGTTGCCCATAATAAAGAAAAACCATTTATTGTTGAAACATCGAAGATGGATATAAAGGTTTTGGGTACTGTGTTTAATGTAAATACACATGCTGACAATGGTAAGATTTCTGCAGTTTTAGTAGAGGGTAAGGTTGAAGTGGGGAAAAATGAGATGGAGAAAGTTGTTTTATCCCCCGGGCAGATTGCTGAACTGAATATAAAGAATAGTGATACTGGCTTTACAGTGAAAGATATTGATGTAAGTCAATATATAGCGTGGAAGGATGGAGTATTCTGTTTCAGGGGAACGCCAATGTCTGAGATCCTGAAAAGAGTTGGACGTTATTACGATGTTGAGATTGTGTACACAAAACAGATTGGAGAAGATTATTTTACAGGAGATATTTCGAGGGATAAGCCATTGGAATCATTGTTGAATGTATTAGAGCTATCAACATCAGTGAAATTTGAAATAAAAGGGAAACGAGTTTATATAAAATAAAAAAAAGAGGTTCGGAATTTTGGCCGGTTCCTTACCTCTTCAACGCAAAATGTATATAGCAATACATTGCAATATTATGAAAAAAAATCGAGTATTGATATTTTATTCTATTTAAAAAATGTGCAAACTATTTAAAATGTCTTTGCTGGTATTGGCTTTTATTGGGCTGATGTCGCAAAGGTTGATTGCTGAAACAAGTCAGCAAAGAATAACACTGAACGTGGAAAATGCTAAGCTTATTACCGTATTGGGTGAGATAAGAAAGCAAAGTGGTTGTAATTTTATTTACAATGAGAAATTTATAGAAGGTATTGATGGAGTGACAGTTAAAGTAAAGGACTCTACGCTTGAAAATGCCCTAAAGGAAAGTTTAAAAAATACTAACCTTACCTATAAACTTCAGGATGGAATTATAGTAATCGTACCTAAAAAGATTCCTCAGGTTCAGGAAAAATCAAAAACTGTAAAGGGGGTTGTAAAGGACGAACAGGGAAACCCTTTGCCGGGAGTCACAGTTATTTTAAAAGGGACTTCTTCAGGAGTTAGTACTGATATTGATGGAAAATTTTCAATAGACGTCACTCCTGCGATAAAATCCTTGACTTTTTCTTTTATAGGAATGGAAACTAAAGAAGTAACCATTCCTAAAGAAGATAAAGAAATGGTGGTTGTGATGAAGGTAGAGGTTGGTGAGCTTGATGAGGTTGTGGTAACGGGATATAAGCAAACAACTAGGAGGGAGGCAACAGGATCTGTTGGTGTGATCACTAAAGAAGCTTTTGAAAATAAAGCTACTCCTGTTATTGACCAGATTCTTCAAGGGCAAATAGCCGGAGTTAGCACAATTCAAACATCTGGGCGACCCGGGGCAACCTCCAAGATTCGTATTAGGGGAACTAATACAATTACTGGTAATGCTGAACCATTATGGGTTGTTGACGGAGTGCCTTTGCAAAGAGATATTCCTAGGATTGCAACATCTAGAATTAAGGCAGGAGATTTTAATGATATTTTTACAAATGGGATAGCTGGTATTAATCCAAACGATATAGAAAATGTTTCTATATTGAAGGATGCTTCTGCGGCTGCAATATATGGATCTCGTGCTTCAGGAGGTGTTATTGTAGTAACTACAAAAAAAGGTAAGGCAGGTAAAATGACTGTTAGTTATTCAACAAACTATTCGGTTGTATTAAAGCCTCAGAGAGATGCTAATCTTATGAACTCAAGTGAAAAAATTGCTTGGGAACAGGAATTGTGGGATGAGTTTTCTGCAGGGAAATTTTCTGTAGGAAATGAACATCCTGTTGTTGGAATAGTTGGAACCGTAAGATCAGGTAAGCGAGAATTTGCAGGAATGACATTAGAGGAACAGGATAATTACCTTAAGAGTCTTTCTGATAATACTACGGATTGGTTTGATGAGTTGTTTAGTAATTCAATGACACAAAATCATTATTTGTCTTTATCAGGAGGGAAGGAAGAATATACGTATTATTTATCAATGGGATATTCTGATAACGCTGGGTTGGTTAAGAATACTGACTATTCGAGGTATAATATTACTGCAAATATTAATTTAAAGCCAAAGGATAACATAAGAATTGGTTTAAAGTTTGATGTGGCTAAGCAACAGTCAAATGGATATTCAATGAATGTGGATCCATTTAAGTATGCTTATTTTGCGAATCCTTATGAAAAGCCCTTTAATGCGGATGGAAGTTATAGAGCAGATGAGACTTATTTTTCATTAAGGCGTAATCATAATAGTGATCCTCAGAAATATCCAGAGAATGGTTTTAATATTCTCAGAGAAATGAATGAGACTTCTTCTGTTGCTGATAATATGAGTTATAATGTTTCTGCTGATTTGGCTTATAATATAACAGATAAATTAAAATTCTCAGGAATTGCTGCCTATTCCTTTACTAATAATAAGACCGATAATATTAATGGTAAGGAAACATATTCTGCATTTTTGGATAGATTGATGTTTGACTCAAATAATTATAGGACATATGGGTCTATAACACAGTCGTCTGCAAATAATACATCATATACTTTAAGAGGACAGTTGAATTATTCAACATATTTGAATGATGATAATAGAATATCCTTTTTATGTGGTTCTGAAATTAGAGGTCAAAAAGCTGAGAGTATTTATGAGAAAAGGTATGGCTATGATCCTGTAACTGGAAATTCTTCAATACCTGTTCCATTACCTAAGGATTCTTTTGGATATAGCGATTTTGTATCATTTGGAAATATTGTAGATGGTCTTGCCGGGCAAACTATTTCAGAAGAGACTTATGCTTCGTTTTATGCTTCTTTGGACTATTTTTATAAAAGCAAATATGCATTGTCTTTTACTTTAAGAACTGATGGTTCAAATCATTTTGGTAGTGATCAGCAATTTAATCCCACATGGTCTGTTGGTGGAGCCTGGCATATTGATCAGGAGGAATTTTTTATGAGTGTTGAGGATGTTATTAGTAGTCTTTCATTAAAGCTAGCAACTGGTTATACTGGAAATACAAATAAATCAATTTATCCTCAGTTGATAATGGATTATTCCAATACGTTTAGAAAGACCTACTTGGACGCTTTCAGGATGGGATATATAAATAGTGCTCCTAATCCAAATCTTAGATGGGAAAAAACAAGAGACTATAAACTATCATTGGAAATGGGTTTATTTGAAGAAAGGATAAAAATATTGTCAGAGGTATATTTTCGAAGAAGTGAGGATATAGTGACCAATGTAAGTGTGCCTGCAAGCACAGGTTTTACAACTCAGGGATATAATACATCTGTAATAGAGAATAAAGGAATAGAGTTTACTTTGAATACAGTAAATATAGATAGGAATGGTTTCAGATGGACATCTTCTATTAATATGGCTAATAATATTAATAAGCTTGTAAAATATGATTCACCAACAGGATATATTAGTGGAGGTAATTTTGTGGGATACCCATTGAATTCAATCTTTGGAGGTAAGTTGATAGGGATTGATCCTACATCAGGTATATATAAATTTAAATTAAGATCTGATGCTGTTATTTCAAGAAAATCAGATCTTAGTGATCCTGATAATTACAATTTCTTTTTGGGAACCTCAAATCCTCCGATATCTGGTGGTTTTTCTACGAACTTTTCTTATAAGCGTTTTAATTTAAGTATTTCAGGGAATTATTCTTTTGGAGGAAATATTCTAAATAGGATTAATCCACCGGGTGGAGTTGGAACAACTGATCTATCAAGGCCTGGAGATGAGATAGGTAACCGATATACAAGTGTATTATAACGACCTATATGCCAATCATTATAATGTATCTAGAAGAAGTTCTGATAGATGGACTGCTAGTAATCCAATAACAAACGGGATGCCTAGAATTGTTGACGATATTTATGGAAACTTTTTAAATCTAAAGTTTAGTGATCCAACATATTCAAGTATAACAAATGCTGCCTTGATGGAGGATATTTCCTATGTAAGAATTAAATCGATATCTCTTTCTTATTCCTTGAATCAGAAAGTATTGAAGCCTTATGGGGTGAGTTCTCTAGGGTTTTCACTTTGCTTAAATAACTTTTTTACGTTTACAAATTATTCAGGTATAGACCCTGAATCTTCTGGTGCAGTATATCCTATTACCAGATCAGTATCATTAGGAATTAACCTGGGCTTTTAACTAAATAAAAATATTTGTGATGAAGCGATATTTAATAATAGCTAGCATATTGGTTTTAACGGTTTTTACTTCTTGTAAAAAGTATCTTGATGTAAAACCTTATGGAAAAGTTGTTCCAAAGACGACGCAAGAATTTGAGGCTATCATACATAACATTTTAAACAATATGGATTATGGCAACAGTGATATGCTTATAGGTAATTTTTCTTCTGTTCTTGAAGAGGCTGCTTTTGCAGATAATCTTGATGTAAATATATGGGGAATGGGTAAAAGTCTTCCAACTTATGTTGGTTCAAGACTAAATTTAATGATGACAGATTATACTAAGTTCTATGCTTGTATAAAGGATATGAATATTGTCATAGAAAACATAAAGACTGAAACTGATAAAGATAAGGAGGTTCTTGCCACTGCTTATGCTATTAGGGGATTGTGTTATTATAATCTAATAAGAGAATTTTCTCCGGCCTATGATAAACTAAATGCAGAGAAGCAACTTGGAGTGCCTTTAGTTACAAAGTTTGATATTGAAGAAAGACCTTTAAGGAGTAGCCTGAGAGAATCTGTTGAATTGATTGAAGACGATTTAGTTAAATCTATTAGTTTTAATTTAACTAACCCGACTTATAGATTTACGGTTGATGTGACAAAATTCTTATTGGCTCGTTTGTATTTCTGGAGTGAGAATTGGAATATGCTAACTCCTCTTGCTGAGGAGTTGGTGTCTAAATATCCTTTGCTAGGTGAAAGTAAATACGAAGAAATGATGAATTCAGTTAATGAGATAGCTGGTAATATACTACTTAAATCATTTGTGTTTACTGATGGAAGTTCTTATCTCTCATATATAGGGACAAATAAAATAAAAGTTACCAGACCTGTCAGTGTTGAGTTTATAAGATTGTTTGAAGAAAATGAAAGGGACATTAGATACGAATTGTCTTTTAATAATAAAAGAGAAGTGGTTAAAGTGTTGAACGGAAGAATAAGAGCTGCCGAGATATACTTTATGCTTGCCGAAGCTTATATCCATAATGGAAAACCCCAAAAGGCTCTTGATATTATAAATAAAATAAGGGATAATAGAATAGAAAATAATGTTCATTTTACGATGGAAACCTTGCCAAAGGTGGATCCCCATTATCTGATAAAAGTTGATTGTGAAAATAAACCATTGATTCCAATAATGTATACTTTGCTAACTGAGAGACAAAAAGAATTCTTTATGGAAGGTGATAGATGGTGGGAATTGAAAAGGAATGGTTGTCCGGAGTTTTGGGTTGCGTTACAAAATGGTTTAAAATATACAACTAAGAAATTTATGTATACAGCTCCAATAAATAGAGAAGATGTTGGATTAGTAAAAGGATTAAAGCAAAATGAAGGATATGAAGAATTATAGTAACAAAAAAACGTTTTTATTCTGTGCCATGTTAGGTTGTGTTTTTTCTATTGTCAGTTTTTCTGCTTGTGATTCTTATGATGATGAACCTCCACGCAGAGAGCATGTTGGGATGCAAACATCTTACAATATGCCTGTAGGTGTACCTATGACAAATGAAGAAAGAAAAATTGTAGAAAACAGAAATAAAGAATATAAAATAGCTTTAGGTATTAACAATTAAACTCGATTATTATGAAAAAAATTAAGTCATTATTATTTGTTTTATTAGGTTTATTAGTCTTCGCTTCTTGTAGCGACGATGAAACACCTACCGTTTCTTTTGAAAAAAATAGTTATATTTTAATGCCTGAGCAGGATTTAGAAGTGGTTGTGAAATTATCAGATTCTCCAACTGCAGATTTAGAAATTCCGTTTGTTTTGAATGGAAGTGCTGAAAAGG
>CAXXRT010000032.1:0-35579 GCA_963666945.2 Marinifilaceae bacterium
CCGGGAATTCCACGAATTCCCTTTTTATAACTACCAATAAATTACTGACAAAAAAGATATTGTCAGAGGCAGGTATAAGAACTCCTGAATGGCATGCCTTTAGTGATTTGAGTTGTCTCTTTGAGGATAAAAAATATATAATTAAGCCCATTAAGGAAGATGCATCTCTGGGTATAGAGGAAAATTCAATTATCGATATTGATTATATTAGAAAATTAAGCAAATCAAATTTGGCAAAATTAAGAGGTTCCTTTATTGAAGAATATATCGACGGAAGAGAATTCAATGTCAGTTTGGTTTCAGATAATGGCGAACCTAATGTTTTTGCCTGTTGCAGAAATAGATTTTGTTGATTTTCCTCAAGACAAACCTAAAATAGTCGGATATAAGGCTAAGTGGGATGAGTCGAGTTTTGAATATACAAATACGGTTAGAACATTTGAAACTCTTACTGAAGATGGAAGTCTTAAAGAAGAGTTGGAAAGTATAGCTAAACAGTGTTGGTATCTGTTCGATTTAAAGGGGTATGCAAGGGTGGATTTCAGGGTGAATAACAAAGGAGAAATTTTTGTTCTTGAAATAAATGCAAATCCATGTATAGCTTCAAATAGTGGCTTTATTGCTGCAGTAAAAGAGGCAGGTATTTCCTTTATTGAATTGTTTGATAAAATAATGTGTGATTTAAATAATAAAGAAAATGAAATTTGATGTAAGAAATTATTTGACGGTGAACGATTTTGAACCGATTTATAATCTATTGGAAAGTTCGGGGTTTCTTTTATGAGTACGAGATTAATATCTGTATGAAAATGATGGAGAAGAAACTTTGTATGGTGAAGAACAGGACGATGATTATACCTGGATGATTGCAGAGAGCAATGATACTATTATTGGTTTTTGTTTGCTATGGAAAAAATCCTTTGTCAACTCATTCATGGGATGTTTATTGGATTGCCATTGATAAGAAATATAAGGACAGGGGTATAGGTTCAATTCTTTTAAAGGATTGTGAAAAAAAGATACTTATGTCTGGTGGTGAGTACATATGGATAGAAACATCGGGACGTTCAAAATATATCCCTACTCATAAGTTTTATGAGAGCAGGGAATACGATAAAGTTGCTGAGTTACCTGAATACTACGATAAAGGTGATTCGAAGATTGTATATAAGAAAAAAATAGGCTAATTGAAAAATTGACTTTTGTTTTATTATTTGACTTTATTTTGTATTAGCAGGGTCGGTTATTTTATAACCGGCCCTGTTTTGTTCAGTTTATTTCTTTGCATAAATTCGTAGTGCATGAAAATATGAGGGGACTGATTATTATTTAATGAGAATATTCTCAAAAAAAATTGTATTTTGAGAATATTCTCATTAACTTTGTATAAAAATTAAGACTATGCCAAGAAGAAAAAAGAGCAAGAAAGATGGTTAAGCCCCCTGGTTTTTTTCGGATTTAAGCCTTATGGGCACGGAAGGGGGCATAATGAGACTGTTGATCTTTTATATGAGGAGTATGAGGCTATTAAGCTTGCCGATTACGATAACATGTCGCACGAGGAAGCTTGTGGCTTGATGGGAATATCGAGGGCAACTTTTGCAAGAATATACGAGAAAGCAAGAAAGAAAATAGCAAAAGCTCTTGTGGAGGTCAGCGAGATAAAGACACAGTACGGGAATGTGTGTTTCGATAAGGATTGGTATATATGTAACGATTGTAAGAGCCGTTTTGCCAGTCCTGAGAATGTAGAGTATAAGACTTGCCCGTTATGCGAATCAGAAAATATAGAACAAATTAAAATATAAAACTATGAAGATAATAATTACATCAACTGGAGAAACACTGGAATCTGAATTCGATCAGAGATTTGGAAGATGTGCATACTTTTTGTGTGCTGGATACTGAAACATCTGAAACAAATTTTGTAAAAAATGTGTACGCTGACGCTCCATCAGGAGCAGGACCTAAAGCCTCTGAGGCCGCAATAGAACTTGGTGCAAAGAAAGTTATTTCGGGAGATTTCGGTCCTAAAGCAAAAGATGTTCTTGAGAAATTCAATGTTCAGATGGTGATATTTGATGGTAAAGGAAAGTCTCTGAAAGAGATTACCGACACTATCAAAAATAGTAAATAATAATTAAAAAAGGAGTTATTATGCCTGGATTCAATGGAAGAGGACCCGAGGGTGCTGGTCCGCAAACTGGCAGGGGTCTTGGAAGATGTAAACCTTCTAACGTAAAGGAATCTCTTGAGAAGGATAAATCTCAGGAAGAGGAGATGCCCGAACGTGGAAGAGGTATGGGACTAAGAAGAGGTAATGGTGCAGGAAGAGGCAATGGCGGTGGTCGTGGTCTTGGAAGAGGCGGTGGCCGTGGCCTGGGTAGAGGTTTTGGCAAATAAACCTTCTTCAATCTTGAAATTGTATACAGCCAGAGCGAGTGCTTACGACTGTATACAATTTTTTATTGCCTTTCAGGCATAGTAAATGAGTTGTTATTACAAAATTAATTGAATATGATAAAGATTGCAGTTGCAAGTGGAAAAGGAGGGACAGGAAAGACAACCGTGTCGGTAAATCTTTTTTCACTCATCGGTAAATACTGGACTAATAATGTTAGTCTTATTGACTGTGATGTAGAGGAGCCTAACGATGCCATCTTCCTTAATATAGGGGAACCGGTGACTGAAAGGCAGGTTAATAGGGTAGTTCCCAGCATAGAAAAGGAAAACTGTAATTTCTGCAGACGTTGTGCCGATTACTGTGAATTTAATGCCATAACTATAATGCCATCGGTTCAATATATACAAGTGGCAGAAGATATGTGTCATTTCTGTGGGGCATGCTTTGAGGCCTGTCGTTTCAATGCAATTAAGGAGAAAACGGTAAGTATAGGAACTATTGCTGAATACAATACACAATACGGAGCATTTCTTGAAGGTAACCTGCGAATTGGCTCCGCAATGCAGACCCCTGTAATTCGTGACCTGAAAAAAGATACTCCCCAAAATAAAGAAGTTGTTGTTTTCGATGCACCTCCGGGAACAAGTTGCCCCGTTGTTGCCACTATAGAAGATGTAGATTACGTTGTTCTTGTTACCGAACCAACGCCTTTCGGTCTTAATGATCTTAAGCTGATGGTCGATTTAATCAAAGAACTGAATCTGAAAGCGGGGGTTGTAATCAATAAGGCAGGATTGGGAGATGCTGATATATACCAGTATCTTAAGGAAGAAAACATAGCACTGTTAGCAGAAATCCCTTTCGATAAAAATTATGCATCGAAGTATGCAACTGGTCATTTACTGGAAAATGGAATGTTCTCGGAACAGTATATGCAGTTGCTTAATAATCTAAAAGCTGAATTATTATGATGGAGATTACGGTATTGAGTGGTAAGGGAGGAACAGGGAAGACTTCTGTTACTTCTGCTCTTGGGTATCTTGCAGAGAATGCTGTGTTATGCGATAACGATGTTGATGCGGCCGATCTTTTTATTATCCTCGATCCTAAGGTTAAAGAAGAGTATAGGTTTGAAAGTGGTCATTCAGTAGAAATCAATAAGGATATATGTACTTCCTGCGGGATTTGTAAAGATCTCTGTCGTTTCGATGCTATCAGTTATATAGATGGGGGTGGTTTGGAAATTAATCCAAACAAATGTGAGGGATGTTTATTGTGTGTTAAACAGTGTCCTGTTCATGCCATCACTTCTCATTCCAAAGATAACAATTTCTGGTTTGTATCCGATACCCGTATGGGTACAATGGTACATGCAAAGATGGGGGCCGGGGAGGAAAATTCCGGTAAGCTGGTTTCCCGTATAAGAAAAAGGGCAAAAGAGATTGCCAGTGAGCAGAATGCCGATTTTATTATCAGTGATGGCCCTCCAGGAATTGGTTGCCCGGTAATTGCATCATTGTCGGGAACCAATAAGACTCTTCTGGTTATTGAGCCTACCAAGTCAGGACTCCATGATGCCCAAAGACTTATTGAGCTTATTAATAAATTTAAGATTCCTGCTTATGCCATCATTAATAAATATGATATAAATATGGAGATGACAAATGTTATAGCGGGATATCTTGATGAAAACAATATAGAACTATTGGCCAAATTACCATTCGACAGACAGATGGTTGAGGCGATGGTCAACAGGGAAACAATAATCGAATACGATAGTGAAAGTGTTATATCTCAAGAATTAAAGAACGTATGGAGAAAAATAAGCAGTCCTTCTGTTTAGGATGATGTTTGACTTTTGTTTCTTTTTACAAATCATTGTTATTTGTTGATAGTTTTTCAGGTGATTTGTTAAATATTTATACTAATAAAACAGGGGGTAATAATTTAATTATTGCCCCTTGTTCTGTTCTCAATTTACTGGTGTTGATCATAATCTTCAAGAGCCTTAATTATAAATTTAAGATAATTTTAAGAAATGATTAAGAATCTTTTAAAATTGAATATGAGCATAATAGTATATATTTGTTGGTGTATAATAAAGGGAACAAAAGCCGTTCCACATTTGATGAATAGTTAATGTATAATTGATGTATTGTTACAAGCTGTAGAGCATTTTACCTACTATAAGATAATTTTGACTCCAATACGATGCTCTTCAGCTTTTTTTCTTTTCTTTCCGAGATAATATTCAATATTATTTTCTTTTGCGCTTCCAATGATTTAATTCAATTTTTCAGCAAAATACAAAAATATTTTCCTAATTAACTGGTAGTAATATGACTTGCTTTTCGCTATAACCCCTTTGGTGTTTGTGTTAGGTTTGCGTTATGTTTGTGTTAGGTTTATGTTACATAGTAAACGGAAAGGAAGTATGAGGTTTGCGAAAAGCAATTTTATGCTCTGGATTTGATAGGGAGTTGGATTTTTATGGAGGTAGTATTTTTGAACGTCTTCTGCTAAAAAAAAATATATATCATGCTAAAATGTATTGATTTACTAAAACAAGGTAAGACTTTGGGACGTACATATTTAATATGAGATATTGTTAAGTTTAGCAATACAAGACTCACAAAATATTTATAAAATGGAAAATAGAATTATTGATGTTACATGGCAGGGGAAAATGGCATTCAAAACAAATGTGAATGGATTTGATATATTGTTAGATGCTTCCCCCGATGTGGGAGGGGAAAATAAGGGTCCGCGCCCTATGCCTTTTATGCTTGTTGCTTTGGCAGGTTGTGCCGGGATGGATGTGATATCTATTTTAAATAAGATGAGGGTTGAACTCGATTATTTTAATGTAAATGTGGAGGGCGAATTGACAGAGGCTCATCCTGTGCATTTTCGTAAGATTCATATGATTTATGAATTCAAGGGGTCTAATCTTCCTATTGCCAAATTACAGAAGGCGGTTAAAATGACTGAAGATAAATACTGTGGGGTGGCTGCTGTTTACAGGAAGACTCTTCGGTTGACTTCTGAGATTAGAATTAAGGAATAACAAACGAGTCCATGAAAAATTATTAGCCTGGTTTGGAAATATTCTATTGTATATTCCTGAAGTAGTGTTACACTAAAAAGATGTAAATATAAAATAGACCTAAAAAAAGCCTCTCCCGATTCAATTTTTCTTGTTATATGTTATTAATAGATCGTCTTTCGGGAAATAAAACTAAATTATAAAGAGGATATACTGTTTTATTGTTGACTAGATATAAAGTTGTAACTTTGCGGGTGAATAATAAAAAAGAGAATACTATGTACAAAGCAGAAATCCATACGGAAAAGGGAGTAATGAAAGTTGAATTCTTCGAAAATGATGCTCCTAATACAGTTGCTAATTTTGTGAAGCTTTCTAAAGAAGGTTTTTACGATGGTTTGACTTTCCACAGGGTGATTCCTGAGTTTGTGATTCAGGGTGGATGCCCTAAGGGTGATGGAACCGGTGGTCCTGGTTATTCTATCGATTGTGAACTAAAAGGTGGAAATCAGCATCACGACAGGGGTGTTTTATCTATGGCTCACGCAGGTAGAAACACTGGAGGTTCTCAGTTCTTTATTTGTCATAACCGTAGAAATACGCAGCATCTTGACCGTCAGCATACCTGTTTTGGTAAAGTGTATGAAGGTCTTGACGTTATCGACGATATAAGGGCTGGAGATAAGATCTTGAAAATTGTAATTATTGAAGAATAGATTAATTATCCCCTGAAATATATCGGGGGATTTTTTGTTTTTGACCTAATAAAACCTGTAACGGTTATTTAGGACGAGACAAATGACTCTGTTTCAGGACTAGAAAAAAAAGATAAATGAATACAGCAAATGATACTACTGAGTCTTTAATTAAGACTCTTTCCGAAATTATTGATGGTGATGTTTTTATCGATAATATTAGTCGTACAATTTATTCTACCGATGCTTCCGCTTATAAGGAGAGGCCTTTGGGGGTAGTACGACCTAAAAACGTTGAAGATATCGGAAAGATTGTATCGTTTGCCTCGAAAAATAGTATTCCCTTGATTCCTCGCACTGCCGGGACTTCCCTTGCCGGTCAGGTTGTCGGTAGCGGTCTTGTTGTGGATGTTTCCCGTTATTTGAATTCCATCATTGAAATTAACAGGGAAGAAAAATTTGTTTGGGTTGAGCCTGGGGTTGTTCTTGATGAACTGAACAAAGAACTGGAAAAGGTAGGACTGTTCTTCGGTCCTGAGACCTCGACTTCCAACAGATGTATGATTGGAGGAATGGTGGGTAATAATTCCTGCGGTTCTCATTCCTTGATTTATGGGAATACCCGACAACATACCCTTGAAATAAAGGGCTTTTTAAGCAATGGTGAAGGGGTTGTTTTCGGTTCATTAAGCGATGAGGGTTTTGAAGCAAAATGTGGTCTTGATAATCTTGAAGGAATTATATACAGGGGACTAAACGAGATTCTTTCCAATAAGGAAAATAAAGAAGAAATCCTGAGAGAGTTTCCGCATCCCGAGATAGAAAGACGAAATACGGGTTATGCTATTGATATTCTTTCTTTAAGCTCACCTTTTGAAGAAGGGGGGGAGGATTTTAATATGTGTAAGCTTATTGCCGGATCGGAGGGAACTCTTTGTTTTATTACTGCAATAAAGCTGAATCTTGTCGATATTCCTCCCAAAGAAAAAGGGGTGGTTTGTGCTCATTTTAATTCCCTTGAAGAGGCTTATAAAGCTAATATAGTGGCCCGTGAGTTTAATCCCGGAGCCATTGAACTGATGGACAAAGCCATATTGGATCTGGCTTCGGCAAATGGAAATCTGCAAAAAAATAAATTCTTTATAGAGGGTGACCCTAAGGCTATCCTCATTGTTGAGTTTGCCCGTCATACCCGTCAGGAGATCGACAATACTTCTGAAAGGCTAAAAGATGCCATAAGAGCTGAGGGGTTTGGATATGCCTTTACCATGGTATACGGAAAAGAGATATCTAAAATATGGCAGCTTAGAAAGGCGGGTCTTGGCGTTCTCTCTAATATGGAAGGTGATTCCAAGCCTGTGCCTGTTATTGAGGATACTGCAGTGCGTCCGGAGGATCTTCCTGAGTTTATGAGGGAGATTACGGCTATGCTCGACAGCTATGGTAAGCAGTGTGTTTACTATGCACATATCGGAACGGGAGAACTTCACCTGCGACCTGTTCTAAATCTTAAGGATGAGGGGGATGTTAAGTTGTTCCGCGATATTGCCAGGGATACTGCTGTTATTGTAAAAAAATACAGGGGATCGTTGAGTGGCGAGCATGGTGACGGAAGATTAAGGGGTGAGTTTATTCCTTTAATGGTCGGAGAAAAAAATTATAAGCTTTTGAAGGATGTGAAGGATTTATTCGATCCTAATCATTTGTTAAATCCCGGAAAAATTGTTGATACTCCTGTAATGAATACTTCGTTAAGGCTGAAGGTTGGGAAAAAAGATCTGGGTGTAAGGACATATTTCGACTGGTCGGATAAGGGTGGTGTGCTTGAGGCTGCTGAGAGATGTACCGGTAGCGGGGACTGTAGAAAGAGTCATATAATAGGAGGAACCATGTGTCCCAGTTATATGGGATCGCGTAACGAGCAGGCTTCTACCAGGGCAAGGGCTAATCTTTTAAGGGAATTTTTAACTAATTCTACCAATAAAAATCCTTTCGACCATAAAGAGATTTACGAGGTTCTGGATCTTTGTCTCTCGTGTAAGGCCTGTAAGTCGGAGTGTCCATCAAGTGTTGATATGGCAAGACTGAAGGCTGAATTTTTGCAACATTATTACGATGCCAATGGTATTTCTTTTCGCACAAGGTTGATAGGATATTATCCATTAATAAATAAGATATTAAGTCCTGTTGCACCTATATATAACTGGTTTATAGGAATCGACATGGTTTCTTATTTAATAAAGAAGATACTTGGTTTTGCTGTTGAGCGCAGTCTTCCCAGGCTTTCAAGGACAACTCTTCGAAGATGGGCTTCTTCCAATTTACATGGTGCTAGCTCCAAGGAGACACAAAGAACCGTTTATCTTTTTGCAGACGAATTTATTAATTACAACGAGAGTGAGATAGGAATCAAGGCAATTATGCTTTTGGAGAGGCTGGGGTACAGAGTTGTTGTTCCCAAGCATTGGGAGAGTGGAAGGACTTTTATTTCTAAAGGCATGCTAAAGAGCGCTGCATTTGTTGCGAATAAAAATATCGAGATGTTGAGTGGATTGGTTAGCGAAGATACTCCTCTTTTAGGTATAGAACCATCAGCAATACTTAGCTTCAGGGATGAGTATCCTGTCTTGGTTAAGAAAGAATACAGGGATAAAGCCAAGGAATTGTCAAAGAACTGTCTTCTTATTGACGAATTTCTTGAGCAGGAAATAGATGCAGGAAGGATTACTTCAGAGTCGTTTACCAGTGAAAAAAAACATATAAAACTTCACGGACATTGTTTCCAGAAATCTCTTTCTTCAACAGCTTGTACTTTAAAATTATTGTCATTGCCGGAGAATTATACCGCTGAGGAAATACCATCAGGATGTTGCGGAATGGCCGGTTCTTTTGGTTTTGAAAAAGAGCACTATAATTTGTCTCAGGATATAGCTGAGTTGGTATTACTACCTGAGGTTAGAAAAACGCCTTCATCGGTGCTAATTAGTGCTCCGGGAACTTCTTGTAGACAGCAGATTGCTGATGGTACGGGTCGTGAGGCTTTGCATCCGGTTGAGATACTTTTTGATGCTTTGAGGTAGGTATGATGAGATACTTGGAGTTTATATTTGTTCGTTTTGCTATTTAAAGGCCTTAGAATTTGCCAATGAATTAAATTTTACTTTTAGATCTTTATATTAGCGTATATCTGTTAATATATTCCAAGGTTGTTTGAATTTCAATAATTTAAATCAGAAAAATATTTTTTGTTATTAAAATTTATTCATAAATTTGGTTACTATAATAATGATTCAGTTGTTTTTGATCGGACATAAAGGAATCATTTAGATTAATTACCTGCCTTTTTACCTGCTAATACCTTCCAGCATTAGCAATATTGTTGTTATATGTTAATTTTTGAATTTATATGTCGTAAACGATACCAATATATTTACAATAATTTAAATGTATAGAACTATGAACCTTTTAAGAATTAAATTTGTTTTTGCTTTCATGCTCTTTTCAACGCTTTTGTTTGCAAAAGAGACCAGATTATTAAGAAATCCGGCTATCAGCAATAGTAATATTGCTTTTGTTTATGCAGGTGATATCTGGGTTGCCGGTATTGATGGTAGTAATCCTCTTAGATTAACATCGTTTCCAGGGGAGGAAGCCAACCCTCAATTTTCTCCTGACGGGAAGATGGTTGCTTTCTCAGCTGCCTATGATGGAAATACAGATGTCTATGTTGTATCTATCGACGGAGGACAGCCTCAAAGATTGACATGGCATCCGGGCGCTGATATTGTAAGTGGGTGGAGTCCCGACGGAAAGTACGTATTGTTTGTTTCCGGAAGAAAACAGGCTCCTTATTCTTTCCCTGACCAAATGTTTAAGGTTGCTTTAAATGGGGGCGGATTGCCTATTCAGTTTAATATCCCAAGAATAAATAAGGGAAAATATTCTCCTGATGGAAAGAGTTTTGTTTATCAACTTATAAGACCTTGGGAGGCGGAATGGAGAAATTACAGGGGTGGACAGAATAAGCCTTTGAGAATAATTGACCTTAAGAGTCTTAAGTATAAAAAGATACCATGGGATAATTCAAATGATAAGGATCCTGTGTGGGTTGGCAACAAGATTTTCTTTTTATCGGACCGTGATTATGCTATGAATATATGGTCTTACGATACCAGGACAGAGGAGTTGAATCAGGTGACTCATTATAAGGAATTTGACTGTAAGAATCTGGAAACCGGTGGTGGCAATCTTATTTTTGAAAATGGAGGATATCTTTATACAATGAATACAAATGGAGATGAGCCACGAAAGTTATCTATAACTGTAAATGGAGATTTTCCTTGGATGAGACCTCAGTGGAAAAATGTAGGAAGAGAAATTACTTATGCATCAATCTCCCCGACAGGTAAACGCGCTGTTGTCTGTGCAAGGGGTGAAATATTTACTGTACCTGCCGAAAAGGGCGATGTAAGAAATCTTACAAATAGCAGCGGTGCTGCCGATAGAGAGCCTGCATGGTCTCCTGATGGTAAAAATATTAGCTGGTTCTCAGATGAGGGTGGTGAATATCAGCTTGTAATTGCCGATCAGTATGGGAAGGTTCAAAAGAAGATTAAATTAGAGAATCCTACTTTCTATTATACTCCTGTGTGGTCGCCTGATTCTAAGTATATCAGTTATGGTGATGCAGACAGGACTCTTTGGTTGATGGAGGTAGAGACAGGTATTGCTACAAAGATTGATAATGAGGGTTTTGCTTCTCCTGGTCGTGTGATTTACCCTGAGTGGGCTCCCGATTCAAAATGGATAGCTTATACGAAAAGATTAAAGAGTGAGTATAAGGCTATATTTGTTTATTCATTGGACAAGAAAAAATCTTTCCAGATAAGCGATGGTATGTCTGATTGTATTTCACCTGCATGGGATAAGAGTGGTAAGTATATTTACTTCCTTGCAAGTACTAACTATGCATTGAATGTTGGTTGGCTTGATATGTCCTCTATTGAAAGACCTGTAAGACGTGCAATTTATCTGGCTGTATTATCCAAAGATACTCCTTCTCCTTTGGCTCCTGAAAGTGATGAGGAAACTTTAAAGGAAGATAAGGCAGATAATGGTAAGGATAAAAAGAATGGTAAAGATGACAAGAAGAAGGCAGAGGAGTCTAAGGACAAGAAAAAGGATGCCGATGGTGTAAAGATTGATTTTGATGGTTTAAGTCAGAGAATTATAGCACTTGATATTCCTGAAAGAGAATATACTAGTGTGGAAGCAGGGAAAGAGGGAGTGATTTTTTATGATGAAGGTGCTACTGATGGAGGTTCTGCAAGTCTTCACAGGTATAATATAAAAGAGAAGAAGGGAGAAAAATTAATTGATGGAATGATAGCTTTCCGGTTGTCTTTCGATAAGAATAAAGTGTTGTATTTCTTGAAGAATATGACATGTGGAATATTTGATGCTACAGGAAAACCAAATCCTGGTAAAGATAAAATAAAGACTGACGATCTTCAGGCTTTAATCGATCCTAAGATAGAATGTAAGCAGATGTTCAGGGAAGCATGGAGATACCAGAGGGATTTCTTCTATGTAGATAATGTTCATGGTCTTGATCTTGAATGGGCTTATAATACTTATTCACCCTGGGTAGAGGATGTGGCTCACCGTTCTGATATGAACTATCTTCTTGATATCTTTAGCGGTGAGACTTCTATCGGTCACTCGTTTGTATATGGTGGTGATTTTCCGGAATATAAAAGGGTTCCTGTAGGACTTCTTGGCGCGGACTATAAAATTGATGGTAACAGGTATGTAATAAGTAAGATTTATGACGGTGAAAACTGGAATCCCGGATTGAGGGCTCCATTGAGTGGACCTGGTATTGATATTAAGGAAGGGGAATATATTATAGCTGTTAACGGTAAGCCTCTTTATACTAATATTAATCTTTATTCAGTATTTGATAAAACAGCAAATAAACAAATAAAGTTAAGGGTAAATACTAAGCCAACAATGGAAGGTTCAAGAGAAATAACTGTTGTGCCAGTATCAAATGAGCAGGCTCTCAGACAGCATGCCTGGGTTGAAAATAACCGTAGAATGGTCGATAAACTTTCAGGAGGGAGATTAGCTTACGTATGGCTCCCAAATACAGGTATGGGAGGATATAATAATTTCAACAGATATTATTTTGCACAAAAAGATAAGAAGGGTGCGATTATTGATGAGCGTTTTAATCAGGGTGGACTTGTTGCCGATTACATAGTGGATCTGTTGTCAAGAGATTTAATGGGATATTTTAATAATCCTATTGGGGATAAACAGGCTTTTACAAGTCCTGATGCCGGAATATGGGGTCCAAAGGTGATGATTATAAATGAAATGGCTGGTTCTGGAGGTGATGCTCTTCCATATATGTTTAAGAAGAAAAAGATTGGTCCTTTGGTTGGAACTCGTACTTGGGGTGGACTAGTTGGAATATGGGATGTACCTGGACTTATTGACGGAGGCAGGATTACTGCACCAAGAGGTGGATTCTATAATACCAATGGTGAATGGGACGTGGAAAATAAGGGTGTTGCTCCTGATGTAGAGGTGGAGCAGGATCCTGCTATGCAAAATAAGGGCCGTGATACCCAGTTAGAGAAAGCAGTGGATGTTGCTCTTGAGCTACTGAAAAAGCAGGAAATAAAACTTAAGCCTCAGCCTGCCGATCCGGTAAGGGTTAGAAGGCCAGAATAATGATTAAAAATTATTTATTATCACAGGGTGCTTATAAAGTACCCTGTTTTTTTCTATAATAAAATAGATACTTGTTAAATACAGTAGTGTTTTTATATAACATTTATGTTTATTGTTCGTAACAAAAGTCACAGATGGATAATAAAATATTATGGAAATTTGTTACAGAAAACGAATAATAAATTAAATGATATGCTAAATGTTAAAACTATTTCTTTTTGCATAACCGGGCTTTTGATATCTTTTTATGCTTATTCTCAGGAAGGAATAATAAGATTAAGTCTTGATGATGCAATAAAAAGGGCTGAGGAAAATAACTGGCAGATAAACAAGTCGAAGGCTCAGGGTAAGGTGGCTAAGTTTGATTTCAGGCAGACAAACTCATTGTTTTTACCGGATATTAATTTATCTCATTCTGTAATAGCTACCAACGATCCATTGATGGCTTTTGGTTTTAAGCTTAAACAGGAAATTGTTGGCAATTCTGATTTTAATCCGGTATTGCTTAACGATCCGGGACGTATTGAAAATTTTACTACTAAAGTTGAGGTCAAACAGCCTTTGATAAATGTAGATGGCTTTTATGCCCGTAAGGCAGCAAAGGAAAAGATGAGGGCTGTTGATTATCAGACTGAAAGAGCTATTAATTATACGAAATACGAGGTTAAGAAGGCTTACTATCAGTTGGAATTGACAAAGGAGGCTATTGAGGTTGTAAAAAAATCTTACGAAATGGCAAAATCCGCTAGTAAACTTACTGAGGATAACTTAAAGCAGGGGTATGTTAAAGAAGCTGATCTTTTATCTGCTAAAGTTCGTGTGTTTGAGATTGAAAATCAGTTGTCTGAGGCAACAAACAATTACAAGATGGCGCAGGAATATCTGGCATTTCTTTTAGGATTCGACATAAATACAGAAATAGAGACTACCGATGTACTTAATATAAGTCCTGTTGTCATGGATAATATATCTGAGGGGAATAATCTTATAGATAATCGTTCGGATATATTGGCATATAAAAATGGTGTTGAGGCAAGAAAGAGCATGCTTAGATCCAGCAGATTTAAGTTTTTGCCAAGACTTAATGCTTTTGGGCAGTACGAATGGAATGATGATAAATTACTGGGCAATAATGCTGAGAATTATATGCTTGGGGCAAGTCTTTCCTGGAATATATTTTCAGGCTACAGGAATATTGCAAAAGTACAAAAGGCTAAGGCAGAATTGAGGATTGCGGGTCTTGATTATGATGAATATCTGCAAAAAAGCAAGATGGAGATAGAAAGCGCTAAGAGGAATGTGGCGGTTGCATTTAAGAAATTGCAGACTAGCAGACTGGCAAAAGAACAGGCTAAAGAGTCTTTAAGAATTAGAATGGACAGATATAAGCAAGGTCTTGAAAAGACAACTGATTTGCTTTTTTCCGAGACGGTGTCATCTGCAAGGAATCTTGGTTTTATAAAATCTGTTTATGATTATCATATTGCCGTTTTCCAGTTAGAGTTTTTATTAGAAAAGAAGTTGAAATAATTAAAAATATAATCATATGAACCTAAAACAATATCTTTTATTAGGAATTATTATTAGCTCTTTTTTTATACTTCAATCTTGTGGTGGTGGAGAAAATAAAAAAGAGAGCGTAAAGACTGATATAACAGTTGTGGTTGAGAAAGCCCGTCTTGATATGAATCCAGATATATTAAGTTTCTCAGGAAAGATAGAGGCTGAAACTCATTCAAATATTAGTACAAGGATAATGGGGCAGATATCCAAAATATTTGTTATACCCGGACAAAAGGTGAAGAAGGATGATCTTCTTTTGAAGATTAAAAGCAAGGATATTAAGGCTAAAAAGGCTCAGGTTAATGCCAATATGGCATCTGCAAGATCTGCATATTCCAACGCCGAAAAAGATTATATCAGGTATAAGACTTTGTTTGGACAGGGGAGTGCATCTCAAAAAGAGATGGACGATATGACTACTCGGTATAATATTGCAAAGGCTAATCTCAGTGCATTGGAAGAGATGGGAAATGAGGTTGATGAGATTCTCAGGTATGCCAATATACGTGCTCCTTATAGTGGTGTGATTACTCAAAAATATGTGAATGAAGGGGATCTGGCCTCGCCGGGTATGCCTCTACTAGCAATTGAGAAACAATCTGAATTTATTGTTAAAGCAAGGGTTCCTGAGTCGGAAATATCTTTAGTGAAAAAAGGTAATAAGGTTAATGTTAAGGTAAAAGCTATGGGTGATATGATGCTTGAGGGTGTGGTTACTGAGGTTAATCCGTCTGCTCTTTATACGGGGAATCAGTATGAAGCCAGGGTTGTTCTTAAGCCGACTGATTTACAAAAGGATAGTTTGTTTTCTGGAATGTATGTTAGTGTTTTGCTTCCTAAAGGAGGTGTTCCAAGTATTATGGTTCCTAAAGAAGTGTTGGTATATAGAGGTCAACTTACGGGCTTATATGTGGTAAGTGTATCTGGAACGGCTATGTTAAGGTGGGTTCGGATAGGTAAAAGCGTTGGTGATATGGTAGAGATCTTATCAGGATTAAGCGATGGAGAGCAGTACATAAAGTCTTATAAGGGTAAGATTTGGGATGGTGCAGTTGTAAAGGTGGAATAAGGTGAGTTATCCTTATCTTAAGTAAAACACAAGAACATATGTAAAGAATTAACTACTTGTGTAATTTTTAATCAAAAAAATTAAATACATGAAGACAGGTTTCGCAGGAGCAATAGCAAAGCAGTTTATAAATTCTAAGCTTTCTCCTTTATTAATGATAGCTTTCTTATTTCTGGGAATATACAGTGCTTATCTTACCCCCAGAGAAGAAGAGCCACAGATAGATGTGCCTATTGCAGATATCTTTTTTGGTTATCCGGGGGCAAGTCCTTCTGAAATGGAATCCAGAGTGGTTATGCCTGTTGAAAAAATAGTATCGAATATAAAGGGAGTAGAGTACGTATATTCTACTTCTATGCCCGGTCAGGCAATGCTTATAGTGCAATTTTATGTAGGCGAGGATGTAGAACGTTCTCTTGTAAAGTTGTACAATGAGATAATGAAACATATGGATGTTATGCCTAAGGGTGTGACTATGCCACTTGTAAAGACTCGTTCTATAGATGATGTACCTGTTCTTGGTCTTACCCTATGGAGTGAGAATTACGATGATTTTCAGCTACGTAGGATTGCACAGGAGTTGAACAACGAGATAGAAAAAGTGCCGGAGGTTTCTGGAACGAAAGTCATTGGTGGCCGTTCAAGACAGGTGAGGGTTGTTCTTAACAATGAGCAGATGAGTGGGTATAATATCGATGCTCTCAGTATTGCTCAAAAGATTCAGATTTCTAACTCACAAATTGCCTCCGGGTCTTTTAATAAAGGGGATAAGGAGTTTCTGGTTGAGACAGGTAAATTTTTAGAAAATACTGATGATGTTGCTAATCTGGTTGTTGGTGTTTACAATGGCAGTCCTGTTTACTTAAAACAGGTTGCTGAGATAATAGATGGTCCTGAGTTGCCGACTCAATATGTGAGTTTTGGTTATGCAAAAGAGAGCAAGGATCTAAAGAATTATAAGGGCGAATTCCCTGCAGTGACTGTAGCTGTTGCTAAACGCAGGGGTGCAGATGCTATGCATGTTTCTGACGAGATTTTAAATAAGGTTGAGGTATTGAGAAAAGATCTTATTCCTTCCGATGTAAAAGTGGAAATAACCCGTAATTACGGGGAAACGGCTTCGGATAAAGTGGCTGAACTCCTTATGCACCTGCTTGGTGCAATTGTTGCAGTGACCTTTGTGGTGATGCTGGCAATGGGATGGAGGGGCGGTCTGGTCGTATTTCTTTCTGTTCCTATTACTTTTGCGTTGACTATGTTTAGTTATTATTTTCTTGATTATACATTGAATCGGATAACTCTTTTCGCATTGGTATTTGTCACAGGTATAGTTGTTGACGATTCCATTATTATTGCGGAAAATATGCACAGGCATTTTAAAATGAAACAGTTGCCTTTTATTCAGGCAGCCCTGCGTTCTATTGATGAGGTTGGTAATCCTACTATTCTTGCTACATTCACTGTCATTGCGGCCGTTTTGCCTATGGTGTTTGTTTCAGGACTTATGGGTCCATATATGAGTCCAATGCCTATTGGAGCTTCCATTGCAATGATTTTTTCTTTGCTTGTGGCATTGACAATTACACCTTACCTGGCATTTAGGCTTTTACGCTACAGGGAAAAGCCTGGTAAGAAGGAAAAAGTATTTAATCTTGAAGAATCGTGGATTTATAAAATGTACTATGCCACCATGAAGCCTTTGTTGGAATCATCGACTAAAAGATGGATATTTATTGCTGGTGTAGTAGTGCTATTATTAGGTTCTGTGACATTGTTCTATTTTAAACTTGTGGCAGTAAAAATGTTGCCTTTCGATAACAAGAATGAGTTTCAGGTGGTAATTGATATGCCTGAGGGAACCACATTAGAGAGAACAGCAGCAGTGACTAAAGAATTGGCCGCATATGTGGCAAAACAGGATAACGTTGTTAATTATCAGAGTTATGTTGGTACTTGCTTCACCTATGAATTTTAATGGTTTGGTAAGGCATTACGATCTTCGCAGGGGATCTAATGTGGCTGACATACAGGTTAATCTTTTGCACAAAAATGACAGGGATTTACAGAGTCACGATATAGCAAAACTTATGCGTCCGGGTCTTCAGGAGATAGCGAAGAAGTTTAATGCAAATGTGAAGGTTGTGGAAGTGCCTCCCGGACCTCCGGTAATGTCAACATTAGTTGCAGAGATTTATGGGCCTGATATAAAATCACAAAGGGAACTTGCTTTACAGGTGAAGGGTTTGTTTGAAGAGACCAATGATATTGTTGATATTGATTGGTTGGTTGAAGATCCTCAGACGGAATATAGTTTTGATGTAGATAAAGAAAAAGCTATGCTCTCCGGAGTTTCAACTAGTCAGGTTGTTCATTCTTTAAATATTGCTCTTAGAGGTCATGAGGTGTCACAATTGTATCAGGAGAGGGAATATAATCATGTGGGAATACAATTACGTCTAGATGAAAAAGACCGTTCAAGTTTAAGGGATCTTGGAAAAGTAAATATTCTTTCTCAGGCAGGTCAGCTAATTTCTCTGGGAGATATAGTTGATGTGAAGGAAAAGATTAAAGAAAAAAGTATATACCGTAAGAATCAAAAAAGAGTTGTTTATGTTACAGCAGATGTTGCAGGAGATCTTGAGAGTCCTGTTTACGGGATAATGGAGATATCGGATAATCTTGATAAGATAAAGGTCCCAGAGGGATATACCCTTATGGAGGAATATACAAAACAGCCTGCTTTGGAGGATAATTATAGCCTTAAATGGGATGGAGAATGGCAGATAACCTACGAGGTGTTTCGTGATCTGGGGACTGCTTTTGCAGTGGTTCTTTTGGTTATATATATGCTTATAATAGGTTGGTTCCAGGACTTTAAGGTTCCCCTTATTATGATGGTTGCCATACCTTTGTCTTTAGTGGGTATTGTTGTGGGACACTGGTTGATGGGGGCATTTTTTACGGCTACATCTATGATTGGTCTTATAGCACTTGCAGGTATCATGGTGAGGAATTCTGTTTTGCTTATAGATTTTGTAAATCTTCGTCTTAATGAGGGTGTTTCTCTGGAAAGAGCTGTGATTGAAGCAGGAGCCGTTAGAACAACACCTATACTGTTGACCGCAGGAACTGTTGTTATTGGGGCTGTTGTGATTCTGTTCGATCCCATTTTTCAGGGATTGGCAATATCCCTTATGGGGGGAAGTATAGCTTCTACTGTGCTAACTCTTATAATAGTGCCATTGATATATTATATGGCTAAAAAAGGGAAAGGTTGATAAGTAAATAGTAGTCAGTGAGAATATAAGTATTGAAATTCTCTTTAATATAAAGTTTTTGAAGAAAATTTAAAATATTATAAAATGAAGGTAGTAATTGTTCTATGTGTAAAGTCTTTTTCAGGATGACCTGAATAAGATATTTAAAGAATCTGACATTACAGCATATAGCGAGGTTGATGTTAAAGGTATATCAAGAAAACCTTGTGATACATGTGAAGAGCTAAATTGGTTTGCTCCTTCACAGAATTATTATGAGTCGATAGCGGTATTCGCATTTGTTGAGGAAGATAAAGGAAATGTACTGTTGGAAAATGTAGATAAATTTAATGAAACGGTTGAATGCTGTAGTCCTGTTCATAGCGTTTATGCTTGGTGTTGACAAGTTTGTGTAATTGTGAATAGGACAACATTATGGTTGTTTCTTCGTACTATATTTTCCAGAATGATAATATAAACTAAAATGATTATAAAAGTAATAAAAATAGCTATAACATTATTACTGTCAGGTATTATGATATGGCTGCTTTGTTTTTAGTATTTTGCTTGTCAATCTTTAAGAGAGAAAGCACTAAATTAATATATATTTGAAACAGAATAAAGAGCTATAATATCTTCTTTATTCTGTTTATTCTCAAATTAATCTATTGAAGTTGAGAATTAGTAAATACCATACTTTTTTTTAGGTATGTTCCCTTACAAAAACTGTTTGTTCTCGTAAAATATTTAATTATAAATTTGCCGCCTGCTAGAAAATGCCATTATAAAGAATCTTAAATAGATTCTTACCTGTTTTTTTTCGCTCAGCATACATGAATTATCTAAAACTAAAACATGAATGAGATGAAAAGAAAGAAAACCTTGTTTAGATTGACAAATCTACTTTTAATTGTTATAAGCTTTATTTGCTGTGAAGAAGATGATCCCTTGAATGTTTCCCCCCAATTTATTAATATTAATGACCAAGAGTTGACCGCCGGGGAAACAAAATCTATTATTGTAACTGCTAGTGATCCAAACGGTGATATAATTAATTTATCAATAAATAACAACCCTGGATTTTTGACTCTTCAGGATGTTATGCAACATAATAATGTTGCTACAGCAACATTAGTGATTGCCCCAGAGGAAGATGATGTAGGCGTTTTTGATGTTTGTATTGTTGCTAATGATACTAAAAATTCAAGTTGTGAGAATAAATTAAAAATCTCAGTTAATACAATTATTCCAGTATTGGAGCAAGTTAGTAAACAGACAATTACTACCGAAAGATACAAAGAAATAATACTTAGAGCTTATGATTCAGGGGGAGATAATCTGAATATCACAATAAACAATAAGCCGGATTTTGTTTCTATAAAAGAAATAAAACAAGTAAGTGGTACATTATCTGCAATATTAGCTATTTCTCCCGGTAAAGATCATAAAGGAAATTACGAAATGTCTGTTTTGGTAAGCGATGAATACGGAGGAGTTGATAGTACAAATATAGAAATTGAGGTGAAAGATCCTATAAATGTGGTAACAGTGTATTTCTGTGGTACTGGCTGTACCAAAGATTGGTGGGTTTCTAATTTGTCTAACTTTGGAACTTCTGAGTTAGTTGCCACACTATATCATCAACAATCTCTTTTAAGAGATTCTGTTCATAATTACTATAAAATTATTATAGATGGAATAGGTTCTAGTGGTAATTTGAAGGATATACTTGAATGGGCTGTTCCAAGTTGGGAAGGTGCTGGAGGATGGAACAAGTGTTTGACAGAGGCAGGTGAAAAAGTTGGTAATATTATAAATCAAACAAAAGGAGATATTATTTTAAATTTAGTGGGATTTAGCAGAGGTGGTATACTTTGTATGGCTTCGGCATATGGATTAATGGGCTCAAATATAAATAGTGTTAATATAATTGTATTTGATCCCGTACCCGGAGATGATTGGGATCTTCTTGAGGAATTCTATTCTTTAAATCCTAAGGTTAATCATTTTGTTGGTATATATGCTGAGGATGAAAGAACGGCTTTTTTCCAACCCATAATTCCCCTTTATGAGTTATGCTACTAAGGATTGGATGTTTACTATGCCGGGATGTCACGAAACAATGGTTGGGAATAACCAGAAATGTGGACATTCTATTTCCATCCTAGGATCACATCAGCCAATTAAAGAGTTATTAGATGTTTCTATGGGTTGTTAAAGTTATTTCAACGGAAATACTGTCTAGTAATAATTGGGGAAATGTAAAATACAATTGGAAATGGAGTAGAGATAAAGATGAGTTTATAAGTAGATATAATTCAATTTATATGTATGATTATAGTTATATGAGGTCTATTCCTTTTACGCCTCTTACAATTAAAAATTACGATGGAGGATTAAGGTTTGCTCAAAGATTTATAAATGGTAAGTTGAAAGATATAGGATTACAAAATGACGTAAATAAATTAAACGAAACAAATGCATGGAACGAAATACTAGAAATGATTGATAAACCCAAATAGATATTTATTTGGAAATAGACAATATAGAACACAATATTACTTAAAGGGTACTTAAGTACTCTTTATTTATTTAATAACTATTTCATTTTATTCTACGTATTTAAATACTAGTTACTAACTGTTTTTAAAAATTGATATTATGAAAGCAATTAAAATAATTATTACATTGTTATTGTCAGTTATTATGATAGGGTTGCTTTGTGCTCAGGATTACAAAGTAGATATTGGAAAATCGACTTTAAAATGGACTGGCAAGAAAGTAGCAGGTAGTCATACCGGTCATATAAAACTATTATCAGGAAAACTTTCTATTAAAAAAAATATGGTTGAAAAAGGAAGTTTTACTATTGATATGAAGTCTATTACAAATGATGACCTTAAGAATCAGGATCTAAATAAGAAATTGGTAAATCACCTGAAATCTGATGATTTTTTTAGTGTAAACAGACATCCAACAGCAAAGTTAATTCTTTCTGGCAGCGGTTCTTTAGTAAATAAAGAAGTTGATGTATTGGGGAATCTTACAATTAAAGGAAAGACTCATCCTATATCTTTTAAAGGAAATAAAAATGGGAATATTATTACAGCAACCCTTGTGGTTGACAGGGCTAAATATGATGTGAGATATGGTTCCGGGTCTTTTTTTGAGAATTTGGGTGATAAGCTTATCTATGATGATTTTACTATTGAAGTCAAGTTGGTTGTTGAAGAAATTAAGAAATAGATTATAAATTAAAATAAAAAGGGTAATTCAATGTAATTACCCTTTTATATTCTTGTTATTAGACTTTTATAAATTTTTTTTGTTGTCTTCTTTATTTTTATCTGGAATAAAATCGTTGCCTAAGTATATGTATTTTATGGTTTTAGGTGAAGTATAAGGGATCTCTACTTTAGAAGAACCATTTTTCCATATACCCATATTTACTGATTTAGTATCCTTTGTTCCATCTGTAAATTCAAAAGTTAATTCTATTGGTAGTTGTAACCCTCCAATATTATGAATTTCTATGTTATAATCGTTGTTGTTATTTTTAATATTGCTAATAGCAAGATCTGGTTTGGCATATTCAAAGAACCATCTTTTCCAAAACCAGTTAAGATTCTCTTTTAAATATGAGTTTGAAAATAGGAAGAAGTCATAAGGTGTAGGATGCTTACTCTTCCATGTTAATAAGAATTCTTTTAAAAGACTTTGGAATTTTGCATCACCTAAATAATATTTCAACATTCTTATAGCTGTTTCACTTTTTCCATAGTTTAAACCAAAATAAATTTTGCGATCAAGATAATATGTTGGTGTCATTAATACTGGTTCATTCTCACTGCCTGCAAGATATTTTTCAAAATAGTTGGTTTGTTTTTTTGCCTGATTCTCAGAAGGCTCAATTTTATCCTGAAGTTCTTCTGGAATTACTACAGTAAATCCTTCATCGAACCATCCGTATTTTGTTTCACTTATACCAGCCATAAAAGGGAAATATGTATGGGTGATTTCATGAGTAGTTACATATACAGTTTTTCGTCTTGTCTTTTCGCTGCCGTTATTAGTTATCATTGGGTATTCCATTCCTCCAGAACCGTTGAAGGTTGTCATATGACTATAAGGGTATGGTATACCTGGTAAAATTTCTGACAAATATTTTATCGTTTGTACTGAAAAATCAACAACTTCTTTAAAGTCTTCAGATTTAGGATTATATATCGCATCTACGAATATCTTCTTTTGTGAGCCTTTAGGATTACAGTAGGCACCTTCCCATATATAATATTTACTACAACAAAAACCAAAATCCGGGACATTATTGGCTTCAAATGTCCATGTTTGATTACCTTGTTTAGTAATTCCTTTTTTATAATCTTCTGCAGTAACTATAATAACAGGTTTATCAGAGTTCTTTGCCTTATTAAGTTTTTCTAATGTTTCTTTCTTTAAAATATCCTGTTCGTTAATCATTTCACCTGTTGCCTGGACAATATAGTCTTGTGGTACTTCAATGTTGACTTTGTAATTGGAATATTCTCCATAAAATTCTGCCATTCCGGTATGGGCATGTCTGTCCCATCCGTCTATATCATCATAAACAGCAATTTTTGGGAACCATTGTCCCATAAAATAAGCGTGATTATTATATTTCCCCATCCTAATATCACTATTAGCAGGAATTTTAAATGACCAATCAATAGATATATCAATTTTTTCTCCTGGTTTAAATTTATTTTTAAGTTTTAGGTAAAGTTGTGTTCCTTGGGGTTTGAGGTAATTTTCTTCAACTATTTTACCATTAAGATATACCTGTTTTATTTCCATACCGTTAGTTAGATCCTTATTGCTGACTTTATTAAGCCTGCAAACACCTTTCTTATATATGTTCTGGAAAATATGGAAGGTAATATAAGTTAAAGTGTCTGGAGAATTGTTGTAGTATGATATATTTTCACTGCCATAAAGTGTTGATGTTTTAGTATCCAGTTTGGCACTTATCTCGTAGTTAGATTTATTCTGCCAATAATTGATACCGGGTTTTCCTTCTAAACTTCTGGTTTTTTCTTTAATTGCTTTCTCTATGTTATTAGGGAAATAGAGTTGTTGTGAATTGGATATCCATATTGTGGAAAACTGGATAATAAATAAAAGTATATGTTTCATAATTTTAAAGATTTTAGTGATCTTAAAAATAGTGAAAAATATACTATTAGACTAAAACTTTATAAAGCAATTTTAATTACTTCGTTGAAATATTCAACAAAATGAGCAGTTATACCGTCTTTAATATAATCTGGTAACACTTCAAAATCTTTTTTATTTTCTTTGGGAAATATCAGTTCGAAAACTTTTACCCTTCTCGCGGCTATAGTTTTTTCCCTTATTCCTCCTATTGGCAGAACTTTTCCTGTCAGTGTTAATTCTCCTGTCATTGCAATTTCTTTTTTTACTGAATAACCTGTAGCAAGAGAATATAGCGCAAGAGCCATTGTTATTCCGGCAGAAGGACCATCTTTAGGTGTTGCCCCGGCTGGTACATGAATATGGATAAAATGCTTTTTAAAAAAGTCTGCATTAGCATTTCCTTTTTTTTCAATTAGTGATCTGATATAAGAGTATGCTATTTCTGAGGATTCCCGCATTACATTTCCTAATTGACCTGTTTGCTTAAGACCGGTACCATCTTTTATTGCAGAGGCTTCAATATATAATGTTGCTCCTCCCATAGAGGTCCATGCTAAGCCTAAGGTTACTCCTGGGATTCTCTTCTTGTATAGTTTTTCTGTTGTAAATATCGGTTCTCCTAAGTATTGATATAGATTTTTAGAGGAAACAGAGATTTTTTCTTTCTTTTTCTCTACAATTTCAAGTGTGGATTTTCTCATTATTTTTTTTATCTGGTTTTCCAGATTTCTTACACCCGCTTCTCTTGCATAATCTTCGACAATTTTTTCAAGTGCCTTATCACTGATTGTTATGTTTTTATATTTCAGTCCATGGGCTTCAAGTTGTCTTGGTATTAGATAACGTTTGGCAATTTCTACTTTTTCCTTCATTACGTAACCGGATAGTTTTATTATTTCCATCCTGTCGAGTAACGGTCCAGGGATAGTATCGAGCTGGTTAGCTGTTGTAATAAAGAGTACTTTAGAAAGATCGAATCTGACATCAAGATAGTGATCCAGAAAGTCTTTGTTCTGTTCAGGATCAAGAACTTCAAGTAAGGCTGATGCAGGATCCCCCTGATAACTGGCACCTATTTTGTCAATTTCATCGAGCATAATAACTGGATTAGCGGAACCTGTTCTTTTAAGACTTTGAATTAATTTACCAGGCATAGCACCAATGTATGTACGTCTGTGGCCTTTTATTTCAGCCTCGTCACGCATACCCCCTAAAGAGAATCTATAAAATTTGCGATTCATTGCATTTGCTATTGATCTTCCTACCGATGTTTTACCTACTCCGGGAGGACCAACAAGACAAATAATGCTTCCTGATACCTGTCCTTTTTGTATTAACGTTCCTAAAAATTCCAGTATTCGTTCTTTTACGTCTTCCAGTCCATAGTGATCATTGTCCAGTATTGTTCTGGCTTTCTTAATGTCTTTATTGTCGTTTGTGAATATTCCCCAGGGAAGAGAAACAAGTTCGTTCAGGTAATTCCTGCTTACATGAAATTCTGGAGATGCAGGATCAATCATCATTAATTTGTCTATTTCTTCATTAATAACTTTAGAAGCCTCCGTAGTTAAATTAAGTTCTTTAATTTTATTTTCCAGTTTTTCAATTTCCTGTTGTTTATCATCTTTTTCCAACCCCAACTCTTGCTTTATGACTTTTAGTTGTTCTCTTAGAAAATATTCTTTCTGTTGCTTGGAAACTTTTTCCTCTATTTGTTTTTGAATTTTTTCCTGAAGTAATGAGAGTTCAATTTCTTCACGTATAAGAACCAGCAGTTTTTCACTTCTTTTAAATATATCGAATGTTTCCAGAAGATCCTGTAGCTTTTCTCCTTCTGCAGATAAAATTGAAGAAACAATATCAACTAATATGCTTGGGTTCTCATAGCTAAGTTGTGAAAATGCCATTTTAACCTGTTCCTGAAGCAGTTGATTTGTTTTTAGCATCTCTTTTACAGATTTCATAAGCTCCATCATATAAGGCTTAAGCTCATCTGTCAACCTTATCTGTGATTCATATCTGTATTTGACTTCCCATATTATTAAAGGTGTATGCTTAAATGTTCTTATATATTCAAAACGTTCTAAGCCCTGGACAAAGACCTGAATGACATCTTCTGTGAGCTGAATGTATTTATGAATCTTTAATACAGTTCCAACTTTATAAAGTTCGGAATCGAGGAAGTTCTCTGCATTTTCATTTTCGACCATGACAACCCCCAGCATTCTGCCTTCCCCATCGTGTGCTTTTTTTACTGCCTCAATAAAATATTTGCCACTTAAAGTCATTGGAGTCATAGTATTAGGAAATATGGGTCTGTTGGCAATAGGGATAATGATAAGCTTGTCAGGAAGAATTTCTGAGACAACCACCAGATCACTTCGCGATTTAGTGTTGTCAATATTGTAAGTTTTATTATCACTACTATTATCTATCATATTTTTAGCTATTTGGTTTTGCTACTATAGTAATTACGTTTTGTTTTTTTTCAGGATACATTCTGTGTGTTAAATTATGATTATGAAAGGAGTGTTTTGAAATATTATTCAATAATACAGTAGGAACAAATAAATAGTTAAGAGGTGGTTTTTTATAATGTTAAGGATTGTGCTATCGAAATCATTTAGAGTATATTATTTCTTAATGAGAAATATTTAACCATAAGTTGTTTTGTTAATTGTAAAGTCTTTAAAGTTATGTTTATTTATTTGGATTGTTTTATTAAGGAACCTTCTGAAGTATTTATTTATATATTGTAATGAATTATGTGGATTTTCGCCTATTTATATGCATGTCAAGAGGCCAGATTAAAATAAATTATAGGTAAAAATATTAAATCAAAGCTATTTTATTGAACCTAATTTTAATGATTAATGTCTTTTGATATTTTGTAACTGTCTAAAAAAAAGTAAAATAGTGATATGTTATTTATTTAAAAATCCGGAATATATGATAAATCAACAAATGTGTTACATAAAAACATATAATTCTTTGATAAATGGGGAAAAAACATATATTTGTTATTGTCTGATTTTTAGAAATGATTTTAAAAAATTATGTGTATTAACGGGAAATCTGAAAATATTATTTGTAAGTATATGTTAAATTTACAAAATATTATAATGTTTTTGGTGTTTTTACTTTTTGTTAATTCAAAAGTATATTCACAGGTAGAAGTTTCAAGAGTGGCTTTAAATATTGGGAAATCAGTTACTGTAAATGTTGCTTCTGATTTAAAAATAGAAGGCGATGTGGAATTTATAAATAACGGAGTACTGGATGTTTTTAGTAAAAGTGATATAGAATTGTTGTTTGATGTCAATGAGAACAAGGAAAATATAGGTAAGTTGTTTTTGACAGGAAACGGTCATGTTACTTTTTTATCTAATAACCTGAAAACAGAATTAATCAACTTAGTTGTTGCTTGTAATCAACTGAATATAGAAGCAAATCTTTGTGTCTTAAATGAATTCGATTTTAGAAAAGGAATAATTGATGTGTATTCCGGTTATGTTTTGAGTATGTCCAATCCAAAATCGGGTAGTTTAATTTATTCCAAAGCTATAGATAAATACATAAAAGGATATTTTACCAGAAAGGTTAATCCAGACGAATTGTATGTATTTCCAATGGGAGGGGATTCCGGGTTAAGCTATATGGAATTTGATAATCTCAGTTCAGAAAATAATATTACTGTTGGGTATTTGCCTTTTGATGATGGTATAATATCCGCTAACCCTGGTTTTGCTAAGGCTGTTGATGGCATCTGGGATATAAGTAGTGAAAATAACGATCTGACATACGATTTAAAGGTTGATTTGGAAAACTTACTTAATTATGAAGATGATAGTAGATACCGTCTGGTTCGTATTGGCAATACATCTTCTAAAGATGTTAATATAATTAAGTCTGAGATTACATACCCTTTTGTTGGAACAGATAAAGCAAAGACTAATTATAGATATCTGTTGGTTAAAGATGTAAGTTTCAGGATAGTGAATATGGTAGTAGCCAATGGTAAAGGAGGGGGGATGTTTAAATTACCTGATGTGTCAGGAATTGAATGGGGTGAATTGTCGGTGATGGATAGTCAGGGTAAACTTATATTCCATTCCCCAAAATATGCAAATGATTTTTGTGTCAACAGTCTTACTGAAGGTACATATTTTTACTATTTACATTACACTCAGTCGGGAGAAATGTATGTTATAAAGAATTTTATAGAAGTTGTTTATGAAAAATAGTTGGCTAATACTGTTATTAATGACTTTATCCATTGGTCTAAAAGCCCAAAACGAGACGGTCTATTTTTCACGCATACTTAGTGATCAGGAAATTCACAATCCTGCCTATAGTGCGTATCGTCAGAATATTGGGTTTAAGTTGTTGTATAATAGTAAATTTGGAGCTTTAAAGGGAAATTCGGAGACTTATGGTTTAAACTTTTCAATACCAATAGTAAAAAGTGAGATAGGGACTTCTTTTAATATTCTAAACGAGAAAATAGGTTTACGTCAGGTATTAAATATAAACGGTTGTTTGAATTCATGTATTAAACTATCATCTCTGGCATATCTTTCCGGGGGTATTTCTTTAGGGATAAGAAGTCAGAATTACAGAAAAAGTGATATCATAATCGATGAGGACGAGGACTTAACTACTTTAAAGCTTAACAGCACTGAGTTCAATGTTGGTGCAGGATTATATTATTTCGATCCTTATATTTTTGCAGGTCTGGCTATCTCTGACTTATTGGTGTTAAATGGTAAAAGTAATTCGAGCATCGATGTATATGCCGGAAATAATTTTTCATTCTTTCCTTATAGATATGTTTTGAAGTCTTCTTTGCTTTATAAGAGATACGATTGTAATAATATCTTTCATATAAATGAACAACTATTTTATGATGACAAGGTTGGATTGGGTTTGAATTATACTGTATCTTATACTTGGGGTGTTAGTTTAGATGTTAAAATAAAAGATAATATATGGTTGTTTTATGGTTTTGAGAATCATGTAAAGACAGCCTATTCGGGATTAAAATCCCATAGTATTGGACTATACTATAATCCTAAATATTTAAGGAGAATATTTAAGAATGTGCGAAGATTTAGGAATTTATACAATTACTGATAAATTATATTAACAATGAGATACCTTCTAATATTTATATTTGCTTTGTCGTTTTCTATTAATGTCTTTGGAGATATTGATAAAGATATTACGCGAGCATATAAAAAGGGAAAATATAAAAAGGTTTGTGAATTATCAGAAGATGTTGATTTAAGAAATCTTGATTCCAGCACAAAATTGATGGTAGCAGACTCTTACTATTATCTGAATGAAGTAAATCTTGCCGCTAAAATATATTCACTTGTTCTTGCTAATAAAGATGTAGTTTATTTATCTACAAAACATATTGAAAAATACTTTGAATTATTATTGCTTAAAAAACGTTATAATGAGATAATTAAAATATTCCCCAGACTGTCTTTAAAGAAGCAGGAAAACAAGAGGATTTATAACATATATGAATCAGCGAAGTTTCTTACAGAAAGTAAAAATATTAATAATAAAGATTTTAAGCTTTTAGATGTAAAAGAGCTAAATAGTATTAATATAGAGTATGGCATACATTTCTTGGGTAATAATATTTTGTGCTATACATCTCCCGGAAAGAATGTATATAATATTCTTTTAAAGGGAAATAATAATGGACTTCTTCGTGAATACGCTGAAATATCAGAAAAGAGATATACTTTAAATTGTCTCTTGCTCAACGATAATCTGGAGTTGCAGAATATTGAGTCGAACGAGGAGTTATCTAAATTTAATATATATACAAGGAGAAACTTTGTTTCCTATATTAATTACGATAGCAGCGACGATGTTACTTATTTTACCGATTTTTCCAAAGGTGCCCATACACAGATAATATGTAGAAAAAAGAAGAGTAACGGTAAATTTAAATATTATAAATGTTCTTTTTGTAAGAAGAATTTTGATTACGCAATGCCATGTCTTTCCAAGGATGGAAAAACCATTTATTATATTTCTAATGATATATCCGGATATGGTGGATGGGATATATTTAAATCTGAGCAAAATATAAATGGGAAGTGGGGACCGTCAATAAATATGGGAAGTAATATAAATACAGAGTTTGATGAAATGTATCCTTTTGTGGGCGAGTTTGATGAGTTGTATTTTTCTTCTAATGGACATAAGGGTTTCGGTGGATTTGACATATACAGATGTATTAAAAGCGGAAAAGATATAAAAATATTAAATCTATTATCTCCGGTAAATACCGAAGCCAATGATTTTTCTTTTATAATATCCCAATCCCGGAAACGTGCTTTTTGTTTTCGGCAGACCAATAATGTGGATGATATTCCTGAAATGATAAGATCTTTTGTTTATAATGCTGGTAAAGAGAAGGTAAAGGATAGTGTTGAGGTTAAACCGGTATTGAATGACAACAAGATCATTCCTAAAAAAGAGGATTTACCTATTAGGAAAATAGTCCCCGTAAATAAAGTCATTGTAAAGAAGGTGCCTGCTAAAAAGAAAGTAGTAATAGATACTGTTCCGGATTTACCTGTAGGAGAAAGATTATCTACCACAACAAATATATCTTTTCAATATAATAAGTATGAAACGCAAAGCGCTTCAAAAAAGATAATAAACGATTTTATTGGTAAAATAAAGAATATAGGTAATTACGATATATTATTGTCAGGATATGCTGACTTTACAGGTAATGAACATTATAATCTGTGGCTCTCACATAAAAGAATTGAAAGTGTGGCTGATTATTTAATCAAATCATGTGGAATACAAAAAGCTAAAATTTTCTGTATTGCTTATGGTGAGTATGATATAAGTATGTTGAGAATTCGAAAAAGAGAAAAGTTGTGATAGAATTGGTTGATAAAAATAAAATAAACAACAGGACTCTGATTGTTTATAAAGTTGAAAAACCATCATCACTAACAGATATAGCAAATAGATTCTTGTGTGATATTGATGATTTATGTACTATAAATTCATTTCCAAGAACTAAAAGAACTGATTAAAGGATCTTTTGTAATGATCCCTGTTAAAGGTATCCATAGAGTGAAATATGGAAACACATTGTATTCCTTGTCACGTGATAATGGGACTAGTGTTAATAAAGTAATGAGAATAAATAATATATCTTCTAACTATAGTATATCTGTTTAATGATATATTGATAATAAATTAAGTATAAAGTAAACTGGCGTTATGAGACGAGTAATTATTATTTTATGTATTTTCTTTTTTGCAGGAATTGCAAAAGCCCAGGTAGGAGGCGTGCGTATAGGTAAGGAAAGTAAGGAAGCAAATCCTAAAGCTATGCTTGAAGTTGACTCAGATAGTAAGGGAATACTTATTCCTCGATTAACAACAAGTATGCGAGAGAATATGTTTTCAGGCAGCGATAATTCAGCTGTCTCATTGTTGGTTTATGACCTGAACTTGAATAAGTTTATGTATTGGTCTGGAGAAAGCTGGAAAACAATAGGAGAAGGAAGTGCAACTTCAGAAGGATTAACAGAAGCAGTTTTAAAAGGGGACACAACTTCAGCTTGAATGATAAAAATGGAGATCCTTTGGCTCAGGTTGACCTTGCCACACTTTATTCAGGAGTGCGTTCTTCTTCAGCAGCTCCGGCAGATGGAAAGCTGGGTGATTTATACTATAATACGGACACAAAACTTATATATTTAAATGATGGATTTTCATGGCAGCCATTGCAAAATATGGCTGCGAAACTGGATAAAGATGCTGTCTTTAATGGTGATGTTACCGGGACATATGATAATCTGAAAATTAAAGATGGGATTGTAACCAATAAAGAAATAGCGCCAAACACAATACAGGGAACAAATATAGCACTAAACACAATACAGGGTTCGAATATAGCGCCAAATACAATATTAGGATCTAATATCAATGATATGGGAGCAACCCCGGGGACAGATATTATACTGGAACGGTGGCAGTTGGCAGCCACTTACATTAAGCACCGACGGTGATGTAAGCGGTGCATATGACAAATTAAAAATCAAAGAAGGAGTAGTAACCAATAAAGAAATAGCGCCAAACACCATACAGGGAACAAATATAGCTCTAAATACAATACAGGGTTCGAATATAGCGTCAAATACAATATTAGGATCTAATATCAACGATATGGGAGCAACCCCGGGACAGATATTATACTGGAACGGTAATATTTGGCAACCATTAACATTAACCATTGACGGTGATGTAAGCGGACCGTACGACAATTTAAAAATCAAAGAAGGAGTCGTAACCAGTGTTGAAATTGCCGATAAAACTATAGAGGCAGTGGATTTAAGCCAAATGTCAGCTACTCCAGGTCAGGTTTCCTTTACTGGAACGGAGTTAGATGGCTTCCTGCTACTTTAAATGTTGATGGAGATGTGTTTGGCTCTTACGATCAAATAAAGATTAAGCGTGATGTAATAACCAATGTAGAAAATAGCACGTGGAACTATAGAAGGTTATAATCTTAGTCAGATGGCTGCGACTCCCGGTCAGGTTCTTCAGTGGAATGGTTTGGGGGATGGGTACCATCTACTGTAACTTCAGGAGGAGATGGTGACTCTGATCCGGGAAATGAAATTCAAACATTGTCTCAGGTATTGGACAGAGGTTCAAGTGCCGGCAATAAAAGGATTACTGACTTGGCGCAACCATTGGATATGAATGATGCAGTAACAAAAAGATATGTTGATGAACAGATATCGACAGGGAGGAGGAACAATTATTACAGTTATAGATGACTTGTTGTCGATGGATTCAAATTCAGCATTATCAGCTAATCAGGGCAATGTACTTAATATAAATAAAATTGATAAATCATCTGTTTTTGGAGGAGATTTGTCTGGAACTTATGATGGTCTTAAGATAAAAGAGGGAATAATTACTAATAGTGAGATTGCATCAAAAACAATTTTGGGGGATAATCTTAACGACATGGGGGCAGCTAAAAATCAATTCCTTATGTGGGATGGACTGACATGGAAACCAAGTTGAAATGGCAAAAACTTTTCTTGGTTATGTTGCAAACCCTTCAGGGGGTACATTAACAAATAGTAGTGGGGATGACCTTGTAATACCGGCAGCAAACAGCGTTAATGCTGGTTTAATGCTCCCTACGGAAAAAGTAAAATTAAGGAATGATGAAGATGGTGATGTTACTAATGAGTTACAATCACTTGCTGAGGTTTTACAACTGGGGTGCAAGTGCTGCAAAATAAAAAAATAACTGATTTAGCATATCCTACAAATGATTCAGATGCCGCCAGTAAATTATATGTTGATGATATTGTTAGCTTAGTTCTCGGGAGGAGGAAGTACAACATGTAATAGCAGGTACAGGTCTTACTGGCAACATGGTATCAGGAGAATTGACCATCAGTCTTTCCGAAATTGCTTCAGAAACTGTTCTTGCAAATATCACTACAGGAACAGCGGCTCCTATAGCGGTGTCTTTATCGCAGTTTAAATCAAAATTAGGATTAACAGCAACGGATGTTGGTCTTGATAAAGTTGAAAATAAAAGTCCTGAAGAAATGCCATTGAGCACTGCAGCCATAGCCGCATTGGCATTAAAAATCGATAAATCTGAGAAGGCCTCAGCAAATGGAGTAGCAACACTGGATGCGACAGGAAAAATACCAACAAGTCAACTACCTGCATTTTCAACATCAACTGTAGATGTATTGGGAAGTCAGGCAGAAATGTTGGCATTATCAGATGCGGTAGTAGGGAGTACAGTAGTAAGAACAGACGAGCAAAAGACATATATATTGGCAGCCACTCCGGCATCAACATTAAGCAACTGGGTAGAGTTGTTATCACCTACTTCAGAAGTTGAGTCAGTAAATGGTAAGAAAGGAGCAGTAGTTATTGGTGCTTCTGATATAGGCTTAGGAAATGTAGATAACACAAGCGATTTAAATAAGCCAATAAGTATGCTAACTCAGACTGCTCTGAATTTAAAAGAAGACCTTGCAAATAAGAGTACTGACATATTAACGGATGCAGGTTCTGATACTAAATATCCATCCGTAAAAGCTGTGAAATCTTACTTAGATACTTATGGAGCTGTTGCAGAAACAAAGGAAAGTATATTAAGTAAGTTGGGAATTACTTCAATCTTAGGGGTAAATACAGGAGACCAAACAGATATACCAGGTACAGCTGACAATGTAAGAGGCGTCGTTGATATTGCTCATGGAGGAACAGGACAAACTACAGCAGCTGCAGCAATAAAAGCATTACTGCCTTCATTAATAGGTAATTCCGGGAAAGTATTACAGACAGATGGATCTTCAATAAGTTGGGAAATACCAGCCACTGGACGTAACCGATCTTGGTTATCTTTCATCAAGCTATAAGCTTACAATAACAAGTAGTTCTGGTAACGATGTTGATATACCCTTAGTAAATACAACCAATGCAGGATTAATGTCTCCAAATGATAAAACAAAGATAGATGCAGATAAAGATGGAGATAACACTAATGAGCTACAAACATTATCACAGGTTTTTACAACTAGGCGCAAGTGCGGGGAATAAAAAGATTTCTGATTTGAGTGATCCTGTATCAGATACCGATGCAGCAACAAAAAGATATGTTGATATTTCAAAAGGAGAAAGTCCTACTGGAATAATAAATCCTTCAACAGGGAGTGAGGAGGAGATATCTTTTATAATACTACAAATGGGAATTTATATGTATATGATGGAACAGAATGGGTTGAGATGTTAAACAGTGTAAAACACAATGCCAGTCTTTCTGGTAAAGGTAATTTGGCCGATCCCCTATCATTGGCGACTAATGCAGTAGGTCCTAATAATTTAAAAGGACTAAACTCTTCATCGCTGGATTTCGGTACATCTGGACATGTTTTGCAATCTAATGGAGACGGTACATTCTCTTGGAAAGACATATCAGGAGGAGTAGCAGTTGATCCTTCCTCGGTATCATTAACTACAGGTCAGTTTTTTATAGGTAATGCAGACTCAAAAGCAGAGGCGACAGCTAAATCATTAATACCAATAAGTGGTTTTGGAATAGCTAAGGGAGATATTTACATGGGAGATGTATCATTTAAGTACAGAATAAAAAATCTTTTAAATCCTTCAGACGATAATGATGCAGCTACAAAAAAATATGTGGATGATAAGATGTCAGGTTCAGGAGATATTACTGCTGTCAATACAGGCACTGGTCTGACAGGAGGAGCAGTATCTGGATGAGGTTACCTTAAGTCTTTCCGAAATTGCTTCAGAAACTGTTCTTGCAAATATCACTACAGGAACAGCGGCTCCTACAGCGGTGTCTTTATCGCAGTTTAAATCAAAATTAGGATTAACAGCAACGGATGTTGGTCTTGATAAAGTTGAAAATAAAAGTCCTGAAGAAATGCCATTGAGCACTGCAGCCATAGCCGCATTGGTATTAAAAATCGATAAATCTGAGAAGGCCTCAGCAAATGGCAGTAGCAACACTGGATGCAACAGGAAAAATACCAACCAGTCAGCTTCC
>CAXXRT010000033.1:0-59089 GCA_963666945.2 Marinifilaceae bacterium
GCCACCCGGACGGCATGTATAATTTAAGGCAGTATGGGCGTTTTCATCTGTATTCCTGATCTTTGTAAACGCCTTATCGCTGCCGTTGAAACCCCTGGGCTTACCCCAGTCCCCATAATGGTAATTAGCATGCAAATCGAGCTTATGGTTACCACTGAACTTATAGGTAGCGTTCATACCCCAGTCCCTGTCCTCCACATTGGTGTTTTTAGCCACCTTCCCGTTTCCGTAAAGGTAATCTCCCGTCTTTCTGTACTTAAGGTTTGTATTCAGACTAAATTTTCTGTCTCTGTGACAAACCCTGGCGACTTCAAGAAACTCATTGTTATTGCTACCGTAGCCTGTGGTAATATCAACAGATGTTTTTTTCTCTCCCAGGGGAATATCGTTGACTACATTTATAATCCCGGAGATGGCTCCCGTTCCGTATATCACTGAACCGGCACCCTTTATTATCTCTAGTTTTCTGTTTCCGTAAACATTCATATCCTGGGCAAAATAACCACCGGGAAAGTTACCTATCCTACGACAGCCATCCTGCAATATTATCAGTCTTTTTGAACTCATCCCCCTTAGTATAATGGGCGAATGGTATTCCCATATTTGGGTAAAGCCGGGTGTACGGGAAAGAACGTCTATCATGTTTGACTGCATATTGTCGGTTATCTGCCTTATGCTGACTACGGTAGCCGATCTCTCAAGCCTCATAACCGGCTGACTGTAAAGAGAAGCGGAAACAACCACCTCTTCCAGCTTTATTGGTCTTTTCCCTGTGGTATCAATGACCATCATACTTTTCCCTTGGGCAAAACAGGAATATCCGAAGACTAACAGCAACAGCGTTAATTTTATATGTCTCATTTCCTCTTTATCTGGTTAAATAAAATTAAAACAACAGACTTCCACTTTAATCCAGAAGATCCCATTCCATGGCAATATACCCGTTTTTAACCATCTCCCCGTCCGTGGCTGGAAACTGCGTTACAATCATCTTGACCATCCTGCCCTCTTTGGTCTTAATTATCCATACGATCTCGTCTCCCTTAATATCGTTATGGGCAGGCTCTTTCCAAAGATTACCTATGACCAGCTTATCTTTAAATTCCTTGTTCAGCTCGGCTATAAGGGGATTTCCCGATTCCCCCCTGGCAAGACTGCTTATATCAAAGGAGGGATCGTCAGAACAAAAAGTCAGTTCCGGCAAATCCGTCTTTCTTAAAGACAGGTAGGCTTTCATGACCCCTGCAGGCTTCATCAACGGCACTATAGTTAACGGCCGTAGCTCCCTGACAAAGTCTCATGTGAGGCATTCCTCCTCCTCCCTCATAACCAGGATAAACATGACCTCTAACATTTTTTATCATCATATCCACATCCAGGTCTTTTACCGAGGGATAGTCAAAATTATTGGCTCCTGCCTTTTCTCCTTTATATACAAAATCGAAGACTATACCCCCCGGGTTAGAACCCAGGCACAATGCATAAGGGGACTCAAGAGGGTAAAATTTTTCCGAAAAGATTTCCCTATCCTGTTCATCATCTTTACTACAGGCTATTGTCAGTAAAGACAATAGCAAAACAATCAAAAATATATTATTTAGTTTCATGTTATAAATGTTTTTCAACCGGGCATGCATGTCATACCGTGGAATGGCCAACCACGACAGACATACCCGCCCGATAATTAAGCTATACAATTATTAATTAAAGATTAACCACATACCGTTAGCTGCATACAACAACAACCTAGCTGTACAGTAAACACCTGCCGTTTGCCGGCAATTTCCCCAAAAGGGATAAGCAGGTATACTATACAAACACGTCATACTACAGTTGTAACATATTTGCAAAATAATATCATCCGGTGACAATACAGATTACAAACACTTCATACAACAGTTGTAACAACAACAGAACGGTATAAAAATTATTCCAATACGAAAAGACTTAACAAGGTGGGGACTTATTGAAACAATCCCCTGTAAAACAGGAATAGACCTCATCGATTTCCACAAACAGAAACTCCCTGTTAACTTCAACTATTGCTTCTGAATTTTGCGATGAGACTAAAAGAAAATATGATAAGAGATTAAAATGATACAACTCATACTTAGTATGCTTATGAGTCGAATGACCACCATCGTGGTCGTGGCTGTAAGGATGGGAGTGCTCTACCACCATCCCGTTGGCAAGGAAGTGCACATGGGTGTTAACAACGCTGTTTGCTATTATAATCAGCGTATTAAGCAATAATATAAATACTATTGCCCTATTAAGATATGTACGAAGTCCTTTAAACATGTGACAAACGTAAATAAAAAAACAAAACAACCAATAGTATTTTTATTAATTCTAAATAAGAATAGCTTATTTAGAATATGAATATTATCTTTAGTAAAAATTGTACACAACAAAAAAGGCTACCTCCTAAGAGATAGCCTATAAATATTTTCTTATCGGCTTTTACCGACTATATACTGTATATGAATGTTATTCTATTTCTTCTCCGTCAGCAATTGGATCTTTTTGCTCCCATGTGATAGTTGCATTTACATCTCCCTGCAATAATCCCTCCTTAGTGAAACGGTAAAGCTTAGTCACGTTATCCAGCGCATTTGCTGTAACTTCTTTAGTAAACACTTTCTCGTCACCACTTTCGTCCAACATAGGCTCATGGCTGTCTTTAGTGAAGTACTGTACCTCTACCATATAAGTCCTGGCATTAACTGCATAAGCGTCGTTAATAATATATGCCTGTTGTGTACCTGCATCCATATAATCGCTCCAAGTGTTCAACACAGCACCATCTTTTACAGAAACTCTCCACTTAATATCGTACAAAGATGTTGAAGGATTCTCCATTACAAAAGCCACCCTGTGGTTTTCAGAGTTCATATTAACAGTTATTGCATTAGTTGCATCGTTAGCAACAACAATATCTGCAGTTGGCTCTGATACATAGTGAGCATAAACAGGATTACTTGTCCTAAGGTTTTCATCATATTTTTTTGCTGCTGCATCCAGCGCATCAATATTAACAGAAGTCAATTCTTGAATATAAGTATTCACCTTGTTATCAACATCGCATATACCAACAGCCGAGATATTTGTTGTACCAACATACACATCAGTCATTACAATATCTACTCCGTCATCTGACCTATCAGACTTGAACAAGAATTCCTGAGTAACATCATATTTTGCTTCTGTGTACTCTTTGTTGTCTGCTTTTATTATAACTCCGTCGATATAAACAGGAGCATTTCCTCTTTTAAAACCACCAGATTTAACAGAAGACTGGGCGGCCTCGATATTCACCTTCACCAATCCTTTTGACACTATTCCGTTAATTTCTGCCGAGTCGTTAGAACAGGCTGCTGCAAATAATACTGCTGATAATAAAACAATCCATTTCATAACATTTCTATTTTTAAAATTTAAACATATTCATATCTAAGTGATAATCCGTTGGCAAAAATATAATATTATATTATACAGTACAATAGCAAAAGGATAAAAGGCAAAAAAAACATGACCTACTTCTTAATTTCTTTGGACAAACGGACTGTTTTATGTGACGAATGGGATTTTAACAATACAAATACCATCTTTGCACCTTGCTCCTACCCTCCTCGTATCTGATTCGCCCGGAGTGCGGCGTTTGTGCTAGCTTTGGGCTTCGTTTGGGCTTTCTTTCTACAAGTAACATAAGGGAAAGATAGCACAAGGCAGGCACAAAACTAAAATCAGGCACATACTAAATATCTTGATTTACCAGAGGATAAAACAGACTTAAACCAGCATAAAAAATAAGCATAAAAAGACAGAGGGATTTATCAAAGGCTATCGTTCACGAATGAGCAACACGGTGCCCTTTTTGACATACTTCTTGTTGTTTTGTTCTGCACCAACGGCCTCTATAACAAAAAAGTATGTCCCGGGGGCAGCATAACTGCCTCCTATCTTACCGTTCCAACCACCCTTGGGATCGTCCCATTCGAAGACTTTACGACCCAGGCGGTTAAAAACGACAGCATGAAAACTTTTCAGTGAAAGGGCCTTCACACGGAACATATCGTTCTTACCATCCCCGTTAGGTGTAAACACGTTGGGAACCTGAACAAGGGATGAGTCAACAACTATACTTTTCCCTTCTTTCAGCATATACTCACTCTTGCACTGATTACTGCCCTGGTCATTTACAGCAATCAGCTTAACTGCATATCTGCCGGGATGTTTATAAATATAAGAAATATCCGTGCTGTTATCCACAGGAATCCAGAGACTGTCCTGGAGCTCTGTTACTCCATCAAGAGACGAGAAATCTTTATAAACATACCAACTATAAGTATCTGCATTTTCAGACTCGTTGGTAAAAGACACTTCCAAAGGAGCCTCCCCCCCGGATGGATCCAGGGAAAACATTGCCCTGGGAACTCTGGATTTAAAATTTATGAAGTTCGACTCCCACTTAAAACCGTAGCGGTCGGTTATCCTGACCATATAAGTAACCTCACCGGGAGAAGGACAGCAATCCTGGATGGATGTCAATACCGTAGAGGAAGGTATATTTGTCAGCTGCTCCCCACTTCTGAACAACTCATAGTTATCAACACCCGTAAAAACTATGCTTTCGAAGAAGTCAGGTCTTGAAATACTTAGCCTGTTAATTCGTATGTTAATATCTGCGCAGGCATCCGGATTTTCTACTTCAAGAGTAAAGTCTTCATCAGATATTTTAATGTACTGGTTGACTATTGCAAAGTACTTTTCAAAACTCTCTCCATCCCTGTCAGCTTTCACCCTGTAAATGCCGTCACCCTGATTAGGCATAGAATAAACACCATCTTCAAGGGGATTCCCGATAACAGGCATATAACTCTCTCCATCCTTCTTTTCCCATGCAACGGACCACAGTTCCGGCTCATTAAGGGTTAAAACCACCACACCATCGCTTTTACTGTTATCCACATCCTTAACGGCAAACAAATTTACAGAACTGCCCATATAAGACACCACCAGAGTATTACTTTCCCCCCCCTCAAAGGTCAACTGGGCATGCGCAACACTAAGTCCTGAAACAAGGGAAAAAAGCAAGGATATAATAAAAACTCTCATATTCACATAAAGATATAATTTGTAATATCACAATATTAAGAAAAAAAGGATAAAGGAAAAAGAAAAACCCAAAAGGAAGTTTTATAAATCTTGACTATATTTGTGCTGTAAAACGAATTAGAAAGGAAGATTGTGAATTATCTGGAAGAACTAAACGAAGAACAAAGAAGAGCTGTCATAAATACCAAGGGACCATCACTGGTGATTGCAGGAGCGGGATCGGGAAAGACAAGAGTACTTACCTACCGCATTGCCCACCTGCTTAGTCAGGGGGTTAAACCCTATAAAATTCTCGCGCTTACATTTACCAACAAGGCAGCCAGAGAGATGCAGCACAGGATAGCCGACATTGTGGGACCTCAACTTGCAGGCTCACTGTGGATGGGTACTTTCCACTCTGTTTTCTCCAGAATACTTCGCTACGAATCGGAAGCCCTGGGCTACAGTTCCAACTTCACAATCTACGACACGCAGGATGCAAAGAATCTTCTTAAATCCATAATAAAAGGTCTTAAGCTAGACGATAAGACATACAGGGTAAATTCAGTTCTTGGAAGAATTTCCATGGCAAAAAACAACCTGGTGACTGCTGAAGCTTATGCCAATACCAGTTCTATTCTAGCCTATGACAAAAGCATCAACATGCCTCGAATTGAAGAGATATACAAGAGGTATCAGGCCAGATGCAAGAAGGCAGATGCCATGGATTTCGACGATCTTCTTTTAAATACCAATATTCTTTTCAGGGACAATATTGCGATACTTGAAAAATACCAGGAGAAATTCGACTATATATTGGTGGACGAGTATCAGGATACCAACTATTCGCAGTACCTGATAATAAAGAAGCTTGCAGCACGTCATAAAAACATATGCGTGGTTGGGGACGATGCACAAAGTATATATTCCTTCAGGGGAGCAAAGATTGAAAACATACTTAACTTCAGAAACGACTACCCGGACTATCAGATATACAAACTGGAACAGAACTACCGTTCTACCCCGACAATTGTTAATGCCGCCAACTCTATTATTGATAAAAACAAGGAGCAGATAAAAAAGGTCTCTTACTCCGAAAAAGAAGAAGGAGAAAAGATACAGCTTATCAAGGCCCTTAGCGATAAAGAAGAGGCTTTCAAAGTGGCAAGCGAGATTTCGGACAGACACATCTCCAATAGGCTATATTTCAACGACTTTGCAATACTATACAGGACAAATGCACAGTCAAGGGTATTTGAGGAAGCCTTAAGAAAAAGAAATATTCCTTATAAGATCTATGGAGGACTCTCGTTCTACCAAAGAAAAGAAATAAAAGATATTCTGGCATATTTCCGTCTCGTTGTCAATAAAAACGACGAAGAATCCATGAAAAGGATTATAAACTACCCCAAGAGGGGCATAGGAACAACCACCGTTGATAAACTGAGCATTTATGCCCACAACAGCGGGAAATCCATGTGGGATATCATTGACAATCTAAATACTGCCCCTTACGATTTTAATTCGGGCACAATAAAAAAACTTTCCGGTTTTGCCTGCCTTATCAATTCTTTCAGTCATGGAGTTGAAAACAATAACGCTTACGACATAGCCACAAGCATTGCCAGGAATACGGGAATAGTTTCAGAACTGCAAAACGACAGGACCCCGGAAGGAGTATCCCGTCACGAAAACATTCAGGAACTTCTTAACGCCATAAAAGATTTCACTGAGAATGCAAAGGAAGAAGACAAGGACAGTTCCCTTACAGTATTCCTTGAACAGGTTGCCCTTCTTACAGATCAGGACTCTGAAAAGCCCGAGGACAGGGACAAGGTGACATTAATGACAGTTCACTCGGCAAAAGGACTTGAATTCAGGCATGTCTTCATAGTGGGCATGGAAGAAGAGCTGTTCCCTTCCAAAATGTCTACATCCACCCCACAGAATCTTGAGGAAGAAAGACGTTTGTTTTATGTTGCCCTTACCAGAGCCGAAAACAAGGTAACCCTATCGTATGCATTAAGCAGATACCAATGGGGAAATATTATCAACTGTACTCCCAGTAGGTTTATCAAGGAGATTGACCCCGACTATATAGATATCCCCCAGGAAGCAATGACTGAAAACGAGGGAAGAAATGGAGAGGCCGGTCATTTTAATTACAAAAACAAGCCAACAAGCAAACCCAACATAAGATTCGCGGGGCGAAGACTCACCCCCTTGCAGAGAGCCAGTGTGACAAGTACCTCCACAGAGGAATTCAAAGCAAACAATCCTAACGACCTGCAGGCAGGGATGAATGTCAGTCACCAACGTTTTGGCACCGGAAAGATACTAAATATAGAAGGAACAGGCCTGGACAGAAAAGCCACAGTATTTTTTCAGAATCACGGACAGAAGCAATTATTATTAAAATTTGCAAAACTCAGGATTGTAAAGAACTAATTATTTTTATAAACTTTTGTACAATAACTGTAATTGTAATATATTTGCATTGTAGATAGTTACTTACAACTTTATTAAAATCTGTTTTTTTCACTTATATACACTTTCAGTCTTAAGCAGATTCCGTTAAAGTAAACATTCGAATTTCATAGAAACAAACTTATTATAAATGGATTATAACACGCAAAGAAAAAGATTAATTCTTCCGGAGTATGGCAGGAATATTCAAAAAATGATAGATCATGCCTTAACTATTGAAGACAAGGAAGAAAGAAACAAAGCAGCGAAAACTATTATTGATGTTATGGGCAACCTTTATCCCCACCTTAGGGATGTACCCGATTTCAGGCACAAACTGTGGGACCACATAGCCATTATGTCGGATTTCAAGCTGGACATAGACACACCATACCCATTGCCATCAATAGAAGAGCTGAACGAAAAGCCAGAGAAGATTCCATATAGCACAAACAGAATAAAATTCAAGCACTACGGAAAAACAGTAGAAAGATATCTTTCCAAACTGGATGAACTGGAAAATGAGGAAGATAAGAAATCTTTACTCACACTTATAGCCAACCATATGAAAAAATCTTTTCTGATATGGAATAAAGACAGTGTAGAAGACATTCAGATAATGGAAGACCTTAGCAGGATATCTGATGTAGGAGAACTTAAGGAAGACATTAATCTTTCGGGCTCGAAAGAACTGCTTACAAAAAGAAGTAAAACTCCAAAAAAAGGATATAAACCGTTCCAAAAACATCGTTAATATTTTTTTTAATAATATCTTTACACACAAACCAAACATAAGGCTTTTTTATGAGTAAGTTTATTATTAAAGGAGGTAAATCCCTTTCAGGAGAAATCACGCCACAGGGGGCAAAAAATGAGGCCCTCCAGGTTATCTGCGCTACACTTTTAACCGAACAGGAAGTTATTATAAACAACATCCCCGACATACGGGATATCAATAAGTTAATTGAGCTACTACAGGGATTAGGTGTTGTTGTAAAAAAATTAACTGCCAACTCTTACTCATTTAAGGCAGAGAATATAGATTTCACATATTTCAACACCAGGGAATATCACGAAAAAGCTGTCAGCATCAGGGGATCAATAATGATACTGGGACCTTTATTGGCACGCTTCAACAAAGGATATATCCCCAAGCCGGGCGGAGATAAGATAGGACGAAGACGACTGGACACCCATTTTATAGGGTTCGAGAAACTTGGCGCACGATTTGATTACGACAAGAAAACACATACATACAAGGCTTCATGCGAGAAACTTAAGGGATCGTACATGCTGCTGGATGAAGCATCGGTGACCGGAACGGCCAATATTATTATGGCAGCCGTTCTTGCCGAGGGAAAAACCACAATATACAACGCAGCATGCGAACCATATCTGCAACAGCTGTGCAAAATGCTTAACTCCATGGGAGCTAAAATATCGGGCATTGCATCGAATCTTCTTACCATTGAAGGTGTCAGCAAACTGGGAGGATGCTACCACAGACTTCTTCCCGATATGATTGAGATTGGTAGTTTTATCGGTCTTGCTGCCATGACCCGTTCAGAGATAACAATAAAAAATACGGCCTTCAAAGAGCTGGGAATTATTCCGGAACAATTCAGAAGACTTGGAATAAAACTAGAACAAAGAGAAGACGATATATTTGTCCCCAAACAGGAGGGCTACGAGATAGAAGATTTTATCGACGGATCGATAATGACCATTGCAGATGCACCCTGGCCGGGACTAACTCCCGACTTGCTTAGTATATTCCTTGTTGTTGCCACTCAGGCAAAAGGCAGTGTACTTATTCACCAGAAGATGTTTGAAAGCAGACTGTTCTTTGTGGATAAACTCATTGACATGGGAGCCAAGATTATTCTTTGCGATCCCCACAGGGCCACTGTCATAGGTCAAAACCACGAACACAGGCTAAAAGGCACAAACATGGTATCCCCGGACATAAGGGCGGGAATAGCCCTGCTGATAGCTGCACTTTCTGCAGACGGGACAAGCACAATTCATAACATAGAGCAGATTGACCGCGGATACGAGAATATAGATCTCAAACTTAATGCTCTGGGAGCCGAGATAACAAGAATCAACGATTAAAAGAATATTTATGAACTTTACACTGATCAGTGCATTCATCCAGTAATGTGCTGATCTTTTTGTTTAAAACAGGGTGCAGATAATCAGGCATCACCTCATTTAAAGGCTCCAGCACAAAATTCCTCTCCTGGATACGGGGATGGGGAATTGTTAAATCAGGGGTATCTACTATATCTGAATTATAGAACAAAATATCGATATCAATAAGTCTTGAAGAATATCTTTCTTTATGCCTTACCCTGCCTAGTTTCTTCTCTATGGCCTGAGTCAGTTTTAAACAGGTCCCGGCCGGCTTACCGGTATCAACGACAACAAGCTGATTGAGGAAAAGATTTTCTGACTCAAAGCCCCATGCCTCACTCTCAAACAAAGAAGATTTAGCAACCACATCGCCGATAACAGACGATATTTCCTCAACAGAGCTGTTAAAAACAGTCTCCCTGTCCCCCATATTTCCACCTATCAATAACACCAACTTGTTCATACTGTCACTAAATCTTTAAAACTATGCAAATATGCACAGAATTTTGATACAACAAAATTAAAATATCACATAACAATTTCATATATTTGTATATTAGTAAACAAAATAATAATCTAAAACTATAGTTATGAAGAGTTTTCTCAAATTTACCCTTGCCTCAATATTAGGGTTTATAGTAGCTTCTTTCATTTGCCTGTTTATTTTAATAGGAATTATTGGCAGTCTTGCCCAAAGCGGTGACGGTATTCCTACTGTTAAAGAAAATTCTGTGCTGGAGTTAAAATTCGACTACCAGATTGCAGATAAGGCAACACCTAATCCTTTCAAGGACATAGACTTTGCCACTTTTGAGCCCAAGAAAAAACTTGGTCTTAACAAAATACTCGAGAACATTGAGAAAGCTCAGAATGACGATAACATAAAAGGTATATTCCTTAATCTTACAGACATATCTTCTAATTTTGGTTCTATGGCCACAATAGAAGAGATCAGGAATAAACTTATTGAATTTAAGAAAAGTGAAAAATTTATAGTAGCACACAGCAACATCAGTTATTCACAAAAGGCATATTATCTTGCAAGTGTTGCAGATAAAATTTATCTGAACCCGGCCTCCATGTTTATATGGGCAGGAATGGGCGGAGAAATGGTATTCTACAAAAAAGCCCTTAACAAACTTGGAATAGAACCACAGGTCATCCGTCACGGAAAATACAAAGCCGCTGTTGAGCCATTCATGCTTGATAAAATGAGCGACGAAAACCGTGAGCAGGTGATGAAATATGTAGGAGGACTATGGAACCATATGCTTAAAGGCATTTCAAGACAAAGAAATCTTTCAGTAGAAAAACTCAACGAACTGGCAGACAACTTCAAGGTTCACAAAGCTGAAGATCTTGTAAATGCCGGTCTTTTCGACGGTGCCCTATATACAGACCAGATGCAGGACGAGCTTAAGAAGCTTACCGACAGGAAAGAGACAGAGAAGTTAAACAAAATAGATCTTCACAAATACAGCAAGGTACCAAAAGAAAACTTTGAATTCATAAAAGACAAGATAGCAGTGATTTATGCCACCGGCGAGATTGGCATGAAGCAATCGGAAGATGCAATAGGTCCTGAACTTGCAAACACAATAAAGAAAGCAAGAGAGAATAAAAACATTAAGGCAGTTGTACTAAGAGTGAATTCACCAGGAGGAAGTGCCCTTGTATCAGATATCATCTGGAGAGAGGTGGTTCTTACTCAAAAGGTTAAGCCGGTGATTGCATCCATGGGTAATGTTGCAGCATCGGGAGGTTACTATATATCGTGCGCTGCGGACACCATAGTTGCCAGTCCCAACACCATTACAGGATCGATAGGTATCTTCGGACTTTTCTTTAGCGGAGAGGATCTTATAAAGAATAAACTGGGTCTTTCCACCGATGCATTCGGAACAAATAAACACTCTAATTTCGGAGGAGGAACACCACTGCCTATACCACTTACATCGAGAAAATTTAATAAATACGAAAAAGAAGTTCTTCAAAGCTTTATAGAAGACGGATACAAATCTTTTGTAAGCAAAGTCTCTGAGGGAAGACACATGACATATGAAGAAATAGACAAAATAGGTCAGGGAAGAGTATGGACAGGAGAAGACGCAAAGGAAATCGGTCTTGTTGATGTTATTGGAGGATTAGAAACAGCCATACGTATTGCCAAAGAAAAGGCAGGACTTGAAAAATATACTGTTGTTAATCTTCCCAAAGAAAAGGATCCTTTCGAAGCAATAATTGAAAGCCTTACAAGTGAAGCCAGGACTTACATGCTTGAAAGGGAACTAGGCAGCGAATATAAATATTACAACAAAGTTAAAAACATAATCAGTTCGGAAGGTGTTCAGGCAAGAATACCCTACAATCTGGAAATAAGGTAAAAAAACAAGGAGTCGGATTGAGATCCGACTCCTTTAAAGCTTGTATTGGGAATGGGATATTTAAAAAACATTGCAAAGATATTTATATTGGGTCCGCTGAGTATTATTTACGGTACTATTGTCGGGATACGTAATATATTATTCAACATAAAAGTACTATCCTCAAAGGAATTCAATGTGCCGGTAATATGCATAGGCAATATAACTGTCGGGGGCACAGGAAAGACTCCTCACACAGAGATACTTATCAAGTCGTTAAGAAAGGAATTCAGGGTAGCCTGCCTGAGTCGTGGTTACAAACGAAAGACAAGGGGATTTGTTTTAGCCACGGAGAAATCAACGGCAAGACAGATAGGCGATGAACCCATGCAGATAAAAACCAAATTCCCCGATGTGATGGTTGCCGTTGACAAGAAAAGATGCAGGGGAATAGAAAAGTTAATGTCACTTGAAAACCCTCCCGAGATAATTATCCTTGACGATGCCTATCAGCACAGGTATGTAAAGCCAGACATATCAATTCTTCTTTCCGATTACAACAGACCATTTTACGAAGACTTTATTATGCCTTACGGAAGACTAAGGGAAAGCAGAAGAAGCAAGTACAGGGCCAATATTATAGTGGTCACAAAATGTCCCGAGGCAATAACACCCATAGAAAGGAGAATAATCGGTAAAAACATTGATATACGCCCCTATCAGCAACTTTATTTCACCAGGATGGATTACGGTCAGTTAACTCCAGTCTTTCCGGAAGCAGAAAGCCCGGAGATACAACATCCTGTGGATTATTCCGTTCTTATGATAACAGGTATAGCCAACCCCGAACCCCTTAGACAGCAACTTAGCAAAACATACAAGGAAGTCTTTAACATCACATATCCTGACCATTATAACTTCACTCAGAATGACATAAAAAACATTTGTGACAGATTCTACAAAATAGCCAATGAAAATAAAATCATTATCACCACAGAGAAGGACGCAATGAGGTTAAAAATGTATGAATTCAGCGAAGAGATAAAAAACAGGATATATTATCTTCCCATTGAAAGCGTATTTCTTCACGATGAAGGAGAGGATTATATCAATCAAATAGCCAAATATGTTAGGAAAAATAAAGGAATGTTCTGATTTTATAAAATCGAGAATAAAATTTGATGCCGACACTGCAATAATTCTGGGTACGGGTCTTGGTAAACTGGCAGAGGAAATAGTCATGCAGGATTTCCTTGACTACAAAGACATACCACACTTCCCGGTATCGACAGTAGAGGGGCATAGCGGAAGATTGATTTTTGGAAAAATTGGAAATAAAAAGGTGATAGCCATGCAGGGCAGGTTTCACTTCTACGAAGGCTATTCCATGGAGGAAGTAACATTTCCTATCAGGGTTTTTAAGTTATTGGGAATAAAAAGACTGTTTATATCAAATGCCAGCGGGGGAATGAACCCATCGTTCGACGTTGGCGACATAATGATAATAACAGACCATATAAACATGTTTCCCGAGCACCCCCTGAGAGGTAAAAACTTTGAAGAATTCGGTCCCCGTTTCCCCGATATGAGTGAGGCATACAACAAGAAACTTATTGAAAAAGCTGAGAAAGTAGCCACAGAAAAAGGTATAAAAATACAGAAAGGGGTATATGTTGGTGTATCCGGACCAACCTATGAGACACCCGCAGAATACAGGTTTTTCAGGACTATAGGAGGCGATGCCGTTGGCATGTCAACAGTTCCAGAGGTTATAGCAGCCCGTCATATGGATATGGAATGCTTTGGTATTTCAATAATAACGGATAGCGGGGCTCCAGGCAAACTAAAAAAAATAACCCACCAGGAAGTTCAACAAGTTGGAGAAAAGGCACAACCCATTATAGCAGACATAATAAGGGGGATAATATAAAAGGCTGTCACTACGACAGCCTCCTACAATACAACTATTCATCAAATGTGCTAAAAATCTTTGCTTAAAATTAAGACTTTATATTTTGTTTTCATTCACAATAGCTGTCTTTAACATTATTTTAAAATATAAGGGCTCAAATCTTAAAATTTTATTAATTATCGTTTAAAAACTTTATTTATTATCTTTGCTCCATATTCAAGGTAAAACAACCGGACAGGACTGATAAATAATCAGTGTATAAATTAATGGTTTGCAGAACCTTGGAAGATGCGCAGCATTGCTGCATACCCGTTAATTCAAAAATTATCAACAGATGATTATAGAAGTTGTAAAAAGCGAGAAAGACAGAAAGGACTTTTTGAAAGTTCCTAAATTATTATACAAGAACGATCCTAACTGGACCTGTCCATTAGATGGAGAGATAAACGCGATATTTGATCCGGAAAAGAACTCTTTCTTTAACCATGGCACAGCTATAAGATGGATTCTAAAAGACTCTGACAATAAGCTTATAGGAAGGATTGCGGCATTTATAAACGATAAAAAAGCCTATTCTTTTAATCAACCTACCGGAGGATGCGGATTTTTTGAATGTATTAACGACAAGGATGCGGCATTTTTCCTTTTCGATACCGCCAAAGCATGGCTTAAAAAAAAGGGAATGAAGGCAATGGATGGCCCTGTCAACTTTGGAGAGAACGACAACCACTGGGGACTTTTAGTTGATGGATACATGCCCCAGGGCATAGGCATGCCCTATCACCATCCCTATTATAAGGATTTTTTCTATGACTACGGTTTTAAGGTGTACTTTGAACAGTACAGCTATCATCTTGACCCAAAGAAACCTTTTCCTGCCAGATTCTGGAAGATAGCAGAATGGGTTGCCCAGAAGCCTGGATTCTCTTTCAAACACTTTAGCTTTGATGATTCAGAGAAATTCATCTCGGACATTATAAATATTTATAGTGAGGCATGGAAGTTCCACGAAAACTTCACTCCTTTGAATCCCGACGAGATAAGGGATATGATGAACGACATGAAGATGATAGTAGAGGAAAAATTCATATGGTTTGCCTACCACGAGGACAAACCTATTGCTTTCCTTGTAATGATACCTGACGTTAATCAGGCACTCAGACATATCAACGGAAAATTAAACCTGATAAACAAACTAAAACTATTATACCATTTAAAGAACAAAACCATTACAAGAGCGCGTATAACAGTGATGGGTGTTGTTCCAAAGTTTCAGAGAGCAGGTGTTGAATCTGCAATATTCTGGCATCTTGACAAGGTAATGAAGACAAAACCCCACTATAATGAATTGGAATTATCGTGGGTTGGGGATTTTAATCCAAAGATGAAATCCATATACGAGGCCGTTGGCGGGGTACACACAAAAACGCACCAGACATTGCGGTGTATATTCGATCCCTCCATACCCTTTGAAAGGGCTCCAATGATAGTATTGGAAAACAGGGATAGCGATTTAAATGACTAAAAATTAAGATTTTATAAATAAAATTACAAAATTGTTTTGCAATTATAAATACAACATCTATCTTTGCAATCCGTTAAAAAGGAAAAAAATTAAAGAAATATAGTTATGAAAAAGGGAATACATCCAGAAAATTATCGTCTAGTGGCGTTTAAGGATATGTCTAACGGAACACACTTTTTTATGTCCTTCTACTGCAGCAACAAGAGAAACTGTAGAGATAGACGGTGTTGAGTATCCTCTAGTGAAGTTAGAAATTTCTGCTGCATCTCACCCATTCTACACAGGTAAGATGAAGCTTGTTGACACTGCAGGACGTGTTGATAAGTTCATGAACAGATACAAAACGCACATGGAAAACAGAAAAAAATAGTTTTCCGGGAAAATTATAATATTAGAGGCTGCCTTTAAGGACAGCCTCTTTTGTCGTTTATATACATAGCCATATATATATAAGTGGTATGTACACATGCTTTTTAAGTCCTATATTTTGTTAATCCTTTATAATTACTAATTTTGTAAGTAAAGTATCATAATTTAAATACAAAGGATATGAACTATATTTTATTTGACGATAAAAAACAGGGTTAATCTTAAGCCCTTAACATATACAAGACCTGTTTGCGAATTAAGAGTAGGTATTTTGACCATTAAAGAAAAATGGATGAAAATGCTTGACAGTTCTGTTTCCTACGCTACAGAGGATTATCTACAAAAGAAGTTTCCTTGTATTAGCCAAAGCGAGGACATAGTCATTAATGGAGGTATTATTCCCACCAAGGGATCTGGTAGAAAGCATATCTTCATTGAAAACGGGAGATTTCCTTGTTCAGGGGGAAATCATTATTGGGGGAAGACTTGCACAGGACAAACCCATGGACTTTATTGCGAAACTGGAACACAACTATTCAATAACAGAATACACAGGTGAGATAATAAAAATAAAACACACTTACGATATCTTCAGTTTGAACAAGGAATGCCTGCTGCGTGACTTCGAGATGCTGACAGAAGGCAGGGAGTCTGAGGAACTCAGCAAAACGGTTAATGTAGTTGGGCAATATCCGGTATTTCTGGAAAAAGGAGCCAAGGCGGAGTTCTGTACTTTAAACACAACAGAAGGCCCCATATATTTGGGTAAAGATGCAGAGATAATGGAAGGCTGCCTTGTCAGGGGTCCCCTGGCCATGTGCGAACATTCTGTCCTTAAGATGGGGGCCAAGGTCTACGGAGCCACCACACTGGGTCCTCACTGCAAATGCGGAGGAGAGCTTAGCAACGTTGTCTTCACCGGTTATTCAAACAAGGCTCACGACGGTTTCCTGGGCAATGCCGTCATAGGGGAATGGTGTAATATAGGAGCAGACACAAACAACTCCAACCTAAAGAACACCTACGAAGAGGTCAAGTTATGGGACTTACGAAACAGGACGATTCAAAAAGACCGGACTACAGTTTTGCGGTCTTATAATGGGGGACCACAGTAAGTTTGGAATAAACACAATGATAAACACAGGTACTGTTGTAGGAGTGGGATGCAACATTTACGGATCGGACTTTCCAAGGAACTTTCTTCCCTCATTTTCATGGGGAGGACATAGCGGTCTTAAAGAACACAATATAAATCAATTCTTCAAGACAGCAAAAGCAGTCATGCAACGCAGGGGCATAGAACTTGATGAAGTTAGAAAAAGATATTCTGGCACATATTTTTGAACAGAGCAAGGAATTCAGGAATTTTAGTTAAGATTCTCCCATTCAGGATATTTTTTCTTTGGACAAGTACTTTGGCACAGGTATTGCCAAAAGACTATATATGTCATTCCTTTATGACATTGTTGACAAATTGACAGTAGTGAAATATAACAATTAGATAATGAGTAACGAGTTTGACGGACAATTTAAAGATCATCTTTTATCAGAAATAATGGATGAGGGAGCTGAGATTTTCCCAATAATGACTGATGATGATGACTTAGAGAACGAGAATGAAACATTACCGGAGACACTACCCATACTACCTCTAAGGAATACAGTACTGTTTCCCGGAGTGGTAATGCCTGTTAGTGTAGGAAGGGAGAAGTCCCTTAAACTAATCAGGGAAGTATACAGGAACAAGGAATTTTTAGGAGTAGTTACGCAAAGGAAACCAGAGATAGAGGAACCTACTTTAACAGATATGTTCACAGTAGGTTACTGCAGCACGGATAATGAAGATTCTGGAGATGCCTGACGGTTCTACTACAGTCATTTTACAGGGAAGAAGAAGAATTGAGCTGGAGGATATTTTATTCGACGAACCATACCACGTTGGGAAAGTCCATACAATAAAAGAAGAGAAACCGCCGGTTAACGACAGGGAATTTGAGGCCCTTGCCGCCTCCCTTAAGGATATGGCTCTAAAGATAATAAAATACTCTGCCAACATTCCCAACGAGGCCGGTTTTGCGATCAAGAACATTGAAAGTTCTTTCTTTCTGATAAACTTCATTTCCCTCTAATACAGAGATAGATTATAAGGACAAACAGGCATTGCTTGAAATAAACGATGCCAAGGAAAAAGCACTGAGACTTCTTGAAATACTGGTAAAAGAAGTTCAGATGCTTGAACTTAAAAATGATATACAAAAGAAAGTCAAGGTAGATATTGACAAGCAGCAGAGGGAATACTTTCTTCACCAGCAGATGAAGACCATCCAGGATGAACTTGGAGGCAGTCCTGTTGATCAGGACGTAAGCGATTTAAGAGAACAGGCACAGGACAAAAATTGGACAGACGAGATAGCCGAATTGTTTGACAAGGAGCTAAGCAAGCTTCAAAGACTTAATCCTTCGGCACCCGACTATTCCATACAATTAAATTATTTGCAGGAGATAATCGATCTTCCCTGGAATGAATATACAGAAGACAATTTCGACCTTAAAAATGCACAAAAGGTTTTAAATTCCGACCACTACGGACTGGAGAAAGTCAAGGACAGAATTCTGGAATATCTTGCAGTATTAAAGCTTAAGGGAGATATGAAATCCCCTATTCTTTGTCTTTATGGCCCTCCGGGAGTTGGAAAGACATCCCTTGGAAAATCAATAGCAAAAGCCCTTAACAGGCAATATGTCAGAATGTCACTTGGAGGTCTTCACGATGAGTCCGAAATCAGGGGACACAGGAAGACCTATATAGGAGCAATGCCGGGAAGGATTCTTAGGAACATAAAAAAAGCCGGTTCTGCAAACCCTGTATTTATTCTTGACGAGATAGACAAGGTTGGCACCGACTTCAGGGGAGACCCTCAGAGCGCATTGCTTGAAGTGCTGGATCCGGAACAGAACAACAATTTCCACGACAACTATATAGACATGGACTTTGACCTGTCCAGAGTTATGTTTGTAGCCACAGCAAATGATGTTTCAAGCATTGCCCCAGCCCTGAGAGACAGGATGGAGATGATAGACATAAGTGGCTACCTTATGGAGGAAAAGATAGAGATAGCAAAGCGTCACTTGATACCTAAGCAACTTGAGAACCACGGTCTTGACAAACACAACATCAAAATACCCAAAGATGTAATAGAGGCTATCATTGAAAGATACACAAGAGAATCGGGTGTAAGGACTCTGGACAAGACAATAGCAAAGCTAGTAAGACAAATAGCCAAGAAGATTGCCTTTGAGCAGGAATTTTCTTCAGAAATAACAAAAGAAGACCTTAAAGAGTATCTTGGAATAGAAATCTTCAGCAGGGAACAATACCAGGGCAACGATTTTGCAGGAGTAGTGACAGGTCTTGCATGGACCTCGGTAGGAGGCGAGATTTTATTCGTTGAATCGAGCCTAAGCAAAGGCAAAGGTATGCTGACACTAACAGGTAACCTGGGCGATGTAATGAAAGAATCGGCAACTATTGCTCTTGAGTATATAAAGTCGAACACATCCAAGCTGGATATAGACGATAAGATATTTGAGAACTATAATATTCATATACACGTTCCTGAAGGTGCTACACCCAAGGATGGTCCTTCAGCAGGAATAACCATGGCAACATCTCTTGCTTCGTCGCTTACACAAAGGAAAGTAAAAAGAAATCTTGCAATGACGGGAGAAATAACCCTAAGGGGAAAGGTTCTTCCAGTAGGCGGTATTAAAGAAAAGATACTGGCAGCCAAACGTGCAGGTATTAAAGAGATTATTCTCTGCAGAGAGAACCAGAAGAATATAGAAGATATAAAAGACACATACATAAAAGGACTGACTTTCCACTATGTTGAGAACGTAATGGATGTATTGGATATTGCACTTTTAAAACAAAAAGTCAAGAATCCTATAAATTTTTAATACAGATAAGCTTTTTCCTTAAAAACTTAAGATCCGGCATTTTCAATGCCGGATCTTTTCATTATAATATAACATATTGAATTTTACAAAGTATAATTAAGATAAAGAGACAATTTTTACTATTTTTGTATTAATAATATATAACGGATTAAACGAGTTAATAATCCTAAACCCAAACAGATATAATGAATTCCCTGGTAAAATATTTAATTGCCTTTACTATTTTAGTTATCTCGGCATTTCTTTGCTGGTATTTTAAATCGATAATTATTTACATTATTATTTCAGCAGTTCTCTCCTTTATAGGAAGACCCGTAATAACATTGTTAGGCAAGATTAACATGAAGGGGAAAAGCATACCTCAGAGTATTAAGGCTTTCATTACTCTTATTTTTCTGTGGCTGATATTCATAGGTTTCTTCAGGCTTATTATACCCCTGATAGCAAGTGAAGCAAGATTGTTTGCAGATATAGACATAAATTCAGTAATAGAAAAATTAAAGGAACCCTTAGACAGGCTTGATCAGCTTACCAGAAACTTTTCAACGACAGGTGAAGGCTTTAATATTGAATCGTATGTAAAGGAACAACTGACCACAATAATCCAGAGTTCCAATATACAGGCATTCTTTGGATCTTTGGCATCGACGGTAGGTGATCTGTTCATTGCGATATTCTCAATATCTTTTATTACCTTCTTTTTTCTTAAGGACAGCAGTCTTTTTACCCGGCTTGTTCTTATGCTTATTCCAGACAGGTACGAGGAAGGAGTAAGAAAAGCCCTGGATTCCATACAGACATTACTTGTAAGATATTTTGTAGGCATACTGGCACAAATATCACTAATTATGCTGCTTAATATAGCCGGTCACAGCATTGTAGGCATTGGATTTTCCCATGTTGTAATAATAGGTTTATTTGCAGGATTAATGAATGTGATTCCCTACATAGGCCCCATTATAGGGACCCTTCTGGGCTTGGCGATAGGACTGGCAGTAAACATTCAGCTGGACTTCTACAACGAAACATTGCCTATTCTTGGATATATGACAATTGTATTTATGACTGTTCAGCTTATTGACAATTTTGTCTTCCAGCCACTAATTTACGGCAGCAGTGTTCATGCCCATCCCCTTGAGATATTTATAGTCATTCTTATGGCAGGAAGTGTTGCAGGAATCCCCGGAATGATACTTGCAATTCCGGGATACACGGTACTAAGGGTTATTGCCAGAGAGTTCTTCGATAAATATTCGGTAATAAAAAAAATTACCCACGGCCTGAAATAATAATACTTAACAGAATAGGTTTTCATGTTCGTTTTTTATAGATTTGTTATTACCTGACGACACATTATGACAAGTTTATTAAAAAAAATATTGCTATTTTATTACGAAGGATTTCGTAATATGCCATCCTGGGGCAAGAAGTCCTGGATAATAATCCTGCTAAAGCTATTCATAATGTTTTTTGTACTCAAACTGTTTTTCTTCCCCAACTTTTTAAATTCAAGATTCGATAACGATAAAGAAAAGGGAGAATATGTACTGGAACAACTGACAAAATAAATTTTTTAAAGTCATGAATGGACACTTCGACATTTCTTTAGTTGACTGGTCAAGGGCACAGTTCGCCCTCACAGCAATGTATCATTATTTGTTCGTGCCTCTTACATTAGGATTATCCTTTATAATAGCCATAATGGAATCTATCTGGGTAAAGACAAACAATCCCGAATGGAAGCAGGCAACCAAATTCTGGATGACTCTTTTTGGAATAAACTTCGCCATAGGAGTGTCCACAGGAATAATACTGGAATTTGAATTTGGGACAAACTGGAGCAACTACAGTTGGTTTGTAGGCGATATATTCGGGGCTCCCCTGGCGGTGGAAGGCATAATGGCATTTTTCATGGAGTCCACCTTCATAGCCATAATGTTCTTTGGATGGAACAAAGTAAGCAAAAGATATCACCTGACATCAACCTGGCTTGTCTTCCTGGGTGCAAATCTTTCCGCCCTCTGGATACTGGTAGCCAATGCCTGGATGCAAAATCCCGTTGGCATGGTATTCAACCCCGACACGGCAAGAAACGAAATGGTTGATTTCTGGGCTATACTGTTCTCACCAACTGCAATGAGTAAATTTTTTCACACAGTAACAAGCGCTTTTCTTCTTTCATCAATATTTGTAATAGGTGTCTCTTCCTGGTATTTGTTAAAAAGAAGGCATAAGGAGATGGCCTATAAGAGTATTCTTATAGCAACTTTATTCGGTCTGTTTGCAACAACAGTAACTATTTATACGGGGGACTCGTCTGCCAGGGATGTGGCAAAAACGCAGCCCATGAAGTTTGCCGCAATGGAAGGCCTGTACAAGGGAGACAATGGTGTTGGATTAATAATAGCAGGTATACTGAACGACAAAGAGGAAAACAAAAAAGTCAAAGAATGTGACTACAAAATTGATATACCAAACTTTTTATCATTCCTTGCTTATAGAAATTTCAACGCTTTCATTCCGGGTGTAAAAGATATTCTCGAAGGATACACCTCTCACGATGGTAAAAATTATTTTTCTGTTGACACAAGAATAGCAAAGGGGAAAATTGCAATACAGGCTCTAAAGGAATATAATAAATGTAAAAAGAATAAAGATGAGGAAGGGATGATGGCAGCATACTCCACCCTAAAAGAGAACTACGAACATTTTGGATATGGCTATCTGGAAAACAAATACGACACACTGCCTCATATACCATTAACATTCTACAGTTTCCATATAATGGTAGTTTTGGGATTTATCTTCCTTGTAATATTTGTCTTGTTTTTATACTTCTATAAAAACAAGACCATAGAGAACCATAGATGGCTTTTATTGCTGGCAATAACTGCTGTTCCGCTGGCTTACCTTGCCACCCAATGCGGCTGGATTGTAGCAGAGGTAGGAAGGCAGCCCTGGGTAATTCAGGATCTGATGCCCACGCTTACCGCCGTTACAATAATTGATGACAGCTCAGTAAAAATCACATTCGGGCTTTTTGCCGTTATTTTTACAGCCCTGCTTATAGCAGAAATAAAAATAATGGCCAGGCAAATAAAAAAAGGACCTAAAGAATAACAGGAGGACAGACTATGTTTGAAACTTTATCTTTATACAGTTTACAGCAGTACTGGTGGATATTAACATCCATACTTGCTTCAACATTAGTCTTCCTGCTATTTGTTCAGGGAGGACAGACATTAATATACAGACTTGGGAAAACAAAGGAAGAACAATCTCTTATTGTAAATAGTCTTGGAAGAAAATGGGAGTTTACATTTACTACACTCGTTGTCTTTGGAGGGGCATTCTTTGCCTCTTTCCCCCTATTTTATGCAACAAGTTTCGGTGGTGCTTACTGGGTATGGATAACGATATTGTTCTGCTTTGTACTACAGGCAGTATCGTATGAATTCAGAAGTAAGCCTTCCAATTTTCTGGGGAAAAGGACATTTGACACCTTTCTTTTCATTAATGGTGTGATAAGCACATTGCTTATAGGCACAGCGGTAGGGACTTTCTTTACAGGATCGCAATTCAGTCTTTCCGAATTGAATCAGGTCACCTGGCATGGGAAACTAAGGGGTATAGAAGCAGCCTTTAATCTCCGGAACTTAAGTCTTGGACTTTCGTTGTTTTTCCTTGCAAGAACACTTGCATGCCTGTATTTTAAGAACAACATTGATTCTCCATTTGTGACAAAAAGAATAAAAAAAGAACTGACAATAAACTTTATTCCCTTTCTGATCTTTTTCCTGTTCTTTATAATAAAGACAATAGTCTCAACAGGCTTTGCACTTGACAGAGAAACAGGAATAATATCAATGGAGGACTACAAATACCTGCACAATCTTGCAGACATGCCGGCAAACACCATAATCATGATAACAGGTATAATTGCTGTTCTTTTCGGGGTATTAAAGACAATAATTAAACCAGACTTTACTTCTGGCATATGGATTTCAGGGGCAGGGACAATACTGACAGTCTTCTCCCTCTTTATACTTGCAGGATTCAATGACACTGCATTCTATCCTTCGGTATATGATTTGCAGTCGTCCTTAACAATCAGAAAGGCCTCGTCATCACATTATACCCTTACGGCTATGAGTTATATATCTTTGCTAATTCCCTTTGTTATTGCCTACATATGGCATTCCTGGAGGGCAATAAACAAAGACAAGATCAGCATAGACGAACTGGAAAATGAGGGACACAAATATTAATCCTTAATTACATATGCAAACAGCAATGAGATGGCCACATAAAGGGGCATAATAAATATAATTGCAGAAAGGCCAACTATCGCCAATAAAGCTAAGAGCGAAAGAAGAAAAATATATCTTGCAAGATTTTCACTAAATCGCAATGTCTTGACTTTAAATGAGAACATCGGGATTTCTGATACAAGTAAAAAACTGAATACCACTAATCCAGTAATAATAAAAACAGGATGGTAGAGTAAGTCAACCAGCCACTGCTGACCGCTGAATTCCTTAATTACGGGGAAAGATGCCCAGAAGATAGCATTTGCAGGTGTTGGCAAGCCCAGGAAAGAGACTGTTTGTCGGGTATCTATATTGAACTTGGCAAGCCTGAAACCGGAAAAGACTACCATTATAAAAGGTATTAATAAGACAAAAGCATTAATTTCCAATAAGATTACTCCTGAGATATTTACACCAAAAATCTCTGCGAGCATATTATACGCAATGGCAGCAGGGGCAAAACCAAAGCTGATAAGGTCAGCCAGTGAATCTAATTCTTTACCCATCTCCGAATAAGCTTTCAGCAGTCGTGCCGATAGTCCGTCACAGAAATCAAAAATTGCAGACAGAACAATAAACATTGCTGCATATACGGGCATACCGAAAAGAGCAAATGTCACGGCCATACAACCAGAAAAAATATTTAAACCAGTTATTATATTAGGAATATGCTTAGTCATAATTATAAAGTTTTTGTCAAAGATATTGACTTTTAATTAACGAATCCCGATAATCGTATTTTTATTTCAGGATTTAAGGGATCGTTACTTATTAATTCTATTAGTATCTTCTGCTGACCCTGAAGTTGTCCTGCATCCAGAACCACCTTAAGTTCAACTGTTTCTCCCGCGGATATATATTCTTTAGGGAGAATAAATTTAACTTCCGGATTAAAAGAATACAACTTTCTTATCAACAAACCGGATTTGCCATTATTAGATATACGGAAGACAAAATCAACAGCATCATTCTTTTCTATATTCCCGAAATTAACAAATCTTCTGTCTATTGTAATCACCGGAGACAATTCTCTTTCTTCAGCTGTCAGAGTTGAAAAATCCTGCTTAATATTTGCGGAAACTATAATCCCTTGTTCTTCCCCATTACCGACAATTAATATTTGATCTTTTACAATGCCTATGTCATTTTTTATTTTAGCATCATACTCTGCAACAATGATTCCTTTCGCCTTGGCATCGAGGACACCCGGAATCATCTTTATTTTTAAAAAATCAGGTAACCCCCGGAACCTTACATTAAGCCTTTTGCCGTGATTATTATATACAGGAATTTCTATCTTTTTTGTTTCATTTTCCTTGATACTAAAAAAAGAAATATGATCGTATACCATCCTTAATCCACATGCTAACTCATAGGGATAATCATCCAGCATAGTTTTCTTTTTAGGGATAACTTTACCCCTTATTCTTAATACCTGAACAGGATTTTCTGCGTTGGTATATACAGTAATTGTCTTATCGAAATTACCCGGGCGATTGACCGGATCGAAAGTTGCACGAACAAAACCCTTTCCACCGGGGAGAACAGGATGCTTAGTCCATGTTGGACTCATACAGCCGCATGTTGATTCAACCTTCCTGATAATTAGCGGTTGCTCACCTTTATTGATAAAGGCAAAATCGTGACACACCTTACCATCAATCTCCTTTATTGTCTCAAAATTATGCGCAGAAGAATTAAAATAAGCAACGGCTTTCTTTTGGGCACAAAGAATGATGGGAGATAAAAAGATGAAAACCGAGAACAAGCAACGTAACATATTAATTTGACTGTGTGACTTATAAAATAATAATACTAACAAAAATAGTAAAATATAAACTCATATGTTATTTAATACTTTAAATTTGTAAAATAAACAAATGATGTAAGGCATGCAAAAACAGATTGAACAACTCAGTAATGACTATTACAATGAACTGTTAGACATATTCCACCATCTTCACAGTCATCCTGAACTTTCATTTCAGGAAGAGAAAACCTCGGAATTCATATGCAACAAACTTGACAAATACGGCATCGCATATAAAAAATACGCCCAAACGGGTATTGTAGGCATTATTAAAGGGGGAAAAGATGGTCGTAATATTGGCCTTAGAGCTGACATGGATGCCTTGCCCATAAATGAAAACCCAACAAACCCCTACTGCTCGGTAAACGAAGGAGTAATGCATGCTTGCGGTCACGATATACATATGACATGTCTTCTGGGAGCTGCAAAAATACTTCAGACAATAAAAGAATCCGTTTGTGGTAATATTCTTTTAATATTTCAGCCTGGAGAAGAGAAACTTCCGGGAGGTGCTAAACAAATGATAGAAGAAGGAGCTTTCGATGATATTAAACCCGACTGGATAGGGGCACTTCATTGCGACCCATCATTACCTGTGGGCAGTGCCGGGTTCAGGAAAGGAATGTATATGGCATCGGGAGACGAAATCTTTATTGACGTAAAGGGTAAAGGCGGTCATGCTGCCCTACCCCACAAAACATCGGATACTATACTTATAGCCTCCCATATTATTGTCGCCCTTCAGCAAATTGTCAGTCGCCACTGTCCCCCATCCATTCCCTGCGTTCTGACTTTTGGGAAGATAACAGGCAACGGAGCTGTAAATATCATTCCCAAAGAAGTAAATATTGAAGGAACATTCAGAACAATGAATGAAGAATGGAGATCCAGGGCCAAAAAACTTATAAGGGAAATTTCCATATCTTTAGCAGAGAGTATGGGAGCCAAATGCAAGGTAAATATCATTGATGGCTATCCCTACCTGGAGAACGATCCCCTATACACTGAAGAAACCATCAGACTGGCAGAACATTATCTTGGGAAAGAGAACACACATGAACTGGAGATAAGAATGACAACTGAGGACTTTGGATACTACAGCCAAAAATTCAGGACCAGCTTTTTCCGTTTGGGAGTTAAAGATAATACACAAAGGGAATTTGCCCTTCATACTCCTGAATTCATAGCCGGTGAAAGGTCAATAAACTATGGTTCAGGACTATTAGCATGGATTGCATATAATTTATGTTGCACAAGTTATTTAAAATAATTCTAAATTTGGGCATCACTAAAGAAAGTCTTTCTGTATTTAATTTTAGATTATAAATTTGCATTAAATATTAACCAAAAAAAACAACAAAGATGGCTTACGTAATTGACGATAATTGTATCTCTTGTGGATCTTGCGAGAGTGCTTGTCCAACTGAAGCAATTTTCATGGGTGAAGAGCATTATGAAATAGATGCTGAAAAATGTATTGATTGTGGTACATGTGCTGAAGCTTGTCCAGTAGAAGCAATCAAACCTGAATAATCAATAAAAAAAATAAAGGACTGAAAATATCAGCCCTTTATTTTTTTATTCTGAGATCACACTATCCATTAATATATCATGTTCGTCGGTTGGGACTTCTTCCAACAATTGGAAATCAAAACAAATACCGACTTTATATGCCTTGGTTGATTGCAGGAATTTATCGTAATAACCCTTTCCCCTTCCCATCCTGTTATTCTTCCTGTCAAAAGCAACACCGGGAACAACAATAAGATCAATCTCTTCAGGCTTGTCAAAAACCGAACCTCCAGGTTCAGGTATACCAAAACTTTCCCCCTTAACAAGATCGTGATCGCCCCTGTATTCCTTTAAAACCAAATCATCACCATTAACAGAAGGCAATATGATTCTTTTAGCCGAGGCATGTTCAGAGATAAAATCGTGGGTATGCACTTCATCATCCATAGACCAATACAACATAACAGTTCCAGAGCGCTTAAACTCATCAATATTCTTCAATTTGTCAAGAATCATTAATGATTTCTGCTTCTTTTCCTCCAGAGTAAAAGCTGATTTCCTGGATTTCATCTCTTTTCTTATAAGCTTTTTCCTATTATCAATACTCATAATTCAATATTTAAGGCTGATAAGCTGATTTTCTTAAAATACCAATATAATCGTTCTCTTCCATGAGAGAATTAACACTACAATTATTTTCTTCAACATAAGAATTTACAATCTTCATGCCCAGCCAGACAGCTACAAGACCTGGAGAATCTTTAGGCATACCCGAAGTAAAAGGTCCATCGTTGATATATCTCATTATTATTTTATAATCAGAAGAAAAAAGATACTTGTTTTTAACAAAGAACTCCCATATCATTGCTTCATTCTTTTGGCACCATTCCATCTGATCATTAGTATATCCCATAATTTCATTTTCAGGCAGTTCCGGCATCATCGCCTTCAAAAAGCAGCGGATCTTACCCTGATATATCATGTTACTAAGTAAATTTATCTTCTGAGGCCGGAACTGGAATTCAGACATAGCATATGCAAGTACAACATCTTTTGAGATTCTGTTTTTTTGCATCTTTTTTCTAAGATACATGGGAACAAGTAAAGACTTGTAATACTTGCTGTTTCCCCCCAGGTAGTTATCCACACTAACAGAGACAAATCCACTGTCAACAACAACAGACTGATTAAAACCGGATATATGGAAATATATTTCCGGGATATTCTTCTTGGGGAAATAATGCTTCACATGCTTAAAAGCCCCTGTCAATTCCTTTTCAATATCCTTGACATCGGAGAACACCTTAAAACAACTGTCGGCAAGTTCCCTGACCGAACTATTGCACAGGAATTTCCCCAGATATACAGGGAAATCTTTTAAGGAGGGGTCCCCGGTTTTAATAACTCCATAGTTATAAATATCCCAGTAACGACCATATCTGGTGGAAAAATCAATGGCTAATTCTTTAATATCCGATGTATCTGCAGAAAAAAGATCTTTATAGAAATGATTAACCTTTATATCTATATCGACATGCGATACATCGACATTGTACCGGGTATGTTTACACGATATATTAATAAAAAATAAAAGACATATGACAGGCAATAACTTATTCATACCATGCAAATATATAAGTTAAAAGGATAAGATGCTTTTTTTAGCACTAAAAAAGTATATTTTACTAACTTTGCCGGGAATAATAAACTTTAAATGTTATGAAAATTGCATTAGCACAGCTAAACTATCATATAGGCAATTTTGACTTAAATACTAAAAAAATAGTATCGTCTATAGAGCGTGCAAAAGAAGGGGGGGCTGAATTAATAGTTTTTTCGGAACTTTCCGTTTGCGGCTATCCTCCCCTTGATTTACTGGAAAGAAAGGAATTTATTGAGAAGACCAAATCAGCAATAGAGGAAATTGCCCGGCATTGTGATTCCATAGCGGCAATAGTTGGAGCACCGGAGATTAATAATAATCCCAAAGGAAAGAATCTACATAACTCCGCCTATTTTATCGAGAATAAAAAGATAAAGGCAATAACCCATAAGACATTACTTCCCAATTACGATATCTTTGATGAATACCGTTATTTTGAACCTAACAATGAGTTCAGGACAATAGAATATAAAGGAAAGAATATAGCATTAACAATATGTGAAGATCTTTGGGAGAGACACCCTTCCGAGAACAAATTCTCAAAAAAAGAATTGTACAGAGTTTCCCCAATGGAAAACCTAATAGTTCAGAATCCCGATATAATTATAAACATAGCAGCATCACCTTTTGCCTACAGTCAGGAAACCACAAGACTAAGCATACTGGAATCGTGCTGTAATAAATATAAGCTTCCACTAATATACGTAAACCAGGTAGGAGGCAATACCGATCTTATTTTCGATGGCAACTCCCTGGTATTAAACAGCAGTGGAAAAATTGTCAAGAAACTAAACAGTTTTAATGAAGACATAGCATTTGTTGACAGCGAAGAAATAAATGAATCAAATCATATAAAACCTGATAAATCCGATTACATAAAAGATATCCACGATGCCATTGTTCTTGGAATAAAGGATTACTTTGGTAAAAACGGATTTAAACAAGCCACACTAGGACTTTCAGGAGGTATTGATTCTGCTGTTGTTGTATGTCTTGCCGCAAGAGCCCTGGGTTCTGAGAATGTAAGAGTTCTGTTAATGCCTTCTCAGTACTCATCAGATCATTCGGTTAACGACGCCGTTGAGCTTGCAAAGAATTTAAATATAAAATACGACATAGTACCAATCAAAGAAATATTCAAGGCCTATGAAGGCTCTTTAAAAGATGTTTTTAAAGGATGTTCTTTTGATGTGACCGAAGAAAATATTCAAGCCAGAATCCGAGGCACACTACTTATGGGAATATCCAATAAGTTCGGCAATATTGTTTTAAATACATCCAATAAAAGCGAAGCCGCCGTAGGTTATGGTACTCTTTATGGTGATATGAACGGAGCCCTGGCAGTAATCGGCGATGTTTATAAAACAGATGTTTTTCGTCTGGCAAGATTTATTAATACCGAAAAAGAAATAATTCCTGAGAACACAATTATAAAACCCCCTTCTGCCGAATTAAGACCCGACCAGAAGGATCAGGATTCCCTTCCCCCTTACGACATACTGGACTCCATCTTAAAGCTTTATATAGAGAAGAATATGTCTGCAAAAGAAATAATTTCTCAAGGCTATAAAGAAGATATAGTAAGTAAGACAATAAGACTTGTAAATATGAATGAATACAAGCGTTTTCAAACTCCGCCAACCCTGAGAGTCTCCAATAAAGCCTTCGGATTTGGCAGAAGAATTCCTCTTGTTGCAAAATATTAAAAACAAATAATTTTGTATTTAATTTCAAATAATTAATTTTGACATGTTTTACAACACACTACAATATTAATTAATTGACTATGATAATAACAGACAAAGAACTACACAACAAAATCTGTAATACTTGTATCAATAGTCCTCAGTCGGTATTCAAGCCATTGGGCAAAGAGGAGAAGGCACTTCTAAGGGATAGTATGACATGTATAGTCTTTAAAAAAGGAGAGTTCATCTATAGGGAAGGAGACAAACCTGCCGGGCTAATATGCTTATCAGAAGGGAAGGCTAAGATATTTAAAGAAGGGATAGGCGGGAGAGAACAAATTGTAAGACTCGCCAATGCAATAGGTTTTATTGGATACAGAGCCATGTTTGCACAGGAAAATCATATTGCCTCCGCTGTTGCTATTGAAGATTGCACTACCAGTATAGTAAAGTCTGAAATCATGTTTAAACTTATACGCGCCAATCCCGACCTTGCATTGAATATTATTAAGGCATTTGCAACCGACCTGGGATTCTCTAACAGAAGAACCGTAACACTTACACAGAAACACATCAGGGGCAGATTAGCAGAGTCTCTGCTGGTGTTAATTGACACATACGGATATGAGGAAGATTATGAAACCATTAAAGTATATCTTTCAAGAGAAGATATAGCTAATCTTTCTAACATGACAACATCCAATGCTATTCGTACTCTTTCAACCTTTTCCAATGAAGGCTTAATTGAGTTAAACGGAAGAAAAATAAAGATAAAAAACAGGAATGAACTAGATAACATAAGCAGATTAGGCTAAAGCCTATCTGCTTACTCACTAATATATATTCTTTTTACTCTTTCCGACACCGACGTAAGAACTTCGTAAGGAATAGTCCCTATCCTTTCTGCAATATCAGAAACAGGATTATCTTTGCCAAAAATAATGACCACATCCCCCTCACTGGCCTCTATCCCGGTAATATCTATCATTGTCATATCCATACACACATTACCAATAACAGGAGCAAACTTACCATTAATAATCACCCTGCCTGTTCCATTTCCCATTCGTCTGTCGAAACCATCAGCGTAGCCTACCGGAACAGTAGCAATTCTTGATACCATATTGACAATACCTTTTCTTCCATAGCCAACCGTTTCCGACTCTTCAACCTCCCTTATCTGTGATATGGTGGTTTTAAGGGTACTTACATTACATATTTTATCCTGAGCAAAAGAACTTACCCCGTAAAGACCAATACCCAGTCTTACCATATCAAACTGAAACTGGGGGAATCTTTCTATTCCGGCTGAATTCAGTATATGCCTTATAACTTTATGATCGAACCATGATACAATTTCAGAAGAACAATCTTCAAATATCTTAATCTGCTGTTTTGTAAAATCATCGTGAACAACCTCATCGCTAGCAGCAAGATGTGAAAATACAGAACGCACAAAAAACAGACTGTTATTAACCAATATCTTTTTGAGCTCAGGTATTTCTTTACAAACAAATCCCAAGCGCTTCATCCCTGAATCAATCTTAATATGAACAGGATAGTTATCAACAGCATTTCTCTTAAGAGCATGCCCAAAACTTTCTAATTGCTTTAAATTATAAATCTCAGGCTCCAGATTGTACTCTATCATAGAGTCAAAGCTATACTCCTCAGGATTCATGACAATAATAGGAATTGAGATACCTGCATTTCTGAGTTCTATCCCCTCATCAGCTATTGCCACGCCAAGATAATCCACACGGTTATACTGAAGTATTCTGGAAATATCTATTAGTCCGCTTCCATAAGAAAAAGCCTTAACCATAACCATTATACCGGTCTCCGGTCTTAACTGAGATCTGTAATAATTAAGATTATGGACTATAGCGTCAAGATCCACCTCCAACACCGTACGATGAGCCTTTTTCTGCAACAGATTAGAAAGCTCTTCAAAATGGAAATTTCTTGCACCCCTCAACAGAATGGCCTCATTCTTAAAATCTTTACGGGATAAATCCCTTATAAAAGAAGAAGTATTGGGATAAAACAATTTTTCCACATCGAACAAAGAGGAATACCTGGATATACATTCCCCTATACCAATAAGCTTATCTACCTTTTTAATTTTAAGGAGGGCTGCCACGTCGCTGTAAAGATTCTCCGGTTTATAGCCTGTCTGTAGTAAATCGGATAAAATCACAGTCTTTTTTTTACCAGCAGACTGTCTTTCCAAAAGATCAATGGCTATACCCAGCGATACCGGGTCGGAATTGTAATAGTCATTAATAATAGAACAATTATTTATCCCCTCTTTTATTTCCAATCGCATTGCAACAGGGTGAAGCTTGAGAATGCTTTCAGAAATATAATCAATATCGTAACCCAGGAACAAAAGAGTAGTCAAACAATGCATGCAATTCTCAAAGGAAGCCTTATCGCCAAAGGGAAATTTTAATTGAAACCTTTCTTTACGATATTCTATTTCAACTAAATAATTGCCATCCAAGACTTCTTTGTTTTTAATTACAATATCAGCAGGTTTGCTTTCAGCCCAACAAAAAAGAGCATTCTCAGGCAATCTTTTCCTTATATAGTAATCAACCAGATCATTATCCCTGCAATAAATTAATTTTTCTACCGCATTAAACAACAGCATTTTTTCCTGAATCTTTTCTTCTTCGCAGGAAAAATTCTCACTGTGAGCTATTCCCAGATTTGTAAATATCCCAATAGTAGGCTTAATAATATTCTCCAGACTCTGCATCTCCCCTTTTTGAGATATTCCCGCCTCAAAAATTGCTATGCTATCATTTTCACTCATCCTCCAGACAGAAAGAGGCACCCCAACCTGCGAATTATAACTTTTAGGACTTTTTGCAACCACCTTATCTTTTGCTATTATCTGATACAGCCATTCCTTAACAATTGTTTTTCCATTACTGCCGGTAATCCCTATGACCGGATAATTAAACTTATCCCTATGTGAAGCCGTCAGCGATTGCAAAGCATTTATGGAATTCTCAACAACAATAAAACATGCGTCTCTGAGATAATTAAATTCTTTTCTAACCTCCTCTATCACAAAACAACGCACCCCCTTATTGAATAAATCCAACACATAATCGTGCCCGTCGTTTCTCAACCCTTTAATAGCAAAGAACAAGGAATATTCAGGAACAAGAATGGTTCTGCTATCAATTGAAAGATAACGTATTTCTATATTGCTTTCAAAATAGACATCACCACCTGTAAGCTTAGCTATATCTTTTACTGTATAATGCATTTATTGTTATTTTTTTGACAAAATTACAATAGAGGAGAAAATAATCGTGTAAATGATTCCAATATTTTTTCCCATCTGGACCTGTTTAACCATTCAAAGTATTCCAACTGAACGGAGTCATTTAGATCACTATTAAAATACTCGACTAATTCCCTCGTTAATTTTTCGTTGTATAAAATTGCGTTTACTTCAAAATTCTGTTCAAAACTCCTTGTGTCCATATTAGCAGTTCCCACTGTTGATATGGCATCATCAATCATCATTATCTTACTGTGATTAAATCCTTTCTTGTACTGATATACTTTTATTCCAGCTTCCAGCAACTCCTGTACATACGACATGGTACACCAATAAGAAAAGAAAGAATCAGATTTATTCGGAATCATTATTCTGACATCAACCCCACTCATTGCAGCTGTTTCAAGAGCCATGAGCATGCTCGGCCCGGGCATAAAATAAGGCGTAGAAATGTACACATAATCCTTTGCAGTAGAAATTGCAGCAAAATAAGCCTGTTGGATGCTGGCCCAGTCAGAATCGGCTCCTGAAGCAGCAATCTGCAACAGACACCTTTCCTTGACTTTGTATCCGGTAATATATCTTGTTTTCTGCAACAATACTTCCTGAGAGACGAAATACCAGTCCGTAAGAAAGACAATCTGCAAGAGGCTCGCCCCCTCTCCTTCAATTCTTAAGTGAGTATCCCTCCATATCCCAATATTTTTAACCCCGTATTTATATCTATCAGCAAAATTTAGTCCTCCAATAAAGCTTATTTTCCCGTCAACAACAATTATCTTTCTGTGATTTCTGTAGTTGGCCTTATGAGTCAATACCGGAAACTTCACCGGCAAGAAACAATAAACCCTGGCTCCGGCATTTTTTAACTTTCTAATACTATCATTAGAAAGTTTCATACTGCCAACACCATCGTATATAATCCTTACTTCTACCCCCTCAGCGGCCTTCCCTGTCAACAGAGCAATCAATTTTGAAGTCAACTCACCATCTTCAATAATATAATACTCAAGATGTATATGATCTTTCGCATTTTCAATAGCCTGGAATATTTCATTAAACGTTTGTTCCCCGTTATGAAGCACTTTAACCTTATTATGGCGAGCTAGAAGAGCCTTTGAATTATTGAGTAATAAAGTCATAATATGCCTGTTTCTTGTTAGCTCAACCTCAGAAAGAATCTCTTTTTTCGCAAGCCATTGCTTTTGATCTTCGCTCATTACCTCAAGCCATTTCTGGTCTCCCAGTCCTTTTCTTGAAAACATTTTTTGCTTACGGTAATTCTGACCAAAAAAAAGATACAATATAAATCCCCCCACGGGAATAAGCACTAAAACAAGAATCCAGGCAATAGTCTTTAAGGGCGTTCTATTTTCCAGCACAATAAGGATCACAACAAAAACAACAACCAGGACATATAACACACTCAGGCCGTCCATCAAGTAATCCACAACATCAAATATATTTATAATTCCTGCCATATTTGTATTATCTTTGTACTAACGTCCATCAATAAAAACGAGCAATAGAGACTATCAATGAAAACCATATCTGAAACTATTAAAGAAATAAAAACCCAACTTATTGATCTTTATGATGAAAAAGAAATAGAAAGTTTTATTTACTTAATATTTGATCACTTACTAAAATACACAAAATTCGATATACATTTAAAAAAAGAGGAAAAAATTAAGATAGAAACAGAAAAAAAAATAAATAAAATAACAGAAGGACTAAAAAAACATACCCCCATACAGTACATACTAGGCTACAGCGAATTCTACGACTTAAAATTTGAAGTTAATCCCCACACATTAATTCCCCGTCCCGAGACTGAAGAATTAGTAGATTTAATAATAAATGAAAACCAGAATAAAGGTGCAAACATACTTGACATAGGTACAGGCAGCGGATGTATTGCTATTAGTCTTGCCAAAAACATGCCTTCTGCAAAGGTGTCTGCCTTGGACATATCGGTGGGAGCCATTGAAACAGCAAGAAAGAACGCAAAAAACAACAATATTTCTATTGACTTTATTTTAATGGATATTTTCAATATCACCCAACACAATTTTACAATAAAGTACGATATCATTGTCAGCAACCCCCCATATGTCAGGGAATCGGAAAAAGAATATATGGATGAAAATGTATTGAGATACGAGCCACACACTGCACTCTTTGTCCCTGACAGTGATCCTCTCAGATATTATAAGACAATAGCAAAATTTGCTTCATCGAATCTTCATTCCTCAGGAAGACTATATTTTGAAATAAATGAAGCATTAGGGAAAGAAATGACTCACATGCTTGAAGAATTAGAGTTCAGGAATATCCAGATAATAAAAGACATAAACGGTAAAGACAGGATAGTAAAAGCCGTAAAATAATTTCTCATGGACAAAAAAACAGCAAAATCGAAATTAGCCAAACTTTGTAGTATAAAAGAATTATGCAGATATGATGCTATAGAGAAACTACATAAATGGGAAATATTCAATGAGGCTGAAGATATAGTTGACTGGCTTGAAGACGAGAAATTCATAGACCAGGGGAGATATGCCAGATTCTATGTCCGGGATAAATACAGATTCAATAAATGGGGAAGGATAAAAATATCTTACCATTTAAAACACAAAAATATAGCAGAACAGGCCATAAGCGAAGCCTTTAAAGAAATTAATGAGAAAGAATATAATGATATTTTATTCTCTTTAATATCACAAAAATACAAATCCTTAAAAGACGAAGACCCCCTTCAAAAAAAGTCAAAGCTATATCGTTTTGCACAAAGCCGGGGCTTTGAATCTGACCTTATATTCAAACAAATAGAAGCTATTATCTGACAATTATTCGTTTAAGTATTTTCTTGTCTTCCTCTATAATTAAAATATTGTAAATACCAGAAAGAAGATTGCCCAGATCTATTCTTTCAATTGCATCGTTTCCTTCAACCGGGTTATTTACCTTCTTGGAAAATAATATTTCTCCCTTTTGGTTAACAACCTTTATAACGGCCTCAGGAGAAAAACTACCCTCTATATAAACAAGTCCGTTAGTTGGATTTGGATATATATTAATCGTTTTTTCCTCAGAGAGAACAGCCAAAACGACACTAGTATTTCTAAAATCAAAACTGATAACATTATTTTTCTCAGATATATTGTTAATTGCAATATCGGATTTTTCCCCGGACCATGAAAGAGACCCGGGAAAAGTATTGTCACCAAAAACAGTAACAGAAGCATTTCCTGGGAAAGGGTCGGAGTAATAATCATTGTAATAATTTAAAACATCACTATTATCAGCCTCTAAAAGATCCATTCCTTCATGATCAGCATCTGAATTGACATTATTATCATTCCAGCCCTGGAAATTCTTATCGACATGATAAATAAGCATACCATGGTAAGGGATGTATGAATCAAAGCCTTTTTGTTGCCTGTTCTCCAGTACAAAAAATTCATTTTCTGTTTTTGAATGTATTATATATGCTTCTGGATAACTGGCAAGATTATTAATACTGAATTCACCATTCTTATCAAACTCCTCAAGAGCCAGCCATCCCAGCAAAGATTTAGAATAAGCGTTGTGGTGAGCAGGAGTTGCACCCCCATTGTTCCAGGAGCCACTTGCCATAATATCCCAGGCCCTTAGACCTGCAGCCTCCCCCGCATAATCACCATCATCGCTTGTATCGTAATAATCAGGCAAGCCCAGTCCATGTCCAAACTCATGACATATTACACCAATATTTGTAATATCAGCTCCGGAAGCATTTCTTAACTCAGGAAAGGTAACGTATCTGTTAATCCAAACTCCATCGTATTTAACAGCCCATGACGTTCCTAAACCCCAGGCATGAGACCATATGGTATTATCGTCGGCACCAGCCTCTTCACCATAGCCGGCATGAATAACCTGAACGGCATCCACATACCCGTCACCATCGTTATCGAATTGAGAAAAATCCACCCCCTGAGCTTCAGCAGCATCCACGGCATCGCGGATAAACTCCTGAGGATTGGTATCGTCCCCTTCTTCATCGTTCTTCCCGTAGTAAGCATATTCTTTGGGAACCTTTACCCAGACAGTTGTTGTCGTTGTAATATCCAATTTATTATAGGAAGCCTCAAGATAATAATCCCTGAAACTCCCCGTTCCGTTATAATCTTGCTGATTCATAAGATTATTAAACTTATTGTGAGCTACATTATGGGCCAGATCATCAAATTCTGCCAATATCAACAATACCCTGCGGGTACCGGAAGCAGGGAAAGCATCTTTTCTGGAAGACTTATTTCGTGACTCCTCCCCAAAGTAATTCAGCTTTTTTCCTTTTTATCTGTTTAGAACTAAACCTCAAATGTTTTTTAATCCTTTTTTGTGCTGTTTTCAACGAAGATACCCCGGATGTTGATTCACCTACCGTCACCCCTGAACAGACCATGTCCCCCACATCATTAAGTGAGGCATACTGAAACCACCCATCTTTTGTCTTAAGAACAGAGTAGCCATCTGATGTCTCAAACCAATGAACCACGCCATCCCCTTTCTGAATAAGAGTTATTAATGACCCATCAGGCTGATTTGCCTTAAAAGGATAAGGACTTGCCGGGATACCCCTGCTTTTCGTCTGTGCAAATGAATAGAATGAAATAAATAAAAAATACAGCAAGGCAAAGATGTATGTTTTCATAGTTAAAGGTTATGATAAGGGAAAAAATAATCTCATAATGTAAATATAATAATATTATAATAATTTCAATAAGAACGACAAACAGTTTCTTTGTTTATTGATAAAAAAGACAGATAACAAATTTTAAAACCAGCAGCAAAAAGAAAGTCACACGAAAAACCGTGTGACCTAATATCTATCAATAAATGTTAAATTGTAACCGACAATTAGCACTACTGAACAAAGAACAAATAGACATAGTACAGTCCTACTGCAATAAAAATAATTCCCACAATCTTCCTGAACCATTTCTCAAAGACCTTCATCCTATTGTACATATTACCAACACCGGCAACAGTAAAGGCCAACAGATATGCAAATATTAAAACAGGAAGCCCCGTTGCAATGGCAAACACAGGAGGAAGTAATAATCCTGCATCACTGGAAACAGTCATTGGTATCAACATACCAAAATAAAGTACCCCGCTGTAAGGACAGAAGGCAAGGGCAAAGACTATACCTATAAACAATACCTCCCAGAATCCTTTATTTGAATATTTCTGACCAATCTTCCCGGTGATACTACCTAACCCCGGTAAACTGATATTAATAAGATCCAGCATAAAGATACCAAACAAAATCAGAAATGGGCCTAGTAATTTCTCTCCCCATCCCTGAAAGATCTCAGATATTTTCATTGCACTGGCTCCATAAAACAAAATAACACCAAGAACAGTATATGCTATTGTTCTTCCAAGAGTGTAAACAAGTCCTGATAAAAACACCCTCCTCTTGTCCTCTATATCCTTGCCAATAAAAGCAATAGCAGTAATATTTGTCGCCATAGGACAAGGACTTATTGCAGTAATAAGTCCTAATAAAAATGCAGAAAAGACGGGAATATCAGAGTTACTCAATAATTCGTTTAATAACTCCATAAACTACTTTTTTAAAGCTGCATCAACCTTTTCCCTTATATCTTCCTTTAAAATATCCGGCTTCATTCTTGCCGTCTGAAATGCAATTGCAGTAAGATTATCCAGCTTTGCTTTGGAAATAACAAAAAGTCCGGAACCAAATACCTTTAGTTCTTCCACTATAGGCTTATTCTCCTTATCATGAGAAGATAATTCTATAAACTTTACGCTCTTACCTTTATATTGCTTTTCCACCACTTCCTTTGCAATATTTCCAATGGCAACACAAGTAGGACAACGTCGTATTTGGTGAAAATAAACCACTACTACCTTAGTTCCTGCTTTCTTAAGAAGTTGCTGGGAAGGCTTGGTCTCCTCTTTTATGCCACTGGCAAAAACGGCAAATGTCATTAACAATAATGCCAATAATGCAAAACCTTTTTTTATAATTAAAACTCGCTTCATATTCAAATATTTATTTATACTTCACTAAAAAATCATGACAGCTTATATAACCACCATAACTCTAATAACAATTAATATAGAAAGTCTACTTTTTAATGAATTTCAATATCTCCTCTTTGGAAAGAACTTTCCCACTTGATACAAGCTTTCCGTCAACAACAAGACCCGGAGTTCCCAGCGCACCGTACTTCATTATCTCCATAATATCTTCTACTTTCTCGACATTGGCAGTTATTTCTTCCTCTTCAATAGTCCTACAAACTTCATTATAAAGAGTCTTGCATTTCTTACATCCTGGTCCTAATACCTTTATATCCATAACATTATCTTTTAAATTAATTACACTTATTCGTTGTTTTGCGAATTACGAAGATACAAATCATTTGCAAAGCAAAAAAGCTGACAGGAAGATTTAACACATTTTTAAATACTGTAGGAAAGTGCTCCGGGAATTAAAACAAGACAAAACGCTAAGAAATATAATCTCATATGTATTTAAACAACACCCAATGACTTAAAACTGATAGGATAATCCAAAATTTAATATCCCCTTATAACCAAATCCAAATTCTGTATAAAAAGCTAATTCCTTCCCTATTCTGAGCCCAATAAGACTTATCTGGAAATTAAAAAAAACCTGAAGAATCATTAGAGATTTCATTTTCGACAATAGGCATATACTTATCTCTCAAGAATGTATAACCAATACCCACAAGTGAGTACATCTGAAAGATTTCCCTTTTAAAATACCTGTAATCTATTTCTCCTGCTATAGTCATGTATTTTCTGTCAAGATCTCCCCTCTTCTCTCTCTGAATAAAAACATCCTTGGTAATAAAGTCATAGCTAAAAGTAAGACCGGCATTCCAATTATCGGATATTGAATTTTTGTAATTAAAAATAAACCCACCAGAGAACTGAGTATTAGAGGTAGAATAAATTACCCGGCAGTATAACTGAAGTCAATACATCAGCAGTCACATCAAATATTTGATTCGATGTGACTAGCCCATAACCCATTGATATATCATTATCGTACTCACGTTGAGCAAAAAGAGTATTAGAAGAAGCAATAAACATAAGCAAGCACAGCAATAAAATTGATTTAGGCATAAATCCGGATCTATATTTTTTAAGTAAAATCATAAAACAAGCAGGCTTAGAAATTTTATACTTCAGCAACAAAAAACTATTATAACAGTTTTCGCATTTCCTGTCTCATTCTCTCAATATCAGTCAGCCAATCCTCTATGTCCTGTTCATGTTCGAGCTCTTCATTTAATATTGTCGTTGCCATCTGATGTGTTGAATGATCTATACCACTGGTAAAATTTGCAATATCTTCATATCTTTTTATTGCACACCTTTCACCTCTGAGATTCTGGTTAAGAATAATCTCAACATATGGATCAGATGGTTCCTCATATTCACACGATGCATTATTAAACCATTCTGAGGGATGCATAATAGGAGTACCCCCAAGTTGAATAATTCTTTCTACTACCATATTAGCATGATTTAGCTCCTGATCGGCATGAACTAAAAGTTCAGGTTCAATTTCACTACGCATTGGTCCCTCCATCAATCTGGCGCCTATCCAATACTGGTAATAAGCAAGCCATTCTTCAGCAAGGGCTGCATTAAGTTTTTTTATTAGTTTCTTCAACATCTAATTTTAATATCTCTATTCCCCTTTTTCCCATAATTAAATAATTTTTATCATTCAAAACAGACCATATTATCATATAGTTAAACTATACAAAACGGCATAAGGTTTCAATAATTGTCTGATTGTGGAAATAATTGTTGGCAGAGGGGAACAAAAGCAATAAACTATAATTCTGTTTTTCCAGTTAACGGGAGAGTGAACCAAAAAACACTTCCTTTGCCGTACTCACTTTCCACACCTATTTCTCCATTATTAATTTCTACAAACTCTTTACACAATACAAGCCCAAGTCCTGTCCCTCTCTCTCCTTCTGTTCCTAAAGATGAATGATTTTCTTCTATCCTAAATAATTTATCAATTACATTATCCTGAATGCCCACCTCCATTATCCTCTATTTCTATACGCACAAACTTTGGAGATACTTCATTAAATCTAACTGCAATCTTTCCCTTTTCATTAGTAAATTTAATAGCATTGGATATTATATTCCTGACAACAGTACTAACCATAAATTTATCAGCAAAAACATTAATATCCTTGGAATCAGGAAAAACAATCTCTATATTCTTTTTTAGTTGCTCCTGATTTATTAATCTGTATATTTTCTGTAATCACATCTAATAATGAAATATAGCTAGGATTATAGGGATATCTATCCATCTGTATTCTGGCCCACGTTAATAAATCTTCCAAAAGAGAGTACGCGTGTTTAGAGCTATTATAAAGATATTTAACAAAGATCTTTTGTTCTTCATTTATTCCGTTACTGTCACAAGAATCGAATAAAAGTTCAGAATAGCCGAGAATACTATTAAAGGGATTCTTTAAATCGTGTGCCATGATTGAGAAGAATTTATCTTTCATGGCGTTAACATCTTTCAGCTTATTTTCTATAGACTTCTGCCTGGTAATATCATCAAGAGTTACCAGTGCCATCGTATTGCCCTCATAATTTATAAGAGAGGTTGACACCAGAACATTTACCAAAGAAACTTCTCCGTTGGAAGATATATGCATTATTCCTTCCTTTTTATAATTGTTCTTTTTTGTGACAAATGTATTAGCAACACATTGTCTTATAATACACTGCCCACAATTCACACCATTGCCACAAACAGGTTTTCCATCTTCTTTTGCATTAACACAACTAATTGCCTGACCAGCCAAAAGACCTAAAACATCACTTCTCCTGTTGCCACTAAAAATTTCACCAGATTTATTAATGTCAACAACTTCCCTTTTTTCATTAACCAGTAAAAGAACAATAGCTGCATCATCAAAAATTGAGTCCATATATAAAAATTAAAAGAATTCAAGAATAAACATAACGATAAACGGTACAAGTATAGTCAGCACAGTCCCATTATATATGGAGATTAAAGCATAATCTTTCCCCGAAAATTTCCTGACTACAGGCAATGTTGAATCCATTGAAGTAGCACCGCCAGAGGCAATAGGGGCCAGTTTTCCAAAGACTGCAACAAGCAAAGGAGCAAACAATAAGGTAAAGACTTCACGCATAATATTAGATACAAGAGCCAAAGCACCCAAAGACTCCCCCCTTATCTCTGTGATGATTATACTCGACAAGCTGTAATAACCAAATCCCGCCCCCACTGCAAGAGAATCTTTAAAACTAATATCTCTCAAAAACAGGGAAACAAAGCTGACACCGACAAAGGTCCCGACGATAACAAACACAGGGACTATCAATATTTCGAATTTCACCTCTTTAATAATCCTTAAGGCAGCCTTATCTGCCCCAATAGTCATACCGACCAAAAACATAAGAACGTAAAGGGCGTATGTGGATAAGTCCTTATTCAGCATAAAATCCGGAAGGGAAGAAGATACTCCCCCCAACAAACCCAATATAAAAAAACCGACGATTATTAGACTTCCCTTCATTTCTTTACTATTTCTTAAAAAACAATTTATAACAGATAAGAGCAAACAGTGAACTACCAAGCACGGCACCCATGGAAAGCATAAAAGCCTGAAAACCTATTATTCCAAGTCTTTCAACTACTATTTTATTTGTTCCCACTCCTATCCCTATTAATAGAAGAAGAATATACACATCCCAGTTCAACAAAGGCTCAATTAACTTGACAATCTTATCTTTTCTTCTAAGAAGAAATCCGCACAAGATGCCAAATGCCATTATAATTAGTATTTCTATCATAGAAAAGTAATTGATTTACAATAAAAAATCAATGAGACACCCAGTTGCTATTTGGTGAACTTTTAAGCCCGCCTCCCCTGATGGTAGCCCCAATAATAATACCCCCTGCAATTATAACAATATTTTTAACAATGTACTGTCCTTCCAGAGTTAAATAGAAAGGAAATTTTGAGAATATTTCCTCCGGAAACAGAAACAATGGAGAAAATGTTCCTAACATATGTACAAAACAAAAGTAAAAGGGTAGTCCTAAGGCACAAACGAAACATTAAACCCAAACCAAGAAGGAACTTCAAAAACAGCTAATCCATATCTGATTACCTCATGATTAATTAATTGCATAACCAGCTTATCAATAGTTTTCACTGCCAAAACCTCAGCGGGACTCATATCCTTAAAGAACTTCATAGCTCCGAACCATATAAAAATGATTCCTATGGCAATTCTCATAAACAGTATACCATTTCTGGCCATCCATTCACTTGCGTGAACATCAAACTCATTAAATTTAACTCCATTAATTTTCATAGCCTGTCTTCTTATGTGTATTATATTATATAGTTAGTACTAAGTTATTAATTACTTGTACGTAATACTATTTTTAAGGTTAAATCCCTCAATATAGGTCATTTGATAAACGGCATATTATTTATTAACATAAAAAACTTTAGTCAGAGTTACAGTATAGGATATTACAAAAAAAAGAGACCAACAAATTTTTATTGACCCCTTAAGTTGATGCAAGAAATACAAATCTTTTATTTTTCCTTAGGTTTTTCATAAGAATACACTACAGAATTAAGTAACCATTGACCATTCCTTTTTTATCAAACTAAAATTCTCATTAAGTACCTCATCCTTATCTTTTTTAATTTCTATGTTAGCTACCGCAAAATCTTTATATTCTTCAAGAATGTTAACGGTACAAACATGCTGGTCTTTTTCTGCAGATGTTCTCAAACTCTCTGATGTTTCATATCTCTTAATTACAATTACAAATTTCTCGACAGAAGTAATCTTTCTCTGTTTCAAATAGGTTTCCAAAGATTTAGTTGATAAATCCTTTTCGATGTTATCAGCAAATAAAATTACTGACATTGCCATCATCATTAAAAATAACCAATAACGTTTCATATCTTACAATTTTATTATTCAACATCTTATTTCTTCTTTATAATTTTATATACTCCAATTGACGTGCCACAACAGTCAATACACTACACCACAACACCTTACCATACAAGCCCACAGAATAAGATGAACGGAAATGCACAACAATATCATAAAACGAACACTATAGAAAGAATCTAAAATCAGATATAAAAAAGACTATCAAGCAAAGCGTTAAGGAGCAAGGCAGAAGTTTGGTTATAAAATATTTAATAGGCATAAATAAAATATTACTTTTGTCCCCCCCAAATATTTTAAAGGTTGTTGCGTATTATACAAGAAAGTTATATCCATAATTTTCCAATAACAGTAAAATGTACATAGAATACTTAAGAGATGAAAAACGACAAAAACAAGGTTGCATCATGCCTTCTGGAAATAGGCCTCTCTATTAATGAGTTCAGGAGCTAGTACTGGAAGGATAAGAGTCATAATTAACAGAATCTCTCACGCATTGGGCTATAACCCGGAGCTAATGATAACACACAGGGCAATTATTCTTACACTGGCAAGATGAAGAAGGTGAGGAAACATCATTCAGCAGAATAAAACGTATTTCTCCACATGGAGTTAACTTCACTATGGTCTCCGGTATAAGTCATCTTAGCTGGAATATAATAGACAAAAAATGGAACCCCCGATAAGGTTGAAGAAGAAATAGAACGCCTGAAAAAAATTCCCCACTATCCAAGACTTATGATCCTTTCTTTTATAGGTCTTGCTGATGCCTCTTTCTGCTATTTGTTCGGGAGGAGGATGGAAAGAAATGGCAGTTTCTTTTTTTGCAACAATAGTGGGGCTATTTGTCAGACAGGAAATAATGAAAAGGAAATTCAACCCCTATATAGGGGGTCTTATGCGGGAGCAAAGCATTGCAGCAATAGTAGCATCAGCTTCAGCATACCTTCCATTCAGCATAGACACACACAAAGCTTTAGCAACATGTGTATTGTATCTGGTTCCCCGGAATTCCTCTTATAAATTCAATTACTGATCTTATAGATGGAAATATTTTAAACGGCATTGTCAGGGGCACTAACTGTATTTTGATTTCCTTCGCAATAGCTCTGGGATTACTAACAGCAACTTTAATATTTAATATTTAGAAAAATGATAGTATTAGAATTATTTTATAAAGGACTTTTTGCCGGATTAGCAGCCATAGGTTTTTCTATCCTGTTTAATGTACCTTCAAGAACACCTTCCTGCTATAGGGGGCGCTGGCCTGTATAGGGGGGAATTATCAAATTCAGCTGGCCTGAATAATGGGTATTAACATTATTCTGTCCTCACTCTTAGGGGCAACAACAGTGGGTATTCTGAGTATTATAACAGCAAGAAGATTTTTTGCCGCACCTCTTATCTTTTCAATACCCTGCCGTAATCCCCATGGTACCTGGAGCTTTTGCATACAATATGATGCTCGGATTTATTGATTTAACTGTTATAAATAAATGATCAGGATCATCTGCACACACTCCTAAACACAGTAAATAACGGACTAAATGCATTATTTATTGTAATGTCCCTGGCCTTTGGGGTGGCAATTCCCATGTTGATGGCAAGAAAAGAATCGATAAAAAAGATAGAACACAACAAATAGATAAAGTCTGCAAAAACAAAATTCTTTATTAGTTTTCTGAAAAGAAAGCATATCTTTGCGCGCTCAAAAATAATGTGCAACAACTTTTTACAGAAATTATCTGTAAAGTAAAAAAACAAACACTACAATATGAATTTATCCTTTTCTTTTATAGACAAAAAGCAGGAGAACCTTAGAAGTGATTTCTTTTCAGGACTGACGGTAGCCCTTGCTTTAGTGCCCGAAGCCGTCGCCTTTTCCTTTATAGCCGGAATATCTCCCGTTATCGGTCTTTATGGCGCATTTATGATGGGGGCTTGTAACAGCCATACTTGGTGGGCGCCCGGGAATGATATCAGGAGCCACAGGAGCAATGGCAGTAGTCATGGTAAGCCTTGTTAAAGAAGGAAATGCAATGGGAGACAACCTTGGCATTCAGTTCCTGTTTTGCTACTATTATATTAGCAGGTCTGATTCAGATATTATTTTGGGGTATTAAAACTAGGGAAATTCATACGTCTTGTACCCCACCCCGTGATGATGGGATTTGTTAACGGACTGGCAATAGTAATATTTATATCCCAGTTAGGGATGTTCAAAACTAATGAAGGCTGGCTTGAAGGCCCTGCATTGTATACAATGTTAGGACTTGTAGCCATTACAATGGGAATAATGCTGATACTCCCCAAGATAAACAAAAATATCCCTGCTGCATTAGTTGCCATAGTAACGGTTTCTCTTATTGTAATACTGTCTGGTATAGAAACAGAGACAGTACGATCATTTATTGTCTCAAAAGGAGGAACAGGGATAAAGGCAGGCCTGCCATCTTTTGGTATTCCCACAATCCCTCTAAACTGGGAGACTATTAAATTTATTGCCCCCTATTCTTTAATTCTTGCCGCAATCGGGCTCATTGAGTCACTCATGACCCTGACCCTTGTTGATGAACTTACCGATTCCCACGGAAGCGGGAACAAAGAATGTATGGCACAGGGTATTGCCAACATAACCAACGGATTCTTTGGAGGTATGGGCGGTTGTGCCATGATTGGCCAGAGTATTATCAATATTAAATCAGGAGGACGAGGCAGAACTTCAGGAATAGTGGCAGCCTTGGGACTTCTTGCATTTATTCTTTTCGGATCTTCATATATAGAAATGGTACCCATTGCTACTTTGGTGGGTGTAATGTTTATGGTCGTGTTAGGAACTTTCGCATGGAGCACATTTAAAGTCCTCAATAAAATACCAACATCTGACTTTATAATTATTGTAATAGTTACTACCCCTTACCGTAATATTTGACCTTGCAATAGCAGTATTGGCAGGCATAATTATATCTGCGTTGGTTTTTGCATGGGAAAATGCCCTTAGAATAAGGGCCAGAAAACGAGTAGATGAACATGGAATAAAACATTACGAAATATATGGCCCCCTGTTTTTTGGGTCTGTTAGTCTCTTCAATACAAAATTCGATGTAAAGAACGACCCCAAAGAAGTCATCATTGACTTTGCAGAATCCAGAATAATGGACCAATCAGCAATAGAAGCAATAAATAAACTGGCAGATAAATACACTAAAGAAGGGAAAACCATTCACCTCCGGCACTTAAGTAATGGATTGTGTAATGTTAATTGAGAAAGCAGAAAAGATTTGTGATGTAAACATACTTAAAGATCCGGATTATTATGTTGCGATAGACAACTACAATAAATACCTTAAAAAATCATATTAATAACATAAAAAAGATACTAATCTCATATTTACCCCAGATTAGTATCTTTATTAATAACTCCTCAAAACAAAATAAAACAACTACAATAAACAAACTTTAAGTCCTATCAGTTCAATGTTTTTTATTTAAAATTATGAATTAAAATTTAAACATAAAAATTTTTCATAGTTTATTTTCATAATAAAAGACCATTTTACTAAAAAAGCACTATGGATATAGTGTTAACTAAATGATGTCTATATAAATATTATTACACTTCATCTTTTTTTATACCCGTTACAGAAGGTGCTCTAAAAATCACTGAAGTTATCATCTCTATCAAGAAACCATAGATCATTCCCAAAACGACAGTAAAAACAAACATCGACACCTTACTCAGTTCCGCACTATCGGGAGCCATTAATCCGCTAAAGGCTAAAGGAAGACTAAATAAAAAACCCATTAACAAACCATGCAATGACCAATGCATACAAGAAATACAACTAATCCCAATAGCAAAACCAATAAGGGTTCTGCTAGTTATTATCTGCCATTTGACAGGACCAGGTAATACAGCCGAACTAGAAGCAAGCAAATAGCATACAATTGCAAAAAGTACCCCGGCAAGAGTAGCCACAACAATTCTTTTTGATTTTTTCATACGATTACATTTTTAAAATTAAGGCAAATACAAATAATTATTGCACATTTTATAGGATACAATCCCATGTAAGAACACAGTACTAATTATACCAATTTGCAATAAAACATCTATAAAAACATATACAGGTAATTATTAAATAAATAACTATACGAAACATCTTTTAAATAGTTATGATTAATTACTATTCTGATTTTTGAAATTACAGGCTAATAATGAGCAACATATCAAATAGTCTTCACCAGAATAATATCCACTAATTATTAAAAACCAAGACAGACATGCTCTTAAACATAGTCCCGCAAAAGCAATAACCCTGCTTTTTGAGGACAACGAGAAGGCTTATTACATATATTTGTGCCACCAAAAAAACACATATTATTTACTATAAATAAAAATGAATAACATCTTTAAACCCAAACTATTCAGTATCCTGAAACAAGGATACGACAAGAAACAATTATCATCTGACATATTAGCCGGGATAGTTGTAGGAGTTGTTGCACTGCCTTTGGCTATTGCTTTTGCTGTTGCATCAGGAGTTTCTCCGGAAAAAGGTCTTATCACCGCAATTGTTGCAGGTCTTATTATCTCCGTTTTGGGAGGCAGCAGGGTACAAATTGGAGGACCTACAGGAGCATTTATTGTCATTGTTTACGGTATTGTAGAGCAATACGGACTTGACGGGCTAATAATCTCGACCATAATGGCGGGAGTTATATTAGTTGCCTTCGGACTACTACGATTAGGAGCTTTATTAAAATATTTTCCCCGCCCCTTGGTGGTAGGATTCACAAGTGGTATCGCATTGGTTATATTTTCCACACAAATAAAAGATGCTTTAGGCCTTGACATACAAAAAGTTCCTTCAGATTTTATTTCCAAATGGGGCTTATACATAACAAACCTGAAAAGCATAAACCTTTATGCTATAGCTATAACTATTATAACCATTCTAATAAACGTTTTCTCAAAAAAGATAACAAACAAAATACCCGGTTCATTCATTGCAATTATTGTAATAACTGTTGCCGTACAATTATTTGACCTGCCGGTAACAACCATAGAATCGTTTTTTGGAGAAATACCCAATCAGTTTGGATTCACAGTACCTGATTTTCACATAAGTCATTTAAGTCAGTATTTTCAGCCCGCTCTGACAATAGCATTACTAGGAGGAATAGAATCCCTGCTATCAGCAGTAGTCTCTGATGGTATGATAAGTGGTAATCACCGTTCAAACACAGAACTGATAGGACAGGGGATCGCCAATATTGTCACACCATTTTTTGGTGGAATACCAGCAACAGGAGCAATAGCAAGAACCGCAACCAATGTTAAAAACGGAGGCCGTACACCTATAGCAGGTATTGTACATGCAATAACTTTATTGCTCATAATGCTCTTTATCGGGAAATGGGCAAAATTAATACCTATGTCATGCCTGGCCGGTATTCTTATAGTAGTATCCTACAATATGAGTGAATGGAGATCATTCAAATCCATATTAAAAAGTTCTGTTTTTGATATTATAGTACTATTATCAACATTCTTCCTGACTGTTTTAGTCGACCTGACTGTAGCCATAGAAATAGGCGTAGTTCTTTCTGCCCTATTATTTATGAAAAGAATGTCAGACGTTAACAAAAACAAATTAACAAAAGAAATAGACAGTGATTTGATTGATGACTATTCAAATCTTCCTAAAGATATTTCTATCTACGAGATAAGTGGACCGCTATTCTTTGCCTCAGCCAAAGAGTACTCCGAGGTGATAAAAGCAACAGGAAGCCAAAGCAAGGTAATCATTATAAGAATGAGACACGTGCCATTTATGGACGCAACAGGAGTCCACAACTTTCAGGGAGCCCTTGAGACACTTCATAATTCAGGCATTAGAATCATTTTATCCGGTGTTAACAAAACAATACAGGAAGATTTAAGGAAAAACCATATAACAGAAATGATTGGTGAAGCCAATATATTTGACGCATTCACTAAAGCCGTTGAAAAAGCTAAGTCGTTAGTAAATTAAATAAATACCATTAATCAATAGCTATTTGATATTGTCATGATATCTTAATAGCTATTGATTTCTTATTCTAAAAACTCCATTTCAGCCTTGCATAATATATCTGTCCATAATTGCCAAACTCACTATCACTTTCACCAAAAAACAACTGAGTTGTAAGCATTATACCCATATTATCCGACAAAGAATAAGAAGCCCCCGGATTAATAAATAAAGAACCGTCACCAGGGTTTACAATACTTGAAAAGTCAAATCTCAACAATGGTGTAACAGGATATGTAGTTTGAGCAAATAAGGAATATCTTGCAAATGAAAGATTCCTTGGGGAAATATCCCTATCAATAAGCAGATCAACACCCCCTGCCTTACCAGTCGTTCCAGAGCTATTAAAAAGTACTCCACCGTGTATATATAACTGAGAAGTAAAAGTATAGTCACCCGATACCGATGCAACAAAAGCAGAATTAAGACCAGTACCAGACTCCTTAGGAGTAAAATATGAAAACTCCCCCCTGAACCCAGCACCCTTAATATCCCCCGCCCAGGCACCACCAATAACAATATCCCTGCCTACCCAACCCCCTATTAACTGGAAATCGTAATTCCATTTAGCCAGCCTGTACATTCCAGCAAGTGCCATTTCATCAGAATTTTCTCCCAACTTATAAACCAACTCTACTGAAGATGTAGCAGCAATATAGTACTGAAGCTTCAGAGCATCAGTCCCCGGCTTTTCCTCATAGTCAAAGTCGAAATAAGAGAAAGCATTAAACACATCATTAGGATTCCATACAAGATTAACCCCCCAGTTAATTCTCTGCCTTCCAAAAGTAATCTGCCATTTACCTGAGGTATAATCCACATAAAACCTATCTATGGTAGTATTCATAAACCAATTATTACCACCAGCCATATTATATGAAAGATCAACAAACCCTTTATCCTTATTTATAATATCTTTAAAATCCGGGTATTGATTGACTAAAGCACCCATAAACAAACGATTTCTTACCTCCGTAGAAAACGTCAATTTATTATTAGCAAAATATTTAAGATTTATCCTATTATGAATAAGATTATAATAGATATCCTTCCCCTCAACCTCATCCAGTTTCTTAGGATTGTAATACATAAACAAATCTTTAACATATCCATTTATCGATATATTATCAGACTGTGAGACAGAAACATTACAGAGAAGAAGAAATAATATTACCAGAATAAACCTCATAAGCCCTGTTTTATCTTCATTCAACACAAACACTATTTCCTGACCTCATCATTGACTATCATGCCATCTTCAATAGTAATAACCCTTCTTGCCTTATTAACAACACGCCTGTCATGAGTAGAAAATATAAAAGTCATATTCTCCTCCCTGTTAAGCTCTTCCATAATATTTAAGAGATTCTCAGTAGATACCGAGTCAAGATTAGCAGTAGGCTCATCGGCAAGAACAAACTTAGGTCTCGATGCAAGTGCCCTTGCAACGGCAACCCTTTGCTGCTGACCACCCGACATCTTTGCAGGCTTACTGTTTATACGGTCAGAAAGACCCACCCTGTTAAGCATTTCCACGGCCCTCTTTCCCCTTTCTTTTCTTGATACACCCTGAAGCTGCAATATAAACTCCACATTTTCCTTTGCTGTCAATACAGGTAAAAGATTATAAGCCTGAAAGACAAAACCTATATTACGCAATCTGAAATCAATCAATTCTGCAGATGAAAGGCTTCCTATATCAACACCACCTATGCTTATCTCTCCAAGAGTAGGCTTGTCAAGTCCACCCAACATATTTAACAAAGTCGTCTTACCCGAGCCCGATGGACCAACAATGGCAGTAAACTCACCCTTTTGAATACTTAAATCCACCCCATTTACAGCACGCACTTCAATCTGTGTTTCATCGTATACTTTTACAAGGTTTTTAACATCTATAACGTTCATAACTAAATATTTTACATATCAATTCTAATTGCCTCTGCAGGCTTTAATTTAAGAGCCTTTATTGCAGGATAAACAGATGCCAGCATGCCGGTCAAAACAACCATTATTGCCACATCAATAGTAGCCTCCATAGAAAACTTAGTATAAATAAGCGTATCGTACCCTAAAGACTTATATGCAGTAGCCCATGCAGAAATATCCACTCCCGTATATCCAAAATACACAACCAATATCCAGCTAAGGCCTATTCCCACAAGCCCACCTGTAAGCGACAACATAACCGTCTCGGACATTATCATGGAGAAGACTCTCTTCCTGTTCATACCTATTGCCATAAGCATACCCAGTTCTTTAACCCTCTCCAGAACAGCCATCAACATAGTATTCACTATACCAAAAAGAAGGGCTAACAATATAATAACAATAAAGATATACATAGAATAATCAAGACTAGACTCAACCATATCAACTTCCGGCATAAGCCCCCTCCAGGATTTAACGTCAAGCTTATTAAACTTACTGGATACCGTATTAGTCATTATATTCAGGGAATCATTGTTATTTATCATCACAGCTATTTCATGGGCATTATTCACATCCATTGAAATAATTCTTGCAATATCCGCTTTCCTTACAAAGACAGTAGTCTCATCGTAAACACTATTATTGGTTTCATATATTCCGGCTATCCTAAAAGAAGCACCAGTCATTTCACCATTCATATCCTGAAGAGTTACCACAACCTTAGACCTAAGCCTAACCTTTAGTTTGTCTGCAAGTTTCTTCCCCACAAGTATGGGATTTCTCTTAACCCCTTCAAGATATTTACCCTCCACAACCTTAGAATACATATTGGTTAGCTTCATCTCATTATCAGGGTCTATTCCCATAATCTTCACACCCGAACCCGTCTGTGGCGATTGTATCATAGAATTAAGAATTATCCTCGAACTTGCCGCCTTTATACCCTTTAAAGTAAGCAACTCATTTGTTAATGCACCTGCATTCTCTATATAAAACTTCTTATCCGGATTCTTTAAATATCCCTTATGATGAACCTGTATATGGGAAGTTTCAGTTTTAATCACTGTATCTATTCTCTGGTCAACCATTCCCTGATAAAAGGCCATATTAAAGATACCCGCAATTATTCCCAGGACAATAGCTACCAAAATAACAAGACTTCTTGTCCTGTTCCTCCATATATTTCGCCATGCAATTGCCAATATCATAATAATAAATTTTATAATTATGCGTGTAATGCCTTTACAACCCTCAGCCTTAATACCTTAACCAAGGGATATATATATACTATAATAGAAATAATAAAAATAATTAACACCTGCCTTAGATACACAACCAGTTTATTGGAAAAATACATGACAGGCTCAAAACCAAACTGCTCATATATCTCAGCAGTCTCTCCCTTTATAGGAATAGGGTTATACACAAAATAATTTATTAAAGGAACACTGCCTACAAATCCAATAATCACACCCAGCAAACCTATCAGCAATGTTTCATAAAACAATATCTTACTAAGCCTGTATCTCTGCATTCCAAGAGCCACCATTATCCCCATTTCCTTTCTTCGCTCAGCCACCATCATTATAATGGTGCCAAATATTCCAAAACCTACCAAAAGATATAGTATACCTTTAGTCACAACACCCTGAGCACGATCCGCATCAATCATATTTTTAGTCCATGGATCAATCTCTTCCCATGTCTTTAATTTCAATTTATCACCCACGGCAAGCTGAAGACGTTGCCTTGTCTGGTTGACTCCCGTATATTCCTTTACCATAATAACAAGGGAAGTAAGACGATCAGGAGCGGAGAAAAATCTTTGAGCAGCCTTTATATCAACATACCCCCCAAGATTATTAAGCTGAGGAGAAGGGAACTTCAATATCCCCTTAACAGGGAAAAGACCGGCAGCACTCATTCCGTGGTAGCCCTGACTAATAAGCACAAGAGTATCCCCAACCTTAACCCCTATATTTTCAGCAAGATTAACAGCAAGAAGAATACCATCATCACCATTATTTAAGTATTCCCCCTCCTTTATCCAGTTTTTAAGGCCAGTCATACTATTCTCTCTTTCCGGATCGATTCCTATAAGGGCAGACCCTTTTGTATTTTCGCCAAAAGACATCAACGCAAAGGACTCAAGACGAGGGACAATACCATCTACATTTTCATCACTTTCCAGAACATTAACCACATCAGAGGAAGGAACAAAAGTATTCTCTATTGTTTTATCATCCCAGTACTCAGGATGATGCACCTGAATATATCCAGTATAAAAACTAACTACATTATCAATCATTTTAGAATATACGCCCTCCTGCATAGAAGTCATAAAAGTACTCAGCAGCACCCCGAAAAAGATAGACGCCAAAGTTATAAAGGTCCTTCTGCGGTTACGCCAAAGATTCTTCCATGCCATCAAAAAGTCCTGCATATTCCAATTATTTTATACGTTTCATACTTTGTTGAGAAAAGAAATCATCTTCCATAGGTAGATTAAACTTCACAGTATTAATATATACGATAGTTTTTTGATTATTCTTGTCAGCAGGAACAATATCTATCCTGGTAGGAATAGTTCGTCCATCCATAATCTTCACATCATAAGCATTCTCCGTCTTAACCAGATAGCCATCCTCATCAAAATATTCCGATTTCATCTGCAGGAAATCATCCCTGGAAATCCACTTAATTATCTTTCCCCACACCACGGCAGCCTCTTCCAAAGGTATCAACTCTATTCTGTAACAATAATAGCCGTTAATACTATCCTCCCCTAAAATCTTATGGGTATAATCAACTACAATAGAAGACTCCTTTAAAATATCATCGTTAGTGTAATCAGAGCCCATCCATCCCTGCGACATCATAGATGGAGGAAGCTTAATCATCCTCGATATGACCGGATTCCAGTTCCACATATCATTATAGCGTTTCAGGAAAGTCTGACCTTTCTCCTTGGCAGGAGCAGTAATAAGAGTAAGAGAATAATCCCTTCCCTTTGTCCAGTTCTTAAAGGCAATAGACCTCTCCCATGTAGGACGCTGAATGACCATAGTCATGGTACTTATGCTCGACTTCTCTCCCTGGAATTTCTCATCTGCTTTCCTTATAATTTCCTTTGCAGTAAGATCCTGGGCAAAGCCATTTAGTCCCCCAAATAAATTGAGGATTATTATCAGCAATATTTTTATCATTCTTGTCATCTCTCTCTATTTATAACATTTATTTATTTCTTGTATTAAACAAAACAAGTGCTGTGTGCAAAAAAATGTCGTACGACAATTATGGCTCATTCTTATTTTAGAAACCTCAAATCTTTAGCGTTAAGAAGTACTAAAGATTTTGGATAAACAAGAAAAGCTGTCTGAAGACAATTTATTGGCTGAGTTTCTTTTCTTGTCCAAAATCTTTAGTGCTTTAGCGTTAAAAGATGTCAGTTGCTAAAATAAGGATGAGACTATAAGTATTTTTTGCTTGCACCCCATTACCTAATAAAGAAATAAAAGAACTCCCGTTATCAAGGTACAAAATTGTTTACAAAATGCAAAATATTGATAACATTTTACATTTAACAAAAATTATTCCTAAATTTACTTTAAGAACAATAAGACCAATATACTTATGACAGAAGAACGAATATTTGCTATAATAGTTACTATCATTTCAGGCCCTATTTTTATATGGACAGCAGTCACATCAGGTAAAAAGTGGAAGAAAAGAAAAAACAAGGAGACAAAAAAAGCGGGCTAACCTGTAAAGGAAAGCCCGCCAATATTATTTATATCTTAACTAATTAAGAATTAACTTCGTTAAGGATTTCAAGAATCTTAATAGCACTTGAAGATACTTTAGTACCAGGACCAAAGATAGCGATAGCACCGGCATCGTATAGGAATTCGTAATCCTGGTGAGGAATAACACCACCTACATACACCATAATATCTTCACGTCCAAGCTTTTTAAGCTCTTCAATAATAGCAGGAACAAGAGTCTTGTGACCCGCAGCCAGTGACGATACACCAACAACGTGAACATCGTTTTCAACAGCCTGCTTAGCAGATTCCTCAGGAGTCTGGAACAATGGTCCCATATCCACGTCAAAACCTATGTCAGCATAACCTGTTGCAACAACTTTAGCACCACGGTCGTGACCATCCTGACCCATTTTAGCGATCATGATACGAGGACGACGACCAACTTTTTCAGCAAATGCATCAGCCATTTCTTTAGCCTTGGCAAAATCTGCATCATTTTTCGATCCGCTTGAATATACTCCGCTCACTGTTCTAATTACTGCTTTATATCTTCCACATACTGCCTCACAAGCATCAGAAATTTCTCCTAATGAAGCACGGTTTTTAGCTGCCTCAACAGCTAACTCAAGTAGGTTACCCTCTCCTGTCTCAGCACACTTAGTGATGGCAGCAAGAGAAGCCTTAACAGCCTCGTTGTCCCTGTTAGCCTTAAGCTCAGCAAGACGACGAATCTGAGCCTCACGTACAGCAGTATTATCAACCTCAAGAATATCGATTGGATCTTCTTTCTCAAGACGATATTTATTAGTACCAACAATAGTCTGTTCACCAGAGTCGATACGAGCCTGAGTACGGGCAGCAGCCTCCTCAATCCTTAGTTTTGGCACACCAGACTCGATAGCCTTAGACATACCACCAAGTTTTTCAACCTCCTGAATATGAGCCCAGGCTTTCTCAACAAGTTCCTGAGTAAGTTTCTCAACATAGTAAGAACCAGCCCATGGATCTATAGAACGAGTTGTTGTAGTCTCATCCTGGATATATATCTGAGTATTACGTGCAATACGTGCGGAGAAGTCAGTAGGCAAAGCGATAGCCTCATCAAGAGCATTTGTATGAAGCGACTGAGTGTGACCAAGAGTCGCAGCCATAGCCTCGATACAAGTACGTCCCACATTGTTGAAAGGATCCTGCTCAGTAAGCGACCATCCGGAAGTCTGTGAGTGAGTACGAAGAGCAAGAGACTTAGGATTCTTAGGACCAAATTGATTAACAATCTTAGCCCAAAGAAGACGACCGGCTCTCATCTTGGCAATCTCCATAAAATGGTTCATACCGATAGCCCAGAAGAAAGAAAGACGAGGAGCAAAAGCATCTATATCCAATCCAGCAGCCACACCCTTTTTAAGGTACTCAAGACCATCGGCCAAAGTATAAGCCAACTCGATATCCGCAGTAGCACCTGCCTCCTGCATGTGGTAACCAGAGATAGAAATAGAGTTAAACTTAGGCATCTTCTGAGAAGTATATTCGAAGATATCAGAGATAATCTTCATAGAGAACTCAGGTGGGTAAATATAAGTATTACGCACCATGAACTCCTTAAGGATATCGTTCTGAATAGTACCCGATAACTGTTCAAGAGTAGCACCCTGCTCAAGACCAGCAACAATATAGAAAGCAAGTACCGGAAGAACGGCACCGTTCATAGTCATTGATACAGACATCTTATCCAAAGGAATCTGATCAAAAAGAATCTTCATATCAAGGATAGAGTCAACAGCAACACCAGCCTTACCAACATCACCTACCACACGAGGGTGATCAGAGTCGTAACCCCTGTGAGTAGCAAGGTCGAATGCTACAGAAAGACCCTTCTGTCCTGCAGCAAGGTTTCTACGGTAGAATGCATTAGATTCTTCAGCAGTAGAGAAACCCGCGTACTGACGGATAGTCCATGGACGAAGAGGATACATGGCAGAATAAGGACCACGTAAATATGGAGGAAGACCAGACACATAATTCAAATGTTCCATCCCCTCTAAATCTTCACGGTTAAACGCAGGCTTAACCGGAATAAGTTCCGGAGTCTCCCAATTGCTTTCAATATGGTTAGCCTTTTCCCACTCTTTAGCAGGGATATCAGCTCTTTGGGATG
>CAXXRT010000034.1:0-11052 GCA_963666945.2 Marinifilaceae bacterium
ATAAAACATTTGCCCAGATAAATTATAAGTTTACTGAAAGTAGAAAATCAACGGTAAACAGAAGTTTAAAAGATGGGTTTACTGTTGTTGATGATCTTTTAACTTTTGATATTGTAAGATCTCCAAGAAACATTTTGGATAAGTATTTTCTTGGACAATATGAATTAAAGGAAGAAGGTAGATTTGTGGAAAAAGGAGATAGTATAATTATTATAAAATACAGGAATAAATTACCATCGTTATCTAGTACAGGTGACGCCTATGCAGATGAGTATTATGGGAAGATTTATATTAATCTTAGCAATTATGCCGTCATTAAAAACGAGTTAGTAATAAAAGCCTCGGATTATTCTGAGTTAGGCAGGGGATTTGTCACAGGTAATAAACCTAATGAAATAGAGGATTTGGTATATAAGATTACCACTACATATGCCAGAAATGATAATTATTATTATCTTAGCGGTATAAGCTACATTACAGAAATGAATTTAAAAGGAAAAGAAAGTTCTATGAGACAGGCTCAATTAATCCCTGTAAAAATTAATATTTCTAATCCAGAGAAAATTCAAGGTAGGGATTATTACGAAGATCAAAATTATAGAAAAGAATTCTGGGAAAGATTCTCTTTGTATTTTGAAGGGGAAGTTTAATTGTTAGCGATAAATCAAAAAAATATTTTTACGTTTAAAGGAATGAGGTTATTAGTATTATTGTTTTTTGTGGTTATGAGTCCTGTTGCCAAATCACAAATTTTTGGTGTTGAAGTTGGCGATACTGTTTCTATTCAGACAAAACATTTAAGTTTTTCCAAGCAATTAGAGGGTGTTAAATTGAGAATAGATGCTGATATAGAGAAAGATATAGTAAAAAGTCTTGAAATAGTCCCGGAGAATGGACATACTAGCAATAAAGAACTGGATAAAATACTAATGCTTACAAGGAAATATTATCACATTGATAAACAAAAGGAGAAAATTAGAAAATGCTATAAAATGGGGGGGATGCATGAGATAATCGAATATAAGGATTCTCATCTTAGGATGTTGGTTGAATTGCAAGACGATCTTAAGTGGAAAATGAAAATATCTTGATATAAATAAATCCTCCCGAAACGGAGGATTTGATTTTTTATACAATTCATGATTTTTTCTATTTTACTAATTCGCTTACAAATACAGCTCCGATAGCAATGGGGGCTATATATCTTAGTATAAATATCAATATATCAAACATAACAATTCTAATAGTTCCTTTATTTGATAGTTCATCATATAGTTCAGACTTTTTAGCTATCCATCCTGTGAATATAGAAATCATAATTCCTCCAATTGGTAGCATTAATTTAGATGAGGCAAAATCAAATAAATCAAACGTTGTTTTTCCAAATATGGTAAAATCTTTAAGTATTCCGTACGACAATGTGCATAGTACTCCAAATGATGTAATAACTAATGTTGTTAATAGAGTTGCTTTCTTTCTTGTGAAATTCTTTTCTTCAACAAAATATGCTACTACTACCTCTAGCAAAGAAATTGAAGATGTAAGGGCTGCTACTGTCAGTAAAATAAAGAATAATATTCCCCATATATATCCTCCTGGCATATGTTGAAACACATTTGGAAGAGTCAGGAATACCAGGCCTGGTCCAGATGCCGGGTCAATATTAAATGCGAATACCGCCGGAAATATCGCTACTCCAGCCAGTATTGCTATTAAGGTATCTGCTATAATTACCTGAAGAGAAATATTAATAAGATTTTCCTTTTTCTCTATATAGGAAGCGTAAGTTATTAATACTCCCATTCCTAGCGATAAAGAAAAGAATGCCTGTCCTAAGGCTGAAAGAATACTTCTTCCTGTTAGTTTAGAGAAATCGGGAGTGAATAAAAATTCCAGCCCTTTTGTTGCTCCATCTAATGTAACAGACCTTATACACATGGCTACTATTAAGAAGAATAGCATAGGCATCATTAATTTTGTGTATTTTTCTATTCCTTTCTTAACTCCGGCTAGTATAATAAATGCCGTCATGGCCATGAATATTATCTGATATAATACAGGTTTAAATGGATGACTAATAAAATTATTGAAAATATTGGTTAGATCATCTGTGCTTTGCCCTTGAAAGGTGTTTTTTCCAGCCTGTACTATATATTCCAGTGTCCATCCTGCTACAGTACCGTAAAAAGCTAAGATGACTACTGCTGCTATTACAGCAAGAAAACCAAAATATTTCCATCCAGTTCTGGGTGCCAGTTTTTTGAATGCTCCAAAGGGATTGCTTTTTGTATGCCTGCCTATATAAAATTCTGCCAGCATAACAGGAAATCCTATCAAAATAATAAATCCAAGATAAACAAACAGGAATGCTGCTCCACCGTTTGTTCCTGCTTCATAGGGAAATTTCCATATGTTCCCTAAACCTACAGCTGAACCTGCTAAAGCAAGGACTGCTCCTAGCTTTGAACCAAAACTGTCTCTTTTAATAGAATTTTGCATAAAAATAGGGCTTATTGGTTAGTAATAAGCCCTAATATAGTATTTAGTACGAAATTTTGCAAAAGAAGTTTCCCTACTGTTGTCTCTTACGTTCGAATTCTTTTAAGAAAATCTTACGGAGTCTTATAGATTCTGGAGTTACCTCCACATATTCGTCCTTTTGTATATATTCCAGTGCTTCCTCTAGTGAGAATTTAATAGGGGGAGCAAGTTTTACTTTTTCGTCTGTTCCTGAAGATCTTACGTTACTTTGTTTTTTAGATTTAGTAACATTCAATACTATATCTCCTGCTCTGTTGTTTTCTCCAACAACCTGTCCTTCATAAACATCCTGTTGTGGATCAATAAAGAATTTACCTCTGTCCTGAAGTTTGTTTAGAGCATATGCAAAGGATGTTCCTGCTTCCATAGCAATAAGTGATCCATTAATCCTTCCTTCAATTTCTCCTTTGTATGGTTGATATTCAAGGAATCTGTGTGACATTACTGCCTCTCCTGCAGTTGCAGTAAGAATGTTGTTTCTAAGTCCTATTATTCCTCTGGATGGAATCTGGAACTCAAGGTGTGTTCTGTCAGCCTTTCTTTCCATGCTTACCATCTCTGCTTTTCTCTTCTGAACAAGCTCTATAGCTTTCCCTGCGCAATCTTCTGGAAGATCAATGTAAAGAACCTCAATAGGCTCACATTTTACTCCGTCAATCTGCTTGTAAAGAACCTGTGGCTGTCCAACCTGAAGCTCATAACCTTCTCTTCTCATTGTTTCAATAAGTACGGACAAGTGAAGAACACCTCTTCCGTATACTGTGAATGAATCTGCAGATTCAGTCTCTTTAACCCTAAGTGCAAGGTTTTTCTCTAATTCCAGATCTAATCTGTCTTTTATATGTCTTGATGTAACATATTTACCTTCCTTACCAAAGAATGGTGAATTGTTGATGGTAAATAGCATGCTCATTGTTGGTTCATCAATAGCAACCGGTTCCAGTGCTTCTGGTTTTTCTATATCGCAAATAGTATCTCCAATTTCAAATCCTTCAATACCTACAATTGCACATATATCCCCAGATTTAACAGCTTGAGTTCTTTCTTTACCCAATCCCTTAAATTCGTAAAGCTCTTTTATTTTCGATCTTTTTATGCTACCGTCTCTTTTGGCAAGAGATACTTGCATTCCTTCTTTCAATTCTCCTCTGTGAACTCTTCCTACTGCAATTCTTCCAACATATGGAGAATAATCTAAAGAGGTGATTCTCATCTGTGGGGTACCATCAAGTACTTTTGGTGCAGGAATGAATTCAATTATTGCGTCTAGTACTGCAGTAATATCTGTTGTAGGTTTCTGCCAATCTCTTGACATCCATCCGTTCTTAGCAGATCCGTATATTGTAGGAAAGTTTAATTGTTCTTCTGTACCGTCAAGACTGAACATCAGGTCGAACACCTGTTCTTGTACTTCCTCCGGACGACAGTTTTGCTTATCTACTTTATTTACTACAACAACTGGTTTTAGTCCTAATGCTAATGCTTTCTGAAGAACAAATCGTGTCTGAGGCATTGTTCCCTCAAAGGCATCTACTAAAAGTAATACTCCGTCAGCCATGTTTAGCACACGTTCTACCTCTCCTCCAAAATCCGAGTGACCAGGAGTATCAATTATATTAATTTTTACATCTTTATATTCTAAAGATACATTTTTAGAAAGTATTGTGATTCCTCGCTCTCTTTCCAGGTCATTATTATCCAAAATCAAGTCTCCTGGATTCTCATTCTTTCTAAATACATTGCAATGCATAATCATCTTATCCACTAGAGTAGTCTTACCATGGTCAACGTGAGCGATTATCGCAATATTCCTAAGCTCTTTCATTCTTTCCTTATTAATTAATTCAAATCGGGCGCAAAAGTAGGAAATATATTTTACAATGAAGTAGATCATGACATTAATTATTATAGTGTTGGTTGATAATTCTTAATAATTACCTATATTTACAGCCCCAAAAATTTATTCGGTATGCAGGAAAAGATATTAATATTAGATTTTGGCTCGCAATACACTCAGCTTATTGCTAGAAGGGTGCGAGAGTTAAATGTTTATTGTGAGATTCATCCGTTCAATAAGATTCCTGAACTAGATGAATCCTTTAGAGGTGTTATTTTATCAGGTAGTCCACATTCTGTCAGAGATGAAAAGGCTCCAATACCTGATCTGTCTTCAATAAAAGGTAAATTACCTTTATTGGGAGTTTGTTATGGTGCTCAATATCTTGCCCATTTTTATGGTGGTGAAGTTATGGCCTCAAACAAAAGGGAGTATGGTAGAGCAAATCTTTCCTTTGTTGACGACTCAAATAAACTATTTGAAGGAATCAGTCACAATTCTCAGGTCTGGATGTCTCATGGTGATACTATCGAGCATTTACCTGAAAACTATAAAGTGATTGCAAGTACTGCAGATGTAGAAAATGCAGCATATCATATAGAAGGAGAGACTACTTATGCAATACAGTTTCACCCTGAAGTTTACCATAGTACAGAAGGTTCGCATTTATTGAAGAACTTTGTTGTAGATATCTGTGGATGTACTCAGGACTGGACTCCTATGTCGTTTGTAGAGACTACTGTAGCAGAACTTAAAGAAAAGTTAGGTGACGACAAGGTTATTCTTGGTCTTTCAGGTGGTGTTGATTCTACTGTTGCCGCTATGCTTTTGCACAGAGCTATCGGTCCTAAGTTAACTTGTATCTTTGTTGACAATGGTCTTTTGAGAAAAAATGAGTTCCATACTGTAATGGAAGATTACAAAGAACTAGGGCTTAATGTAATAGGTGTTGATGCCGGTGCAAAATTTTTGGGAAGATTAAATGGAGTATCTGATCCTGAAGAAAAGCGTAAGATAATTGGTAATACTTTTATCGATGTTTTCGATGATGAGTCTCATAAAATAGAAGATGTTAAATGGTTGGGTCAGGGTACTATCTATCCTGATGTAATTGAATCTTTATCTGTAAACGGTCCTTCTCAGACTATCAAATCTCACCATAATGTAGGGGGTCTGCCTGATTTTATGAAATTAAAGATAGTTGAGCCTCTTCGTCTTTTATTTAAAGATGAGGTAAGAAGGGTGGGTACTAGTTTAGGTATTAATCCTAAATTCTTAAAGAGACACCCTTTTCCTGGACCAGGTCTTTCTATTAGGATTCTTGGAGAGATCACAGAAGAGAAAGTAAGACTTCTTCAGGAAGCTGACGATATATATATATCAACTATGAAAGAGGATGGTCTTTACGATCAGGTATGGCAGGCAGGTGCAATATTATTGCCTGTTCAGAGTGTTGGAGTAATGGGAGATGAGAGAACTTATGAAAGCGTTGTTGCTCTTAGAGCCGTTGGTTCTACTGATGGAATGACTGCTGACTGGTCGCACCTTCCTTATGAATTCCTTGCTAAGGTTTCTAATAAGATAATTAATAACGTTCGTGGTATTAATAGAGTAGTTTACGACATTAGTTCTAAACCACCAGCAACTATCGAATGGGAATAAAATAAATAGGCCGACAATTTTGTCGGCCTATTTATTTTAAATCATCTTTTTACTTCAACTTTTATAGGAGTAATGTTTTGCAGATTATCTCCAACAGGACAGCGTTCATGAACCTTCTCAAGCCAATCTTTAATAGTCGCATCGTCAGCATCAGTATCTGGTTTGACTATTATTCTTATCTCTTTAAAGCCGGCTCTTTCTTCATTAGAAGAACCCATAAATTTAGCAGGATTTAGAGATCCAACCAGATCAATTTTAAGACCTTTAAGATTCATATTTAATTCCTGAGCCAATACATGACCCATTACATTAAGTCAGCCTGCATACGATGCCAATATGTACTCTACCGGATTTGCTCCTTCGTTTGTTCCACCCATCTCGGTTGGTTCGTCAATAATAATATCAAAACCACGAGCCTTGACTACTGTTTTTGTTGGACTAAGGGATTCGGCCTTAGCTCTGAATTTCATATCTGCCATATATTTGATTTAAGTTAGTAATTAATCACAGTCTTCTTTTATAAGATTTGGAACATCTATCCTCATTACTGTAATAAACTCGTCTAGTAACTCCTTAAGGTTTGGTCTGCCTATTTCTTCCAAATCGTAATATACCCTTGTATTGGGTTTCTTAATATTTATAATACGGTTAAGATCTATTGGGGTTCCAATTATTACAGAATCACATTCAGTTGCGTTTATGGTTTTTTCCAAATCTTTCAGTTGCTCTGGAGAATAACCCATTGCTGGAAGTATGGTTCCTATATTCGGATATATTTCGAATGTCTCTTTCAACTTTCCTACCAGATATGGTCTTGGGTCAACTTCTTCTGCAGCACCAAATTTTCTTGCTGCAACTGTTCCTGCTCCAATCTTCATTTCTCCATGAGTCAATGTAGGGCCGTCTTCAACTATTAAGACTTTCTTACCTCTTATAATTGAAGGATCGTCAACGGAAATAGGAGAGGCTCCGTCAATAACAACTGCTGTTGGATTTACCTTAGCAATGCTTTCTCTTACTGTCTGAATTCCCTCTGGTGATGCAGTATCCATTTTGTTGATTACTATGGCATCTGCTATTCTCATATTTACCTCTCCGGGGTAATAACTTAGCTCTGCCCCTGGTCTGTGTGGATCGGCTACGGTAATAGTAAGGTCGGGTTTATAGAATGGGAAGTCATTGTTTCCTCCGTCCCATAATATCACGTCACAGCCATCAGGATCGTCCTCGGCTTCTCTTACTATTGCTTCATAGTCAACGCCGGCATATATAACGTTACCCCTTACTACGTGGGGCTCATATTCTTCCATCTCCTCAACGGTACATTTATGCTTGGCAAGGTCTTCTATTTTCGCATATCGCTGAACCTTTTGTGCATTTAAATCTCCGTAAGGCATTGGGTGGCGAATTGCCACAACCTTTAATCCCTTTTTCATCAGATATTCTATAACCTTCCTCGATGTTTGAGATTTACCGCATCCTGTGCGTGTTGCCACTACTGCGATAACGGGTTTTCTGCTTCTTATCATTGTGTCCCCAGGTCCAAGTAAAACAAAATTTGCTCCTGCTGAGTTAACTATTGCACTTATATTCATTACTCTGTTGTATGGAACATCGGAATAAGAAAAAACACATTCATCCGCATGAAGTTCCTTTATAAGTTCGGTTAGCTTATCTTCAGATTCAATTGGTATTCCATTGGGATATAAGCTTCCTGCTAGTTCTTTAGGATATTTTCTGTCATCTATATCAGGGATCTGTGCTGCTGTAAAAGCCACTACGTTGTAATCAGCATTGTCACGATAATAAGTATTGAAATTATGAAAATCGCGGCCGGCTGCACCAATAATGATTACATTTCTTTTTGCCATAAGTTAAAAATTTAAGGTTAATTAATCTTAAATATAATTATTTTTTGGCAGTTATGATAATTAATTATTGTAAAATATTAATTTAATATGCTGTTTCTAAGCAGGTTCATTAATTTTGAAATTAATAATAATATTCATATTTTATATATACAGGCAAACCATCAAAATATTGAATAATTATTTTGTATTAAATATACTATTGGATATTAATTCTATTTCTATCCGAATAACTCGAGTCTGTTTGCGTCAAGTCTTAAAAAAATAAATATCAATATAGTAAAACTCCAAAGAGAAGATCCTCCGTAACTGAAAAAGGGTAGGGGAATACCAATAACGGGTGCCAGACCTATAGTCATTCCCACATTAATGGCTACATGGAAAAATAAAATACATGCAACACCGTACCCATAGATCCTACTGAATGTAGACCTTTGTCTTTCGGACAAATAGATGAGCCGCAGTATAAGTATTAAAAACATTGTAATAATAAAGGATGTCCCCAGAAAGCCCCATTCTTCTCCCACGGTACAAAATATAAAGTCTGTACTTTGTTCTGGTACAAAGTCGTATTTTGTCTGTGTACCGTTAAGAAATCCTTTTCCCACAAATCCTCCAGAGCCTATGGCAATCTTTGATTGGGCTACATTGTACCCTGCTCCATATGGGTCGGATTCTATTCCTAATAATATTTTTATTCTTTTTGATTGGTGGGGTTCCAGTATGTTGTTAAAAACATATTCTACAGATGATGTAAATCCTACAGAGCCAATTGTTAAAAGAATTATAATCAATCCATATCTTATCTTGTTTTTATAAATGAATATAAGGAATACCGGAATGGATGCAATAAATGCGTATACTAAAAGCAGGTGATCTTTTAGATCGTACTCTAAAAGCCAGCATAAAAATCTACCTAAAGAAAATATAGTCACAGTGATAAGCATACCAAATAAGGTCTCTTTATTGTTGTTTCTATATATTTTAAAGGCAAGAAAGGTACCTGCTAATATTATAAGTAATACTGTTAGTTTTGAAAATATTAAGGCTAAAATAAATAATGTTGCAACTATAAGACATATAAAAAGATATATTCCGGGAAGTCCCTGCCTATACATTACCAAAAGAAATACAGAATATACCAGGGCTGACCCTGTGTCATTCTGAAGTAATATTAGTACTGCTGGAATAAATATTATTGTACCTGTTGTAATTAAAGATTTGAAGTCCATTATCTTAAAACCGAATTTACTCATGTATTTAGCTATGGCAAGACAGGTAGCAAACTTAGCGAACTCAGCAGGCTGAAACCGTACCGGCCCCAGCTCGAACCACGATCTTGCTCCGTTGACTTCTCGTCCCAGAATAAGTACGGAAATAAGCAACAATATGGTAGTTATATAAATAATATGTGCGAAAACGGAATAAAATTTACTTTCAACTATGAGAATAACTATTGCAAGAATAAAGGCGGCACCTATCCAAATAAGCTGCTTTCCATATTTCTGGGTTGCATCAAGAATACTGCTGTGTTCCTCGTTGTAAACGGCAGCATATATATTTAGCCATCCCATAAATACCAACAGCACATATATAATTATGGTGAACCAATCTAAGCTTTTTACTAGACTTACGTTTCTTCTCATCTGACTTATTTCTTATTCTTCTTTGTTATCAAATCTGATTCCAGCATTTCTTTTTCTCTCCATTTCTTCTTTTCAGAGATCTTACCTTTTAAGTATTTCTCAATTAAGAGACCTGAAATAGGGGCAGCATATTTCGATCCCCATACTCCATTCTCTACATATACAACTAATGCGATTTTAGGGTTTTCCTTTGGTGCAAAAGCAACAAATACAGAGTGATCATCTCCATGTGGATTCTGTACTGTTCCTGTTTTCCCACATACAGCTATGCTGTCTATTGCTGCACTTTTACCTGTACTATGTTTGTCTCCTGAAACAACCATCTCCATGCCTTCAATAACAGGATCAAAATATTTTTTGTCAATTTTAGCATAGTGTTTTTCATTGAAATTTTTATCTATAACTCTTCCGTCAACTGACTTTACTATATGTGGGGTAATATAGAATCCTCTGTTGGCAATAGTAGCTACCATGTTGGCCATCTGAAGAGGGGTTATCAGTAGTTCTCCCTGTCCAATGGAAAGAGAAATAATATTTAATGCTTTCCAGTTTTTTGTCCTGTGCACTCTGTCAAAATATTCAGGTGTTGGAATTGAACCTGTCTTTTCATAGGGGATATCAACTCCTAATTTGTCTCCAAATCCAAAAGAAAGAATATAATCTCTCCATGCGCAATAAGCTTCTCTAGGATCTTCATATTTGTTATTTTCCAATATGTTCCTGAATGTTGTTGCATAATAAGTATTGCATGATTGTTGTATTGAATGTTTTAAATCCAGTGGCGATGGATGGTCATGGCATCCCATTTTAAACCTGCCTACTCTGTATCCACGGTGACATTCAATCTTTGTATTAGGTGTAATCACCTTTTCCTGTAGACCAATTAACGCTTGTGCAAGTTTGAATATTGAGCCTGGAGGATATTGTGCCATCATTGCTCTGTCAAATAGTGGCATCAGGGTATCCTTGTCCAATAAACCATAATTCGTTCCTCTTTTGTTTCCAACCAAAAGTTCAGGATCGTATCCGGGGCTTGACATCTTAACTAAAATCTCTCCTGTAGATGGTTCTATTGCAACAATACCTCCTTTTTTATTCTGCATAAGTTTTTCGGCATATTGCTGTAATTCTATATCAATTGTTGTAGTTAGATTTTTCCCTATCTCTGGTTTTACATCATATCTTCCATTTTTATATGATCCCTGAATTCTATTGTGAACATCCTTTAAAAATATTTTAAGACCTTTCTTGCCTCTTAATTCTTTCTCGTAGGTGTACTCTATTCCGCTTTTACCAATATAATCTCCACTGTTGTAGTAATCATCGTTATTTAAATCTCTTTGATTTACTTCTCCAACATAACCTAAGACATGGGCAGAACTGTTATGAGTGTATTTTCTTAGAGTACGTGTTTGTACGAAAAATCCAGGAAATTTATATAGCTTCTCCTGCAGTATTGCGTAAGTCTCCGTATTAATTTGTTTTATAAATGGGGATG